>CAMJXD010000038.1 GCA_946409635.1 uncultured Prevotellaceae bacterium
TTCCGTGGGTGATGCCGTCTCCTTCGCCGAGCTCAGTCGCCGTCATTACCCACGGCTACTCAGAGGCCACCCTTCGGGTGTTCCACATCAAGTTTTGTTACATTTGCTCATCAGCTGGCAAAATGAGAATCTGACGCCCCAAGGGCGGCACTCTGAGTAACCGCCAGTAAATCAGGCTGCCGAGCGTGAGCGAGGGCGTCTGATTCACTGGCGGTCATGGTGAGCAATAGGCTGTCGCCGGAGGCGACCCCATCTCGGCTTTCGGCACAGGGAGTCGCCTCCAGCGACGGCTCGCTAGCTTTCACACAAAATCAATTTTTATTTTAATTTTTATTTATAATTTTGTTAAATTTTTCCGTGCGCAGCACGGACACCCATGCAGCCTTGATTCATGACACTGCCTCATTAAACAATTTAATTTTAAAATAAAATTTTCTTTTAATATCCCGTGCGCTAGCACGGTTTAATGCCGAGACGTTGCAACGCAGGGTCAACTGCTACATCGTTTCATAGATTTATTTAGTTTCATAGATTTATTTATAAGACATTCAAATCATTAAAGTGGCGCAGTTGCTTTAAAAACCTGAATATTAAATACTTCGCGGCTTTGCGGCTTAGCGTGAGGCCTGGTTCGCCGAATACGTTCTCATGAGCGAAATCGGCATTAAAAACAATGCCGCGCCATCTGATCGTTCACATAGGAAATGAAAAAAAGGGTGCAAATGATACCCGAAAACAATATTTTTTCTAACTTTGCAAGTTTGAAATCAGGTAATGAGAATGATAATGAGCACAAAATCATATTGTGAGTGGCGCCACCGCGCCCTCCCCGCAATGGCTATGGTGCTACTGATGACAGTAGCTTCAGGGTGCTTTGGCAGCGAACCCGACGGCTGTGAGGCCGACATCGAGACGGCACTGCTGCACGTTGAGAACCCCGAGCAATTCTTTTTTCAGGCCACCGATTCGCTGCAGGCCGTCTTCTCGACCGACAGCGTCATCACGTTTGCCGTGCGCAGCGATGCCGACGTGAGCGCCTTGTCGCCGGTGTTCACCCTGTCGGCCGGGGCCACCGTGTCGCCGGCAAGCGGCAGCACACACGACTTCAGTCACGGAGCGGTGCTGTACACCGTCACGTCGCAGGACGGACGCTGGCAGCGCCACTACCGCGTGAGCGTGGTGCCCACGGCCGTCACCGTGGCCGACACGCTGCGCTACGACTTTGAACACTACGAGCTGGAGACGGCCACCCAGCGCTACTACATGTGGCACAACGTGCTGCCCGACGGCACGCTGGGCAACGACTGGGCCACGGCCAATGCCGGATTCCGCATCTCGATGAGCACGGCCAAGGCCGAGGACTACCCCACTACCCCGCTGGCCCAGGGCTATGACGGCGCCGCCGTGTGCCTGACCACGCGCGACACGGGCCCGTTTGGCCGCATGGCCAACAAGCGCCTGGCCGCCGGCAACCTGTTCCTGGGCACGTTTGACATCCGCATCGCCATGAGCGACCACCTGCATGCCACGCGCTTCGGCATCCCCTTCACCAGCCGTCCCGACCGCTTCACGGGGTACTACACCTTTGAGCCGGGCCCGACGGTCCAGGACTTCTACGGCAATCCCATCGCCGGACGCGTCGACACGGCCGACGTCTATGCCGTGTTCTACCGCAACCACGATGCCCAGGGCAACGAGGTGGTGCTCTACGGCGACAACGTGCTCTCGAGCGACCTGATTGTGGCCGTGGCCAAGCTGGACTACGTGGCCCCCACGAGCGAGTGGACACCGTGGGACGTGAAGTTTGAGTACCGCGAGGAGGTCGACGAGCAGCTGCTGGCCAGCCGTGGTTACAGCCTGGCCATCGTCTTCTCGTCGAGTTCGGCCGGCGGCGAGTTTATCGGTGCCATTGGCAGCCGGCTGTGTGTCGACAAGGTGCGGCTCATCTGTTCCCACCAGGAGTAACAACGATTGATTTGGTACATATTATTTTTCACACGCTAGTTTCTGTTTTTTATTGTTGACAAGGACATGACGATTCACATCAAGCATATCTTGCTCACCGCCGTGATGGCAGCCGCCAGCACGCTGGGCATCAACGCCACGATACTCGACAGCGTCAAGGTGGACGCGCGTCTGGGCTATGCCCTGGGCGGCACCCTGCCCACCCACATGGGCAACGAGATACGCGGCATCAACAACTTTGACCCGGGTCTGAACTTTACCATCTCGCTCGAGGGCACACTGCCGCTCAAGGACCGCTGGTCGCTGCACACGGGCGTGCGCTACGAGCTGGGCAGCATGGACGTTGACAGCCGCGTCAAGAACTACGACATCGAGGTGGTGCGCGGCGAGGAGTCTCTCAAGGGCATCTTCAACGGCAACGTGCGCATCAGGACCACACAGCGCCGCATCAGCCTCCCCATCCAGGCGCAATACGACCTGTCGCAATCGTTCAGGCTGCGCGGGGGCGTGTTCCTGGCGTGCCTGACGAGCCGCAAGTTCTGGGGATGGGCCTACGACGGCTACCTGCGCGAGGGCACCCCGGTGGGTCCCAAGATCGAGATGGGCCGCGATCCCGGCGACAGGGGAGACTTTGACTTTGACCACAACATGCGCCACGTGCAGTGGGGCCTGGACGTGGGAGCCGACTGGCAGTTCCACCGCCGCTGGGGCATGTTTGCCGAGCTGACCTATGGCTTGAGCGGCCTGTTCAAGAGCGACTTCCACTCGGTGCAGACGCTTCGACCCATGTATGGCAGCCTGGGCATCACCTATCGCATCAGATAACAACTATTCAAAACTATAATTTTACTATTTAATAACTACAATGAAAAAAGCGATTTTTACTTTTTGCATGGCCATGATGGCAGCAATGACCCTGAGCGCTGAGAGCTACACGGGTACCATCCTGGTCACCATGGGCGGATTCTCTCGTACCGCCGACGTCACCGTGACGGTCACCCCAGCCGCCAACGGCTTGTATGAACTCGACCTCGAGGTGCCTGTCTTCAACTTCGGCACCATGAAGATGTATGACGTGCCCGCCGCCACTGTTGATGGCGTGACCGTCTATAGTGCCGAGCGCTACGTGTCCACCGCCAACTATGGCGACCTGCGCACCGTGCTCATGGCACGCACGGTCGACGGCATGATGGCCGCCGACGTCACCCTACCCGACCGCAACGTGACCATGTGGTTCAACACCGTGGGCGACCACTTCCAGCTCCCCAACAGCAACTTGGAAGCCTGGACCGCAAGCAACGGCGAGCCCAACCGCTGGCACGGCTTCAAGACCGCGACCGGCACTTGGGCCTGGGCATCACCCGCCGAGCTGGCACAGAGCGATGACATCCACGAGGGTGCTAGCGGCGAATACAGCGCCGTGATCACCGCCAGGAGCGCATTTGGCACCATCGCCAACGGCACCATGACCAGCGGCCGCCTCAATGCCGGATCGACCAGCGCCACCAACACCAACAACAATGCGTCGACTGCCGAGAGCTACGGTAACGACTTCTACATGCCGCTGTATGCCAAGCCCGACCAGTTCAAGGTGTGGCTGAAGTACCAGCAGGGCACCCCAGTTGACACCAACAGGGCCAACGTGAGCGTGAAGACCTTTGATGGCAGCTACTACCAGGAGCCCACAGATAAAAATTACACCAACCTGTCGGGCAGCATCGTGGGCGGCCAGATTGCCCCCTGCGACTGGACGGAGTTCACCTTCCCGATGGACTACGACAGCTATGCCGCCAACAACGCTGAGTCCAAGGGCATCTTTATCACCTTCTCGACCAACAAGAACCCCGGCAAGGGCATGGCAGGTGACATGCTCTACATCGACGACATGCAGCTCGTGTACCTGGCCTCGATGACCGACCTGCGCTATCAGGGCACGACCATCCAGGGCTGGGACCCCGCCGTGACCACCTACAGCATGGAACTTGCCGGCACGCCCGACCTGAATGACTTTACCGCCACCATCGAGGGCGCCAGCGCCGTGCTCACCAAGTCGATGGAGCAGAACGCCGACGGCAGCTACCGCATCGCCGTGAGCGTGGTGTCGGGCGACCTGCAGACGGCCAGCTGCTACATCATCAACGTGACGGTTCCCGCAGCCAAGCTCGGTGACATCGACGGCAACGGTATGGTAAACATCACCGACGTCATGGCCCTGATCAACTACCTGATCAACGGCAATGCCATCAACGAGCAGAATGCCGACATGAACAACGATGGCAAGATCAACATCACCGACACCACCATGCTCATCTCCAGTCTGCTCAACAACTGATGCACGACATCAACAACAGGATTATAACACTACTAATAAGCAAACAAGAGACTATGATGAAGAAATTTTTGACATTCCTTGCAGCTGCATGCTGTGTGATGGCCATGAGCGCCACCGACTACACCAGCCACATCAAGGTCACTATCAACGGTGAAGCCACCGAGCAAGACGACGTTCCCGTTGTCATCACCCAGACCGACGGCGCCTACAACCTGAGCCTGAACAACTTTGTCCTGTGGATGGGCAACATGCCCATGCCCGTGGGCAACATTGCCGTGAGCAACGTTCAGGGAACTGACGCCCACGGTTTCACCACCATCAAGTTTAATGACAAGATCAACATCACCGAGGGTACCGATACCCAGTATGACATGTGGGCCGGTCCCTTGCTGGGCGAAGTGCCCATCAACCTGACGGCACGCTTCACCGACACGGCCCTGAGCGCCACCATCGATATCGACATGATGTCGATGATGGGTCAGGTGATCAGCGTCGAGCTCTTCGGCGTGGCTCCCGCCACGGCCGGCCTTGAGGGCGACGTGAACCACGACAGCGAGGTCAACCTCGCCGACGTCAATGCCGTCATCGGCATCATCCTGGACAAGTAATTATCGGGTGACAGAGTTTTCTGTTGTCAGTTTTCAGTTGTCAGCGGCCTCCGCCTTCATGACGGCTGAAAACTGACAACTGTTTTTTTCAGACAACAACGACCACCTCTAAACAACGAGTACAACATTTTCGGGAACGATTTTAGGACACTGCCTCATACCACCGATGGGCCAACGGCTATATCCTCGCCTAGATCTTTGCGGCGTGAGATTGTTTACCTGACAGCAATAAAAAGGCCATGCAGGGTGGTTTACTTGACGGGCTCCATGTGGATGGAGACGTGAGTCTGCTTGCCGAAGCGGTCGCGCAGGCGCCGCTCGATGGCCGTAGCACGGTCGTGGACGACGCTGAGCGGCAGGTTGCCGTCCATGCGCACGTGGGCCTCGATGGCCAGGCGGGTGCCGATGCGGCGGGTGCGCAGGTTGTGCGGCTCGCTCACGTCGGGGAAGGAGCAGATAATTTCCTCGATTTCTTTTTCCACGTCACTGGAGAGGGAGTGCTCGGTGAGTTCGTCGACGCTGCTGCGCATCAAGCCCACGGCCACCTTGACCAGCAGTCCGCCCACGACGATCGAGGCCAGCGGGTCGAGCACAGTCCATCGCTGTCCTAACAGGATGGCTCCGCCGATGCCCACGGCCGCTGCTATCGACGACCACGCGTCGCTGCGGTGATGCCATGCGTTGGCCACCAGGGCCTGGGAATCGAGACGCTTGCCGCTGCGGGCGGTGTAGCGATAGAGGACCTCCTTGACCACAATCGACACCAGCGCTGCCACCAGGGCCAGCCAGCCGGGGGCTTCAAGCTGCTTGCCGCCCGTCCATTGCACCAGCGAGGTGATTCCCGACACGATGATGCCCGTGGCGGCCGCAACCAGTGCCAGGCCGATGATAAACGAGGCAAACGTCTCATACTTGCCATGGCCGTAGTCGTGGCTCACATCTTGAGGCTTGGCACTCACGTGCACAAAGGCCAGCACGATCACGTCGGTGATGAAGTCCGAGAGCGAGTGCACGGCATCGGCAATCATCGCCGAACTGTGGCCCATCACACCCGCAATGAACTTAAAGGTCAGCAGGGCCACATTGGCCACACTGCCCACCAGCGTCACCCTGTATATCTCCTTCTCACGATTCATAGTTGTCGCAAAAGTAGTCCTTTTACTTAAACCTGCCAATTCCACACGCTAAAAAACCGTGTCCCCGCCGATGGGCCTCGGCAGGGACACGGTATATTGTCAGCAAGGATGAGGAACTGCATTCAGATAGGGTTCTATCACACTGTCCTCCACACGGGTGAATGTAGGTTCTTCTCCGCCGAGAAACATCAGTCTGTCGCCCAGGACTGAATATTCGCCTTCTGAGGTCTCGGCAAGACCAGTCAAGGGGTCGAGCGAGTCGTAGGTGACTATCAACTTCTTCCCCGATACGGTATATGTTCCGTGATAAACAAAAAAACTGCGTTTGCCATAACCAGAAGATTCGTCATGAGATTTCCACACTAGATGAAACTTACCGTCTTTGGTGAATTGATAATACAGATCATAATCATCATTTTCTTCATCATCAGGATGATTGTATTGCCAAGTCCCGACGATATCAGCAACCTTGGGCTCGTCGTCATTGCTACAGGCGGTCAAGCCAACGGTAAACAATGCCAACAGCATGGCCATCATTGAATATCTGTACTTTTTCACAATATAAAAAAATCAAGTAAAAACAATTAGTTTAATACGTGAATTCGTAGTTGACAATTACTGGCGCATGTAGGCGGCTTGGTCGGCGGGGTTGAACGCGCCGATGAATCGTGCGTGGCGTGCTACCTCGGCCTCGCCCATGTTGACATAGACCTTGGCGCTGTCCATAAACAGGTCGGGCTCCTGGCTGGCGTCACCCATGAGCAGATAGCCCATGATGATGTGGCCCAGCATCTCGACCAGCCTACGGGCATGGAATGTGATGTACTCGGGATCCTCTACGGCCTTGACCTTGGCCATCGTCTCCTCATACAGGGCGGTCATCGCCTCGAGCTTGGCGCGCATGGGGGCGACAGCCTCGCTGTACTCGCGGCCGGCATACTCCTTGATCTGGTTCAGATAGGTGCCGGTGGTGACGTGGCGGATGGCGGCTACCACCTGCAACTGGGTCGTGCCCTCATAGATGCTGGTGATGCGGGCATCGCGGTAGATGCGCTCGCACGCATAGTCGCGCATGAAGCCGCTACCACCGTGAATCTGCACGCAGTCATAGGCGTTCTGGTTGCAGAACTCGCTCGTCATGCCCTTGGCCAGCGGCGTGAAGGCGTCGGCCAGGCGGTTGTAGGCCTTCATGGTCTTGCGCTCCTCGGGGGCGAGGGTGCGCTCGCGGCTGATGGCCTCCAGCGACTTGTACATATCCACAAAGCGGGTGCACTCATACAGCAGGGTGCGTGAGGCATCGAGCTTGGCCTTGATGTTGGCAATCATCTCGCTCACGGCGGGGAAGTTGATGATGGCCTTGCCGAACTGCTCACGGCTGCGGGCGTAGGCGATAGCCTCCTGATAAGCGGCCTCGCTCACACCCACACTCTGGGCAGCGATGCCCAGGCGGGCACCGTTCATCAGCGACATCACATACTTGATCAGGCCCAGCTTGCGGTCGCCGCACAGCTCGGCCTTGGCGTTCTTGAACACGAGCTCGCACGTGGGGCTGCCGTGGATACCCATCTTGTCCTCGATGCGGCGCACGGTCATGCCGCCGTCGCGCTTGTCGTAGATGAACATCGACAGGCCACGGCCGTCGCGGGTACCCTCCTCGCTGCGTGCCAGCACCAGGGAGATGTCGCCATCACCATTGGTGATAAAGCGCTTCACTCCATTCAGGCGCCAAGTGCCGTCCTCGTCCTGGGTAGCCTTGAGCATCACCGATTGCAGGTCACTGCCGGCATCGGGCTCGGTGAGGTCCATCGCCAGGGTCTCGCCCTTGCAGGTGCGGGGCAGGAAACGCTGCTTCTGGTCCTCGCTGGCAAACTCGTTGATGGTCTCGGCGCAGTCCTGCAGACCCCACACGTTGACAAATCCCGCATCGGCACGGCTCACCATGTCGGCAGCCATGATATAGGGAATCGACGACATGTTCAGGCCACCGTACTGGCGGGGCAAGGTGATGCCCATCAGGCCAGCCTGGTTCAGGGCCTTGAGGTTCTCCTCGGTGCCCTTGGCATAGCGCACGCGGCCGTTCTCGTGATGGGGACCCTCCAAGTCAACATCCTTGGCATTGGGGGCGATGATGTCACCGCACACCTCGCCGATGATGTCCAGCACGCGCTCATAGGAGTCCATGGCGTCCTCAAAGTCGAGGGGCGCATAGTCGAATTTCTCGCTCTGGGTATAGTCGCGCTCGCGCAGGGCGACAATCTGCTTCATCAGCGGATGGCGCAGGTGATACTGGAGCGCTTTATTGTCGGTATAAAAGTTAGCCATTTTCAGTTTTTCAGTTTTCAGTTCTCAGTTTCCAGTTGTCAGTGATTGCGGATGCCGCCGAAAACTGACAACTGCCAACTGAAAACTATTATTTAGAATTCTTCTTGTAGTGTTTGATAAGACGCGGAACCACGTCCTCGACAGCGCCCGTGATCACGTAGTCGGCAATGGCGTTGATGGGCGCATCGGGGTCGGTGTTGATGCTGATGATGATCGAGCTCTCGTTCATGCCGGCAATGTGCTGGATCTGGCCCGAGATACCACAGGCGATGTAGAGCTTGGGACGCACAGTGACACCGGTCTGGCCAATCTGGCGGTCATGGTCGGTGAAACCGGCATCGACGGCAGCGCGCGAGGCACCCACCTCGCCGCCGAGCACGTCGGCCAACTCAAAGAGCATGTCGAAATTCTCCTTGCTGCCCACGCCGTAGCCACCAGCCACGATGATGTGGGCGTTCTTGATGTTGACCTTGCTCTGCTCGATCTCGCGGTCGATGATCTTCACCACCAGGCTGGCAGGGTCGATATACTTGTCAGGATCCAGGTTGATGACCTCGCCCTTGTAGTTGGCATCAAAGATTTCCTTCTTCATCACGCCCTCGCGCACGGTAGCCATCTGGGGACGGCACTCGGGGTTGACGATGGTGGCAACGATGTTGCCGCCAAATGCGGGACGGATCTGGTACAGCAGGTCCTTGTATTCCTTGCCCTTGGCAGCATCGGTGTGGTCACCGATCTGCAGCGAGGTGCAGTCGGCGGTCAGGCCGCTGTGCAGGCACGACGACACGCGGGGACCCAGGTCACGGCCAATGGTGGTGGCGCCCATGAGGCACACCTGCGGCTCAATCTCCTTGAACAGCGTGGTCACTACGCTCGAGTGAGGCAGCGACGTGTAGGGGAACAGGCGCTCGTCCTGCACCTTATAGACCACGTCAACGCCATAGGGGAACAGCTCCTGCTCGATGCCGTCGAGCTTATCACCCAGCACCAGCGCCTCGAGGCGGCAGCCCAGGCGGGTGGCCAGCTGGCGGCCCTTGGTCAACAGTTCGAGGCTGACGTCGGCGATGCGGCCCTCGTCATACTCGCAATAGACTATCAGATTATTCTTGTCGTTCATTTTCTCTAGTTTTTTCTCTTTTAATGTCATTAAGGTCTTTAAAGTCCTTAAAGTCCTTAAATTTTATCCAATGATGTGGTCGGCAATGAGTTCCTTCACCAGACCCTCGAGCTCGGCATCGGCAGCGGCGTCGATGCGGCGGGCTTCCTTGGCCTGGAAAGCTACGTTGACAATGGTCTTCACCTTGGTGGGCGAACCGGCCATACCGATCTGCTCGGGGTCGGCCTCGATTTCCTTAACGCCCCACTCCTTGATGGCCATGTAAGGACGGTTGTCGACCAGCGCCTGGCGGTCGGCAGGCAGAGCGGCCTTCTCGCTGGGCGTGACGGCATACTTGTACTTCTGCACCAGGCGGGCGTTGCGGGGACGGCAAGCGTCGGCGCTGCCGTTGACGGTAACCACCAGAGGCAGCGGGCACTCAACGGTCTCAAAACCGCGCTCGATGCGGCGCTTGATGGTGGCCTTGCCGTCAGCGACCTGGATGCTCTCGGCATAGGTCACCTGGGGCAGACCCAGCTTCTCGGCAATCTGCGGTCCCACCTGGGCCGTGTCGCCGTCGATGGCCTGGCGGCCACCCACGATGATGTCAAACTCGCCCATGTGCCTGATGGCCTGGGCCAGCGAATAGCTGGTGGCCAGCGTGTCGGCGCCGCCCAGCGGACGGTCGGTCAGCACAACGCCGTCGTCACCACCGCGATACAGGCTCTCGCGCACCATCTCGGCACTGCGGGGCAGGCCCATCGTGAGCAGGGTGATGGTCGAGCCGGGATGGGCGTCCTTGAGCTGCAATGCCTGCTCCAGGGCGTTCAGATCCTCGGGGTTGAAAATTGCGGGCAGGGCAGCACGGTTGATGGTACCGTCCTCCTTCATCGCGTCTTTACCCACATTGCGGGTGTCTGGCACTTGCTTGGCCAGAACAATGATTCTTAAACCCATAATAGTTTCTTCTTTCAATTTATGGTTATTTCGTTGATATTTCTTTTATTTACAGCCACTTGTGCATCTTGAGCACAAAAACGCCGCAAAGGTACAAAAAATCCCGCAATCTCACCCACCCCGCCCCCTTAAAGTATATTAATAATGAGGATTATCAGGCAAAATCCCGTCAGGGAAAGCCGGCATTCAATCAATTACTATCGATTGCGTGAACAGCAGGGCAACCTGAATAATGTTGCATCATTGGCGCATTGTTGCTATATTTGCAGCGGCAAGCGACACGTGAGCCCTCTCAAACCCAAGAAGATGAAGAATCGCCTGAGATATCTGATAACTGCGATGGTGTCGGCCCTGTTGCCGACGATAATGCCAGCGGCGCCCGTCGATGCCGCTGCCGCCAGTAAGGCGGCAACGCAGTTTGCCACATCAGACAAATCGCGGCTCACGTGTGCCCATCACGCTCAGTTTCAACTTGTTCACACCGCCACCTCGGCCAGCAACGCCGCGGTGGCCGACTACTATGTGTTCAACGCCAGCGACGGCAACGGTTTTGTCATCGTGGCGGGTGACGACAGGGCCGCCGAAGTGCTGGCCTATGGCGACAGGGCTATCGACATGACGGCCCTGCCCGACAACGTGCAGTGGCTGCTCGACCAGTATGCCCGGCAGATGGAGTACCTGTTTGCCCATCCCGACTGCCAGCCATCGCGGCGCATCGCCGGGGAGGCCACGGTCGTGCCCCTGCTGCTCTCGACCACATGGGGCCAACGCGCGCCCTACCGCGACCGTTGCCCGCAGGTCGACGGCAAGCCGTGTGTGACGGGCTGCGTGGCCACGTCAATGGCCCAGGTGGTGAACTACTGGCAATTTCCGGCCGAACTGCCGCCGGTGCCGGCCTACACCACGTCAACGCTGGGCCTCAAGGTGCCGGCGCTGCCATCGGCCCCAGTGCAGTGGGACCTGATGCTGGACCATTACAGCGAGGGGGGATACACTCCTGAGCAAGGTGATGCTGTGGCGCTGCTGATGCGCTATTGCGGCCAGGCCTGCAAGATGGATTACACGATAGCCAGCAGCGCGGCTTTTTCCGCCGATCAGCTCAAGGCCTTGAAACTTTTCGGCTATGAGCCTACGGCAACACACCTGCAACGCGGTTATTACGCCGACGACGAGTGGCATGCCTTGCTCCAGGAAGACCTGTTTGCCGGGCGCCCTGTCATCTACTCGGGCCAGAGCGCCAGCGATTCTCACAGTTTTGTGATCGACGGTTACGACGGGAGCAATTATCACGTCAACTGGGGGTGGGACGGATGGTGTGACGGCTACTTCGCACTGGATGCGATGAACGGTGGCGGCTACAAGCCCAGCAGCGGCCACGCGATGCTGCACGGCGTGTGTCCTGCCGTCGAGAGCTACGATTGCGACTACAAGGTGGGCGGCATCTATTACGACCAGACCGGCGACAACACGCTCGCCGTCACGTGCAGGGACAAGAGCTACAACAGCTACAGCGGCGACGTGGTCATCCCCGAGAAGGTCTCGTTCAATGGCCTGAGCTTCACGGTCACGAGCATCGCCGACAACGCCTTTCGGGACTGCGAGGGGCTACGCTCGGTGCACATCCCGGCATCGGTCACCAAGGTCGGCACCCGAGCCTTCAGCCATGCGGGACTCGACAGCATCACGCTGCCCAATTCGGTCAAGACGCTGGGCTCGCTGGCATTTGAGTACTGCACCCACCTGGTGAGCGCAAGACTGGGGCAACAGATCAGGAAGATCAACAACGGCACGTTCAACTATTGCACCAGCTTGTCGCGCGTGGTCCTGCCCGACTCGCTCAAGTCCATCGAGACCATGGCATTCCATCGCTGTGCGCTGGAGCAGTTATACTTGCCGCCACATGTCGTCTTGATCTACGAGAAGGCCTTTGGCAACTGCAACAAGCTCACCGCTGTCCACATCAGCGACATCCAGGCCTGGTGCAACATCAAGTTCAACATGGCCAACGCCAACCCGCTGATGCTGGCCCACCGCCTCTACGTGGGCGGCCAGCAAGTGACTCGTCTGTCGTTGCCGCCATCGGTCAGCACCATCGGCAACTATGCCTTCTGCGGCATGGATGTCGAGGCGCTGACGATACCCGCCACGATGACGTCCATCGGCCGCAACGCCTTCCAGGGCTGCTCAGATATCACGACCATCACTAGCCAGGCCACCGTACCGCCCGCCGTGGCCTCGGCCCAGACCTTCGACCAGGCATGCTACAGCCAGGCCACCCTGTATGTGCCGCTGGGCTGTGCCGCAGCCTATCGGGCCGCCGACGTGTGGAAGCAGTTCCTGAACATCCAGGAGGTGGACATGGCCATTACCGGTGACGTGAATGCCGACGGCGAGGTCAGCATTGCCGACGTCGAGGCCCTTGTCGCTGCCATCATCACGGGCGACACCACGCTCGACGTCAACGGCGACGGCGAGACGGACATCGCCGACGCCAATGCCATCATCGACATCATCCTGGGCCTGAGGTCTTCATCAAATCATTCCAGAAAGACCTCACACTAAGCCGCCTGACTTGGCTTCGGTTTTGACACACCGTCGATACATCTGATTTTCATTAGCCAGGCCAACAGCTATATCATTGCCACAAAAAAAATGCGTACCTTTGTGCCCGTCATTTCATCAACTATCATCAATTCAAGACACAACAATGTACACACTCAATTACAAGGTCACCACCAGCTGCTGTGACAGCGAGGGACGCCTGAAGCTGTATTCAGCTCTGCAGATGATGCAGGACTGCTCCGAGATGTGGATCGACAGCGAGCCAGCGGCCCGCAAGTTCTTCAACGACAACAACATGACGCAGCTGCTGGCCACACGCCAGGTCGAGGTCGTGCGCGTGCCACAGTTCAAGGAGGAGCTCACGGTGACCACCTCCATCTATGAGGTGATGCCGATGTACGGATTCCGCAACACCATCATCCGCGACGCCCAGGGCAAGCCCTGCTATCGCACCTGGAGCATGGGCGCGTTTGTCGACCTGGCCACGGGCAAGCTCGCACGGCTTTCGGCCGACGCCATCGCCTCGCTCACCCTCGAGCCCAAGCAGGAGATGAACTACCGCGGCCGCCGCATCATCCTGCCCAAGCAGGAAGGCACCGTCATGTCTCCCGTCCAGGTCATGCGCGACGACATCGACTATAACCGCCACATGAACAACGCCAACTACGTCCGCATCGCCATGGAACTGCTGCCCGAGGGCTTCCAGGTCGCCGACATGCGCGTCGAGTACCGCATCGCCGCCCGCCTGGGCGACCAGCTCACCCCCACCCTCTACCCCATCGACGGCGGCTACATCGTCGCACTCGCCATCGACGGACAGCCCAGCGCCATCATCGAGCTGCTCGAGCGCGAGGCTGGGTCATAATTAGCGCATCTGGTAGCATTAGAGGGTGTTGAATAACTCAATACCTCTTTTTTAATCGGCCTTACGGCCGAAAAATAGAACAAAATTTGTATAAAAATTAAGCAAAATGAATTTTTATTTTAATTTTATTTATGATTTTGTTAAATTTTTCCGTGCGTAGCACGGACACCTATGCAGGCTTGAATTATGACACAGCCTCTTGTTTTTTTGACATTTCATGGAAAGGTTGTAAATTTGCAGCTACATAACCCACCAAACCATCCGTCTAATGGAATACGACGTTTTCATCAGCTACTCAAGAAAAGACGCAGCCATCGTCGACCCGTTTGTCGACCGACTTAACCAAGCCGGCTACAGCGTGTGGATTGACCGTGACGGCATCTATAGCGGCGACCAATTCAAGGCCAAAATCGTCAAAGCCATAAAGAACTCGGCTGTCGTGCTCTTCTTTTCATCGGTCAATTCAAACGCATCGGAATGGACTGTCAAAGAAATCAGCTACTCCCTTAAAAAAGGCAAGACCGTCATCCCTGTCCGCCTTGATGACTCGGAGTATGAGGACAGCATCGATTTTGATCTGGTGAACATCGATTTCATCCAGTCTGACCCTAAGCAGCCTTCGGCATGCATCGATCGGATCATCACCTCGCTGGCGGCCCACGGCTGCAACCGTTCAAGCAACCAGCCCACCACAACGAACAAGACGGCTACAGAGTCCAAGATGTCTCCCGAAGAGCTCATCCCACTTGGCGCGGAACATTACAATAACGGGGAATACGAGCAAGCAGTAAAATGCTTTCGTCAAGCCGCAGAGCAAGGATACGCTGGCGCACAATACAATTTGGGCGTTTGCTACGAGAATGGACAAGGCGTGCAACAAGACTACCGGCAGGCAGTATTCTGGTACCAAAAAGCCGCAGAGCAAGGATACGCTGACGCGCAATTCAATTTGGGCGGTTGCTACGAGGATGGACAAGGCGTGCAACAAGACTACCGGCAGGCGGTGCACTGGTACAGAAAAGCCGCTGAGCAAGGAGACGCTGGCGCACAATTCAATTTGGCCCTTTGCTACGAGAATGGTCGAGGCGTGCAACAAGACTACCGGCAGACAGTCAACTGGTACAGAAAAGCCGCAGAGCAAGGAAACGCTGTCGCACAAAACAATTTGGGCGTTTGCTACGAGGATGGACAAGGCGTGCAGCAAGACTACCGGCAGGCAGTCAACTGGTACCAAAAAGCCGCAGAGCAAGGATACGCTGACGCGCAATACAATTTGGCCCTTTGCTACGAGGATGGACAAGGCGTGCAACGAGACTACCGGCAGGCGGTGTACTGGCTCACAAAAGCCGCAGAGCAAGGATACGCTAACGCGCAATTCAATTTGGCCCTTTGCTACGAGGATGGACAAGGCGTGCATCAAGACTACTGGCAGGCAGTGTACTGGTACAGAAAAGCCGCAGAGCAAGGAAACGCTCGCGCACAATTCAATTTGGCCCTTTGCTACAAGGATGGACAAGGCGTGCAACGAGACTACCAGCAGGCGGTGTACTGGCTCAGAAAAGCCGCAGAGCAAGGAGATGCTCACGCACAAAACAATTTGGGCGTTTGCTACCACAATCCAGGCGTGCAACATGACTACCAGCAGGCAGTATTCTGGTACCAAAAAGCCGCTGAGCAAGGAGACGCTTGTGCACAATACAATTTGGGCGTTTGCTACCACAATGGCCAAGGCGTGCAACAAGACGACCGGCAGGCAGTCAACTGGTACCAAAAAGCCGCAGAGCAAGGAAACGCTGGTGCACAAAACAATTTGGCCCTTTGCTACCACAATGGACGAGGCGTGCAACAAGACGACCGGCAGGCAGTGGACTGGTACAAAAAAGCCGCAGGGCGAGGAAACGCTGACGCTAACGCACAATACCTTTGGGTCCTTTGCTACGACGAGAATGGACAAGGCGTCTCAAAAAAGCACAACTTAGCCATTTATATTCATTGGTACACAAAAAGCCACAGAGCAAGGCGATGAAGACGCTATTGAGGCGTTGAAGCGACTGAACGCTTGGTAGCACTGCCGTTGGCACAGGACTTGTATTTAGGCGATGTTCTAGATGTTGGCCCATCGATGGTATTAACCGCCTTTCGGACGGGAATAATTGTGCAAACCAAACGCCTTAAAAGTTTTCTTGAATGGCTGAGGTG
>CAMJXD010000039.1 GCA_946409635.1 uncultured Prevotellaceae bacterium
CGGCATTGCCCATGATGGTGCCGCCCAGGTTGCGCAGGGTGTAATTGGCACCGTCACGCTCAATCTGCATCTTGGAGGCGGTGACTACGGTTTCCTTGAGGGCAGTGACATCCGGGCGCATTTTTATGGTACCCATGTTGTCACGTGTACACAGCCGATGCACCGTTTGGTAGCCCACATAAGAGATGCGGACGATGACACGCGGCTGGCCAACAGGGATGACAAAGCGTCCGCTCTCGTTAGTCACGCCACCGCCCACCATCGCCGAGTCGGCAGGATTGAGCAGTGTTACATTAGCATAGGGTAACGGCAAGTTATGCTCATCCACCACCATGCCCTTGAGGCGATGCTCGGTCTTGTGGATGGCCTCGACATAGATCTCGTGGTTCTCCTTCTGTGTCATGCTGATGGGATAAAAACCGATGATTTGACGTATGGCCTCGGGGACAGACTGATTCTTCAAGTGGGTCGTCACCCGATAGTCTTCCAGGTCGTCATAGATGAACACAATCTTGTACCGATTGGTCTGCTGTTGCAGCCACTTGAGGGCATCGCTCATCGACACGTCATGGAATGCGTGGGTGACCGTTTGCGCGGCAGCAGTGAGCAGCAAGGCAAACGCCATGCACATGAACAAGGTGAATGTTCGTTTCATGGTCAGGGGTTACTTTGACGCTGTCGATTCCACAATCAGCCTGTCACCCTCGCGGTGGATTGAGAAGGCCTCGAAATTGTTGAGCATCTCGACGACCTTGTCCAGCGAGTACTCGGGCTCCCATTGATAGAACAGGCGCAGCGACCTCACGTCGTCTGAGCGGTATTCCACCTCCACGCCATAGTGGGGCGCGAGTTCGGCGAGTATCTGCTCCAGTGGAACTTCCTCAAACAGGCGCGGCCCGGCAGTCATCGACAAGGTGTCGGGCGACGGTGCCTGCACTTCATCGGTGACGGTATTCTCTTGGCTATTGCCTTGTTGGACCACTTGTTCGGGTCGGTTGTCGCTATGCTTGGAACTGAAAAATCCGGCATACACCGCAGCGATGGCGATGCCAACACTGGCTACAACGACAGCGACAGCGGCTGCCACCTTGCGCCACAGGGGCACGACTAGGGCTGGCTCATGCTGCTCGGCTTCCAGGCGTTGCCACTGCTCGGCAATCATTTCGTCGGTGAGGTGCTCATCGGCCTGCTCACCAGCAAGGGCGCTGCGGGTCTTGGCCATCAACGAGTACAGTTCGCGGCACTCGCCATCAGCCAGGATGTCCTGCCACTGCTGCTCGGTGTATCGCTCGGGATGCTCCAGCATCTTCATCAGTTGTTCAGTCTTGCTCATAGCTCAAGGGTTTTAATGGTTAATCGCAGTTGATCGAGTGCGCTGCGCAGGTGCTTGTAAACGGTTGTCTCGCTCACCTTCAGCCGCTCGGCAATCTCGCGGTAGGTGAGCCTGTCGCGGTAATGCAGCAAGATGACCTCGCGGCAAGCGGGCGGCTCCAGGCTGGCAACGCCTTCACGCAAGGCTCCCATCTCGGCCTCGAGATCCTCGGCCTCACGACTGGTAACGTCTTTTTCCAGCATCAGCATTTGCCGCGCCCGTTCATCGATCTTGCGGTCACGCATCACGTTCAGGCACTGGTTGCGCACACACGACAGCAGCAGCGTCCTCACGGTCGACTCATCAAGCGGTTTGCGGTTCTCAAGCAGCCGGGCAAACACGTCATGCACGACGTCCATGCTCTCCTGCTCGTCGTGCAGGAGAATGCAAGCCAGCCGGTACATGTCGCGGTAGTGCTGCCTGAACAGCCGTTCGATTTGTCGTTTACTGTCTGTCATACACTCTATATACACACTAAGGACGATTTACTAAACCTTTTTCCCCTACTTTTTTCATTCACGGGGCATAATTACCCATCAACGCCCCACTTCCACAATACCCATTTGGATACTTTTTACTGGTATTCGGGGCGGTGGAGGTAGTGGTTGCGCAGGGACTCAAAGGCTGTGGGCGTGGTCTTCAGGGCTGTGGTATCAGCAAGGATGTCATAGCTGGCGGCGATGCCCTCCAGGGTAACATCATGTGCGCCAGTCGCGGGGGCAGCAATCGTCGGGACGGGGATGTCCCAGTGGTAAAAGTCGTTCAACGCCTCTAGCATCATGGCGGTGCCACGCTGCTTGCCCTCGGCGCTATAGCCGGCAATGTGGGGTGTTGCAACTATGCATTTCTCAAGAAGCTCGCGCGATATGTCTGGCTCATTTTCCCAGCAGTCAAGTGCCACGTCACCATGCCACTGCAGCAGGGCGGCATTATCTGCGATGGCACCACGCGCAGCATCCAGTATCAGGCGGCACTGCACCAGTCCGTCGAGAAATCTCTTGTCACACAAGTGCCACGTGGGCCACGGCCCCTCACGCGTGATAGGCGTGTGAAACGTGATGATGTCGCACCGGCGCTGCAGGGTCTCGAGCGGCTCGAAAATATCATCACAAGAACCGTCCCCATTTTCTCGCGGGGGGTCGTTGAGCAGGACGTTGAAGCCTAGCACCCTACCCCAGCGGGCAACAATGGAACCGATGTGTCCCACACCGACGACGCCCAGGGTGAGGCCTGCGGGCGAAGGGATATTGTGTGTTCTCATCCAGGCATGGATAGCACAATATACCCATTGGGCCACGGCGGGGGCATTGCAGCCGGGGGCATTACGCACAGTGATTCCCTGGCTAGCACAGTAGTCCAAGTCGATATGGTCGGTGCCGATGGTGGCCGAGCCGATGAACCTGACTCGACTGCCGTCGAGCAAGGCTGCGTCGCAGCGGGTGCGGGTGCGCACGATCAGGGCGTCGGCATCCTTGACGGCAGCGCGGGTGATGTCGCCTGGCTCCAGGTACAAGACTTCGGCCCGGGGCTCAATCTTGCCCTGAATGTGTGGAATATGGCTATCTACAACGATTTTCATCTCATCAGCATTTGAGCGGCTCCCAGGCCTATGCATCCTAGAATCAACAACAGCATGAACACATAGCGGTGACGCACGGTCGTGCGCAACGTGTGGGTGTGAGCCACCTGCACGGCAACCATCAGGTTGAGCAACGGCAGGTACACCGCTGTATCCCGATAATCGAGGACGATGGCTATGATAGCCATCACAAGCAGGAACACAAAGAAGGCGTTATACACCCTGGTCTGCATCCGGTAGTTCATCAGGGTCATCAGATTCATCACGGCCAGTACAAGGCCAAGCACGGCAGTAACAACTGCCACGGTGAGCAAGAGCTCTTCGCTCAGTGTCCACTGCACATTCCAGATGCCTCCAGCATGCGGTGCCACAAAGTCTGCCGGGGAAGCGATGCCCAGTCCCAGCACGATCCAGAAGGGGGTTATCAGTCCGAACAGCATGGCCAGCATGCCCTTGAGGTTCATCACGCCAATGTTGACAAATCCTAGCAAAAAAGCGGGTATCAGCATCAGGAATCCGTAGTGAAACATGCTGCCTGTCGCTGCGATGGCAAAGATGAGAAAGATGCTGCGCTGGGAATGACGGTCCTGATAGGCAGCAAACAGCGGCATGATAGCCAGCGCTGTCACCAGGCACAGCAATGTCCCCGTGTTAAATGAGACGAGGCCCGCTGGATGCGCCAACTGCAACAGAAAAAAGGCCGACACCAGCAGGTGGGTCACCGAGCGCACGTAGCTGAACACCTTGTTCAGTGCCAGCATGATGCCTCCCGTTGCCAGCAGGCACAGCACATTGACGGCTGCCGACAGTGTCCTGCTGTCGATCAGCGAGTCCTTCATCGTGAAAAAGACGCCCGTACTACCTCCGGCTGCAGGCTCGACGCCCATGGCCAGGCACATGGCTGTGGCGAGCATGAGCAACAGCCCACACAGGATCATGAACGGTCGCCCGTTAAAATACTCGTTGATGTGCTCGCGAGTCGACATTCCGCATCAATGCCGAATACAAGAAAACTTATTCGTTGTCGTTATCGCCCTGAGGCTTCTGGTCACTGGCAGGGTCGTCCAGGTCACGGCGCTTCCAGCTCTTGCGGCGCCCGTGGATGATGGGCACTTCCTTGTCGGCGCCCAGCGTGGGCTTGCGGTCTCGCAGGATGCGCTTGGCAAACGTCTCAGAGTGCCTGAACTCCTGGTCAAAGTCGTCATCGTAGCGGCCCCGCTTGTCGCGGTTGTCCACATCGGCCATCATGCGCCGGTCACGGGCGATGGCCGAACGACGCCTGCGCTCGTCATCGCCGACGGCATCGTCGTCGCGGCGGCGCTCACCCTCATAGCGGCGGCGCGGACGCTCGTCGTCTCGACGGTCACGGTCACGGGACGGCCGGCGTGAACGGGACTCGCCCTCGGGACCCACCTTGCGCGACTGGTAATTGCCACGACTGCGCTCACTGGCGCGGAAGTCCTCGTTGCGGATGTGCTCGCCACGGCTGCGCAACTCGTCATAACGGCCGTCAAAGATGACATACTGAAGCAGCTCGCAGTCGAGACCGCCGTTGTTGAGCTTGTAGCGCACCGACGGCTTCAGCCCTATCTTGTAGTGCAGCTCGTTGTCATAGCAGATGAGCCAGATGTTATACCCGTTGAAGGTGTGCTTGAACTTATAGCCCATGTCGCGGTACAGCGACTCGATGTCCTCAACGTTCAGGCGCTCGCCATAGGGCGGATTGGTGATGAGCGTGCCTCCGGCCGGCACCTCCTCGATGTCGTTGATGTCGCGGCGCTCTAGCTCGATATACTTGTTCAGACCCGCATTCTTCACGTTGGCGCGCGCGATGGCAATGGCTTTGCCTTCAATGTCGCTGCCGTAGATTTTGTGGCTAAACTCTCGCTCGCCGCTATCATCGTTATAAATCTTGTCAAACAGGTCGGCGTCATAGTCATTCCACTGCTGGAAGGCATAGTGGTCACGGTATACGCCCGGTGCAATGTTGGCACCGATGAGCGCCGCCTCGATCAGGAATGTCCCCGACCCGCACATCGGATCTATCAGGTCAGTCTGACCGTCCCAGCCGCTGAGCAGTATGATGCCGGCAGCCAGCACCTCGTTGATGGGCGCATCGGTCTGAGCGACACGCCAGCCACGCTTGAACAGCGGATCTCCGCTACTGTCAAGCGACAGGGTCACTTCGCGGCCCGAGATGTGGACATCAAATCTGATTTCGGGATTGGTGAGTCTGATGCTGGGGCGCTTGCCATATTTCTCGTTGAAGAAGTCGGCGATAGCATCCTTGACACGATAAGTGACAAACCTCGAGTTATTGAAGTCCTCACTATAGACTGTGGCATCGATAGCAAACGTTGTCTTCACGCTCATCAGCTGTTCCCAGTCAAATGTCTTGAGCTGCTGGTACAAGTCGTCGGCTCCGGTCGACTTGACAGTGAGAAATGGCTTGAGGATGCGCACAGCCGTGCGGCATGCAAAATTGGCCCTGTAAAGCATCTCCTTATCTCCCTTGAAGTAAACCACGCGGTTACCCTCGGTCACCTCCTCGGCACCCAATGCCCTTAACTCATCGGCCAGCACCCCTTCCAGGCCCAGGAAGGTCTTTGCCACCATGTCAAATTTTTCAGTCATCATGTTCTCATCATCTTTGTTTGCCGCAAAGTTACTCCAAAATCTTGAATCCCGACCGATATCGGGCATATTTTTTACCATCACGGGCTCAATCGCCCGCCTTTGGCAGCGACATCAATCCACGAGGGGGCCGGCATGCCTTCAGCCGATCCCCTCGTCGTTAATGGTTTGACGTCTCTTCAGCAGGGCGTCACTTGATTTCCTTCACCAGGTAGATCATGGTCGGGAAGTGGTCACTGTAACCGTTCAGGAAGATGCCTGCCGAGTAGGTGCGCAGCGGATAGCCCTGACGGTCGCCCTCGTTGCTGCGCAGAAACTTACGGTTCAGCACCTCGGCACGCGAGTAGGTCAACGTGGGCTTGTCCTTGCTGTCATAGTTACGCAGGAAATACTCGGTGAAAACAATCTGGTCAAACAGGTTCCAGTTGCCCTTGTAGCCCAGCGTTCCGATGCCACGGCCCAGGATATTCCACCACGGGTTGAACACCGATCCGGCCTCCGTACAGTCCTTGATCTCCTTCCTGGCACCCAGTGCCTCATAGCAGCTGCGGTTCTGAGGGTCGTCGTTCAAGTCGCCCATGAAGATGATGCCCTGGTTGGGGTCGTCGCGCAGCAGCGAGTCGATGGTAGCGCGTGCCATGCGTCCGGCAGCCTCGCGCAGGAAGCTCGACTGCTCCTCGCCGCCCAGGCGTGAGGGCCAGTGGTTGATCAACAGGGAGACTTTCTCGCCGGCCAGCATACCGGTAACGGTCAGCTGGTCACGGGTGCGCTTGGGTTCATCCAGATACTTGTTGATATTCTGGGTTGTGACATTCAGCACCTTGAAGAAACGGGGATTGTAGAGGAAAGCCACATCCACGCCACGAGGGTCGGGACTGTCGTGGTGAATGATCTGGTAACGGCGGTCCTTGATCTCGGGCTGGCGCACGAGGTCTTGAAGCACCGTGATGTTCTCAATCTCGCTCACACCGATGATCACAGGACCCTCGGCCGGCGATCCCTTGACCTCCATCTGGCTGATGGCATAAGCCATGTTGTGCTGTTTCTGCCAGTACTTGGTACCGTTCCACTGACGTGCCCCCTCGGGCGAGAACTCCTTGTCATACACGCCGTTGTTATTAATCGTGTCAAACAGGTTCTCCAGGTTGTAGAACATCACGCCATACATCAGGTAGCGACGCTCCTGCTGTTCTTGCCCGGGTTCCTGGGCCAGCGCCGGCAACATCGCTGCCAGCGCCAGTGCCATTATCAAAACTTTCTTAATCATGATTACAATGATTTATTTGATGAGCATATTATTGGGCAGAATCCCAGTTCACGTTCCATACCGACACGCGGTCCTTCGTGTTGCCGCTTGCGTTCGACGGACTCAGGTTGGTGAACTCGATGGTGAAGTCGCCGTTCACCGAGCACGCCTCATCAAAGTTGTAGGCGGTCTTGCTCTTCACATCGTTGTTGGTCACGGTCCAGCTCTTGACCACGTTGCCACCCTGCTTCACGTCAACGCGGAACGACAGCTTGGTGCCCGAGTAGGCGCAGCCATAGTTGAAGCGCAGCTTCTTCATGCCGCCCTTCAGCACGGGCGATACGATGGTGCCCACAGTCGTCGTGCCGCCGCTCATGGTCGGAGCCTTGGCATACTGGGTCGTGGAACCCGTCACATAGCCAATGAAGCTGAACACGGGGTTGCTGTCCGAAGCTCCGCCCTTCAGCACGGTGCAGTTGGTGGCCTTCCAGCCAGCAGTCGAACTATAATTGCCCAGCGTGGTGGTATAGTCCTGATCCTGACCGCTCAGTATCGTCTCAAAGTCGGCACGGGTAGCCAGCGGCGGCTCGATGCCGAAGTTCACGTCATCAACACACCATGTCGCATAGTTGGCATCCTCGGTAGCATAGAAGCGGAATCCGATGTAGTAGCAGCCGTCGGCCCACTTGCTCAGGTCGATGTCGCCCGACTCGGCCCAGTCGCTGTAACCGCTCGCGGGCGCCGTGGCAATCTTGGGATTCAGCTTCACCTTAACCGATGCGGTTGCGGGATCAAGTGAGTTGAGCACATACACCTCAAACTGAGTCGTCTTGTTACCATATCCGTTGACCTGGGTGCGGAAGTTCAGCGTCTTGCTCTTCGCGTTCTTGATGTCAAGCGCCGGTGTGAACAGCCATGCATCAAACGGGGGGTTGTTGCCCTTGAAGCCGGTCATCGCTGCATATCCGTTACCGCTGAATTCGGTCTGGTACCACTTCTTGTCGCCTCTCACGGCAATGTTCTCCCAGCCACCGGGCAACGAGCTGTCAAAGCCCTCCTGCAGCGTGAGAACTCCCACCTTGGGAGCAGGCTTGAACGGCAGCACATACTCATCCTCCGAGCCAGTCTTGACAACAACGCCGGCAGCGCCCATATAGCTCTTGAGCTCACCTTTCACCTTGATGACCTTCTGGTAGAACTCAGGATTGTCACTCAGGTTGGCCTCGATGCGGAACGGGGAACCCTGGGGCATGGGAACAATCACACACTTGCTGATGTCCTTGCAGTTGGGCTCATCGGCCAGCACGATGGTGTTGTCCATCGTGGTCGGGGCCTTCCACTCAATGTCGCCGTTGCCGCTCACGGTGGTCACCTCGGGCGCTACCGATCCCACGGCATATCCGCTCACCCAGCCCCTCGAGTTGTCCTGCTTCTCGAGAGCCATTGCAACGGTAAACGGATTCATCATGGAACCGGGCTGTCCGCCGCCTATCACGTCGTTGATGTCACGCAGGTAGAACTGCCACGTGCCCGACGAGTTATCACGCGTTGCATAGAAGCTCAGCAAACCCACGATGTCGACCTCGCCGTCAGGTAGCACGTCGGCACGGAAGTCAGCATAGTTGCTGTTACGCACGACCAGCGTGTTGTTGTTGGCGTCAACTACGTTGCGGTTGGTTGTCGCGCTCGACTCGGCAAATGTCGTCACGCCATCAGCATCCTGGAACGTCACCCCAGTGATGCGCACGAGCTTGCCCTGATACTTCAGCAGCGTCTCGCGGTCGGTCTTGCCCTGGAAGTCGCTGATGCTCACCTCCATAGGCTCAACCTTGCTGGGATCGGGCAGACCGTTGAGCTCTACCAGCGATTCCCACATGGCCTGCGGCAGGAACGTGGCCTCCCACACCTGCCCCTTCTCATAGAACTGAGGATAACCCAGCTGCTGCTGCCCGTTGTACTTGCCCACAAAGTAGTCCTTCAGCGGAAGCACCACTTCCTGACCGAT
The DNA here is from genome assembly GCA_946409635.1 of uncultured Prevotellaceae bacterium. GTDB lineage: Bacteria > Bacteroidota > Bacteroidia > Bacteroidales > Muribaculaceae > Sodaliphilus. The sequence continues at coordinate 8,837 of CAMJXD010000039.1, forward strand.
GCGGTAGTTGTTGAACAGACTGTTCTGGTTGATTGAGATATTGATGCCTGCACCCGACTCGTCGGCAATGTACAGCGACTTGTAGATGTTGCCGCTCTCGTCGCTACTGGTCACCCAACCGTGGATGACGATGTCCTCCTTCACCGTGTCAATGTAGTTGACAACATCCTGCCAGTACTTGGCCTTGAATTCAGCGATGGTCATGTTGGGCGTGTGCTCGGCAGTGGGAACCACCATGGGCGGCTGGTCAAACTCATCACTGCAAGCGGCGGTGAACACCAACAGGAGCATCAGGCTGAGATAATAATTAAAACGTTTCATAGTCTGGTTGTATTGTTTGTTTTATTTATATCTTGTTGATTGTTTGTTTCTTGAGTTAGAACTTCAGACCCAAGTTCAGGAACATCTTGAAGCCCTGGGCATAGTAATACTTGTTCGGGAACTTGTTGGCCGTGTTCGAGATGTCCTTGGTGTCGATACGACCCTGCTGGTAACCGCCGGTCTGGATGCTGCGGTTGTCAAGGATGTTGTTCAGGTTCAGGTTGATGTTGAACGACGCCGTGCGGTTGATGTAGATCACATGACCGATGCTCGCGTTGATCACCAGCGCCTCGTTCAGCTTCTCCTGCTGGCTGATGTCCTTGATCTTTTGCAGCAGGTCGGCCTCACTCTCGGCCATCGTGTACAGGTTCTGCATCTCAACGTGGCGCACCGGCGACAGGTTAACATACGAGCGGTTCATCCACGCTCCGTTCAGCTCCACAAACCACTGCTTCGGACCAGCCCAGTTGAAGGCCAGCGAATAGCACTCCTGAGGCGTTCCGCCCACATAGAAGTTCTTCAGGTACACCGTCTGAGTCACGTCTTCCTGGACTCCGTTCTCATAGCTGCGGGTGCCGATGGGACGGTTCTTGTACTGGTAACGGGCAATATTGGCGGCACCGCTCACGGTCAGCGACGGCGACAGCTTGTAGCTCAAGCCCACCTCGACGCCCTTGTACTGCTTGTGAACGCCGGTCAAGGCAAAGTTACAGAACGTGCTGTACTGGTCGTCATAGAATGCGGTCCGCTCCGTGTTGTCGCGCTGGTCGGTGAAGAATGCGGTTACTACACCCTTGAAGTTGCGGAAGTTCATCGCATAGCTCACGTCGGCCGAGAAGATCTTCTCTACCTTCAGGTCGATGACGTCGTCCTTGGTGCGCGACGAGATATAGGCATCATAGGGGCGAGGAGCCTCTGTGCCGTAGAACACGTGACCCGTGAAGCTGTTGCGGCCGTCAAGCTTATAGGTGATTCCGCCCTTAGCGCCGTAGGTCACATAGCGGTGAGCGTCGCCCTTGCCGTATGAGTTCTCTGGAGCACGGCCGTTACGCATCTTGCCGTCACGCTGGAACTGGAAGTACTCGCCCTTCACGCTGGCAAACATCTCCCACTTGGCCAGGTTCAGCACCCACTGGTGCCACAGCTGAGCCTTCATCGTCAGGATGTTGTAGTCATAGCCGAAGCGGTCGCCCTTGACCACCTTGCGGTCGGGGTTGTCCATGTCATTCTGGGCCATGTCTGGATTCTCGGGGAAGTCACGCTCGCTGAAGTTGTCGATATCCAGCCAGTAACGGCCGCCCAGCAGGTCCTTGATGGTCTTGTAGTACGACGACACGGTATAGTTGGCGTTGGCGCCGGTCTGCATCGTCAGCTGGTTGGTGAATCGCTTGTTCAGCACGCTCGACAGCGTGAAGCTCGACTGGTTGCTGTGACGCTTCTCCAGGATGTAGGTCGAACCCTTCTCCACACCTGACTCGTCGGCCAGATGGTTGTTCAGGTAGTTGGTCTGGTACAGGTTGTCCCACATGATCTGCGTGTAGTCGCTCTCGCTGGTCCACCGGTCGGTATACAGGTCCACCACTTCGGGATCGGTGTAGTACGACGGCAGGTAGCGGTAATAGTCAGGACGCGGGTCGGCGGCCTTGTGCCAGTTCAGAGCAGCCTTGCTGTAGAACGACTTGTGATAGGCCAGTCCGGTGTTCAGCGACGTGCTCTCGTTGGGCTTCCACAGCCAGTTCAGGATAGCCGTCGGGTCAAACGACTCAACCACGCGCGAGTTGCGCTTCTTGCCTTCCTGCCAGCCCCAGTCGGGATTGTACATGTTGCTGCCCACGAGCTGGCATGCCTCCTCATACACGGCCGAGTTGGCAGCGCGCTTGGTCGGGGCGCCAAAGGTGGTCAGCGTCAATGAGTGCTGCGGGTTGAAGACTTTCTGCAACGCCAGGAAGTAGCCCCAGCTGTTATAGAACGAGCCGGGATACACGCCCTCGTCGGCATAGCGGCCTACGGCCGACACGGTCATTGCCCAGCCGTGCTTGTTCAGACCCGTGGCATGGGTCACCATGCCGCGCCAGCGGTAGTTGCCGTTGGTATAGGCCAGGCTCAACCGGGTGCCGGGGGCATAGTCAGCGGCAAACGTCTTGATGTTGTTTGCTCCGCCTATGCCGCCAAAGCCGTACGTGTTGTCCTCCAAACCCATGCCGATGGTCTTGTTCCTGAACGCCTGGTTCATGCCGCCGGTCATCGAGTAGTTGAAGGCAAACCGCACGCCGTCGTTAAACGGGATACTGTTGATGTAAGTCTCGGTCTTGTTGTTCTCATAACCGCGAATGCGGAAACGCATCGTGCTGAAAGTGTAGCTCGACGCTTGATAGAAGGGGTTGTCGGTAGCACCGCTCAGCAACGCAATCTCCTGCGTGTTGCCTTCTTCATCCTCGAGCTGCGATTCCGACAATGCCATGTCGGCTACCGTGCTGCGATACTCCAGCACCTCAGCACTCTCAAACGATAGGGGTTCAATCTGAATGGTCCCCATGTCATCGACCACGCCGCCGATGATGGTGACCGTGCGTGTCCAGTCCTTGTAACCGTAACACAGCACCAGCAGTTCGTCGTTGCCCTGCAGGGCATCGTCAATCAGGAAGTCGCCCGACGGTCCTGTCGTCGCGGCATTGCCCTGATTGTCGAGCATGACGGTAGCACCCACAACGGGAAGACCGCTGCGTGCGTCCACCACAACGCCCTTCAGGCCCGACTGCTGTGCCAGCAGCGGCAGCGACGCAATGAGTGCCAATAGCATAAACAGTTTAAGTCTCATAAATCATCAAGTAAAGTATTTATAATATTATTGATTCTAGCTCAGGTTGTGCTCGTTTTAAGTTAATTTTACAAAACCCGTAGGCAAGAGAGGGCTCTTACTTTGAAAATTTTTCAAAATTAATGCATTTTTCCGACTTGCCAAAGAAAAAATCGCTTTTTCAATAGCAACAGGCCTTACGGCTTTCAATCATCCTCAACGCTTACCTTTCTTCCAGTAGTCATTATACATCTTGATACCGAAAACGATTGCACTCGATACCGTCGTGATTACATTGGTGATAAACAACGGCCAGTTCTCTAGCAACAGGCCCTGAATGGCAAAGAATATGCCGCCCAGGCCCATCATCAGGAACGTCGGCAAGGCGATGCCGTCTGTGTCATGAGTGCGTATCGTGTAGATGGCTTGGGGCATGTAGCCTAACACGAGACATACCGACGCCGTATAACCGATAATGTCGGTCAGATGCGTAGAAATGAAATCAGCGATCATAATGTTAGAACGATTATAATTAGGTCATAAACATACAAAATGGGACCCGAGAACGGGTCCCACTCTTCACGTTATATTTCTTCAATGTGACAGAAATTCTTATTCCAAAAAGGCGCAGATAAGTGTTGCGATTGTCGCATCATCCTCTCCGATATTTTGCTCATCAACAACATCTTTTCTCGTAATTTGACTGCAAAAGTACAACTTTTCCATAACCCAGCAGTCCTTGCTCCCCGTCTTTTAACCAATTTTAATATTTTCACTCCTTGCGTAACTGTTCAGCGGAATAAACCTCACGCCAAGTCGCTAAGCCGCCAAGTTTTTGATTTTAAATGATTTACAATCATCAACTTGATGACGATAATCAATCACTTAGCGGCTCAGCGTGAGAGCCGATGAGCTCTTGCACCTGGCGTGGCGAGCAGTGCGCTCAATAGGGTCACTTCAACCCGCACTCGCGCATCAGCTCCTCAACCGCAGCCTTGAGCTGCAGGTCTTCGCCATTGATCACGGTCTCGGGGTTGTTGGCGACCTTGATGTCAGGCTCCAGCTGGGTGTTCTCGAGGTAGTTGCCCTCAGGCAGCAGGTAGCCGATGATGGGTATACCGAACACCAGCGACGAGTCTTGCAGCCTCTCCCACGACACGCTGCTCATGGTGCCCGGGACGGGCATACCCACGAGCTTGCCCAGCTTGTCATGGCTGTAGACCCACGGCGTGCCGTGAGCGTTGCTGTAGTTGGCCTCGCACTGCAGCATGATGCTGGGCTTGTTCCAGCGGCGGCTGGGCATGTCACACGCCTCACGGCCGCGTATCACCTGGGTGAAATACTTCTTGCCGCTGAAGAACATCTCGATATCCTCATGCAGGCGACCGCCGCCGTTGAAGCGGGTGTCGATCACGATGCCATCGCGCTTGTTGTACTTGCCCAACACATCGCTGTACAGGTCACGGAAGCTGGCGTCGTTCATCGACTCCAGGTGCACATAACCCAGACGACCGCCCGACAGGCTGTCCACGACCTGGGCATTGCGCTTAACCCAACGCTTGTACATCAGGTCGCTCAGGGCACCCTTGCTGATGGGTTTCACCACCTCTTCCCAGCGCTTGCCGGTCTTGGGGTCATAAAGCGAGAGCAGGGTCTTCTTGCCGCTCTGTCCGTTCAGCAGCTCGGTATAGTCATTGTTCTCGTCGATAGCGGTGCCGTTGATTTTCTCAAGGATGGTGCCGCGCTTGACCTGGCTCTTGGCCTTGGCCAGCGGTCCACCGGCAATCACCTCGTCAATCTTGAGGCCGGTGCCCGTGTAATTCCAGTCATAGATGAGGCCCAGGTCCGAGGTTGCCTCGCCACTAGTGGGATAGTAGCGGCCGCCGGTGTGGGAAGCGTTCAGCTCGCCCAGCAGCTCGCTCAGCAGGTTGGCAAAGTCCTGGTTGTTGTTGATGTGAGGCAGGAACTTGCGATAGGTCTCCACATTGGCCTTCCAGTCACAGCCGTGATAGGTGAGGTTGTAGAAGCGCTTCTCAATCTGCTTGTCCACGTGGTTGAACATGTACTCGCGCTCGGCAAACAGGTCCATCTTCATCTCGGCCTGGTAGGTGATGGGAGTGAGCTTGTCACTAGCCACGACGAGCTTTTGCATCTTGCTGCCGCCCAGCACATACAGCGTCTTGCCGTCCTTGCTGGCCTGGATGTCGGCACCACCGCCGCCCATCTTGTTCAAGAGCTTGGTCTCATGCTTGCGCAGGTCCATCTTCCACAAGTCATAGCCGCTCTCAAAGGCCGACAGGTAGTACAGCGACTCTCCGTCGGGGGTAATCATGCAACCCGAGATGTTGCTCGAGTTGGGCGTTACCCTCACGATGCGGTCCTCGATGCCCTCAAGCTCCACCTTCAAGCCCTTGTCAGCGGCTTTATCGGCGGTTGTGCTCGATTTGCTGCCTTTCTTCTTGCTCTTGGCTTCCTCGGCCTTCTTCTCTTCGGCCTTCTTGGCCTCCTTCTCAGCCTCGGTCAGCAGCTCATAGTCCTCCTTGTTGAGGTTATAGCGGTCCAGTGCCTCCTGGTTTACAAAGGCCAGGAACACGTCGTCCTGCGAACCCCACGATGCGTGGCTGCGCATGCCGTAGCGGTTGCTGCGGAACATGATGGCATTACCCTCCATCACCCAGCGGGGATCCTCGCTGATGTACGCGCTGCCCGTGATGTTAGTGATGGGGCCACCGTTAGCCGACACAATGCCGATGTCGGTGTACGGGTCGCGCTGGTTGCCGATGAACTCGAGGGCAAACCACTTGCCGTCGGGCGACCACGAGTAGTTAAACTCGCCGTTGGTCTCATACCACGTCGAGCCGTCGGTCACCTGGGTCACCTGCTTGGTCTTGAGGTCAAGCACCTTGAGGCAGAAGCGGTCCTCGATAAAGGCCAGCTTCTTGCCGTCGGGACTCAGGCACGGACGCGTGCGCTCCACTGTCGTCGAGGGCAGCAGGATTTCTTCCTTGATGAGGGTGGCATTGGCAAAGTTGGGGTCGTCCTTGCGCTCGATGGTGGCAAGCACGAGCTGCCAGTTGCCGTTGCGCTCGGTGGCATAGGCCAGCGTGCGGTTGTCTGCTCCCCACGATACCCAGTTCTCGGCTTGGGGTGTGCTGGTGATGCGCTTGGTGGTGTTATACTCGACCGAGGTGACAAACACCTCACCGCGCACCACAAAGGCCACCATCTTGCCGTCAGGCGACACGGCGGCATCGGTTGCGCCGCGAGTGAACGACAGGCGCTGCACCTGGTCACTGTCGTCGTGCCACAGGCTCAGGTTCACCTTGCTGGGCTGACCGCCCTGGCGCATGGTGTAGAGTTCACCGTCTTGGGTGAAGCACAGCGTGCCGTTGTTGGCGATGGACAGGAAGCGCACGGGATTGACCGTGAAGTTGGTCACCTTGTTGAGTTGGGCGGGATGGTCGATGGGCATCGAGTAGACGTTCATCGAACCGCCGTTGCGCTCGCTCAGGAAATACACCGTCTTGCCGTCGGGGCTCAGGACGGGATTGCGGTCCTCGCCCCCTATGTTGGTCAGGTTGCTGTGATGGCCAGTCTTGGCGTCATAACACCAGATGTCGCGGGTAATCGACGACGTGTGGTGCTTGCGGTACTCGTCCTCTCCGCCCTTGCGGTCCTGGTACACGAAGTAGTCACCGCCCTTGTTCCAACAGATGTACTCGGCGGGAGTGGCCAGTTCGCGCGTGGCACGTCCGCCCTCGACAGGCACCTTGTAGACCTCGGTCAGACGCCCGC
>CAMJXD010000040.1 GCA_946409635.1 uncultured Prevotellaceae bacterium
TTGATGAAGCGCTCACGCTCGGTCTCCCAGTAGGGGTTCTCCATCGAGATGTCGTAGTTGTAGGGCCAGTACTGGACGGGGAAGTTGCGGCCCGTGTCGTAACGCTCAAAGTAGCCCAGCTTGGAGAAATCGTCCCCGGCGGGGAACAGATAGACGGGCACCAGCGGGTTGTGGTACTGTCCCTGGCTGATCATGTTCTGCTCCTTGACCGCAGTGAGCATGTAGCCCAGGTCAAGGGTCATGCGGTTGTCGAGCATGGTGGTGTTGCGCAGGCTCACGTTATAGCGGTCGTAGTTGTTGCTATGGATGATGCCCTGGGAGTTGGCAGCCCCGAGCGACAGATAGGTCTGGTTCTTGTCGTTGCCCGTGCTGAGGCTGATGGAGTTGGCGATGTTGGTTCCCGTCTGGAAGAAGTCGGCGGGACGGTAATCGCTGGGCGCGGCCAGCCGTTCGCCCCAGCTGAAGTAGCTGCCCGTCTCGCTGGGACCGTACTGGTTCTGGAAACGGGGCAGGACAAAGGGTCGTGAGAACTGGAAACTGCCGTTGTAGGTCACATCTACCCTGCCCGCGCGGCCACGCTTGGTGGTGATGAGGATGACACCGCCAGCGGCATTGGCGCCGTAGAGGGCGGCTGCCGTTGGGCCCGTGAGGGCACTGATGCTCTCGATGTCGTCGGGATTGATGCCCGCCGTGGCGTCACCCGTCTGGCCCGCACCGGCAAAGATGCCTTCGGGCTGCTCGCTACCGAGGGTCGGCATGGGGATGCCATCTACAACGTAGAGCACGTTGTTGTTACCGTTGATACTCTTGGCACCGCGCATGACCACGCGGCTGCTGCCTCCCGCACCCGTCGCACAGGCATTGATGGTGACGCCGGCCACCTTGCCCGCCAACGAGTTGACGAAGTTGGCGTCCTGCACCGTCATCAGGGCATCGCTGCCAAGCTGCTGCACGTTGTAGGAAAGCGACTTGGCCTCCTTCTTGATGCCAAGGGCTGTCACGACGACCTCACTGAGGTCACAGGCTGCTGAGGGCTGCATGGTGATGGACAGGTCGGCGCCATCGACCTGCACATGGCGAGGGCTGTAGCCCAGGTAGGTCACCACCAGGGTTGAGCCCTGGTGGGCACTTATGGTGAAGCGCCCGTCGAAATCGGTGGCGGTGGCCACACTGGTTCCCTTGACGGCGACCGTCGCCCCGATGACGGGTTCGCCATTCTCGTCAAGCACCTGTCCCGTCACCGTCGAGGCTTGCACGGTGCTGCCCTGCCCTTGCGGCACAGGCGTGGCCCATGCCACACCACCGCCCATAGCGAAGGCCACCGCAGTCAGCAAGCCGATCAGGTGATGGAACTTGAATCTCGGTTTTTTCATCATAATCGATACATGTAGTTTGGTTTATGTTTGTGTGACAAAGGTAATAATGATTATTAATAATGTCAACCTCTTGTTCAAAAAAAAATGCCAGGCACTCCCCGATTTTTGGGGAAGTGCCTGACGTATGTGTCAGCCTAATGCTGATGAGTTGCTTACTTGATGACCTTGGCTGTGGTGCGGGTGCCGTCGCTGTAGGTGGTGACAACGATGTTGACGCCCTCGACGGGCTCGGCGCTCTGCTGGCCTGAGAGGTTGTAGTAAACGATGCTGTTCACGGCCTTGGTGGCGCCAATCTCCTCGACAGCGGTGAGGTCCTTCTTGATGACCATGTCGATGTCGGTGTACATGTTGTCGAAGTCAAACTCATAGCGGGCCTTGCCGTCGACATAGAGCGTGTAGTGCTGCGAGTGGTCCAGGCTGTAGAAGTTGCCGTCGGCCGCTGCGGGATAGGAATTGCCGTCGGCATCCTTTACCTCCAGCACGGCGGGCATGCCCTCGAGGGTGATGCGGAGGTCGTTGGTGTAATAAGGGATGCGGAAAGCGGGCAGACGATGCTCGGGCAGGTCGTAGGGCAGGGGCTCGCCCAGGACGTAGGGGATGTCGTAGAACGACTCGCTGTTGAAGCAGTAGTTACCCGAACGCATGAGGCTGGCCATGACGCCCTCGGCCTGGTCATAGGCCATGTAGCGATACTTCATGTTCACGTCATACCAGTTGCAGATCCACAGGGTGAGGTAGATGTTCTCGCCCTGGTACCAGAAGGGGATGAAATGGCCGTCCTCGTCGGGCACGTTGAAGGGGATGTCAACGATGAGTCCCGGGTTCTGCTCATTGGCCTCGGGGTCAAAGGTGCAGATGTATCCCGGACGGTTGGTATAGCCGCGGGAGTTGACGGTGTCGGTGTAGAGCTGCCCCTTGGGCGGGCGCAGGTTGTAGCCGTCAAGCAGATCGGTTCCGTCGCCGGCATATCCGGGGATGAACTGGGTCTGCTCACGAGGGATGTTGCGGCACCAGGCCGTCACCTCGTGGAAGATGCCGTGTGAGGTGCTCCAGCTGCCATTGTCATACCCCTCGAGACCGAGGCCGATGACCTTGGCATTGTTGGGCAACGTAGCGGTACCCTTGTCGGTGTCACCCTTAGTGAAGTCCTGGGCCGTCACGATGTACTCGGGCTGGAACTTCATGAACCTAAGCAGGTTGCCATTGGCAGCCTGGTAGTAATTCTGAATATCCTGGTAGCAATCCAGGTTGACGGGCAGGGCAAACAGCAGGGTGTCGCCCTGCGGCTGCTCGATGTTGGTCGTGGTTACCTCGATGGCGGCATGGCCAGCGGTCCAGCAACCCACAAGCATTGCGATTACAGAGAGTAAGGATTTCTTCATAGTGTTTTGCATTAAATATTATTGTTACAAATCAGTTCGCTAACGCATACAGATGATGCAAAGTTATAGCAAAAGCATGAAAACACAAAATTTAAATGAGATTTTTTTTGTTTTATGTGTTCTTGATGCGTGGTGCGATGAATTGACCCAGAACGAAAACCGGCGAGGTGCCCAAGATGATGTAGGCCCAAGTGGTCCAGTCAAGAGGCGCACAGTCAAACAGTGGATAGAAGTTCTGCACAATCAAGATCTGCCCCAGGGCGATGATGACTGCTACCATCCAGAAGACCTTGCTGCCGCCCATGTTATTGAAGGCCCACTTGCCGGTAGCAAACGAGCGCGCGTTGAGCATGTTCCAGAACTGGAGGAAGACAAAGACGCTGAAGAAGATGCCCATCTCGCGCGGGCTGATGTTGGGATGGATGCCGCGCATGAAGGACCGTCCGCCGTTGGCCGCGCTGACGTAGTCGGAATACATGAGTATCATCAACGCGGCAAAGACGATGCCGCTGACGAGGATGAAATACTTCATGGCCCGGGTGATGATGCTGGCCCGCCCGTCGCGGGGCTTCTTGCGCATGAGCACGCTGTTGGGCGGCAGCGAGGCGAGAGCGAGCGCCGCAAAGGTGTCCATGATGAGGTTGACCCAGAGCATCTGGGTGACCGTGAGCGCGGGCTGCTTGCTGAAGAATGAGCAGATGGCGACCACCAGGCAGGCACACACGTTGACGGCCAGCTGGAAGAGCACAAAGCGCTGGATGTTGCTATAGAGCGACCGCCCCCAGAGGACAGCCTTGTTGATGCTGGCAAACGAGTTGTCGAGGATGGTGATGTCGCTGGCCTCCTTGGCCACGGCGGTGCCGTCGCCCATCGAGAGCCCGACCTGGGCAGCATTGAGCGCCGGGGCGTCGTTGGTGCCGTCGCCCGTGACCGCCACGACCTCGCCCTGCTGCTGCAGCAGCCTGACCAGGCGTGCCTTGTCGTCGGGGCGAGCCCGCGCCATGATCTTGACCGAGCGTGCACGGCTTGCCGCCTCGTCGTCGTCGAGGGCGGCAAATTCGGGTCCGGTGATGATGGCCGACTTGTCGCGGTCGTCATCGTCGTTCCACAGGCCCACCTGACGACCTATCTCACGTGCCGTGGCGCCCGTGTCGCCGGTGACAATCTTTACTTTCACGCCCGCATTGCGGCAATCCTGGATGGCAGCCGGCACGTCTGGGCGGACGGGGTCGCTGATGGCGACGATGCCCAGCAGGGTCAGGGGCGGGACGTTTCCATGGCGCAGCGAGTTGATGACTTGCCCTGGATCGTCGTCGGGCTTGAGCACGGCATAGGCAAACGCCAAGGTGCGCATCGCCTTGTTCTGATAGCTGGTGAGCTCGTCGGTAATCTGCTGGAACGAGGCGCCGGCGGCCGTCTGGTCGGAGAGTCGCATGACAATCTCGGGGGCTCCCTTGACCAGCAGCAGTCGGCTGCCGGTGACGCTGTCGACGACGGTGGCCATCATCTTGGTCATCGTGGAGAATGGCATCTGGGCCAGGGGTTCGCTAGCGTCACGCACCGCCATGTAGTCGACGCCCGCATCGTGCAGCCACAGGAGCAGCGCGCCCTCGGTGGGGTTGCCCAGGGGGGTCACATTGCCCGGGTCGCTATCGTCAAGGAAAGCCGTGCTGTTGCAGGCGATGCTCTCCTGGACGATGCGGCTGGAGTCATCGTCGCCCAGGCGCGAGCCGTCCTGCAGGCCATAGAAGTGGGTCTGATAGACCTGCATCTTGTTTTGGGTGAGCGTACCCGTCTTGTCGGTACAGATGACCGTGGCGGCACCCATTGTCTCGCAGGCATGCATGCGCCTGACGAGGTTGTTGTGCTTGAGCATCTTGCGCATGCTCAGTGCCAGGGAGAGCGTCACGCTCATGGGCAGTCCCTCGGGCACCGACACCACGATGAGGGTCACGGCCAGCATGACCGTCTCGATAAAGTACTGGGCATCGGCAATAAAGCCCTCGCTGCCCGACACCAGGAACTCCATGATGCGTCCCAGCACGAGCAGCCCCGCCATGACGTAACTGCCACGGGCAATTGTTCGCCCGAGGCGATCGAGCTGCTGGGTGAGCGGCGTCTTGATGTTATTGTCGATCTGTGCATCATGATACACCTTGCCATACTCGGTCATGTCGCCGACGCGGTCGACGCGCATCGTGGCATTGCCCTCGATGACCGTGCTGGCGCGCAGGAGCATCGTGGGGGGATAGGTGACCTCGGCCTCGGCCAGGGCCAGGGCGGCGTCATGGGTTTTCCAGGCCGACGGCTCGCCCGTGAAAGAGCTCTCGTCGACGGTGAGGTTGAAGCTGTCGAGTATTGTGCCGTCGGCAGGGACTTTCTCGCCCGTCTCGAGGATGACGATGTCGCCCACGACAATATCGCATCTGGGGACCTGGGTGACGTGTCCGTCTCGAGTGACCTTGACCTTGACGTTGTCGTCGGTCTGGTTCAGGAGGCGGAACTTCTTGTTGGCATTGACCTCGACAAGAAATCCGATGAGCGTGGCGAGCACTACGGCAATAAAGATGCCGAGAGGCTCAAACAGCACGCTGGCCGAAGCCTGAAGCCCAAAATACTCATAAACAGACAGACCCACCGACAAGGCCAGCGCGAAAAGCAGGATCTTGATGAGCGGGTCGTTGAATTTTTCCAGAAATTGTTTCCACAGTGGCTCACGCCTGGGTGGAGTCAGCACATTGGTGCCATGTTCACGTCGACTGGCAATCACCTGTTCACCAGTGAGTCCCGTGATATGATGTTTCTTTTTAGCCATTGAAAAATTGATTTCATTTCTTGTATACACCGACTCATAGCGGCAAAAACCATGCCACCATGGACGGAAGGCGCTTGCTGGGCGTCAATGTAACCCAAATGTCACAGTCGCGCAGCGACTGTTCATGAAGCCCGTCCTGCCGTCAACTGCCTGTTGAAGCGGCGGCTGTTGAAGATGGACTCCAGACGGAGCTTGACGACACCCCACAGGGCCTCGAAGAAGATGCTGCTGTTCATCTTGCTGTCGCCGAGCACCCGGTTGACAAAGACGATGGGGACCTCCTTGATGGTAAATCCCATGCGATGGGCGGTGAACTTCATCTCGATCTGGAAAGCATAGCCCTTGAACTCGACAGCGTCCAGGTTAATGCTGCGAAGCACCTCGTGGCGATAGCACACGAAACCGGCCGTGGCGTCCCTCACCTGCATGCCTGTGACCAGGCGGACATAGGCCGAAGCGAAATAGCTCATGAGCATCCTGCCCATGGGCCAGTTAACGACGTTGACACCCGTGAGATATCTCGAACCGACGGCGACGTCGGCTCCTCCCGTGGCACAGGTGGCCTGCATCTCGGGCAGCTTGTTGACGGGGTGCGAGAAGTCGGCATCCATCTCGATGATATACTCATAACCGTTCTGCAGCGCCCACTTGAAGCCAGCTATGTAGGCCGTACCGAGTCCTTGCTTGCCGGCACGCTTGAGCAGATGTACACGCTGCGGCTGCTCGGCGATGATTTGCTCGACGATGGCTCCGGTGCCGTCGGGAGAGTTGTCATCGACGATAAGCAGGTCGAACTGGTGCTCGGGAACATTGAGCACAGCCTCGATAATGGCCCTGATATTCTCCTTCTCGTTATAGGTGGGAATGATCACTAAACTGTCTGACTTCATTGGTGCTTAATTTTAAATGTCGTTTTAAATGGCAAAAGTAGTCATTTTTTAGTTAATATCGGACAGTGAGGGGTGATTATTTTATCGTGCAGTGATTTTTATTAAACTTTAGCGTCGGTTAACGGTGGGGATTGGGCCGGTTGGGCCGATTGGAAGATGCAAACGATTGCATATTAAATTTTTGTTAAATGGGCGGCAAGGGATTCACATTGTTAATAAAAAGGGGATTAATTTGCTGGTTGGACGTGAGAGAGATGGGACCGAGAACCATTACCTGACGCAACCGTCAATGCTGAAAACCGCGTGATGGCCCAAAAACCAAAAGGGGCTTATAACCACCTGACAACAAGTATATTTATCAAGTGAATTATTAATATAACAACTATCAAGAGATGAGACATTTAACCAAAATTCCAGGCCTTAGGCTGATGCTTGCCGCGCTGTGCCTGGTTGCAGCCGTGCCTCTGGCCACGGGACAGACGTGGACGGTTGCGGGAACTCAAAACGGGTTTCTGAACTCGAGCTGGAGTCCCGAAGACACCAACAATGACATGGTGCAGTATGGCAGCACGAGCTACTATTACCTGGCCAGGACCGCCAACGTGACCCAGAACGACAACTACGGGTTCAAGGTCGTGAAGAACCACTCGTGGGACGTGGCCTCCTACCCTAACAGCGACTACATCTATAGCGTGAGCTCTACCGGCACGTGGAGCATCGTGTACATCTTAAACACGAGCGGCAACAGCAACAGCGTGTCGCTGTTCGGCCCGTTCCAGTCGCTGACGATCGTAGGCCAGCAGGACCTGATAGGCGCCGATTGGGTCACCAACAACACGGCATGTGACATGACCACCAGCAACGGCGTTGACTACACGCTGACGCTCACAGGGCTTAACCTGGCCGCACGCAGCTATGAGTACAAGGCCGTTCAAGACCACACGTGGGGCAAAGAATGGCCGAGCAGCGGCAACTACAGCCTGTCTATCGACCATGCGGGAACGTATGACGTGACCTTCACGTTCAACGTCCTCACACAGACCCTGACGGCCCAAGCTACGGCTTGGGTGACTTACTATGCCGTGGGCAACGACACCGGCATTTTCCCCAACGCCTGGGACACCGGATCAGGCACCGCGCTGAGCGACCCCGACGGCGACGGCATCTACAGCTGGACATCGGGCGAGGTGCACCTGCAGCGCAACACCGATTACGCATACAAGGTGCGCGGTGACGACGGCAGCTGGTATCCCGACGGCGACAACCAGACCTTCAATGTCTCCGTCACGGGCAGCTACACGGTGACCGTGACCTATGACAGCAACAGCGGAACAGTAACTGCCGTGCCGACTCTGATCAGCCAAGACCAGATTGGCGGCGTGTACATCATCGGTAACGCCAACACCCAGCAGTGGGCCGCCAATGCCGGCATCGCGATGGAACTTGACAGCGAGAGCGGCTACTACACGCTCAAGAACGTGGTGCTGACCGCCAACAGTTACTTTGCCCTGGCCACTGGCCTGGGTGCCGACAGCGAGGACTGGTCGACACTGAGAGCCCATCGCCTGAACTCGACAGGCACCAGCAACTGGGCCATCAACGAGGCGTGGTATGACCGCTGGATGGACACCAAGGACTATGTCGACGATAACCACAACTGGTATGTGCTGCAGTCGGGTGCCTATGACATCGACTTCAACCCAGCCACCTATCAAGTGAGGGTGACACCTAGCCACAACAAGCTGTATATCTCCTACGGCGTAAACTGGAACTATAACGACAACAGCCAGGAGATGACGACCGTCGACGGCAATATCTACCAAACAACCGTGACGCTGAACCAGGGAGACTACTTCCTGTTCTCGACCGCGCTGAGCGACGCTACAGCACTGGGCGCCGACAGCCAGGGTTATGAGCTCACCCAGCTGATGATCGGCTTTGCCCAAAGGCTGCAATATAACACCAACAACTTCCTGTTCAACGGACCGACGGGCAAATACATCGTGGTGGTCAACCTGGAAAAGAAAACCGTAACGCTGCGCAAGACCGCCGACGCGACAGTGACCAAGGTGTTCCTGCAGAAGAACCCAGCCTGGGAACTTGACCCCGCAGGCGGCACCTACAACCACCAGACGCTGGCAGGCAAGCGAGGCGGCATCTACGCTTGGAACAAGCTTAACCTGCAAGACATGGGCGGCACCTATCTGACGTCGAGCAACGGCCCGACCAACTACACCTACGACGGTGAGGCCATAATCGACGGCCACCCCTATGACGGCAACGGCAAGCTTCAAGACCTGGCCGACACGACGACCCTTGACGGCAAGGAGTGGTATGCCTGGAGCATCGCCAACTCGATCTGTGAGTTCTACTTCATCAGGAAGCCCTATCAAGGAAAGGACCTGAAGTCGCAGAAGGTGATGCGCCGTGCCGGAGAGGTATGGCTGATCTGGCGCGACGAGGACGCGACATCCAACCGCCAAGACGACGCCGTGACATGTGACAGCATCCAGGACGTTACAAGCAAGTACTACGACGTGACGGCCAGTGGCGTGAGCGACTGCTCCACGATGCTCGAGGACCACTACTACGTGTACTACACCAACACGACCGGCTGGGACTCGGTATACTGCTACGCATGGAATGAGGACAACGGTCTGATTGAGTTCACCAAGGTATATCCGGGCAATAAGTGCACCTTTGTGGGCTATGACGAGGACGGCTATGAGGTGTGGTGCTACGACTTCGGCCTGATGGAAGACTTCCACCGGAAGTATGGCACCGACGGCAACGGGGACTACATCATCCCGACCAACGTCATCTTTGACAACGGCCGGGGCGGCGCGAGTCAGGGAGCCGCTGGCGACTCAGAGCGCGAGCAGACCGGTGACTTGCCGTTTGACAACGGAGCCTGCTATGACTACCTGGGCATGGTCTACCTGGGTAATTCACTGAACAGCATCATCAACCATGGCATTGTCAACGGTCCCAAATACACCGTCGAGGACGACCTCGTGGGCGTGTACTATGACGACAACGCCATGACCAGGATCTATGAGACCGACATGGCCGGCAACCCCATCCTTGATGCCCAAGGCAATCCCAAGTTCATCGACGTCAAGGGCGCCCTGTATGCCAAGGATATGGAGAAGTATAGCGCCAAGTCGATGCAGCCCGACGGCACCACCGACTACGTGTATGAAATCTGCCACCACACCGTGAGTGGCACTTATCCCGGCGGATCGCAGATTCAGCTCAAGCGCAAGGACTATGACCAAAGCAACTGGGTGAAGATTGTGATCTCGCCCAACTTTGACAACGTTCACCTGGCCAACACCGACGTGACCTATGACAAAAGCAAGTTTGACGAGGAGGACTTCGCGTCGATCAGCGCCGATGAAGACAGCCGCTATCTTGAGCAATATGTAAATTGCATCATCCCCGGCGGGTCGATGTCGGGCAACCTGGTGAATAACGTGAATCCGCAGATGCACATCACCAACATCGCAAAGCCCATCGCGATGGAGAGCCCGTATGAGAAGAACGTGTATGTCACCGGGCACTTCAACGACTCGGTAGTCTTCAGCTACGTGCATCAAGACTGGAGCCCCGGAGCTTATAAAGGCGTGTACCGCTCGGTTCCCATCATGGGCACCGACCCCGAGACCAACCTGCCCTGCGTCGACACGGTCATTGTGGACGAGAGCCGACTGTACAAGATGTTCTATGTAGCCCCCAAGCCACAGGAGATTGCCTACATCACCTGGGCCGTGTATGACCATCCCACACCAGCGCTCTATAACTTCGGCTCGACCGACATGACCACCGAGCCCGACCTGCCCGGCGCATTCTACTCGCCCATGAACTGGAAACGCAGCGGTCAGTTGTGGGACGGCACCGACCCCAATGATCCCGCTGGAGCCTGGGGAACGACTTATGGCCCCTACAGCAACGGCTACATGCAGTATGGCGCTGTCCAGGTCAACTGGTCGCTGTTCGAAGGCATGGAAATCGCTTCAACTGAGACCAATCGCCCGCAACAGCCGTGGTATCGCATCTTCAAGCCCGGTCAAGCCTATAAGTTCCTGGCTCTGATCCGCTATGCCCACGGAGACGACATCAACGATACAGAATACTACCCCGGCGTGTATAAGGATTCGAACCCGGGCGGCGAGTACAACGACGGACAAAGGCCTGACCACGTGTGGAACGCCCCCATGAGGAGCAATACCCACTGGGCAGACATGGAGCGCGTGCCCTATGACGACCTGGACAAGAGCAAATTCATCATCTTCCCGCTGCGGGGCAGCGAGATGGACTCTAATGGCGACGACATCGGTAACGTTACCGCCGTCAGGGAAGTGAAGACGGTGCCCACCAGCAAGGATATCGTGAGCGTGCGCTACTACAACCTGACGGGCATCGGCAGCGACCAGCCCCATGAGGGTGTGAACATCGTTGTGACGACCTACACCGACGGAAGCCGGACGTCGCGCAAGGTGCTGCGATAACGCACAGGCGCAACCAGGAAAACACATCTTCATGATGATTTTGGGAGCTGCAGGCCTCGGTTAGGCTTGCAGTTCCTGCTTTTAGCGAGTTTTAACTCCAGGTGATGAAAAAAGTTGATGCTGTGGTTGATTGAGTATCGAAAAAGCATTACCTTTGTCAGTTAAAAACAAAATCAGAGCAAAACGACTGCAACCATGCATAATACTAGCAAAGAATATGACGAGGTGATTGCCACATGCCGCGAGCTGTTCATCAACAAGATGAAGGACTACGGCCCCTCGTGGCGCATCCTGCGTCCACGGTCGGTCACCGACCAGATATTCATCAAGGCCAAGCGCATCAGGACGCTGGAACTGAACGGCGAGACCAAGGTGGGCGAAGGCATCTGGCCCGAGTTTATCGGCATCATCAACTACGGCATCATCGGCCTGATTCAGCTGCGGCTGGGATACAGCGACGTGGTGGACATGAGCAGCGAGCGCGCCCTCGAGCTGTATGACGAGCTCATCGGGGCGACCAAGTCGCTGATGATTGCCAAGAACACCGACTATGGCGAGGCCTGGCGCGACATGCGCATCTCGAGCTATACCGACCTGATCCTGACCAAGATCCAGCGCACCAAGGAAATCGAGAACCACAACGGAGCGACGCTGGTGAGCGAGGGCATCGACGCCAACTATCAGGACATGATCAACTATAGCGTGTTTGCCCTGATCAAGCATGCCGAGGGCATCACTGAGTAAACAGGATATGAAAGCCATCATCAATGCGGTGAAATATGAACGCTGGTGCCAGGTGATGACGGTGCTGATGAGGCTCGTCGTGGGCGGCGTGTTTGTCTTCTCGGGGTTCAGCAAGGGTGTTGACCCGTGGGGCACATGCTACAAGATCACCGACTACCTGACCGCTATGGGGCTGCCCGAGTGGAGCGGTACGGCGCTGCTGGCCGCCGTGGCTCTGGCAGCGCTGGAGTTTATGCTTGGCATGGCCATCGTAACGGGCTCCTACCGCCGCAGCTCGCTGTGGGTTGCGCTGGCAGTGATGCTGGTGATGATCCCGGTGACGCTGTGGCTGGCCGTTACCGATGCGGTGCCCGATTGTGGCTGCTTTGGCGACGCGCTGCATCTAAGCAACTGGGCCACGCTGGGCAAGAACGTGTTGCTGCTGCTGGGCATCATCTACCTGATGGCGTTCAACACGAGCGTTAGAGGCCTTTACGGGCCCGCCGTGCAGTGGATAGTGATGGCCTTGTCGTTTGCTTTTGTCATGACAGTGGCCTACTATGGCTACTTCACGCAACCGCTCATCGACTACCGTCCCTACCCCGTGGGCACCCGTCTGGTGAGCGACGAGGTGCTGGCCGACAGCGGCGCTGAAGACGGGGAAGACGAGTTTGTGTTTATCTACAGCAAGGACGGCGAGGAGCACGAGTTCACGATCGACAGCCTGCCCGACGAGGAAGCCGGGTGGGAATATGTGACCCGATACCACGCACGGCGACCCCAGGGCAAGGTCGTGATGCGCACCGGCCAGCAGGCAAGCAGTATCGCCATCCTTGACGAGGACGGAGCCGACGTGACGGCCGACGTGCTGGGCTCGAGCCGACGCACGGTGTTGCTGCTGATGCCCGACCTGCCCCGCGTGGGAGTGGTCAACTCGTTTGCCCTCAATGAGCTGAACGACGCCGCAATCGTGGGCGACGCCCAGGTCGTGGCGCTGACACCGGCCAGCCAGGAAGAGATTGCCCACTGGCAAGACCTGTCGATGGCCAGCTACCCGATCTACAACATGGACGACAGCGAGCTGAAGATGATAGCCCGCGGCAACCCCGCAGTGGTGTATGTGCAGGACGGCGTGATCCTGTGGAAACGCACGCTGAGTTCGCTCAGCAACGTCGAGCAGCCCGTGGAGCTTGCCTCGCTGGGCGACGACTATGATGCCGACGGCATCATGACACGGCTGATGACGGCCCTGCTGACCGCCCTGCTGGCCGTGCTGGTGGTCAACCGTGGCCACCTGCTCGTCAGGTATCTCCTCATCAAACGAAAAAAAGCCCACAATCAAAACAGTCAACAACCCAAAAACCAACCGCAATGATACTGAAAGAAGGACAGATTATCGACAACCGCTGGACCGTGGTCTACCTGATCAAGGAGAGCCCCTATGCCGAGAGTTACCGCGTGGAGGACGAGAACAACAACCCCTACTTCATGAAGATCTACCGGCTGAAGAACGCCCCCGAGAAGATCATCGGCCAGGACGGCACGGTGAACGAGATAGCCTACAGCCGCGACCTGAACCACAAGAACATCATCAGCTATATCGCCGACGGCGTCTACCAGGACGAGGCGGGCGACTGCCAGTACCTGGTGGCCACCTACTTCAGCGGCGAGCTGCTGAGCGAGATGATCCAGCGCGAGGGCAAGCTCGACAAGGACACCGCCATCAAGATCATGCTCGAGATGCTCGAGGGGCTGCTTTACCTGCACGAGAAGCCCGGAGTGCTCCTGCACAACGACATCACGCCCACCAACGTGATGCTGAGCAGCCGCACCGGCGGAGTGGCCGAACTGATCGACATGGGCCACGTGTCGCACCCGTTCATGGGCAACGCGCCGTTTGACATCGCCGACCTGGACCCGCGTTACGCGTCCAACCAGTCGTTTATCGGCAAGTATGACGAGAACAACGACGCGTTCTCGGCCACGGCGGTGTTCTACACCATGCTCACCGGACGAACGCCCTGGGACATCGAGTTCACCCCCGAAATGACCCGCAAGGACAAGGTGAAACTGGTGATGAGAGTGCGCAAAGACCAGCATGAGGTCAATGTCGACGACATTGACGACGAGCGGCTGCGCACCATCGTGCTGCTGGGTCTGGAGGGGGATGAGCGGATGCGGCTTAACGTGAATGGCTTGATCGACATGCTGCTCGAAGACGACGACAGCGAGGAAGCCATGAACATCAGGAAACGCATCGCCCTGACCGAAGAAGAGAAAAAGAGCCTCGTGGACCAGGGGGAGGAAGAGCCCTCGATATTTGACGTGTCAAATCCCGGCACAAGGGACCAGAACCAGAGAGAGAGGAACGAGGCCAAGGCGCAGACCGAAGTCGACATCGACATCAAGCGCGGAGGCGGCAACGGCTTCAAGGACATAGCCGGCATGGACGACCTGAAGGAGATGTTGCACAAGCGCGTGATCATGATCCTCCAGGACAAGGAGCTGGCCGAGAAGTACAAGCTCACGCCGCCCAACGGCATGCTGCTGTACGGCCCTCCGGGCTGCGGCAAGAGCTTCTTTGCCGAGAAGTTTGCCGAGGAGACCGGCTTCAACTTCATGCTGGTGAAAGCCAGCGACCTGGGGTCGATCTACATCCACGGCTCTCAGGGCAAGATTGCCGACCTGTTCAAGAAGGCCGAGGAGAATGCCCCGACGGTACTGTGCTTCGACGAGTTTGACGCCTTTGTCCCCCGCCGCGGTGACAGCACCGACAGCAACCAGGCCGGCGAGGTCAACGAGTTCCTCTCGCAGCTGAACAACTGCTCGAAGCGCGGCATCTTTGTTATCGCGACGAGCAACCGTCCTGACAAGGTGGATCCCGCCGTGCTGCGCACCGGACGCATCGACCGCCAGGTGTACGTTCCCCTGCCCGACTCGACGGCACGCCGCCTGATGTTTGAACTCTACCTGAAGGGCCGCCCCTGTGAGGGCATCGACAGCGACGCGCTGGCACAGAAGTCCGAAGGGTATGTTGCCAGTGACATCGCCTATATCGTCAATGAGGCAGCGACAATCGCCGCCTTTAACCGCGACAACATCACCCAAGAGCTGCTGCTCAAGACCATCGACGGCATCAAGCCGTCGGTCAACAAGGAGTTGCTCGACGAGTATGAGCAGATACGCCGCCAACTCGAAGGCCTGGAGCGCGGCAACTCGTTGCCTCACGTGGGCTTCCGTTAACCAGGCGAGCTGCAAACGCCACTTGACAACCGACAACACTTTAAAATATCAACAATCATGGATTTAAACAAACTGATGATCAATTATCTGGCCGAAGAGGGCTTCCGTCCTCACGAGACGCCGTTCGGCATTGCCTTCAAGAACGAGGGCGTCAACTACCTGTTCTTCAAGGATGAGGACGACGATCAGTACTTCAGGCTGATGATGCCCGCCATCTTCCAGGTGACCGAAGACAACGAGGACGTGATCATGCGGGTGATGAACGACGTGAACAACAGCATCAAGGTGGTGAAACTGTACACCATGGACATCGAGGACGAGAACCAGAAGAGCGAGACCACGGTGTGGGTAGCGTTTGAAATCCTGGCCGACACCACTCCCGAACTGAGCGACATCGTGCCTCGCGCTCTGACGCTGCTGCAGGCTGCACGCATGGCCTTCTTCAGCAAGCTCGAGGAGATTGCCAATAAGTGATTATAGTCCTTAGTTCTTAGTCCTTAGTTTTAGTCCTCAAGTTTCTAAAGTGGTGCGGCTACGATAGAAACTTGAGGATTATTCTTGTTTTCCGCAATGAGACACCCTGAAATCCATCGGAGAGCAAAGGGTATGC
>CAMJXD010000041.1 GCA_946409635.1 uncultured Prevotellaceae bacterium
AACAGTCTTCTATCGAAATTTATGACTATTTTCGCACTTCAAACTGGAATTCGCGGGCAAGAATGTGGCTTGGCGGTGTGGTGAGGTGGTGATGCCAGCCTGTCAAAGAGCAATCCTCGTGATTTAGGCTGAAAACGCTAACCATTTGATAATTGGCCAAGTGATTATGTAGCGAAACATCAAAAGTAGGGGCGGAAGTGTTAACGAAATGTTAAATGCTGCTTTCCCGGCTCCGTTGCAAAGATAATGCCGTGGGCCATGGCGGATCAATGACAAAAAGAGAATTTTGCAGGTGACCCAATTATAATGAATGATGGCCGGAAGAGGGGCCGTGGTTATTAAAAACCAGGAAGTGCCCAGGCCGCTGCTGTGCGGCACGGCGGGCACTTCCTGTAGCTTGAAGCGGAAACCGGCAGGGCGGTTACTTAGCCTTCTTGTCGGCGGCTTTTTTCTTGGCCGTTGTTGCCTTCTTGGCGGGAGCCTTCTTGGCCGCGGGCTTGTCCTGTGCTGGGGCGGGTTCAGGCTGTGGTACATCGACGGGGAAGTCGCCAGTGGTGTCCTTGACGATGTTGTTGCGCATGAGTTCGACCTCGCGGTGGAGTTTCTCGATTTCCTGCTCCTGGTTGCGAATGGTGAGCAGCAGGGAGTTGAGCTCCTCGTTGTCGATGCTAGCCGGGTACTGTTCCTCGACTCGTGTCATGAAGTCGCTGAGGACGTTCATGTAGTTGGTGAAAGCGGTGTAGGGGGAGTCGTAGGGGCTGTAGTGGGAGTGTACCGAGCCGTCGTCGTTGTGCTTGGTGGACATGTAGAAGAAGTGGTCGCTGGCCTGGAGGTAGTACCAGTCCTGCTTGATGCGACGGTCGGTGCACAGGCGCACACGTTCGCCGATGGAGTAGAGCTTGCGGACGGCCTCCTGCTGCAGCGTGTTGCCCAGCCAGGCACTGGTGTCGCGCGCCTCGTCGGTCCATGACATGGGGTAGGGAACGGCGAGCGTAGCTACGGGTTTGAACTTGGAAACCACCTCGCTGGGCGTCCAGAACTGGATGTCGTGGATGGCGGCAAACCGTGGCAGCGCCTTGATGAACTCAAAGATGCCGCTCTCGCGGGGCTGCAGCTCGCCCAGTGCGTCGTAGTTCATGAACAGGTTGACCAGCTGCTCCTCTTGAGGCAGGTCGTTGATCCAGTTGATGTACTTGTCGGCGGTGAGCGGATAGGAAGCCCAGTCGGGGTTGCTGAAGCGGAACGAGATATCGTCGCTGAGCTTGCTGTTCTTCAACAGCAGCTTGAGCTTGGGGGCCGATGCGCTGCTGTAGAGGAAGTTGGGCGATCGCCATCCGAGCACGTGCTTGGCATCGGCGGTGATGGCGGCCTTGAATCCCATAGCCTGAACCATGGAAGCGATGTCGTCGTCGTAGATGAGCTCGGTGTTGCGGAATACCTTGGGACGCTGTCCGAAGAGCTGGTAGATCTTCTCGTCGTGGGCCTTGACCTGGGCGACGAACTCGTCGGGGTCGTAGAGCGACGAGAGGCTGTGGGCGTAGGTCTCGCTGAGGAACTCGACGCATCCCGTTGCTGCCAGCTCCTTCATGGAGTCGATGAACTCGGGTACGTACTGCTCGAGCTGCTCGAGTGCTGTGCCGCTGATGGAGAAAGCCACCTTGAACTTCTTGCCGTTTTCCTTGATCATGTCGAGGAGCATCTGGTTGGCGGGCATGTAGGACCGCTGAGCGATGCGCGTGATGATGTCGTCGTTGGCAAAGTCATCATAATAGTAGTGATCGTTGCCGATGTCAAAGAAGCGGTAGTGCTTGAGCCGGAACGGCTGATGAATCTGGAAATAAAAACAAATCGCTTTCATATCTCTATTGTCGTTTTATTGTTTGTTTTCTTGAATCTTATTCTTTTCTAGATGGTCTAGAGGTTCTAGATGATCTAGATGGGCTAGATATTCTTTAGCGGTTGATGAGGTTGCGGTAGATGTTGATGACCTTGGCTCCGGCCTTGTCCCACGTGATCTGGGCGACCTCGGCCAGTCCTTTCTCGCGCAACTCGTTGTACATGGCAGGATACTTGATGATGCTGTAGATGGCGTCGGCCATGGCGTTGGTATCCCAGTAGTCGATCTTGATGACGTTGTCCAGGATCTCGGCGCAGCCGCTCTGCTTGCTGATGATGGAAGGCACTCCCATCTGCATGGCCTCGAGAGGCGATATGCCGAATGGCTCGCTCACGCTGGGCATGATGTAGACGTCGCTCGCCTTGAGCATCTCGTAGACCTGCTTCCCCTTCAAGAATCCTGTGAAGTGGAAGCGCTCGGCGATGTCACGCTTGGCGGCGAGACGTATCATCTTGTTCATCATGTCGCCGCTGCCGGCCATGACAAACTGCACGTCGTTGACCTTGTGCAGCACCTGGGCCGCGGCCTCGACGAAGTATTCGGGCCCCTTCTGCATGGTGATGCGTCCCAGGAAGGTGACGACCTTGTTCTGCTTGCCTGGAGGCACGGGCAGGTCGAGCAGTTCCTGGCTGAGAGGCTCAACGGCGTTGTGCACAGTTGTGACCTTGTCGGGGCTAATGCCGTATTTCTCGATGACGGTGCGCCTGGTGAGGTTGCTCACGGTGATGATGTGGTCGGCGTGGTTCATGCCGTCCTTCTCGATGCTGAACACCGTGGGGTTGACGTTGCCGCGTGAGCGGTCAAAGTCGGTGGCATGGACGTGGATGACCAGGGGCTTGCCAGTGACCTGCTTGGCGTGTATGCCAGCAGGGTATGTGAGCCAGTCGTGGCTGTGGATGACATCGCAGTCAATGGTGCGCGCGATGACTCCGGCCACGATTGAGTAGTTGTTGATTTCCTCGAGCAGGTTGTCGGGATATCGTCCCGAGAACTCGATGCACCCCAGGTCGTTGGTGCTCATGTAGTTGAAGTCACCGTAGATGTGGTCGCGCAGGTTGAAGTAGAGCTGCGGGTCCATCACGCCACCGATGCGGCTCTCGATATAGTCCCAGTTGACGTCTCTCCAAGCCACAGGCGTGGAGTTGGCTCCGATGATGTGTGCAAACTCCTTGGGCTCGTCGCCCCAGGGCTTGGGTATGACAAAGGTGATGTCCATGTCGCCATTTTGCCACATGCCCTTGGTGAGTCCGTAACTTGCTGTTCCCAGTCCTCCCAGGATGTGAGGTGGAAATTCCCAACCGAACATTAAAGCTTTCATATCTGTTCCTCCTCGATTTTAAGGTTTATTTGTCAATGATGTGCAGATTCTTGAAGGTGCGCAGTACACGCAGGATGCCGCCCACGTTGGGAGCGAAGCTGACGGCGCCTCGGCCGATGAACGGCGGGTTGCCGTCGTAGAGTTCGCTGAGCGAACCGATGCATCCCTCCTTCATCTCGTCCTCGAATCCGATCATCATGCGCTCGATGAACGAGATGCTGTTGAGTCCGAAGACGCGGATGTAGGCCTTGCTGTAGAAGTCCATGAGCCATGGCCGCGCGCTGCCGGCGTAGTAGGCCGTCTGTCGCTCCTCGGGAGTGCCGAGGTACCAAGGGATGTAGCCGTAGGAGTTGGGGCTGAGGGTGCGCAGTCCCTTGGGCGTCAAGAGCTCGCGGGTGGTGATGTCGAGCACGCGCTTGCGCTGTCGTCGGTCGAGCGGGCTGTAGTCGGCTGCCGCGGCAATGATCATGTTGGGCCTGACGCTGAGGTCGGTGTAGCTGCCGTTGACGTAGTCGTAGAGGTAGCCATAGTCGGTCATGAATGTGTCGATGAAGGCCGGCTTGCACTTGTCGGCAATGGCGTTGCAGCGGGCAACGAATTGCTTCTGTTGTTCCTGCTGACCGTACAACTCCTCGACGGCAAACCTGAGCGCGTTGTACCACAGCGCGTTGAACTCGACGAGGTAGCCGGTGCGCGGGATGAGAGGGGTGCCATCGGGGTGGGTGCTGTTCATCCACGAGACGGGGCGCCTGGTGCCGTCGGTGGCAAGGAGTCCGTTGTCGTCGAGCTTGAGGTTAGGATGACGGCCGTCGGCAATGAAGTTGATGATGTCCATGACCAGTTGGCCGTATCGCTCACGGGCGGCATCGGCATTGAGGTCGTGGGCATAGCGCTGCACGGCCCAGATGGCCCAGAGAGGCACGTCGGGCAGATCGAGGCCGTCGAGGTGCTTGTCGAGTGTGCCGTCGCGCATCCAGTCCTGCAGGGCACGCTGTGCGGTGTCCATGATGAGCTCGAAGTCCTGACGATGGTGCACCGAGAGCGTGCAGCCCGGCAGGGCGATGAACTCGTCGCGTGCGCGAATCTTGAACCACGGGTAGCCAGCCAGCAGGTAGTGGCCCTCGTTGTTGGTGATATAGAACTGCTTGGCGCTGTTCTTCATGCAGTTGTAGAAGCTGGTGCGCGGCGTGCGGGGCTTGATTTCGTCCTCATACATCTTGGTGAGGGTGCGGGTGTTGACCTCCTCGACGCCAGCCGAGAAGATGAGAGGCTCACCCTTCTTGATCTCGACCTCGAAGTAGCCGGGCACGTAGAGATCCTCGCTGTAGGGGATGCCCCGCTCCTGGTCCTTGATATACTCGATGTTCTTGTACCAGTGCGGGTCGAAGACGAAGCGCGGCTTGTGGTTCATCTGCATGAACAGGGTGGGGTAGCCGTCATACATGCATGTGGCGATGCCGTTGGGCACCTCGTGATAGTCACGGCTGGCGACAGCATTCTCGACGCACAGGTCGTTGGCGTTGCGGAAAGCGAGGAAGGGCCTGAACTGCAGCGTGGTGGCCGAGTGTGCATCGACGAGCGTGTAGCGGATGAGGATGCGGTTCTCGTGGGTGATGAAGATCTTCTCCTTCTTGAGGATGACGCCTCCCACGCGGTAGGTGGTGGTGGGGACTCGCTCGCAGTCATACTCGCGGATGTACTTGTGTCCGTTGGGGCTGTAGGTGTCGCCCTTGTAGCGGTGCAGTCCCAGGTTGAAGGGCGCACCGTGCTGGATGACCGTCTCGTCGAGCGTAGAGAGCAGCACGTGGTTGTTGTCGTCGAGCTCTGGGACGGGGATCACTAGCAGACCATGCTGCTTGCGGGTGTTGCATCCCACGATGGTTGTGCAGTGGTAGGCTCCCGACTGGTTGGTGCGCAACATCTCCTTGGGTAGCGACTGCTCCAGATTGATCATCAGGTTTTTGTCAAACTTTAGATAACTCATAGTGTTATATATGTTGTATTGTGTTATTGTATTATGGTCAAATGAAATTATATCATGTCAAGTTGGATTATCGGTGTAGGCTACGGTTAAACATTGCCGGGCAGTGACGGAGGCACAATGATGTTGATGCCCTTGGTGACATTCTCGAAGACCAGTTGCCGGGGCATCATCACTGGGTCACCGTCGATGTGGATGATGTCATCGTGGTCCCGTTCGATGACAATGCGCTTGCCGCGATAGATGCTCACGTGGTGGTCCTGTCCCAGCTGTCGCAGGAACAGCCTTGCCCCGATGAGCGGGCTCTCGATGAAGCTGAAGGGGTGCATGACGGTGATATCGATGAGTCCGTCCTGCATGGTGGCCCGTGGAGCGATGTAGGCATTGTTGCCATACTGTGCCGCGTTACAGCACGCGATGACGAAAGCCTTCTCGTGCAGCTTGGCGCCATCGATGTCGATGAGGTATTCTTGCGGCTTGTACTTGATGTACTCGGCCAGAGCGGTCTTGATGTAGGTGATAAAGCCGCGAGTACCCTCGTTGGCAAACCGGTTGCTGACCTCGGCGTCAAATCCCATGCCGCAGGTGCAGAAGAAGGGCTTGCCGTTGATGGTGCAGTAGTCGAAGGAGCCCGTGACGCCGTCGTTGAGCAAGTTAAGGGCACGGCTGGCATTCATGGGAATGCGCAGGTGGCGCGCCAGACCGTTGCCCGAACCGCTGGGCACGATGGCAAGCGCAGTGTGAGTGCCGCACAGGGCGCTGCCCACCTCGTTGATCGTGCCGTCGCCGCCGATGGCGACGACGACGTCGAACTGCTTGTCGACAGCCATGGCTGCGATTTCACGGGCGTGGCCGGCATACTCGCTCATGACGATGCTGACGTCACAGAGTTCTTGATTAACCACCATGTCGATGAGGCGGGGAATCTTGTCCTTGCTGCCGATACCCGACACGGGGTTGATGATAGCGAGTATGAGTTTTCGCTTTTCCTTCATATATGCGCAAAGGTAATACTTTTTTGTGTGATTTTTTTGAAAATAGGGGTTTTTGAAATATTTTTGTGGAAAAATTATTAACAACCCGATTGATATTGATAAGGAACAATGAAAAAGGTCAGCATTAACCTCCTAACAAATGTGATTCTGCTGCTAGCCGGAATCATTCTCATTATTTTTCACAACGTGACAGGCATCATGGAGTGGGGGGCTCGCGTTACGGGAGCCATGTTCCTGTTGCCGGCCGTAATCTATCTAGTGATGGTGGCTGTGCGTCATGCCGACGTGCGCACCAGCAGTGACTATATGGGCGTGTTGCCGGCGGTGGGCGGCTTGTGCTTCGGGCTGGTGATGATACTGAAGGCTCACCTGTTTGACGGCATCCTGCAGTTGCTGATGGGCGTGTTGCTGATTGTGCTGGGCTTGTTCCATGTGGTGTATCTGCTACTGTCGCACAAGTCGCTGAATATCAAGGGGTGGTATTACATCTGCCCGATTGTGGTGGTCGTGTGCGGCATCTTGTCGCTGGCTGTGACCTCGTTGCGCGATAACGTGTCGATGGTTGTACTGATCACGGGCATCAGCCTGCTGCTGTTCAACTTTACCAGCTTGCAAGAGTATCTTGCCGAGCGCCGCGTGCGCCGAGCGCTGACCCGTCCTGCCGTTGAGCCGGGAGCTCCTGCCGATAATGCCCAGGTAGAAACCACTATCCCGCACGATGAGGCTGAGTGAAGTTATAAAGGAATTACCCTTGCTGGTGCGCTATCCTGGAGCTGATGCCTACAAAATCGGTGACCAGGTGCACGCCTGCGTGAATTGTGGACATGAGTACCAGGGCAACTATTGCCCCGCCTGTGGGCAGAAGGCGACGGCTGGACGCATCACGTGGGGCACGGTGCGCAGCGGCGTGATGGACGTCTGGGGCCTGGGGTCGCGTTCCTTGATCAGGTCGTTGTGGCAGTTGGTGGTGCGTCCCGGGCGTCTCATCAGCGACTACATCAACGGCAAGTGGCAGGTGAGTTTCCCGCCCGTCAAGATGCTGGTCATCGTGGCCGTAACCGTCAATTTGCTTGGTCGGCTGGTTAACCCCGGGTTCTGGGGTGACATGTTTGATGATGAGGATGCCGTCGTGGGAAACTTTAGTTTTGTTGAAAGGGTGTTCGACTGGATCTTGACGCACCCCGAATGGTGCTACCTGCTCTTGTTCTTGTTCTTCATCATCCCCATGTGGTTTGTTTTTCGCCATTCTCCTCGCAACGCGCTGCATACGTTACCGCAGGGCTTCTTCATCATGGTGTTCCTGAACGTGCAGTTTTATCTGGCTCTGTTTGTCTTCTCTTTTGTTTTCTTGATTCTCGACGTCGATCAGGACCTCGCGCTGACGATAGCATTGACCGTAATATTACCGCTGCTGGCGCTCATTGACTTCAAGACATTGTTTGGCTACGGATGGTGGGGCACATTGTGGCGCTTGATGGTGGCGGTTTGTCTTGTCTATGTGGGTGGACTGGATCTGTTCGTTTTCCCGAGTTTGCTTGAGGCGCTTTCTGTGGGGATGAAGATGATAATGGTAACACTTGCCGCAATCGTCGGTATAAACGCTTGTGCGGCACTGCTTATTCTTGTTACCGACATGGTCAACCGCAGGACTTGGCGCACGGCTGGCTGGCCGCGGGCGCTGCGTTTTCCGCTCATCGCGCTAGGGGTAATGCTGGCCTCATTGCTGGCCTTCAAGTTGATAAAGCATGGCTTGTTATTTCATGGTTAATTTATAAAATACAGGAGATCAATGTTTTCGTTACAAGAGAAATATCATCGTTTCCGTCAGTGGCAACGTCAGCCGTTTGAGTACCATGACAGTCATGATCATCACGGATGCTGCAACTGCGGCGCCGAGAGCGATAACAACTATTGTCCCCGCTGCGGGCAGAAGGCCGCTTATGGCCCCATCACCTGGCACAGCGTGTGGCAGGGCGTGATGGACGTGTGGGGCGTGGGCACGCGGTCGTTGCCCTACACACTGTGGCAACTGTTGTGGCGCCCGGGTTACCTGATAAGGGACTACATCAGCGGCAAGCGTCAGGTGAGTTTCCCGCCGGTCAAGATGCTGGTCGTTGTGGCAGTGGCTTTCTTCTTTGTCGGGAATTGGTTCTTCCCCGAATTTTGGGGTGAATTGCAGGAGACTGGGGATGATGTGAGCACCGAGACGGGCGTGACTTATTACATGGAGACAATTGGTATCTGGCTTTCACAACATTACGAGTGGGCATTCTTGGTTGGCCTCTCTTTCTTGATTATTCCCACTTGGTTTGTGTTCCGATTTGCCCCTCGATATCCGCGTCACACGCTTCCTCAAGGCTTTTTCATCCAGGTGTTCATGACAAACCAGTTCCTGCTGTGGCTTTTTATCGGCTCGCTGGTGTTAAGGTTATTGCAAATCACCGATGTTGATGTTCCGGTAATGGTGATTTCTATCATATCATTAGTGCTGCTGATCGACTATCATCAATTGTTCGGTTATGGCTGGTGGGGCACAGCGTGGCGCATCGTTGTAGCGGTGGTGATGATGTCCTTCCTCCTGTATGTCATCGCATTGCCCTTGGCTCTTGTCGACAGGGCCATCACGGGTGAGGAAGTTAATTGGGTTAATGTAGTGCTCAGGACCATCGGTATTACTGGCTTGGGGGCAGTGCTCTTGGTCGCAGTTCATGTCATCAACCGCAAGTTGTGGAAACAGCTCGTCAAGACTAAAAGGCAGTTGATCATCTTGATTGTGGCTCTGATTGCGATAGCCATCGCACTGGATGCTTGCTTTGGCTTTAAGGCGCTCACCTCGATGTTGCGTTATTTTAAAAGCTTTATAGGGTTGATTGCTATTGAATAGAGAAAGTGTCAGACGGAAAAATAACAACGACGCACCTCTCGATAGGAAAGGTGCGTCGCTGTGTCTTGCACTGCCTGCCGTGTGCGCACACGGCAGGGTGTTGATGTCTTGTCGTCTTATTTCTTCTTGCGGTTGCCGTAGCGCTGCATGAACTTGTCCACGCGACCTGCGGTGTCGACGAGCTTCTGCTTGCCGGTGAAGAAGGGGTGCGAGGTGTTGGTGATCTCGAGCTTTACCAGGGGATAGGTCTTGCCGTCGATGTCGATGGTCTCCTTGGTGTTAACGGTGCTGCGAGTGATGAAAACCTCCTCGTTAGACATGTCCTTGAAAGCAACCTCGCGATAGTTGCTGGGATGGATATCTTTCTTCATTTTTTTAGATATATCTTTAAAATGTTAAACTTTACAATGTTGTGGCGGTGGTAAACGCCCAAATTTTGTAATGGCGTGCAAAGGTACGTCGATTTTTTGAACTGATGAAATTTTTTCGGTTTTTTTTGATAATGTTTTTGATAATCAATGGCTTTTCCAGAACCACGGGGTGAAAATGACCAGCACGGTGAAGATTTCGAGACGCCCCATGAGCATCAGTGCCGACAGGATCCACTTGACCATCGTCGGCAGGATGCTCCACGACATCGTCGGTCCGATTTCCAGACCCAGCGTGGGACCCACGTTGCTGCCGCAACTCAGAGCGATGGTGATGGAGTTGGTGCTGTCCACTCCCGCAAGGATCATGATGAAATAAGCGGTGAAGCACAGGGTGATATAGGCGATGAAAAAGGCCATCAGCGTAATCTGGGCGGGGCTGTGCACGGTCGAGTTGTTGACCTTGAGGGGTAACAATGCCTTGGGGTGCAGCATGCGGCGTATCTCGTTGCGCAGCACTTTCAGGGCAATCACGCCGCGTGCACACTTGAAACCGCCTGCCGTGCTGCCGGCACACCCGCCGAAGAACATGCACAGGCTCAGTATCACCCAGGTGATGTGGTGCCACTGGGCGGCATCCTCGTTAAACATCCCTGTCGTGGTGATGAACGACACGACCTGGAACAGGGCGACGCGGATGGCATCGGACACGTCGTAATCGTTGAACCTCAGCAGGAAATAGATAATCAGGGCAGTGGAAGCAATGACCAGTGACGAATACAGGCGGAACTCGGCGTTTTTGAGCAACTGCTTGACCTTGCCCTTGAACAGGGCGGCATAGAGCAGGGCAAAGCTCACACCCGAGAGGAACATGAACACGATGGCGGTGTAGTCGATGGCCGGACTATGGAAATAGCCTGTGCTGGCATCGTGCGTGGCAAAACCGCCGGTGGCCGTAATGGTCATCGCATAGTTGACGGCATCAAACGGGCTCATGCCGAACATGAAGAAGCAGATAGCACACACGACAGTCAGCAGCAGATAGACACCCCACAGGGCCTTGGCCGTAGTGGTTAGCCGCGGATGCATCTTGCTCTTGATGGGACCGGTGGCCTCGGCGGCAAACACCTTGATGGAGCCCCCCACAAACGACGGGATGACAGCAATCGTAAAGAACACGATTCCCAAGCCGCCTATCCACTGCGTCAACGAGCGCCAGAACAGGATTCCGTGGGGTAGGCCTTCGACATGGTCCATGATGGTGGCTCCAGTGGTCGTCAACCCTGACATCGTCTCAAAGAAAGCGTCGGTCACATGGGGAATAAAGCCGCCGATAAGGAACGGTAGCATCCCGAAGGTGGTGAAGGCTATCCATACTACCGACACCAGCAGATAAGCGTCACGGCGGCTCAACGCGTCGGTCGATTGCCGGCCCAGTAGCCTTAATACGGTTCCTGCCAGTGCGGTGATGCCCACGGTGAGCGCAAAGGCCATGATGTCGCTTTCCTGGTGGTAAAGGGCTAAAACCAGGCTCAGGGACATGAACGCTGCCTCGATCCATAGCAGCGTGCCCAATATCTTGAATATCAATCGCCAGTTAAACATCTCGGGTAGATTAGATGAAGAACTTTTCTATCTTGCTGATTTCAGTCCCGTGGCAGAAAACGACTACGATGTCGCCTGGCTGGATTTGTGTCTCGCCGTTGACCAGCATACCCTTGCCGTCGCGGACCAGTCCGCCCAACTCGGCTTCACGCGGGAAACCCAGGTCGCGCACCTTCTTGCGCGTGATGCGTGAGCCGGGATGGGCCGTGAACTCGGCAACGTCGGCGTTGACGGTCATCAGGTCGCGGATGTTGCGCACGTCACCGTTCAGCAGCAACTGGTAGATGTGACTGGCCGTCAGGGCCTGCTTGTTGATGATGGTGCCGATATCCACATTGCCTGCAATTTCCACATAGTCCATGTTCTCAATCATGGCAATGGTCTTGCTCACGCCCAGTTCCTTAGCGGTTAGGCAAGCGAGGATGTTGGCCTCGGCATTGCCGGTCAGGGCGATGAAGGCTTGTGCCTTCTTGATGTTCTCCTCGAGCAGATTGGCCACCGAACGCCCGTCGGCATTGATGACCATCACATGATCGGTGTCCAGCAAGTCAATGAGTTCCTCACAACGGTGGGCATCACTCTCAAATATCTTGGCATAAACCCCGGCGGGCAGCATGTTGGCAACCCTGACGGCCGTCTTGCCGCCGCCCACGATGATGACGTTCTTCACATCGGGATAGTGGCTCTTGCCCATAATCTGCTTCATGTTGGGAACAAACTCCTTGGTGGTCATGAAATAGACATAGTCACCCTCGAGAAGCATGTCGTTGCCCGAGGGGATGATGGTCTCGGCGTCGCGTTTGATGGTCACTACATGATAGGGGGAATCGGGTTTGAAGATTTCTTTGAAGGGCTGGTTGAGTATCTCGCAGCCCTTTCTCACCTTGATTCCCAATAGGGTGAGCAGACCGCCGTGGACCTCCCAGCGCTGGCGCACCCAGGTCAGCTTCAGGCCGTTGATGATGTCAAGGGCAGCCAGGTTGTCGGGACAGATGATGGATGAAATGCCTGCCGCCCTGAAGGCCTCGGTGATTCGAGGATCGGTGAACTCGACGTTCTCCACCTTGGCAACAGTTCGTTGGGCTCCCAACGACTTGGCAAGGACGCAGAGGCTCAAGTTCAGATTCTCGTCGCGGGTGACAGCAATGAAGAGGTCGGCATGACTCACTCCGGCATCCCGGAGTGCTTGTAGGGGTGTGTTGGATGAGGCATGGATGGTCATCAGGTCGCAGTCGGCCTGGATGCGCTCCAACTTCTCTTCATCCTCGTCGATAATGGTAATGTCCTGCTTGATCTTGGAAAACAGGTCGGCAAGATGGGCTCCTATGGCTCCAGCACCTATGATAATGACTTTCATAGTCAGAACTTAATTGAGGTTATGGGTGAAATAAAGTTTATTGCGGGCAAAGATATGGATTATTCTCTGTAATCAAGATATAATGGCGATTTTTTGCGTGCCAGTTGCGCATTTTTAACTTGTCGCTTTCGTTTTCCCTATGTTTTTCGGAACTTGAAATAATGGGTTGTAAATAAGAAAAATGGTATTGATTTGTTGTATCTTAAAAAAAAATACTACTTTTGCAAGCTATTTATAAGAGTTGAAATTCTGAAATATGTTTGGCAAACTATTTAAGCGCAAGAAGGAGCAGGTAAAGCTCTTCTATCATACCGATATCCATTCACACATCATGCCCGGAGTGGATCATGGCTCGCAGTCGCTGGAGCAGTCGCTGGAGATGCTGCGTGCGGAGCAGGCGATGGGTATCAGCCACGTGATTTTGACATCTCACGTGACGGCTGTGACGTTTGAGAACACGCGAGAGAGCCTGATGGATGCATTCCTCAAGCTCAAGGATGCGGTGACCGACGAGGGCCTGGACATCGAGTTGAGCCTGAGTGCCGAGTACCGCATGGACGAGTACTTTGACAAGGAGTATGCCGCCGACCACCTGATACCGATGCCTGGCAAGCACATCTTGCTGGAGAATTCGTTCCAGCAGGAACTGATGAACCTGGACGAGCTGCTGTTTGACATGCAGGTGAAGGGTTACCACACCATTCTGGCCCACCCTGAGCGTTACACTTACTACTCACGTCGCCGCAAGCGCTACGAGCAGCTGCACAATGCGGGAGCGAAGTTTCAGGTGAATATCTTGTCGTTTACGGGCTACTTTGGCGAGGAGGCCCGTGACAGCGCGCTGTGGTTTGTGCGCAACGGCATGATCGACTATCTGGGCAGTGACATGCACAACATCAAGCATGCCCACATCATCATGGACTACATCA
>CAMJXD010000042.1 GCA_946409635.1 uncultured Prevotellaceae bacterium
CATCTGCGCCTGTTTTCCTCTACAAAGTTTTGCACTTCGGTTTGGAATCTAGGCCAAATCTTTCACCCCTGGGTGATACAATTGTGGCGTGACAATCTGCCAGCAAGAGCGAGTAGGCACGGTTCTTGCCACATCTGCCAGTGATGTTTATCTATACTTATACCGAAACCGAGGGGTCCGAGTCACAACGCGTGGCTGGCCTCATCGACCATGTGATGAAGCCCACCTTCGGCGACAGGCCGTCGGCAGGCGGACACCAGAGCACCGGACCGCTGCTCAGCGCCAGGATGCTCCAGGAATATGAAGCAGCACGCAACGAGCTCATCAACGGCATCGTCACGCCCGACATGGTCCAGCTGGTTGATTTGGACAACTATGGCATCGGACTGAACGTGAAAGCGCCATGCGGACTGACATTATGTCATGCAGCACAGGGCTCCAACGTGAGGGCTCGCATCGATATCGAGGAACTGCATTTCCACCAGCAGTGGAGCGGCGCCCCCATGGAGGCCATCGACCGCAGCCGCGTGGCCGAAGCATCGCGCGTCTTTCTGGAACATGCCGCCGAGTGGAAAGAACAGCTCACCGCAGCTTTCAAGGCCGACAGCAAGGGGGTCAAGATGCGCAACATGACGCTCAACAACATCGATGCCTACCTGAACCGCTACTTCGACGGCTCGGGCATCACCTATTATATCGACAAGCGGCATGCCGACGGACACAAGGCCCGCCTGCTCGTCTACCTCAACCGCTACAAGACCCTCGACCTGCCCATACCGCACGACGACTTCATCAACCACCTGGACCTGGTCAGGCCCTACATGCAGGAGTTTGCCATCATGGCTCGCGACGGTCGATTCACCGTGCGCGGCGAGGTGCGCGACGACTGGCAACAGGCTCCGCAGCCTGCCAGCGACCAGCCTGCACCCGAGCTTCGTGGTGTCAAGCGATGGCTGCATCGGCTGCTCAATGGTGGCGACAAGCCCGCTGAGGTCGAGCCCAAGTCGGCTCTACAGCAGCAGGTCGACGACTTCTTCAAGGGCAAGAAATGCCAGTATCACCTCACCGAGGACGAGCAAGATGGCCGACGCGAGTTGCACATCCGCCTGAGCCGAGGGCGCGCCATGATCATCGACCTCTCGCTCGACGCCGACGTCACTGCGCGCATCACCCACGACATGGCCTACATCCCCCGACTGATCGAGCTGGCCGAGGCCTTCCCTTACCGGCTCACCGGCCCCCGCAAGAAGGTAGAATGGACCACCGCAAAATCCGATCAATAATCACTAACCGCTAATCACTAATCAATCATAATAATGGCTATCACCATCAACACCGGCGACCTCAAGACCATTCTCGAGACCACGCCATCAACCCAGAATATCCTGCTCGTGGGAAAACACGGCATCGGCAAGAGCGAAATCATCACCCGTCACTTCGAGGACCAGGGCATCCCCGTCATCGCCCTCTTCCTGGGCCAGATGAGCGACCCGGGAGACCTCATCGGCCTGCCCAACAAGGACGAGGCAACAGGCAAGACCGAGTTCATGCCGCCCTACTGGTTCCCCATGGACGACAAACCCGTCGTGCTCTTCCTCGACGAGATGAACCGCGCCCGGCCCGAGATCCTGCAATCGGTCATGGACCTCTCGCTCAACCGCAAGCTCGCGGGACGCTCGCTGCCCGAGGGCAGCCGCGTCATTGCAGCCGTCAACGACGGCGAGGAGTACCAGCTCACCGACCTCGACCCCGCGCTGGTGTCGCGCTTCAACGTCTACTTCTTCTCGCCTACCGTGGGCGAGTGGCTCTTCTGGGCCAAGCAGCACGACGTGGACCAGCGTGTCATCAACTTCATCGAGGAGCACCCCGACGAGCTCGAGAAGAACGTCGACATCAACAAGGGCACCTTCGACAAGACGCCCGACCGCCGTGCATGGGTACGCGTCTCGGGCCTGCTCAAGGGCATGAATGCCGACACCGGCATGGACATGAACCGCATGGCCAAGATGATCACGGGCGTCATCGGAGCACGCTCGGCATCCATGTTCATCCAGTCGCTCAACCAGTCACGCATGCTCACTGCACGCGAGGTGCTCGCCGACTTCGGCGCTTGCCAGCACGACCTGGCCACCTACACCATGCCCCAGATGGCTATCATCAACGAGGGCATCTATCAGGTGCTGGAACTTGGCGTCGACAGGAAAGCGGTCGACCAGGTCGGCCGCAACCTGGTGCGCTACATTCAGTGGATGCTCACCAACGGCCGCCAAGAGGCCATCGCCCATTTTGCGTCGTTCTTTGAGAACGCTACCTACCCCAACGCCAACGCCTTCATCATGATGGACTGCCGCGAGGCCTTGCAACTCATTAACCAGATGATCAACGACCTATGACCGTAGGCGAACGCATAAAGACCATCTCTCAGGACTGGTTCCTCACCGAGCCGCTGATATTTGCCGTCCTGTGCACCCACGCCATCAAGCGCAACGACAACATGGGCTGCGACATGCGCTGCGGCAAGGGCGTCATCGAGTATAACCCCGAGCGGCTGGAGCACTTCGACGACAGCCAGCTGGCACTCAGGCTCAAGGCCGAGGTCGTGCGCATCATCCTCAAGCACCCCTACCAGCGCCAGCCCTACAACCCGCGGCGCGACGTGATGCGCCTCTCCAGCGACCTCACCCTGTGCGACAACCTGGAGGGCATGGACACCGTCGGGCTCGAGCCGCCACGCGTCTTCGACATCCCGCGCGACCAGGCATTCGAGCAGTACTACTCGCTCATGGCCGGACAGGTCATGCAGCTCGAGCAGGAGACCGACGGCGACGGCATCCCCATCAACATGCCAGCCGACGGACAGGGCGACGGCAAAGGCGAACTCACCGACAGCCTGCTCAATGCCGATGCCGGTGCCTCGCTGTGGGAGGAAGACGAACTCATGACCGAGAAGGTCAACCACGAGATCGAGACGGCTCAGCGATGCAACCAGTGGGGCTCGCTCGGCGGTGACCTCAAGGCCCTCATCGAGAGCACCCTGGTCAGCAAGCAGAACTTCCGCGCCATCCTCAGCCAGTTCCGTGCTTCTATCCTGAGCACCAAGCGCCACCTGACGCGCATGCGCCCCAACCGCCGCTACGGCTGGGATGCCATGGGCAGCCAGTATGCCTACAGCACCCGCCTGCTTGTCGCCGTCGACGTCAGCGGCAGCGTGCCCGACGAGGACATCCGCAAGTTCCTCGCCGTCATCAACCGCTTCTTCAAGCAGGGTATCGAGAGCATCGAGGTCATCGAGTTTGACAGCGACATCACCACCGACAAGCCTCTGCAGCTCAAGCAGGCTGCAAACTCGATACGCGTCATCGGCCGTGGCGGCACCAACTTCCAGCCCGCCATCGACTTCTACTACGAGCACGAGGAGTATGACGGCCTGGTCTTCCTCACCGACGGCTATGCCGCCACCCCCAAGCTCCCCGACGACAAGCGCCACAAGCCCCTGGCCTGGATCCTCACAGCCCAGGGCGGCAACGAGGACAACCTGCGCCCCCTCGGCCCCGTCGTCCGCATCACCGGCCTGTAACTTTCACTATCACAAAAAGCGTGACAAGGAATCGTCTCTTTGTCACGCTTTTTGGTGCAGCCAACTAAAAACTAGGGACTAGGGACTAGGAGCTGAAAACTTTTTTGTATCTTTGCAGGTTAAATCACCTTTTTTGGATATGAAGAAAGACGACGACGAACTGGAAGGCATGGACAGCCAGGACCCTGCCGAGGGTAATCCCCAAGACGACAACAACATCAACGTGGACGACGCTGCCACCCCCGACGAGGACGGTGACGGTGCCGAGCCACAGGCCCACTCCTCCTACCAGGTGCCTAAAGATAAAAAGCTGCAGCTCAGCGGCATGTACGAGAACTGGTTTCTCGACTATGCCTCCTATGTGATTCTGGAGCGCGCCGTCCCCCACATCGAGGACGGTTTCAAGCCCGTGCAGCGGCGCATCATGCACGCCATGAAGGAGGCCGACGACGGCCACTTCAACAAGGTGGCCAACATCGTGGGACTGACCATGCAGTACCACCCCCACGGCGACGCATCCATCTACAGTGCACTCGTGCAGCTGGGTCAGAAGGAGCTGCTCATCGACACCCAGGGTAACTGGGGCAACATCCTCACCGGCGACGGCGCCGCTGCAGGCCGTTACATCGAGGCCAGGCTCAGCGAGTTTGCACTCGACACGGTCTATAACCCCAAGGTCACCGACTGGGGCATGTCCTACGACGGACGCAAGCGCGAGCCGCTCACCCTGCCCGCCAAGTTCCCCTTGCTGCTCACCCAGGGTGCCGAGGGCATCGCTGTGGGCCTGTCGTGCAAGATTCTGCCCCACAACTTCAACGAGGTGTGCGACGCGGCCATC
This sequence comes from uncultured Prevotellaceae bacterium, assembly GCA_946409635.1. Classification (GTDB taxonomy): domain Bacteria; phylum Bacteroidota; class Bacteroidia; order Bacteroidales; family Muribaculaceae; genus Sodaliphilus. The sequence continues at coordinate 4,416 of CAMJXD010000042.1, forward strand.
AGCTACCTGCGCGACGAGGAGTTCCACCTCTACCCCGACTTCCAGACGGGCGGTTTCATCGACGTGAGCCACTACAACGACGGCGAGCGCGGCGGCAGCGTGCGCGTCCGCGCCAAGATCGAGAAACTCGACAACAAGACGCTCCTGGTCAAGGACGTCCCCTACGGCAAGACCACGGGCAACGTCATCGAGTCGATTCTCAAGGCCGGCGAGCGCGGCAAGATCAAGATCCGCAAGGTCGAGGACAACACCAGCGCCACGGCCGAGATCATCGTCTCGCTCCAGGCCGGCACCAGCAGCGACATCGCCATCGATGCCCTGTATGCCTTCACCGACTGCGAGATTTCCATCTCGCCCAACTGCTGCGTCATCATGGACCAGAAGCCCCAGTTCCTCACCGTCAGCGACGTGCTGCGTTACAGCGTCGACCGCACCCGCGACATCCTGCGGCAGGAACTCGAGATACAGCGCGGCGAGACCATGGAGACCCTGCACAACGTCTCGCTCGAGAAAATCTTCATCGAGGAGCGCATCTACAAGGACAAGGAGTTTGAGAACGCCCGTGACCAGGAGCGCGCCCTCAAGCACATCGACAAGCGCTTGACGCCCTTCAAGCCGCAGTTCTACCGCGACATCACTCAGGACGACCTGCTGCGACTGCTCGAGATTCCCATGAAGCGCATCATCAAGTACAACAGTGACAAGGCCGAGGAGAACATCGCACGCCTCAACGAGCGCATCAAGGACATCGACAACAAGCTCGCCCACCTGACCGACCACACCATCGCCTGGTTTGAGGGCCTCAAGTCGAAGTACGGTGCCAAGTACCCCAGGCGCACCATCATCCGCGAGTTTGACACCATCGTCGCCAGCAAGGTCGCCGAGGCCAACCAGAAGCTCTACATCGACCGCGCCGGCGGCTTCATCGGCACGGGACTCAAAAAGGACGAGTTTGTCTGCAACTGCTCCGACATCGACGACATCATCATCTTCTACAAGGACGGCAAGTTCAAGGTCATCAAGGTCGCCGACAAGATCTACGTCGGCAAGAACATCCTCTATCTCAACGTCTTCAAGAAGGGCGACGACCGCACCATCTACAACGTCCTCTATCAGGACGGACGCGGTGGCACCACCTACATGAAGCGATTTGCCGTCACGGGCATCACACGCGACCGCGAGTATGACGTCACCCAGGGCAAGCCGGGCAGCAAGATCACCTGGTTCACCGCCAACCCCAACGGCGAGGCCGAGGTGCTGCGCATCACCCTCAAGCCCAAGTTCAGGCTCAAGATCCTGCAGTTTGACGTCAACCTGGCCGAACTGGCCATCAAGGGCAAGCAGGCTCGGGGCAACATCGTCACCAAGAACGAGGTGCACCGCATCTCGCTCAAGGAGGCCGGACAGTCCACCCTGGGCGACCGCGAGGTGTGGTTCGACCCCGACATCCTGCGCATCAACTACGAGGGACACGGACACTCGCTCGGTGAGTTCGGCGGCGAGGACCGCATCCTGGTCATCATGCAGGGCGGCGAGTTCTACACCACCAGCGCCGAAGCCACCAACCACTACGACGAGGGCATCCTGCGCATCGAGAAGTTTGTCCAGGACAAGGTCTGGACCGCCGTGCTCGACGATGCCGACCAGGGCCACCCCTACATCAAGCGATTCACCCTCGAGGACTCGACCAAGAAGCAGAGCTTCATCGGCGCCAACCCCGACTCTAGGCTGCTCTTGCTCAGCGACGAGCCCTGCCCGCGATTTGAAGTCAAGATGGGCGGCGACGATGCTCAGCGCGAGCCATTCATCATTGATGCCGAGGAGTTTATCGGCGTCAAGACCTTCAAGGCCAAGGGACGCCGCGTCACCAACTGGCAGGTAGACTCCATCACCGAAATCGAGCCCCGCGAGCCGGCTCCCGTCGAGGAGCAGACGCCCACTGTCGCCGATTTCGGCGACAGTGAAGACGCCGCCACCCCGCCCGCCGACGGCATCAGCCAGGACGAAGTCCTCGACAGCTTCACCGGCCAGCAGCGCATCCCCTTCGACGACTGATATCAACTACGAATTAAACCAATTTTATAAAAATGATTGGGCAAGCAATTTGTGAAATTTGAAACAAAAATCTGTTGGCGGATGCCAAATCAGTTTAATCAGAGCAATTCGTAGTTTAAAAAATGAATGCGGATGCCAAATCAGTTTAATCAGAGCAATTCGTAGTTTAAAAAATGAATGCGGATGCCAAATCAGTTTAATCAGAGCAATTCGTAGTTTAAAAAATGAATGCGGATGCCAAATCAGTTTAATCAGAGCAATTCGTAGTTTAAAAAATGAATGCGGATGCCAAATCAGTTTAATCAGAGCAATTCGTAGTTTCTTAATGACGAAGAGAATATTAATATTATTAGTCGTTTTTGGCGCTTTGACTGCTGCCGGGCAGGAGCGAGTGTCGATGCTCATGGTCGACGCCGGCTACGCCTCGGTCCACGACAGCTACCTCACCCCCATCACCTACGACGGCCTGGACCTGGGACTCTCCTTACAGGCCACACGACCCATGCACAACCAGTGGCTGTGGCAACTCACAGTCGGTGCCGACTACAACTACGTCGAAAACCCCGCCCAGAACAACGACCTGCACAAGCTCATGGGCGACCTCACCTTCAGCATGCAGCGCTGCTACAGCGGCGTGATATCACCACGGCTGGGCTTCTCGGTCGGCCCCATGGCACAGTTGCGCGCCGGCATCGTCTACAATGCGGTCAACAGCAACAACCCCGTCACCGTCAGGGCCCACGCCAACCTGGGCGCTACAGGCATGGCCTGGTTCAACACCCGCCTGGGCCGCAAGCCGCTCACCCTGCGCTACCAGCTGCAGCTGCCCGTGGCCGGCGTCTTCTTCGCCCCCGAGTATGACGAGAGCTACTACGAGATCTACCTGGGCAACCACAAGAATCTCGCCCACCTCGCCTGGTGGGGCAACCGCCTGGACATTACCCACTACCTGAGCGCCGAGCTCCCCCTGGGCAAGACCCGCCTGAGCCTGGGCTACCGCAACCGCCTCGAGCACTGGACCGTCAACAACCTCCACGTCCACGACTTCACCCACGCCCTAGTCCTCGGCATCTCCCTGTAATGTAAACTACTAATCACGCTAATTTCCCTGATTGGCGATTTAATGATTACAAATTCAGCAAAACACAGATTCCATAATCATCTACCCTAAATGAAATAATTCGTAGTTCACTATATGAGAAGACAATTCGTGGAATTTGAAACAATAGGTATGCGGATGCCAAATCAGTTTAATCAGAGTAATTCGTAGTTTAAAAATTGAGTGCGGATGCCAAATTAGTTTAATTCGCGTAATTCGTAGTTTAAAAATTGAGTGCGGATGCCAAATCAGTTTAATCAGCGTAATTCGTAGTTTTTAAAAAAAATGAGAAGGACTTTAATATATTGTTTAGTAGTTTGTTTCGTGGCATTGTGCTGCGTGGGTTGTGCCGAGAAGGACGAGTTTCAGCACGACCAGGTGGGCAACTTCCAGGCCCTGTGGACCATCATGGACGAGCACTACAGCTTCTTCAGTTACAAGCAGGTCGACTGGAACGACGTCTACGACCGCTACCGGCCCCTGGTGTCCAACGACATGACCGACCGCGAGCTGTTCGACGTCTGCGGCGACATGCTCAAGGAGCTGCGCGACGGACACACCAACCTCATCGCCAGCCACGACGTGTCGCGCTACTGGATTTGGGAACAATGGCCCGTCAACTACGACGAGCGCATCATCGACCAGCACTACCTCAACTTCGACTACAAGATGGCCAGCGGCATCAAGTACCAGATCCTGCCGCAGAACTTCGGCTACATGCGATATGCCTCCTTCTCCTCGACCATCGGCGAGGGCAACCTCGACCTCATCCTCAGCTACCTCGCCACCGCCGACGGACTCATCATCGACGTGCGTGACAACGGCGGCGGACTGCTCACCAACGTCGAGAAACTCGTCTCCCGGTTCATCGACGGCCGCACCCTCGCCGGATACATCAGCCACAAGACAGGACCCGGACACGACGACATCAGCGAGCCCTACCCCTACTACTTCGAGCCCGCCGACAACCACATCCACTACCTCAAGCCCGTCGTCGTCCTCGCCAGCCGCGGCTCCTTCAGCGCCACCAACAACTTCGTCTCCATCATGAAGGGCCTCGGCCAGGTCACCATCGTGGGCGACACCACGGGCGGCGGATGCGGCCTGCCCTTCACCAGCGAGCTGCCCAACGGCTGGCGCGTGCGATTCTCAGCCTGCCCCGTCATGGACGCCCACCAGCAGCTCACCGAGTTCGGCGTCGCCCCCGACGTGCGCGTCGACATGGACCCCGACGACCGCTCCCGCGACGCCATCCTCGACCGCGCCATCGACATCCTCACCACCGCCACCAGACCCTGAAAAACACCACCTTAAACAAACGGTATCCTCATCACGATTATCAAAACAACTGAATACTCTGATCTTTCTGAGGGCATCCGCACACGGACGAAAAGGAAAACAATAGCATACGCACGGTAGGGCCTCGCCTTGGCGTGGCCGCATCATGACGGACAACCTCACGCTAAGCCGCCAAGCCGCTAAGGTTTTTATGATTGCTGTCCAGGGACAGCAATCATAAAATAAACATGTTGTTCAGGCGTTGTTCATGTTGTCTGAAAAAAAAACGTTGTCTGAAAAGAAGATAGAATCCGTTGTCTGAGAGGACACTACCCCTTAAAATATAAAAAAAAGGATTATTATTTGGCATATTTTTTGCTGATACCAAAAAATGGTGTAATTTTGCTGCTTGAAAAGGAGTGAATACACGGAGAGAAGTATTGCAATGTACTTGCCGGGATGAACATAATTTCAACCATTACACGAGCTTCTATATTGCATACTGTGGTACCCTGCAGCCAGCCCAATACCATCAGCCGGCTGCCTACTATGACACTAGCGCACAACTGCGCTAGGGCTATAATGACGAAGGTTCAACCCTTTTGACACTGAACGTATTAATAAATGTTTTTAAACTAATAAATTGTACAATTTCATGAACAAAAAACTAACAACTTTGCTGTTCGGCCTGCTGCTAGCGGTGGGCTGGACCAATGATGCTTCGGCACAGTTACTGCCAGAGTATCAAAAGGCTTCTGTGATTGAAGAGAGGGCCGATGCAAACAAGTCAGGAGAGAAAGTATCTTTCCCACCTTCTGCTATTCTCAATGGCCCGTCGCACGATGCTGAGCCCATGCACATGAATGGGAGGGCTTCATCAAGAATGAATGCCCCTCGCAGAGCTGACAACACAGCAACTGCATCTGCGGTTCATACCCGCGATTGGTACTCAGCTTACTCTTACACCTGGTATGATGCTAACAACGCAAGCCATACAGCCAGTCTGACTGACCTTGTAGAGAATCCTTATCAGATGTACTATCTTACCGCAGGCACTTACATAACACCTGCAATTCCCGGTATCCTCTACAGTGGCGGTTGGGATGATGATGTGGCTTATCCCGGTATTGGAAATGGCTATAACATTTATGGAACGCGTTTCAATGACATTAGAGTCAAGCTTAATGGCACCAACGCATTAATTAGAGAAATTACTGTGTATGATGCAGCATCATCTTCTGCTATTGCCAGCTGGACCGGTGGTAATCTTCCCAACGGCTGGTCATCATCCAAGACATTGCAAACTCGCACTGCTGGTGGTTATACTTGGTATTATATGAACGATGGTGGCTCAATCTCTGTTCCCCATAGTGTTATTGATGGAAAGGATAGTGTTTTTGTTGCAATTAGAGCCCGTGCTTACCAGAGCACTGATAATGGCTTAAGAGTACAATTGTTAAACAATTACTTTACTCTTTCAACAACGGCAACCTACGGTAGGTTCTCAACAATTATTGGTGGCATCGATCGTCCTACCGAGAACGGTTACACTGTCTTCATGGTGAAGCTAAAGGATGTCAGCTTCGACAATATTGTTGAGAAGACTTCAACACGCAACGAACTGTTCACATTCTTCAACACCTATGTTCAATCAATGGAACTGATGACCGATGGCCTGCGTGTGGGTGAAGGTACCGATAACGCCGGTACCGTATTCTCCTATACGGGCATCCTGGATAAGTTCTTCTTTATCAGCAAGGGTAAAATGTACTGGGTAAACGGTGACCGTGCTCCTTACTACAGCATGTATGAGGAATTCAGTCCCTATGTGGAATCTCAAACCGCCAACCAGAAAGACCTTTACGCCAACATGACCGCTGGTGAGTATTATCCTATCGTCCATGACTGCCAGAGTGTAATGTACATGAAACACTACTTCTCGATGGCTGGTAAGGACACCATCGCTCCCAAAGCCGTTTCAAGTCTGGTATTCTATATTCCTGACAATCGTGGACGAGCCGATTTGAACCGTACTTATCGTGAAGATATGCAGCCCCAGGTTGGCCTTTACACCATCCATCTGGCTGCCGAGACCGCTCCTGTCGCCAGTTACTCTGAATCCAACAGGAAATATGACGTCTTCCTTGACTGGACCTCGTCGCTCAACAAGATGGTCAACAACAATGTTCCCCAGACCTACATTATCTACAAGGTGACCTTCGACGAGCACGGCAACCGTGTTTACACCTATCTTGACGAGGTCCAGGACGTGACCTCCTATAACTATCAGGAGGATCAGCTGCAGACCAGCCAGACCTTCACCTACGTCATCCTGGGTTATCCCACTGGTGCCACCAACAAGCCCGTCATCAATGCACAGGGCAAGGTCGAGGGTGGACAGTTCTACACCTACAGTAACATCGACGACGTGCAGATTCCCGGTTGGTTCGACTTCATGGTGCTCTACCGCGAGCGCTACGAGAGCGACTTCAAGGTTGACGAGGAGAAGAACTACTACCGCAACTACCTCTATCCCACCAACCTGGCTCCCGGCACCGGTATGACCATGGGACAGCTCAAGCAGGAGTGGCCCAACCAGACCGCCAGCTACACCCTGTGGCGCGACAACCGTGGCATCGCCAAGCTCGAGGTGCGTGCCATCGGCAACAAGGTCTACTACCGCATCCGTTATTACGAGGGCAGTCAAGTCACCAACTGGAGAAATGACATCGAGATGCCCTACCCCTATGTAGAAATCCCTAACGAAAACAACTAAACACGACAATAAGCGATGAAAAAGATATATATGATTTTGGCAGCCCTGTCGCTGCTCACGATGTCGCTTAACGCGCAACGCCTGCCCGCCAAGAATTTGGGAGATTTTAGTTTTAATCCCACAGGCAAAGCTTCTCAAAAAGCCCCCAACGGCCAGTTCCGCATGCCATCGCTGGGCTCGGGAGAGTACCTGCTTGGCCCGTACACGACCGATGACTTCGACGCCACTGGTATCAGCTATGGCGGTTACTACTCCAGCGGCCAATCCGTCGCTGTTATGGTCGAATTAACACGTGAAGAGTTTGAATCACATATTGGTGACACCATTATCGGTTTCCGTTTCGCTCTTGCTGGCTCAACAGCCACACCGGTGTTTAATTTCATGGCATGGCCTGCTAGTGAGAATTACTGGGATGTAGATCATCGTCACACCTGGGATCTCGGTCAACTCATGAGTGGTAATACCAATGTTGTTGGTGAGGAAACCTTTACTGAATCTACAGTGACGTTCAACCAGGCTTCAGATTACGGATCCACCTCAATAACCAAAGATGGTGTTACTATCAGTACAACTTCAGGCGATTTAGCTGAAAGTTATTATCAATATCGCCTGTACGCTGGTTCTAATACTACGTTCTCGGTAACCAGTGGAAACATTACCAAGATTGTATTCACGCCTTCAACCGGTTATAATACGTCCAATTTGTTGACACCTTCAACTGGTTCAATAAGTAGTAATACTTGGACAGGTAACGCTTCGAGCGTCGTCTTTAATGCATCAAGTCAGTACCGTTGCACAAACATCGTTGTGACTGTAGAAACTCCCTCTTCGACCAATACTTACACGGTTGACGTGGGTCGCGGTACCACCAAGTATGAGCACCTGCCTGTATCGGGTTACAACCAGGACTATGGCTACCACAACCAGATGATTTATCGCGCTGGTCAGTTGTGTATGGCCAGTGGTGCCGTGATCAACTCGATCACGTTCTACCCCGAGGAGGGCATTGGTCTCCCGTTCGCCGGCGGCACGGTAACCGTGAAGCTGGGCAACACCACCCAGGACAACTATGGCACCGGCACGACGGGCACCATGCTCACCGGCCTGACCACAGTGGCCACCATCACGCCCGTCGAGAATCACGATGCCACGGCATGGAAGATCGACTTCGCCACCCCGTTCACCTACACCGGTAACAACCTGGTGGTAGATTTCTCCTGCACTGGCAACGGCACCCAGTATGCCCACACCAACTTCCTGGGCGACAACCAGAGCGCCAACGTCAGCCTCGTGAGAAACGGTAACGGCACGGCCGTGGCCACGACCGGCGCGCCCAACACGTTCCTGCCCAAGGCCACCTTTGCCTTCACTGGAAGTGTTAACACTCCCAACTATCTCACGCTGGCAGGTGGCGAGTGGCATGACTTCTTCCTGGATCAGCCAGTAGTTCTTGAGTTGGGTGACTCTATCCAGATGCTGGCCATCGGCTATGAATATTACCAGTATACAGGTACGAGCCATGCTCCTACTGCTGTCAACAGCAATAGCACGGGCCACCAGCACAGATCCTTCATGGCTACCGACTCTTATAGTGCACGCTGGTGGAACGATGGCGTTTCGGGTCCGGACAACACCGACCGTCCTGGTGACTTGGCCGTGCAGCTCATCTTCAAGAGCCAGA
>CAMJXD010000043.1 GCA_946409635.1 uncultured Prevotellaceae bacterium
ACGACGGCGTTGTCGGCCAGGAAACAATTCTCTCCAATCTTGGGCTCATAGCCCCTCACGTTCTTGATGATAGCCATTGATTTTGATGTCTGTTGTATAGATAGTCTGTTTTTAGTTAGTGTTCTAGTCAATCTTACGGGTCTTGGCGGCGAGCCAGGCGGCCTCGTCGGCGTTGAGCAGCGGTGTGATGCGGTCGCGCACCATCCGGTGATAGTCGTTGATCTGGCCAACCTCTTCAGCCGTGAGCATCGTGCGGTCAATCAGTTCCAGGTCATAGGGGAACAGCGTCAGCGGCTCAAAGGCGAGAAAATCGCCAAATTCCTCGGTCTTCTCGGCCTCGACCACGAGCAGCAGATTCTCGGTGCGGATGCCGTATTCTCCGGTCTTGTACAGGCCGGGCTCGTTGCTCATCACCATGCCGGGCACGAGGGCAACGTTGACCAGGTTGGTGCGGATGCTCTGCGGGCCCTCATGGCAACCCAGGAAGTGACCTACGCCGTGGCCTGTGCCGTGCCCATAGGTCATCGCCTCTTGCCACAGCGGCAGGCGGGCCAGCACGTCGAGCTGGCAGCCGGTTGTGCCCACGGGGAACTTGGCTCGTTGCAGGGCCAGGTGACCCTTGAGCACGAGCGTGAAGTCGTGCTTCTCTTGAGCGGTGGGGTTGCCCAGGGTGACGGTGCGGGTGATGTCGGTGGTGCCGTCGAGATACTGCGCGCCGCTGTCCACCAGCAGGATGCCCTCACCGTGAAGCGTCGACGCGCTCTCGTCGCTGGCCTCATAGTGCACGATGGCGCCATGCTCCTTGTAGCCGCATATCATCGCAAAGCTGTCCTCGCGGTACAGCTCCTGCTGGCCGCGGTATTCCATGCCCTTCTTCCACACGTCCACCTCGTTGATGGTGCCGCTGGGGGCCGTCTCCTCAATCCACTTGAACAGCCGCACCAGGGCCGCTCCGTCGCGCTCCATGGCGTGGTGGAAGCCGTTGATCTGCACCTCGTTCTTGACGCTCTTCAGGTCGGTGATGGGCGAGCGGAAGTACACCTTCTGGCAGGGCAGGGCATTGGCCAGCGTGTCACTCACGCGGTTGGGGTCTATCAGCACCACCTCGTGCTCGCTCACGCGCTCCAGATAACGCACGATGTCGTCATAGCTGCGCACTCTCACGCCACATGCCTTCAAGTGCTGGCGCACCTCGTCGCTCACCTTGTTCTCGTCGATAAACAGCTCCTTGTTGGTCTGCGAGATGTAGGCAAATGCGATGGCCACCGGCGTGAAGTCCACATCGCCGCCGCGCAGGTTCAGCAGCCAGGCAATGTCGTCCAGGGCGGTCACCAGCATGGCGGTGGCATCGTTGTCTTCCAGCACCTTGAGCAGGCGCTCTATCTTGGCACTGGCCTCCTCACCGGCATACTCCACCTCGTGAACAAACGCCGGTTCGCTGGGGCGGGCAGGACGGTCGGTCCAGATCTTGTCGGCGGGGTAGAACTCCGTCGCCAGCATGAAGCCGTTCTCGCCACAGAAGCGTTCCAGCAGGTTGGCGTCCTGGGCGCTATACAGGCGACCGTCAATCGCGATCACCGAGTCCTCCTCCAGCACGGCCTTCAGCCACTTGTGGATGGTCGGGTCGTTGCCCATGTTCTCCTTCATCATCACAAAACCGCTCTCTGCCAGCTCAATCTCGGCCTGCAGGAAGTAGCGTGAGTCGGTCCACAGGGCCGCCTGGTCTAGCGTTACCACGGCTGTGCCGTTACTGCCCGTGAATCCACTGATCCAGTCACGGAATTTCCAGTGGTCACAGATGTATTCACTCTGGTGCGGATCGGTGCCGGGGATGATAACGGCATCCACGTTCACGCGGCGCATCTCATCGCGCAGCGCCTCAAGGTGAGGATAAGTCTCTCTACTCATTGTTATTGGTATATGTTGTTCGATTTCTTTTTACAATCGTGCAAAGTTACAATTTTCTCATTAATAAATAGACAGCTCTCTCAATTTTTCAACATAGCATGCCATCAAACGATAGAATGTAGAAATATTTTCTACGCCCGTATGTTTGTAAATGCGTGAACAATTTTGTATCTTTGCGGTCAAAGAAATGCAGTAAGAGCGCAAGATGAATTTTTTGAAGGAAACATATTGGAATAGTATGAGCGATGATGTCATAAAGATGTCGGGAGACATTGTTTGTGATATAAAGATAATCATATTTTAGAATTTTCTAATGATGCGTAGTGGGGGGATGCTATGCCCTCTTGTGAACGACTTATCCAGATGCCGAAAGGCATCTGGAGAGAGGTAGGTCCGCATGAAAACCCACTTGGCTCCCACGCTCTTGTGTAACTTAAAGGGTCGCTATAAGGGAGCCGTTGCGATCGATGTTTGTACTGCAATGTCGATACACATAGGAAAAGAAATCAAAGATGAGCTGCGCCGTCAAGGGCGTGGCGCAACGTGGTTGGCCCAGCGCCTCCACTGTGACCGGACTAACGTGTATAACATCTTCAAGCGCGAGGGCATCGACACGATACTGCTGCAACGTGTCGGTGCCGTGCTGCATCGCAACTTCTTTGCCCTCTATTGCAATGAAGAAGCCAACGGTACCGAAAATAATTCTACACATGTGTAGTGTTTTCTGCAATAACAGTCGATGGTGCCCAGTTGCAATTAGCAGTAATTTTGCACGGCGAATTGTTCATTGCGTCCGGCAATGGACACGACACATTAGTAATAGTACAACAGCAGGTGCCGGCCGTGGGGTCGACGATTGGATAATGGCTATACACATCGGCAAAGAAATCAAGGCAGAGTTGCAGCGTCAGGAGCGGGGTGTGACCTGGCTCGCCGACAAGTTGCACTGTGACCGCACCAACGTGTACAATATCTTCAAGCGCCAGGGTATCGACACACGCCTGCTGGAGCGCATCAGTATCATCCTGCACCGTAACTTCTTTACCCTCTATTGCCAGGAAGACAACAACATGGAAGATGAAATTATTTCTACGGATGTGTAGAATATCTTGCAACGTGCCCGGTAACCTTATTAAGCCTATTATCCATAATTTTGCATTGAGAAAATCTAATGTGTTGTGGCTGTTTTATTGGCTCCCGGAACAGCCTGTAAAACAACTAGTTGTTGGGAGTTGCAAAATGTAAAATTATGGCAAAAAAAATCTTTATTCTTCTCTCGGTGGCGGCTATGCTGGGCATGGCCTCGTGCACAACAACCATTAGTTCGGCAAGAATCGAGCATTTCAATTCGGCGGCAATTACCGCGACCTTTGCTGACCTTGCGGTTTCTCCCAACAAGATTACTTACACCTACCGGCCGACTGATGATGTGAATCGTGGCGGTGAGGTAAACGTGATTAACACTGCTGTCCGCAAAGCGCTTGAAGCCAATGGCGGCGGCGACGTCCTGATGGAAATGCAGTTCACGTTGAAGAAGTCAGGTAAGAGAAAAGTCTCGGAAGTCACTGTTACGGGATATCCCGCAACTTACAAGAATTTCCGCCCTGCTAATGAGGAAACGCTCAAGGGTGCAGCCATGATGAACGCTGCTCAGAACGATCCTGTGATGAGAAAGAAATTCCTGGGCATCTTCTGATCAGCTCTCAATAGAATTTGACCAAGGGCCAGTGGCATGTGTGCGTTAGCTGGCCCTTGTTGTGACCGAATAACCGTTTTCACCAAGTTGACATCATTTGATAAAGAAGTATGGGCAAAAACAACTTCCTATTTATGTACTGGATATTTGTCTCATTTCTTGACATTTATGCCAATTTCGCTTAGCGGCTTCGCGACTTTGCGTGAGTTTTTTTACAGGACATCAATAAATAACTATTGATACACTCCCTTTTATCGGATGCCAATAGATCGTAATAAGTAGTGCCGGCGCGGTGAGGCGTCGGCACTAGTTGGTTAGGTGGTTTCAGTTGTCAACAGGTTGTTGCTGTTGTCTGAAAAACCGGTGTTACTCGGCGGGGGTGATCACACCGTCGCGAACGGCCTTGTTGTAGTCGGTTTCGCGAGTCGGGATCATGAAGCGCCACTCGTTCTTCTCCTCAGGCTTGATGGTCACAGCCAGCGTTGCCAGGAAGTTGCCGCCTTCAGCATAGCTGTGACGAACCAGGGTGTCTTTCCAGCGCTTCATGTCAAACCAGTCAAAGCCTTCGCCCCACAGTTCGATGCGACGATAAAGCTTGATCTCGTCAAGCAGGGCAGTGCCGCTCTTGTCGCAGCTGTACTCCGGATCGCGGCCCGAAGTCTTGTTCAGGGCTACCAACGCTGCACGGGCGGCATCGGGATGGTTGAGCATATACTCGGCCTCGGCCTCAATCAGCAGCATCTCGCTCGAGCGGAAGTTGTTCAGCTCACCCACACCGGGGGTGTCGTTACAACGAACCTTGAACTGCATGTAGGCATAGACGGTGGCATTGCTCTGCAGGTCGGGATGAGCAGCAAATGCGTCGGCAAACAGCTGCGTCTTTGAACCGGCCTGGCCTGTCGTCGTGGTGTAGGTGTAGCCCGTGGGATCCAGCCACCACTGGCGGCGTACGTCGCTAGCGGGAATCTGATTAAACAGCTCCTTGCTGATGCACTTGGGATAGTTGCGCACGTTACCGGCATTGCTGTTGTAGGCAATGTAGGCATGGTAGCTGTAGTAGTACAGCGTCTGGTCGGTTGCGCTGTAGCCTCCCCAGATCCACTCGCTGTTGTGCGTGCAGAATCCGTTGCTCAGCAGCTGCGAATTGCTCATCAGCGGGTAGTTGGCGCGAGCCAGCTTGGCATAATTCGACGCGTTGTTCCAGTCACAGCGGTTCATCGCTGCGCGGGCATAGGTCGCATAGGCTACCTCAATGTCGGGAAGGAAGAACTCGTCCTTCTCGCGGTGCTTGCCCGACGCTTGATACAGGCTGATGGCCTCGTCAAGGTCGGCATAGATCTGGCTATACACGTCGGCAAGCGACGACAGACCCAGGTCGCCCACGTCCTCGTTAAGACGCAGCACCAGGCCTGGGCAGTTGCCGTTGTCCGAGTCAACCCAGCGCTTGCAGTAGATCTGTGCCAGCATCATGTAGGCATAGGCGCGGAACGTCAGACCCTGGGCCTTCAGGAACTGCTTGTCGCTCTCCAGACCCTCGGCCTCGTCCACGTGCAGGATGACACTGTTGGCGTTGCTGATCAGCTTGTAGTAGTAGAACCAGGGATAGTAGGTATACAAGCTGGTGGGGGTGTCGTGGTTGTTCTGGTTGATCAATAGGGCCCAGCCGTTCAGGTTCACATAGAAGTCCTGGCCAGGATAGTTGCCATACCACATCTTGATGCAGCCCTCACCACACATGCCCTGTGTGCCCAGGTACTGGTTCATCATCACGCGTGCGCAGCCGTTGATGGCCAGCTTCACATTCTCGGTCGTCTCAAATGCGGTTGCAGTACCGGTCTCGGCGGTCGGCGCTGTGTCCAGGTAGTCACCCGAGCACGATGCCAGACCCAGAGCGGCAACACCTGCAATCAGTAAATATTTGAATTTTTTCATAATGATATTCGATATTAAATTGTACTTATTGTTGATTAGAAGCCAAGTTTCACGCCAAACGAGAACACGCGCGGTGTTACCATGTAGTCGCCTACATAGCCGCTGAAGTTCTGCTGGGCGTTCATACCCTTGCGGGCAGTCTTGGTGTACAGGTTCTCGACAGTGGCGTTAACCGAGATGTTGGTGAAGCCAATCTTGTTAAGGATTGTGCGAGGCAGACGATAGGTCAGACCGATGTTCTTCACGATGAAGTAGTTCGACGACGTGATGAAACGGTCACTGGTCGCACTGTTGTAGCTGTTGTCGCCCGAGTATACGGCGGGAGTGCCGTTCGGGTCAAGGCGCAGGCGCGGATAGTTCACATAGGAGTTCTCATAGGCGTCGCTCACGGTCATGTGCTTGATCTCGTCTTCGCTGTAGCTCACGGCCGTGCCCAGCAGGTCCTTAACCCAGGCATTCTCCATGTCGGCATGGATTGCACTGGGTGAACCACCCATCGACGACAGGCTCTGGTACGTCCAGTCGATACACTTGCCGCCCAGCTGGAATGCAAAGATGGCGCTCAGCGTGAAGTTCTTGTAGTCAATCGTCGGGTTGAAGCTACCATACAGCTTGGGAACTGCACTGCCGTGCCACTCGCGCTTGCCGTAGGTCGCAGGCTTGTAAACGTAGGGGATGCCGTCGATCACGACATACTCGCCCTCGGGAATGGCTTCGCGGGAGCCCACCAGCTTCTCATAGGCCTCGTCGCTCATCGCGTCTACGTCCATGCCCTGGAACAGCATGCCGGGAACATAGTAGTCATGGTCGTTGAAGGTATACAGCGCCTTACCGGTCATGTCGTCGATGCCCTTGTAGGTGTAGGTATAGAAGGAGTACATCGACTTGCCCTCACGATAGTTGTACTGGCCGCTCTGAAGACCGGCATTGTACTCGTCTTTCTCGCCGCCCACGTTGTAGACCTCGGGCATCTTGGTGATCTTGTTCTTCAGATAAGTCAGGTTCAAGCCCAGGTTGAAGCGGAAGTCGCCCGTCTTCACGATGTCGGCGTCGGCCGAGAATTCAAGACCGCGGTTAACCATGTTACCCAGGTTCACCTGCACCTGAGATACGGCGCTGCTCGTGCTCGTGGCACCTGCCGACAGCGGCTGGTTCAGGTTGAAGATCAGGTCGTGTGATGCCTTGTTGAAGAACTCAAGGCTGAAGTTCAGGCGGTTGAACAGACGGCCCTCAAGACCTACGCTCAGGTTCCGTACCGACTCCCAGCTCAGCAGCTCGTTGGTCAGCTGGCTCTTCACCAGGGCTCCCATGCCGCCGTTCACGGTGATGTCATAAAGCGCCATGTAGCTGTAGTAGTCGGCGGCGCGGTCGTTACCAACCTCACCGTATGCGGCACGCAGCTTCAGGTTGTTGATCCACTCATACTGGCGGATGAAGTCTTCGCGGCTCAGGATC
The DNA here is from genome assembly GCA_946409635.1 of uncultured Prevotellaceae bacterium. Classification (GTDB taxonomy): domain Bacteria; phylum Bacteroidota; class Bacteroidia; order Bacteroidales; family Muribaculaceae; genus Sodaliphilus. Next base: position 6,992 of record CAMJXD010000043.1, read on the forward strand.
CAGCTGGCACCCAGGCTGTAGAAGTTACCCCAGCGGTGGTTGGGGTGGAAGCGCGAGCTACCGTCGCGACGGAACGAACCCTCAAACGCATACTTGTCGTCCAGGACGTAGCGCACGCGGCCCAGGTAACTCTCCTTGCGGTCATTGTTCTCGTAGTCATACAGGTTCTGGATGTCCGAGAAGTTGATCATGTCGATGTGGCCGGCAAGTGTCTCGTTGGCCTTGAAGCCATACAGGTAGTTATACTTGTAGTAGTAGTTCTCATGGCCCAGCAGCACCTCAAAGGCATGGCGCTCGCCATAGGTGTGGTTCCAGTTCAGCAGCTGCTGCAGCGTGTAGTTCTTGTAGCGATAGATCGTGCGCTTGGTGCGGGCGTTGTTACCCTGGCCGTCACCGATGATGGCGTTGTTGTACTCGCGGTTCTCGGTGTTGCGCACGTTCAGGTCGGCCTTAGCGGTCAGGTCAAAGCCATAGGGCAGTACAAACGTTACATAGCCCTGGCCGTTCAACGTGTTGCGGTAGGTCTTGTCGATGTCCAGCTCGGTCTCCCACAGGTAGTGGCGGCCCGAGTACTGCGTGCGGCCAAACATGTCACCGCTGTCATAGATCTTGTTACCCTGCTCGTCCAGGATGTAGTCGCCGTTGTTGCTGTCCATGTCATGCAAGTGGATCGGGTAGATAGGCGCAATGTTGCGGCAGTAGCCAAAGGCGTTCTTGTAGCTGTCCTCATTGTCGCTGTGGAAACGCGTCAGCTGGTGAGATCCGGCCATCGTGAAGCCAGTCTTGAACCAGCTCTTGGGCTCCAGGTTCACGCGGGCACGACCGGTCATGCGCTCAAAGCCTGACTCCTTCGTGTAACCGTCCTCCTTGGTGTAACCTACGCCAAAGTAGTAGTTCGCCATCTTGTTGCCTCCGTCACCGCTCAGCGTGTACTCCTGGCGGAAACCGCTCCTGATGGCGGCCTTGAACCAGTCAAGGTCATCGGCCAGACCGCTCTTGATCTGGGCCTCGTCCTTTAGGTAGATGCCATTGAACAGAGCATCGTTGGGCTGGTTGAAGATGTTGTAGTGCAGGTAGTCGGTGATGATGCCCTTGCCTGCATTGGCGATGGCCTCGTTCATGCTCATCGTCTTGTCACCGCTGTTGCCTGCAGCATAGTGCTCGCGGGCATAGCTCTGCATCATGGCATTCATCCACTGACGAGCGTTCATGCGGTCATACTCGGGCATGCCTCGGTTGTAGGTACCCATCATCACCGATGCGTTGATGTGGACCTTGTCGTTGCGGCCCTTTTTGGTGTTGATCAGGATCACACCGTTACCGGCGCGGTTACCATACAGCGCGGCCGACGTTGCGTCCTTCAGCACCGTGATGCTCTCGATGTCGGCACCGTTAAGGTCGCTGATGTTGCCTCCATAGGGCACTCCGTCAATCACATACAGCGGCTCGTTGCTACCGTTGATCGACGCAAAACCGCGGATGCGGATCGATGCATCGTTACCAGGCTGGCCATAGGTAGAGTTCACTACCAGACCCGTCGTCGTGCCCTCCAGGGCCGACGTCACACTGGTTACCGGACGGGCCTCGATCTGCTGGGCGGTCACCTGCGACACGGCACCGGTCAGCTCACTCTTCTTCGCGGTACCATAGGCAACCACCACAACCTCGTCAAGGTCCTGCGTGTTGCTGTACATTTCCACAGTCATGCCGTTCTCAGCCTTCACAACCACAGGCGTCATGCCTATGTAGGTGATGTTCAGTTGACTGTTGGAATTGGGAACAGTTACGGTAAAGTGGCCGTCAAGGTCGGTGGCCGTTACCGTCTTGGTGCCCACAACGGTGACTGTCGCACCGATGATAGGCTCATTGTCGCTCGCCGACACGACCGTGCCAGTGACTGCGACCTGCGCAAGCGCCGCTGTACACAGCAGCAGCACGCTCGCTAGCAGTAAAGATAATCTTTTCATACGCGTTGTTTTTAGTTAATTATTGGTACTAATTCAATTGTGTTGAATTGATTCTTCAAGGTGGTAATCAGTTACATAGGTCAGATGACAACAGTGACTTAATCGTGTTTACATCAACTTACAGGGTATATGTAATTTTCTGAATACTCAAATGAATGCTGCAAAAATACTACAATTTTTTATTATAAAATCAAATTTTGACATCAAAATGTTGCACAAATGTAAAATAAATGAAGAAATCCGTGCGGCTGAAGCCTGGATTTCTTCATTTATTATGCATTTGCTAGGCTATTCTATAACATTAAAAACCGTGATATATCCTTTGGGTTTCACTCCATGATTGGCGTGCCGATGCACCCGTTGGGCGCCTGGATGTGGAGCATGGCACACACGGTGGCTGCGATGTCAGTCATGTGGGTCAGGCGAGAGGTCTCGCCGGGCGTAACGTGCCAGCCCATGAATATCAGCGGAATGTGGGAGTCGCTCTGGCTCCACGTGCCGTGGTTAGATCCGGCCTCGTCCTTCTTGCCGGCATACACACCCGTGCGGGGAACGATATAGATCTCGCCGCTGCGGCCAGGAAAATAGCCCAGCTTGATACGCTCCTTCAGGATGGTGGGAATAGGGTAGGTGTCGATGCGGGACACATCGATGGCCCACTGGATCTCTTCGGGCTCCTCTAGAGCCTGGCATGCCGCGCGCATCACGGCGTCTCGGTCCAGACCGGCGCTTTCGATAGCTTCCTCGTTGATATAGAAGGTATATTCCATCTCGGCCTTGAGCAGCTTTTTCACCCCAAACTGTCGTTCCAGCATGGCATTGGCGGCCTTCAGCGCCTCGGGGTTCGACCAGCAGCCGCTGGGCAGCCCATGAGCCGTCATGCGGGGGTAGCTGTGCGTGCCGCCATGGTCGGCACTCAGAAACAGCAGGTAGTTGCCGCGGCCTATGCGCTGGTCCAGCACCTCGATAAAGTGGGCGATGTCGCGGTCCAGTTGCCAGTAGATCGAGTCAACCTTGGGCGAGTGGGTGCCATGGTAGTGGGAGCACATGTCGGTGTTCGACACGCTGATGGCCAGCAGGTCGGTAGCTTCTCCCTGTCCCAGGCCCTCGTTGATCAGGGCCTGCTCGGCAAGGGCAAACGTCAGCGACGTGCCCACCGGCAGCTGATACACGTTGCTGGCCAGCTCCTCGCGGTGCCGCTTGTTGAAGTCGGTCACCCAGCGCGGCAGCTTGTCCATGTAGTACGTGCTGCTGACAAACGTCTTGCTGTTCCCGTCATACCAGTAGGAGCCCGCCGGATGATGACCCGCTGGCAGGATAGCTGCACGGTCCTTCAGGGCGATGCCCACGGTGCGGCTTTTGAATCCGGTAGCCAGCTGCAGCTGGTCGCCTATCGTGGTGGTAATCAGGTTGCGGGGCGACTTGCCGCGCGTCTTGGCGTCGCCCCCAACGGCACGCTCGTTGTCGTCCTGCACGCTCGTCACGCTCTTGCCGTCCACCATGAAGTTGTTGCCCGCAATGCCATGAATGGCAGGAGTCGTCCCCGTGTAGATGCTGGCGTGCCCGGCTGCGGTCACTGTGGGAACATAATCGATAATCGTGTTATTGCACGAGTACCCGTCGGTGAGCAGGGTTTTGAAGCCTCCCTCTCCCCACTGGTAGTTATACAGGTAGTCCCACCTCATCTGGTCAACGACCAGACCCACGACCAGTTTGGGCCTGCTGGGCTGCGCGGTGGCAACCATCGCCACCACAGCCATTATCACAACTAAAATCTTCTTCATATCTCTCTAAAAAAAACAACAATTAATGTGATAAAAATGAAAACAAGAAGTACAGTTATTTGAAATTGGCAATGGGTTTAATAAAATAGTATTTCTTGTTTTGAAATCTGTTTTAAAATGAAGAGGTTACAGGCTCCGCGTCGTCCCGCGTATCACCAGCCGCGTCTTCACGATTCGTTTCTCGGCATGGTCGGCCGGCAATGTGCCTTCCACAAGGCCAATCAGGATGTCGGCTGCCTCCTTGCCCACCTGGCTCCCGCGCTGCTCCACTGTCGTGAGCATCGGGTCGCACACCGTCGCCCTGAAGCCGTTAGTAAAACCGCAGATGCTCACCTCGTCGGGCACGTTGTATCCCAGCCGCTTCACCACCGACAAGATGCCGATGGCCGTCTCGTCGTTTACCGCAAAGAACGCGTCGGGCCTGTCCTCCAGTCGCATCATGGCAGGAGTGATGCGCTCAGCGTCGGCACGGTTGTCACAGATGCGCACCAGCCTCTCGTCCATCGTCAGCCCGTGTTTGTATAGCGCGTCGCGATACCCGTTATAGCGGTTCTTGGCAATCACCATGCTCATCGGCGCTCCGTAGAAGGCGATACGCCGGCAGCCCGTCTCAATCAGGTAGCTCACGGCGTTCATCGTCCCCATGTAGTCGTCAACGACCACGCGGCTCGCGTTCAGCGCGGGGCAGATGCGGTCATAGAAGACCAGCGGCACGCCGGCAGCCTCCAGATTCAGGAAGTGCTCATAGCGCTCCGTGTCCTTGGCCTGCGACACGATGATGCCACACACCTTGTTCTTCAGCATCGAGTCACATATCTTTACCTCACGCTCATAGCTCTCGTTGCTCTTGGCCACAATCAGGTGATACCCGCGCGCTGTCGCCTCGCTCTCGATGCCGTCCAGAATCGACGAGAAGTAGTAGTGCACCAGCTCGGGTACGATCACGCCGATCGCTCGCGACGAGTTGCGGCGGCTGTGACGCAGCTGCTCCGCTATCACGTTGGGAAAATAGTTGTGCTCGCGGGCATAGCGCTGGATCGCTTCGCGGCGTTCGCGCGATATGCTCGGGCTGTCGCTCAGCGCCCGTGACACGGTGGCGACCGATACGCCCAACTCTCGGGCGATATCTTTCATTGTCAATTGCCTATTGTCATTCATCTCTCTCTAAATATATACTCAAGTTGGCCCTTTCTGTTACGATGGCGTTGACTGACCATCATGCGGCGAAGGTACGACGATTATTCCAATTGTGCAAACGATTGCATTTATTTAAGTAAATTTTTAACATTATAAAAAAAGAATAGTCACATGAATATTTCTATTTTTGCCTTGTTTTAATTGCACCTTTAGCGCTAAATGAGACCTGACCACATCACTCTGTCGTGACCAAATTCATTTAACCTGAAAATTAAACATTTGATTACCAACATAATATTAACTTTAAAAATTTAAAAATGAAGCAGGTAAACATCAGAATTCCGATTAGGATTCTAGCCCTCGTGATGGGACTTTTCCTGTCACTGGGTGCCTATGCACAGGTAACTGTGAATGGCATTGTGAAGGATGCTACCGGCGAGCCTGTCATCGGCGCGAGTGTTCGTGTCGTTGGCACACAACAGGGTACAGTGACCGACTTCGACGGTCTCTTCACCCTCGATGGTGTGCCCCAGGGCGCCAAGCTCCAGATTTCGTCCATCGGCTACGATACCCAAGAGGTTACCGCAGCCAGCGACATGGTTATTACACTGGCCGAGAGCACTCAGATGCTTGAAAATCTGGTTGTCATCGGTTATGGCGTAGTCAAGAAAAACGACTTGACCGGTTCGGTAGCGGCACTCAAGCCCGATGCCAAGAACAAGGGTGTCGTTGTCAGCGCTCAGGACATGCTCGGCGGCAAGGTCGCCGGTGTGAGCGTCACCAGCAACAGTGGTGAGCCTGGCGGCGGCGCTACCATCCGCATCCGTGGTGGTTCGTCGCTTAACGCCAGCAACACCCCGCTCGTCGTTATCGATGGTATCGCCATGGATAACAACGGCGTCAGCGGTGTCTCCAACCCCCTCTCGCTGGTCAACCCCCAGGACATCGAGAGCTTCAACGTCCTGAAGGACGCTTCGGCAACCGCCATCTACGGTAGCCGTGGTTCTAACGGTGTCATCATCATCACCACCAAGAAGGG
>CAMJXD010000044.1 GCA_946409635.1 uncultured Prevotellaceae bacterium
CTCATAGAGCCAAACGATGTCGGAAGCGTTCTTCACACCATTAACGGTGTAGTAAACCTGGATACCGATGTTCTCGGTGAACAGGGGCTCGAAGCCATCAGCGTTGGTGCGATAGAAGTATACGAAGTAGTTGCGGAAGTCAACAGCGTTGCTGTACAGCTCGTAGGGAACCTCGGTGATATCCTCACTCAGGTCGAAGGTGTAGTCAACAGCGGGGAAGGTGAACATCTCGGGGCCATTACCGTTGTCAACAAAGATGCTGTAGCTGATGTTCTCGACATCGAGTGCGTTGCCGTCAACGTCGGTGGTGGGCAGGGTGAAGTAGAACCTTGAGTAACCACCCTCGTTGCCACAGTCATACCACTCGTCGGCAGTGGGATTGGCGGGAACGGCGGGAACCAGTTCAAACTCGGTCATGGTGTTGCCAAGGTCGAGCTCAACAAAGCCGAAGTCATCGCTATAGTAGCACAGCAGGCCGCTGTAGGTAGCGGGCAGGATGATATTGCCCTGCTCGTCAACTGCGATCTCCTGAGTGCAGTCAAGCAGCGTGAGGGTCTTCATCTCGGGATCAAATGCGAAGACAGCCTCGGTGGCGTCAGCATCAATGTTCATGGTTACATAGCCCTCGGCATCAACGTCGAGGCTACCCCAGCCCATGACTGCGCCCCACTCGGACTCAACATTCTCATAAATGAACTGACCCAGGGGAACAGTTACCAGGTTGGTGGTGGGATCGAACTGGCCAGCTACCCAAGCGCCGGTGTTGACACCAGCAAACGGATTCTGGATATAAACGGCATTGTTCTCGCCCCAAACTACATTGACCTTGCCACTGGCAGGATAGATGTAGTAGTCAGCGTCGATGTAAGTGCCACCGCGCATGTAGGTCTTAACCTCACCCTCGGGCTGATCCATGATCACACCGTGGGGAACATAGTTCTCGGTCAAGGTGAGCACGGTCTTCCAGTCCATGTTGCCACTCCAGCTGTCGTCGTCGGCCCAGCGAGCGGTCAGACCGGTAGCGCAATAGGCAGCATCGCCCTCGGCATAGATGTCGCCGTCGGAGCCCAGCAGCGAGATGGTCTCACCATCGATCTGGAACTCGGCAACAGTGGCGCGCTCGTCAAACTCGATGCCGATGTAGGTCGTCATCTCACCGTCCTCGTTCTCTTGCTCGTAGGTATAGGTGGTACCCCAAGCCAGGTTAACGTCGGCCTGATAGTAGTCACTGTAGTATACCGACTGTCCCAGGGGAATCGAGATGATGTCGCCTTCAATCGTTCCCTCGACCCAAGCATTGTTGCCTGCATAGCCCGAAATGGGATCCTTCATGTAGATGGTCTTGCCGTCCTCGGCATAGACGATGTAGCACTTGCCGCTCTGCTCGGTAAGAGACAGGCCAAAGAAGCCGTTGGCCATACCCTCGCCAGCGCGTTTGTAGGTCTTGAGCTCACCAGCGGGCTGCTCGGTAACAATTGCGTTCAGGCGGTTGTTGGTAGCCTTCTTGGCAATCTTGGTGGGGAACATCAACTTGTTGTTCTTTTCAACGGGACGGACATCCTTGGTCTGAATGCCGGCCGAGGCAGTAATGGCAATAGCCAGACCTGCCAAAAGAAACGTCAATTTCTTCATAAAATAATGAAATTAAGTAGGTTAATATGAATGATTAAAAACACTAAAAGTCAGTTTAAGCAATAAAATAACCATCGATGGGTGATTATTAAGCGCCTACAAAGTTAAAGACAATTTTTTAAATAGGTTACTTTTTTCAATAAAAAAATAATTTTTTTTGTGTTTTTCTCAACGTTTATGTGGCGTGGTGCCTGATTGCGGGAAAATGTGTATCTTTGTAGCATCAAAAGTAAGAATTGACAGGCAACATGGCTACCGATCGACGCAAATTCATCAAGATGGCTACAATGGCACTGGCTGCAGTGCCCGTCATGACGTGTCCGCTCGGAGCCCTAGCCGATGACACATTTAATAAAGGCAAAAGAATGAAGAAAATCATGATTATCGACGGCGGACCGCGCAAGAACATGAACACGGCCGCCATGCTTAGCAAGGTTGCCGAGGGTGCGACGCAAGGTGGCGCCCAGGTGAAGGTCGTTCGCCTGTATGACATGGCCTACAAGGGTTGCATCTCGTGCCTGGCCTGCAAGATTAAGGGTAAGGCCTCCAACGTGTGCAAGTTTAAGGACGCGTTGACGCCAGTGCTTGAGGAGATTGCCCAGGCCGACGGACTGGTGCTGGGTTCGCCCATCTACTTTGGCGACGTGACGGGGCAGATGCGCACCTTCCTGGAGCGCCTGGCGTTCCCGTGGCTCTCCTACAACGATTACAGCATGACGGCCCCCAAGAAGATGCCCGTGCTGCTCATCGAGACGATGAACGGCCTGCCCGAGCGCAATAACAGCAACGGCTATGGCTCGATGGAGTACTGCATTAAAGCGGCGCTGGGTGAGCCCGAGCACCTGAATGCCTACAACACCTATCAGGTGAGAAACTATGACAACTTTGAGCTGGCGGGCTTCTCGGAGGAAGCCAAGCGCCAGTGGCGTGACGAGCACTGGGAGCAGGACTTGCAGCGGGCCTATGAAGCCGGACGCCGCCTGGCCGAGTGACCTACCGTCACTAGCGAGATATCAACATAACCATAACTGGCTGCAACATGTGACACAGAAACGCGTTTTTTGTGTACATTTGCAGCCAGTTGACTATCAGTCAGCTGTATATTTTCATTCAGACTATATTTAATCATTTATTCCCGCCAAATGTATTGTAAGGTTTGATCTTATTTGTGTACCTTTGTCGTCTCAAGAGGAACGCAATCGTGGTGGCGTCCTTGCCGATTGACTTGAGTCACCATTGATTTCTATCTGCAACTGAAAGAATGTTGCAAACAACAGTATTATATCTATAAATGGAAAACGACGAACAACACGATCAAAAAAACGTTACAAAGATGAGGAAAATAACATTACTTCTCGCAATGGCATTCTTGATGGCCCTGCCCTTTAACGGCTATGCCCAGCAAACTGTAAATGGAGATGTGAACGGTGATAATGAAGTCAATATTGCCGATATCAACTCCTTGATTGACATTATCTTGGGGGACACTGGCTTTACTTTGGCAGCCGATGTGAACAGTGACCTTGAAATCAGCATTGCTGACGTGAACGCTGTCATCGATATTATCCTAAATATGGCGGTGGTTGACGAACCAGAGTACGTTGACCTGGGCTTGCCCAGCGGCACGCTGTGGGCAACACGCAACGTTGGCGCCGACAAACCCGAGGACTATGGTGACTACTTCGCCTGGGGCGAGACCGAACCCAAAGCGGTCTATACATGGGAAACCTACAAGTGGTGCAACGGCAGCGACGAGTGGCTGACGAAGTATTGCAGCGACAGTGATTGGGGCGTGGTTGACAACCGCGTCGAGGCTGTGCCTGATGACGATGCTGCCTATGTGAACTGGGGACCGTCGTGGCGCATGCCGACCTACGAACAGCTGTCAGAACTGATTGAAAAGTGTTACGGAGAGTGGACTACGCTCAACGGCGTAAATGGCTATTTGTTTACCGGTCCCAACGGGAACACCATCTTCTTGCCTGCTGCAGGCTACCGCTTTAACAACTCGCTTGATGATGCGGGGTCGGTTGGCTATTATTGGACGTGCACACTTGGCTTTGGCAATTGTTTTGTTCCAAGTGGCATGAACTTCTCAGGTGGGTCTATTTGTTGGGGCGGTAGTGTTTGCATGCGGTGCGATGGCTTGACCATACGTGCTGTGCGCACTACAAGTGACGAAAGCCGGCGGCTCTACATCGCCCAAGATAGCCTTGACCTTGGTGACGTTCCCCTTGGAGGAACGCACTCTGGCGAACTGACCATCATCAATTACTCTAAGGAGTCCAGAACTGTGACTGTCACCGCCGACGCACCGCTCATGTTAAAACAGGAAGATGATACTGTTTCGACAATGAACGTATTGGTACCGGGCGATTCCACCATTTCGCTGACAGTGGTGTTCACGGCGACCGTGCCAGGCGAATTTAAGTGTAACGTGACCTTCAGTCATCCGGCAATGGATGGAGGCCAATGCCTTGTCCCGGTGCGGGCAGGTGCCTACGACAACGACTTCACGAAACCAGTTGACCTGGGCCTTCCCAGCGGTACGTTGTGGGCCATGTGCAACGTCGGTGCCAGCTGTCCCGAGGATTGTGGCGACTACTTCGCCTGGGGTGAGACCGACCCCAAAGATAACTACTCGTGGGAAACCTACAAGTGGTGTGAGGGCAGTCATGACAAACTGACGAAATACTGCACCGATAGCGCGTATGGAGCGGTTGATGGCAAGGAGGAATTGGATTCTGAGGACGATGCCGCCACGGCGAACTGGGGCCCATCGTGGCGCATGCCATCCATTGAGCAGATAGAGGAACTTACTCAGTGCTGTACCTGGCAAAGTAAAAGAAGAAACGGAGTGATAGGGCAATTGGTCACGGGACCTAACGGCAACACCATCTTCCTGCCCTATGCAGGTTATCGCATAGACGGTTACCTGAGCGGTGAAAATTCACTTGGCTACTACTGGTTAAACACGTTGGGTGATTATGATTCTACTTGCTACGAGGCTGAACACATGGCCATTTGGATGTGGATCAGCGGTGGGGGCTTGAGCAGGTACGAACGCTGCCTCGGACTGACCGTTCGTGCGGTGTATGTGCCGCATGATTAGGCCCTTTTCTATAACTGCCAGTGCACCACTGAATTACTGCAATTCAGTGGCGCACTGGCTAGTATTATAGGTCTAAATGCCCGGCAGTGATTGTCAATCGTCGGTGCCGAAGAGGGGGTCTTCGGGCATGACCATGACGGGCTTGGTGTCGGCTGCCTTGAGGATGTGCTGCGGCACGTATTTCTTGTCCACGACCAGGCGGAAGGAGTACTCGTTGAACCACTCGTTGGTCATGATGATGTATCCCTTGTGTCCGCTGTCGCCACCCCAGGAGTTCTCCACTTTCCACTTGACGGGATTGCCGTTCTCGTCGAGATCGACGGCGCAGAGTGTCATCGCATGGGTCGAACCGCTGTCAAAGGTGGCGATGCGCTGGGCCTTGTCCATGGGGAATGTGGTGCCGAACAGGGTAGCATAGTCAAAGTTGTCGAGGGCGAGGTATCCGTTGTCGCGGTTGAGCTGCTTGCCCACGTCAAAGCTGGCATAGAGCTTGGTGGAATCCTTCAACGACTCGATGGCCATGGCGGCGATGTCCTCCATGGGGAGGTTGATGTAGCGCCAGTTGTGGCCGTCGTAGGTGTGGCGGTCCCATTCAACCTCGTAGGTCTTGTAGTATTCCCGGCGCGGGTCGTTCATCGCCATGATGAACGTGCCGTTGATGGGTCCGCCCACCGTCTCGCGGTAGAACTCCAGCGGGGTGTAGGTGCGTGCGGGGCCCGTGGCCTTGCCGTCCTTGTCGCGGAAGGCGTAGGTGAACTGCTTGATGGGCTCGCCCAGGGTGAGCGAGAGCATCGAGTAGATGGTGCCGAGCATCTCGGTCTTGCGCTGGTTGATGGCTTTCTTGCTCTTCTTGTCGGCGACCATCTGCCGCAGTTCCAGTCCGAATTCACGCAGCTTGGACGCGACGAGCTGGCTCATGCGCGAGGTGCGCTCGGCCGAGTAGGTTTCGGGCTGAGCCTCGACGGGCACCAGGCCGTATTTCTCGGCCAGGTCGGCCACACCACAGAAGGTGCCGCCATCGTTCATGGGATGGTGGAAGAAGAACTGCACGCGCGTGTCGTCGATGGGCTTGTCGGCACAGTCGATCACGCCTTGCAGCATGAGGTTGGCCTTCTCGAGCTGGTCGTAGAAGAAGAGGTAGTCGTGAGAGAACTCCACGCTGATGCTGTCGCCATGACGGTGGGCAAAGTTGGCGCGCAGCACGTTGAAGCTGGAGTACATCCAGCAGCGCCCGCTCTGTCGCTGGTTGTGGATCGACTGCTTGGGCGTCTCGATGCTGAAGTAGGTGTCAGTGACCTTGGTGTTGCGGTAGTTGCGGGCAAGGTCGTCGATGGAATTGGCCGCCATGGCATTGCCGATCGCCTTGTTTTGCTTGGATGCCGAGGTGGTGACGATCTGGCGCATCATGTCGGGGCTGATGCCGCCCTGAGAGCGGTCTTGTGCTGAGCCGGCCAGGGCGAGGCCTATGGCCAGGGCTAGTGTGGTGAATCTGTTCATATCAGGTTGTCTAATGGTTATTGCGCGCGGCACTGGGTCCGAGCGCAGGGTTAATAGCTGCTTTTGACTGCAAATTTAGTAATTATTCCTGTAACAAAACTAGTGCGTTAGCCAAAAAATCGCTACCTTTGCCCTTATTGAGAAAACGAATCTGAACTTGTTCAATATGAAAACTAGACGATTTCTGACTTTCCTTGTGGCGGCGCTGGCACTGGCGGCCGCTCCGGCATGGGCATGTACCAACCTGATCGTTGGCAAGGCGGCCAGCGCCGACGGCTCGGTGATATGTACCTATAATTGTGACGGCTACGGCTTTGCCGGTTCGCTGTCGCGCACACCGGGCGGCAGGCACGACAAGGGCGAGAAGATTGCCGTCCGCGAGTGGGGCAGGGGAGCCGTGAGGGGCTATATCCCCCAGGTGGAATACACCTATGACGTCATCGGCCACATCAACGAGAAGCAGGTGAGCATCGTGGAAACCACCTTCGACGGCCGACTGGAGTTGCAGAACCCCGATGGACTGCTTGACTATTTCACCATGATGTACCTGGGGCTGGAGCGTGCCGCTACGGCACGCGAGGCCATCATCGTCATGACCGACCTGCTGCAGCAGTACGGTTACCGCAGCACGGGCGAATCCATCACCGTGTGTGACAAGAACGAGGCCTGGATACTCGAGATCATCGGCAAGGGCCCTGGAGTGAAAGGTGCCGTGTGGGTGGCTGTGCGCATCCCCGACGACTGCATCAGCGCCCATGCCAACCTGTCGCGCATACGCCAGTTCCCCTTGCGGGATCCCAAGAACTGCATGTACGCCAAGGACGTCATCTCCTTTGCCCGTGAGAAGGGTTACTTCAGCGGCAAGGATGAGGACTTCAGCTTCCGTGATGCCTATTGCCCGATCTCGTTCTCCAAGGTGCGCTATGCCGATGCCCGCGTGTGGAGCTTCTTTCGCCACCACAGCGACCCGGCCGAGATGGACAAGTACCTGCCCTACATCAACGGCCAGCACGACGTGTGCGACCATCTGCCGCTCTACATCAAGCCCAATGGGAAGGTCAGCGTGCGCGACATCATGAATGACATGCGCGACCACTTTGAGGGCACGCCGCTCGACATGACGGCCGACATGAGTGCCGGCCCCTGGAGCTCGCCTTACCGCCCGTTGCCCATGAACTGGGAAGTGGACGGCAAGAGCTACTTCCGCGAGCGCGCCATCGGCACCCCGCAGTCGGGCTTCACGCTGGTGTCGCAGCTGCGTGGTTGGCTGCCCGACGAGGTGGGCGGCATCATGTACTTCAACTGCGATGATGCCAACATGATAGCCTATGTGCCCGTGTATTGCTGCGTCAACGAGGTGCCCGAGGCCTTCCGCCGCGAGAACAACGTGAGCAACGAGTTCAGCGAGCACAGCGCCTTTTGGGTCAACAATGTGGTGGCCAACATGATCTATCCGCGCTACAGCGCCATGATAGGCGACCTGCGTGAGGCGCAGCAGGAGTTGGAGGACTACTATGCTGCCGACCAGGCGCAGGTGCTGCAGGACATCGAGCCGCTCACCAAGCGTGAGCGCGTCGCCTACCTCACAGCCCGGAGTGCTGACTATACTGTGCGGATGATGCAGCGCTGGGACAAACTCTTCCGCCTGCTGGCCGTCAAGCACAACGACCAGATCATGAAGCCATCAGAGAATGGGGTCGTCGTGCCGGGGCGCTATACCACACCAGGCTACGACCAGCAGTACCGTGAACAGATCAGCAAGGATACCGGTACCCGCTACCTGATGCCCGACGACTCTGGTGACATCAAGTCGCTGTAGACTCGGTGGAATCAGTCACGATGGGCTGAAACACAATGAGTTGTGCTTGTTGTTGACCTGTTGCTTCGTGTTGGCCGAAAAACAAAAAAAAGGGTTGTTTGATAGTTTCGGGAAAAGGTTGTACCTTTGCGTCATTGAATCAAATCACATTTTTTATTGTTTAACCGAGAAAGAGAAAAATGAGAAAGAACATTGTTGCGGGCAACTGGAAGATGAATACCACCGTGCCCGAGGGCGTACAGCTCGCCAAGGACGTGTGTGCCGCTGTTGCTGCAGAGGCTAACCTGAAGTGTGACGTCATCATGGGCGTTCCCTTTACCCACCTGATGGCCGTCAAGGAGGTCATCGGCGACGCCAACGTGGGCCTGGCTGCACAGAACTGCGCCGACCACACCAGCGGTGCCTACACCGGTGAGGTTTCGGCCGCTATGGTTGCCTCGACGGGCGCCAACTACGTCATCCTGGGTCACAGCGAGCGCCGTGGCTACTACAACGAGAGCTATGAGATGCTCAAGACCAAGGTTGACCTGGCCCTGGAGAACGGCCTGAAGGTGATCTTCTGCTGCGGCGAGAGCCTCGAGGAGCGCGAGAACGGCTCGTTCAAGGACGTCATCGGTGCCGAGATCCGCGACTCCCTGTTCCACCTGACCGCCGAGCAGATGGCCAACATCGTCATCGCCTATGAGCCCATCTGGGCCATCGGCACCGGCAAGACCGCCACAAGCGACCAGGCACAGGAAATCCACGCGTTCATCCGCGGCCTGCTGGCCGACAAGTATGGCGCACAGGTGGCCGACGACACGACCATCCTGTACGGCGGCAGCTGCAAGCCCAGCAACGCCCCCGAACTGTTTGCCAAGCCCGACATCGACGGCGGACTCATCGGCGGCGCTTCACTGAAGGCAGCCGACTTTATGGGCATCGTCACCGCCTTCTGATAGGCTCCATGCACGGCAACAACAGTAGCCTCATGCTATCATTGGTCCAATCGGTCATTCAACTCCGGTTGGACCAATTTTTAAAGTGGGTGTGACTTCGGCCAGGCGCCAGAGATGGCTTCCATCCGGCTTTATCTTGGTGTCGGCGCTCTGTAATGGGTTGTTGTACAATACAATAATGCTATTGATGCCAAAAGCAGGCGAAGTGAAGTCAACAGTTAGCATCCACATTTTGCTAGACTATAAAAAGACGCCTGAAACATGAGCGATGGCCACAATTTCTCAGAAAAGACTGCCTGATACAGAAATTTGCAGTATCTTTGCGCCAAAATTGACGAGTACACGTTCTATATCTATATAGCATAATGATGTTAAAAAAATTACACATCCGCACATTGTGCATGTGCCTCATGCTGCTTGTCGCACTGGCCAGCAGCGCTCAACGTCAGCAGATCACCGACCGCCTCAATAAGAGCGGACAAGTGACCGTCGACGCGCCCAAGGAACTGACCAAGCGTAACAACGGCGACATCGGCAAGCAACAGCAGACCACGGTCAAGGACAAGAAGGACAAGAAGAAAGCTGAGCCTAAGGTCGAGGAAGAAAAGCTCAACGAGCTCGACGACGACAACGCCAAGAACGACGAGGACAAGAAAAAGGAAGAAGATAAAGATAAGAAGAAAAAAGAAGAAGTTACTCCCAAGAAGCCCAAGCGCAACCACACCTCGCAGCAGACCATCGAGAACCGAGGCGTGGGCTACCGCATCCAGGCCTATACCGACAACAATCCCCGCACTGCCAAGGGTGCCGCTCAAAAGCGCGCCCGCGACATTGCCATGAAGTTCCCCCAGTACAGGTCCTACATCACCTACAAGGCCCCCTCGTGGAGACTGCGCATCGGCGACTTCAAGACACAGCGCGAGGCACAGGCTGCCCTGCATCGCATCAAGAGCGTATATCCCAACTTTGCACGTGAAATGGTCATCGTGCGCGACCGCATAAACATTTGGAGCAATGATTAAGATGAAATTCAGCGACGAGGACCTGCGCCTCGCCGAAAAGCTCGCAGAGCACTACCGTGCCATCATAGAACTCATCGGTGAAGACCCCGACCGCGAAGGCCTCGCCAAGACACCCATGCGCGCAGCCAAAGCCCTCATCGAGAACACCCGTGGCTACCACGAGGACGCCGACGCCATCGTCCACAGCGCCATCTTTGAGCACGAGGGCAGCGAGATCGTCATCGTCAAGGACATCGAGTTCTACTCCCTGTGTGAGCACCACGTGCTGCCATTTTTCGGCAAAGTATCCATCGGCTATATCCCGGCCGGAGGCATCGTCGGCCTCAGCAAGCTCGCCCGCATCGTCGACACCTTCTCACGGCGCCTGCAGGTGCAGGAGCGCATGACTCACGACATCTGTGAACTGCTCACCCGCGTCCTTCCCAACCGCGGCGTCATCGTCTATGCCGAGGCACAGCACATGTGCATGAAGATGCGAGGCGTCGAGAAGCAGGACTCAACCACCATCACATTTGAGTACAGCGGTGAGTTCGAGGACATCCATCGACAGAACGAGTTCTTCACCCTCCTGGGAGTCAAAAAATGATCCATCCAGCGCCCGTTTTGAAAAAATAATGCGAAAAATGTGATTTTTCCGGCAAAAAATTTTGCCAGTTCAAAAAGTCGCTATATCTTTGCACCGCAATTCACGAAAGCACCCCTTTAAAGGGGTCAGAATTGACTGCGAAAGTAGCTCAGTTGGTAGAGCACGACCTTGCCAAGGTCGGGGTCGCGGGTCCGAGTCCCGTCTTTCGCTCAACTTTTGTCCAGGTGGCGGAATTGGTAGACGCGCTACTTTGAGGGGGTAGTGCCCGATTGGGCGTGTGAGTTCGACTCTCATCTTGGACACCTAATTTAAGCGGAAGTCGTTGAATTTCAACGACTTCCGCTTTTTATTGGTCAAAATTGACCTTTGTTTCTCTCTCAGGAGCCCCCAACTGCCCTGCGGAGCGAGTCTGAAATCACTTTCAAAAAGCGCTATATGCAGGGCGATTTTGGCATTGTGCGGTGATGATGATGACGTGCGTGAGCGCATCCGACACGCAGTATCGGTTGCGCTGATGCTCGTCAATACCGCTGTATTCCATGCGACAACATTGTGCCTTGAACTTGCTTTGAGGCTTGATGTTGTGCTCTGGCGATGGCGATGGGCGGTGAAGCGTAGGCAAGGGAGCGCAGAATGGCGACAGAGGCTGGAGGGTGGCTGCGCCCGACACTTGCTCATAAGGCATAGCTCAAGCGAGCTTGGCTCTGCCCTTATTTCACTGCGTGTGTGGCCAAGGCTCACAGCACCGATACCCCAGAGCGCAGCGAAACGCAGTGCGGAACGGGATCTGACGAACGAAGCAAGAGCAAAGGGCAAGCTTGCTTGCACTGTGCCTTGCAAGAAGGAAGAAGACGAAGTCAATGACCGCAGCAACCGGCTGTGTGGGGTCTCGGCGCGGCCAGTGAGCCTGACCGGGCACTCTCCAGCTGATAAGTCAGTCATTCGGAGCGGACGCAGACGGAGCAGAACGGCCCATCGCCATCGGGATTCGCGGGTTGGGCTTTTCACCGCAGCCAATTATTCATGTCCTTCATTATTATTAATTACACCTGATAAAATGATTATTATCCCATGTCAATTCATATCAGAAGCAAGCCGAAAACCTAAATCTCTATCTCTGCGAGATGGTATATCATGTTGCCTGGCAGATATGCGACAGCTCCACGCAGGCAAACCCTCGCATCCGCTGCGGATTATGTGGTCTGAGCCTGTTGCAGGTCCGATAGGATTTTTCTGAGGATCTGCGCTGTAACTGCCATACCAGTCTTGGCACCACTCAGAAACATTACCGCTCATGTCATATAGGCCCAACTCGTTGGGCTTTTTTTGGCCTACAATATGTGTACCAGTGTTACCACTGTTATACATGTACCAAGCAACAATGTCGATGTCATTGCTGCCGGAATACTTATAGCCATGACTCTTTTTGCCTCCATGCGCTGCATATTCCCATTCTGCCTCTGTAGGTAATCGGTAATTTTTGCCAGACAAAAGGTTGAGTCTATTTACAAACTCCTGACATTCATCCCATGATATAAGGTACATTGGATAGTCCGCACCCACATCACTGTGTTGTGACCAAGAACCAATTATTTCCAATTGATGGCCAACATTTGTTCCCATCACAGCTTGCCATAGTTTCTGTGTTACTTCATATTTACATAAATAAAAACCGTTCACTGTAACTTGATGAGCAGGTTTTTCATCACTCAAAGCGTCACTATCATTTTTATTTGATGTGCCCATTGTAAACTCGCCACCTTCTATCCAAACCATATTACATTTAAGTTCGTTTAGAATGCTATCCCTCTGTTCCATGTTCATTGCATTAGGATTATTTGAGAGAAGGGCTCTAATAAGAACAAATCCTCCCACAATAAGAAGTAACAAACCTGCCGCTATAACAGAAATAGTCACTAAAAGACTATGTTTGTTCTTAGTAGCAAGATAGTCGTGCTTACTTTCTGTTTGTTGCTTCTTTTCTATTAACTGATTACCTTTTTGGGAATTATCTGGTTCTTTCATCGTTTTATGTATCTACATCATTATTATAACGACACAAATGTAATGCAAATAAACAACAGAAACAAGTATATTCCGATGTTATTTGCTCCTAATCAGTATTTGGGGCCTGAGCGATGTCTTATAACAACAAGAATAGCGAGCGCAGCGAGGATGGCCCATGGCCACCAGGTGATATTGGGGGGCTTCGTTATGCCCACGGTGTCACGGGCGTAATGGTCTGCCATGTCCATCGTGCGGTGCGAAGCGACGCTGTCGACCTGGCGGGCGCACCGCGAAGCGTTGCGCT
>CAMJXD010000045.1 GCA_946409635.1 uncultured Prevotellaceae bacterium
TATCCAGGAAGGTGATGCGGCGGCCGTTGGCCAGCTTCACGTTATAGGCTCCGATGTGCTGCGTGATACCGCCGGCCTCACCAGCAATCACGTTGGAGTTGCGGATGTAGTCCAGCAACGAGGTCTTACCGTGGTCCACATGACCCATCACGGTCACCACGGGCGGGCGCTGAACGAGATCTTCGGGATTGTCCTCCTCCTCGCTGATGGCCTCGGCAACCTCGGCACTGGTATATTCGGTCTTGAAGCCAAACTCGTCGGCTACGATGTTGATGGTCTCGGCATCCAGGCGCTGATTGATGCTCACCATCACGCCCAGGTTCATACAAGTGGCGATAACCTTGTTGATGGGCACGTTCATCATGCTGGCCAGGTCGTTGGCCGTCACAAATTCGGTGAGCTTCAATGTCTTGCTCTGGGCTGCTGCCAGGGCGGCCTCTTCACGGGCCTCCTCGCGATGCTCCTCGCGGCGCTCGCGGCGACGGTTGGCCGCTGCCTTCTTGCCGCTCTTGGCGGTCAGGCGGGCCAGCGTCTCCTTCATCTGGCGCTGAACATCTTCCTCGCTGACTTCGGGACGCAGGGGCTTGCGGTTGCCCTTCTTGTCCTTGTTGCGCTTGCCGCCCTGCTCGTCCTTGCCGCCGCGGTTCTTGGACGACTGCGACTGGGGCTGCGAGCCGGCGCTCTCGATGTCAACCTTTTCCTTGCCGATGCGTTTGCGCTTGCGCTTGCTGCCGCCTTCGGCTTGAGCCTTGGCGATGCGCTCGTTGCGCTTCTCTTCCTTGCTCTTCTTGCGCGGACGGGTCTGCTGGTTGATGGTGGCAAGGTCCACCTTGCCCACCACCTTGAGCTGCGGGCCACCGACAGTGCTCGAGACGGGCTTGAAGACTTCGGCCTCCTGGGGCTTCTCATCCTCCTTCGGGGTCTCGGGCTGAAGCTCGGTAGGCTGCGGCTGCGGCTGTGCCTCGGGGGTCTTGACCGTCTCGTCAACGACGGTTTCCTTGGCCTCGACGGGGGCCGGTTCTGTCACGGCAGGCTCGGGAGCGGGAGCAGGGGCGGCCTGCGGTTCAGGCTCAACAGTCTGGACCTTTTCGACAACAGGTTCAGGCTCGGGCTTCTCCTCCTTTACGGCAGGAGCCGGCTCGGGCTTGACAATGGGCTTGGGTCGCCCGGCGGCATCCAGGTCAATCTTGCCCAGCACTTTGGGCTTCTGGCCCGGAACCACGGTCTTGATCTCGTGCGACTCCTTGGCGGCATTATGTTTGGCCTTCTCCTTCTGTCGTTCGTTAGCCATCTTGTCCGACTTGCTCTTCAGGTCCATGTCGGGCTTGAACTCCTTGACAAGCATCTCATAGACATCGTCGTTGATGCGCGCGTTGATGTTGGCGCTGATTTCTATGCCCTTCTTGTGCAGGAATTCCTCGATGGTCTGCCTACCCACGTTTAAGTCTGCGATGACTTTACTGATTTTTATCGCCATATTGTGTCTTTTATCTGTCGGCTTTCAGCAATATGCTTCGGCTTTATTTTTTTTATTTTGCTCTATGAGAAGTGATATATTCTGTTTAAAACAACTATTACTCGTGATGCTTTCTTGGCATGATGCGGCACGCGGGCTCACATCAATCCTCAAACTCGGCCTGGAGCACCTCCAGCACGTAGTCCACCGTCTTGTCCTCGAGGTCGGCCTTGTCCATGAGCTCTTCACGAGGCGTGCGCAGCACCGACTTGGCGGTATCATAGCCCACGTTCTTGAGGGCGTCGATCACCCAGGCGTCGATCTCGTCCTTGAACTCGTCGAGATAGATGTCCTCCTCGGTCTCGGTCTCCACGTCGCGGTAGACGTCGATACTGTATCCCGTCAGGATGCTGGCCAGCTTGATGTTCAGGCCGCCCTTGCCGATGGCCAGCGACACCTCTTCGGGACGCAGGAACACCTCGGCATGCTTGTTCTCATCGTCCAGGCGCAGTGATGAGATCTTGGCAGGACTCAAGGCACGCTGGATGAGCAGCTGCGGGTTGCTGGTGTAGTTGATCACGTCGATGTTCTCGTTGCGCAGCTCGCGCACGATACCATGGATGCGGGCACCCTTCACGCCCACACATGCGCCCACGGGGTCGATGCGGTCGTCATAGCTCTCGACGGCAATCTTGGCTCGCTCGCCGGGGATGCGTGCCACGGCGCGTATCACAATCAGGCCGTCGTGGATCTCGGGCACCTCTTGCTCAAACAGGCGGCGCAGGAAATTCTCACTCGTGCGCGACACGATGATCTTGGGGTTGTTGTTGGTGTTGTCGACCTTCTCGATGACGGCACGCACGATATCCCCCTTGCGGTAGATGTCGGTGGGAATCTGCTCCTCCTTGGGAAGAAGCAGCTCGTTCTTGTCCTCGTCCAGCAGCAGCACCTCGCGCTTCCACACCTGATAGACCTCACCGGAAACAAGCTGACCTCCCAGGTCCTTGAACTTGTTGTAGATGGCGTCCTTCTGCAGGTCCAGAATCCGGCTGGCCAGCGTCTGGCGCAGGTTCAGGATGGCACGACGGCCAAACTTGGCAAAATCAATCTTGCGGGTGTGCTCCTCGCCCACCTCACAGTCGGGGTCGTCGTCGGCCTGGGCATCACTCAACGAGATCTGCTTGTTGGGATTCTCCACCTCGCCGTCTTCCACGACCTTAAGATTCTGATAGATCTCACAGTCGCCCTTGTCAGGGTTGACAATCACGTCAAAGTTGTCGTCGTCGCCAAACATCTTGGCCAGCACGCTGCGGAACGACTCCTCCAGGACGTTGATCAGGGTTTCCTTGTCAATTTCCTTGAGTTGCTTAAACTCGGCAAACTGTTCGGTCATGTTGACCGCTTCTTCTCTTTTAGCCATAATTAAGTCTTCTGTTTTCAGTCTTCAGTTCTCGGTATTGGGATAGAGGGCGATTGACGCCGGCTACCACCTACACCGGACAACTAAATTTTGATGATATTTTTTGTTTGTTTAATGTCACTGTAATTGAAGCGCTCCTGCTCCTCGACCAGCTCGGGACGCTTCTTGCCCTCGAGCTTGCGCTTCACGGTCATGCTCAGCTCAAAGCCCTCGTCGTCGGCACCGGCAATCACGCCCTTGAGCTTGCGCCCGTCGGCGGTCAGCACCTCGACCTCATAGCCGATGTTCTTCTGGTACTGACGGGGCAGCAGCAACGGCGACGTGATGCCATAGGAGCCCACGGTGAGCTCGTAGTCTTCCTCGTCGCGGTCAAACGCGGCCAGCACTGCATCGTTCACCGCCACACAGTCGTCGATGGTGATGTCCTCGTCGCTGTCAAGCGCCACGTCGATGATGTTGTCCTTGCTCACCTTCAAGGTCACCAGATACATCTTGGTTCCCTCCAGGGCCTCATTAATCACTTGTTCCAGTGCTGTCTTGTCTATCATATTGTTTAGTTTCTAGTCCTTGGTTTTGAGGCTGTGGAGCAAGACATCGGTTTGACTCTAAAGCCTGAATTATAATAAAAACGAGGAAGCCCAGAGCCCCCTCTCACGAATGCTGGCGCAAAAGTACTCATTTCCTGCCATTCTCGCAATATTTAAGGTGAAATCGCTCTTAAAACAACACAGTTTTTCACGACATTTAACTTTATTTAACCAAAACCTAAGCTGCTCGCGGCTTTACCCGTTAGCCCAATTGGCCCCATTTGACCAATTAGCCGCACCGCCATGCCTTGAGATTAGAGACCACAAAATCAGCATTCGGCCTTTTTTTTGAGGTTTACCGCCCAATCATTAGTCAATCGGCGGGAAAAACACTACCTTTGCCCATATTTTCAGTGACCGACATGAAACCTGTAATTCTATTGTTGACAATCCTGGTCGTGGGTGGTGCCATCGTCTGGCTCATCGACAAGCTCTTTTACCAGCATGACGGCGAGCAGCAGGACCCCGATCAGCAGCCCGGCCAACAGGCTGCGCAGGGCTGCGCCGACGAGACCTGCGGCATCCGCTCGATATGCCCCAGCGAGCAGATTCTCAAGGGCGAGTGCAAGCAGGAAATCACCTACTATGACGACGAGGAGCTGGACGACTTCAAGGGCCGCGGCGAGAACGACTACACCCCCGACGAACAGGAGCAGTGGCGCGATGTGCTCTACACCCTCCAGCCGGCCGACCTGCTCGGCTGGGGACAGAGCATCAAGCACCGCGGACTGGTCATGCCGGCGGCCATCAGGCAGGAATTCATGCAACTCGCCGCCGAACATCGCAGTGCATAGACAATAATTTGGGCCACATCTCGTTTATATAGTACTTAACACATCAAGACATTAAAGACCGAAGTTGAACCGAACCAGGAGTTTCATACCACTCATCATCTTAGCGATGCTGGTCTTGCTCGCTGCCTGCAGCAACAAGACCAACACCGCCAGGTCACGCTTCTGGCACTCGTTCACGACCAAGTATAACGTCTATTTTCACGGCAAGACCAACTACGACGAGCAGTTGAAGACGATGATGGACGCCTACGAGGACGACTACTCACAGCACCTCTACATGCACCCGGCCGAGGCCCGCTCCAACCCCAAGGCGCCACAGCCCAGCGGCAGCTTTGACCGCACCATCGAGAAGATGGAGAAGGCCATCGCCCTACACTCTATCAAGAAGAAGCCCAAACGCAAGAACGGCAAGGGCCGCGACCCCAAGTATCAAGAGTGGATGTCGCGCGAGGAGTACAACCCCTACCTGCACAACGCCTGGTACCTGATGGCCAAAGCCCAGTACATGAAGGGCGACTTCCTCGATGCCGCAGCCACCTTCCGCTACATCGCCCGCCACTTCTCGTGGAAGAATGACCTCGTGCAGGAATGCCAAGTGCGCGAGGCCCTGTGCTATTGCGCCATGGGATGGACCACCGAGGCCGACAACGTCCTGTCGCACGTCCATCTCGACGAGATCACCAACAAGCGCATTCGCGCGCTGGCCAATGCCGCATTTGCCGACTACTACGTCAAGGTCCAGGACCCCGAGCAGGCCATCCCCTACCTGTCACAGGCCGTCAAGGGATTCAAGGGCAACGAGAAGGTGCGCATGAACTTCCTGCTAGGACAGCTCTATGAGGACGTGGGCGACAAGCACAACGCCTATCTGGCCTACAAGCAGGCCGGCAGCAGCAGCGGTTCGACCTACCGCACCAAGTTCAATGCACGCATCAAGCAGAGCGCCGTCTATGAGGGCGCCAACATCGCCAGCGAGGTCAAGGCCCTGAAGCGCATGACACGCTACGACCGCAACAAGGATTACCTCGACCAGATCTACTATGCCATCGGCAACCTGTATCTCTCACACGCCGACACGCTCAACGCCATCGAGAACTACAAGCTGGCGGCCGAGAAGAGCACCCGCAACGGCGTGGACAAGGCCATCAGCCAGCTCACGCTGGGTGGCATCTACTTCTCACAACGGCAATATGACTTGGCACAGCCCTGCTATGCCGAGGCCATCCCTCTGGTCAACGAGGACTACCCTGACTACAAGATGCTCAAGAAGCGTAGCGACGTGCTCGATGAGCTGGCCGTGTATTCACAGAACGTCACCCTACAGGACTCGCTGCTCAAACTGGCTGCCATGACCCCCGAACAGCAGAAGGCCGTCATCGCCAAGATCATCGAGGACCTCAAGAAGAAGGAGAAAGAAGAGGCCGAGAATGCCGCGCGCGAGGAATACCTCGCCCAGCAGAACGCCAAGGGCAACGCCATCCAGGACAAGGGCAACACCCCGACCAGCTACAACATCAACACCGACAACTCGTGGTACTTCTACAACACCGCCACCAAGAACGCCGGTAAGACCCAGTTCCAGAAACTCTGGGGCAGCCGCAAGCTTGAGGATAACTGGCGTCGCCGCAACAAGACCACCTTCTCCTTCAACGACGAGGAGGCCGACAGCGCCATGATGGCGATGGCCGACAGCGTCATCGTCAACGAGAACGGCGACACCGTCCAGGTCGACGTCGAGGCTATCAAGCGCGCCGAGGACCCGCACTACGAGGAATACTACCTCAAGCAGATTCCCAAGACCGAGGAGGACATTCAGTCCTCCCACGAGATCATCCAGGAGGGACTCTACAACATGGGCATCATCCTCAAGGACAAGATGGAGGACTACAGCGCAGCGGCCTTTGAGTTCAGCCAGCTGCTGGAACGATATCCCGACAACACCTATCGCCTGGACCTGTACTATAATATGTACATGATGTTCATGCGCAACGGACAGGAGGCCGACGCCGAGCCCTACCGCGACAGCATTCTCACACAGTTCCCCGACTCCAAGTACGGGCAGGCCATGCTGGATCCCAACTACCTGGAGAACCTCAAGAACATGAACCGCGACCAGGAGAACATGTACCAGGAGGCCTATGACGCCTACCTGGCCAACAACCACGGCGCGGTACACGAGGCCTATACCGAGATGATGCGCAAGTATCCCTTGTCCAAGATCATGCCCAAGTTCATGTTCATCGACGCCTTGAGCTACCTGACCGAAAAGAACCACGACAAGTTCAAGGAGACCATCAAGGACATGCTACAGCGCTACCCCCAGACCGACATCACGCCAGTAGCATCCGAGATTGTCAAGCAGCTCAACCAGGGACGACGGCTCGAGGGCGGTGGCAGCAACCTGCGAGGCATGCTATGGACCACACGCCTGAGCAACGACACCACACCCCAGACGCTGGAACGCACCTTCACCCCGTTTGCCGAGGACAACGACAAGCCACAGGTGTTCATCCTGCTCTACCCCATGGACAGCATCAACGGCAACATACTGCTCTACGAGGTGGCTCGACACAACTTCAACGCCTTCAAGGTCAAGGACTACGACATCGAGCAGATGAACTTTGGAGACCTGGGACTGCTCGTCATCAAGGGACTGGACAACTTCAAGGAAGCTACCCACTACCGCTCATTGTTTGAGCAGGACCAGACCATCAATATCCCCCGACAAGTGCACTATGTGATCATCAGCGTCGACAACTTCAACCTGCTGCTCAACGAGGGACGCACCTTTGAGGACTACTTCAACTACCTCGAGGAGAAGAACGACAAAGAGCACAGCGACCTAGAGAAGAAAGAACTCGACGAAGCCGAGAAGCAGGCCACGGAAGAGGCCGAACGTGAGGCGGCCATCCTGCGCGAGCAAGAACGCATCGAGGCCGAGCAGATGGAACGCGAAGCCGCCGAACTGGCTAAGCGCGACGCCGAAGCCAAGGCCCTCGAAGAGGCCGAGGAAAAAGCACGCCTGGAAGCCGAAGCCGCCGAGCAGGCCCGCATCGAGGCTGAGGAAAAAGCACGCCGCGATGCCGAGCGCAAGCAGATCAAGGCCGACGACTACCGCAACCGCTCGACCACTACCACCACGCCCACAACGACCCTCAGCGACAAGGAACGCAAGGCTCAGGAACGGGCCGAGGAGGAACACCTCAAGCAGCTTGAGCGCGAGGCCAAGGCCCGCGAGAAAGCCGAGGCCAAGCGACAGAAGCACATCGAGGACAGCATCAAGAAGGTGCAGAAACACGAGCGCAAGCTCGCCCGCATTGCCGAAATCGCCGAGCAAGACTCCATCGAGCAGGCCGAGAGGGAGAAAGAGAAGGAACGCGACTTCCGGTACAAGTGGCGTGAAGACTCGGCCAAGGCTGCCTACAAGGCTGCCGAGCAGGCCAAGAAGGACGCCAAGAAGGCTCGTGAAGAGGAGCGCAAGCAGAAGATCAAGGAACGCAAGCAGCTGGCCAAGGAGCGTGAGAAAGAACGCAAAGCCAAGGCCAAGGAGCGCGAACGTGAGCGCAAGGAGAAAGCCAAGCAGCGCAAGGAGCAGGCCAAGGCCCGTGAACAGGAGCGCAAAATGCGGCAGAAGGAGCGCGAGCAACAGCGCAAGGAAAAAGCCGAGCAACGGCAGCAGCAGGCCCGTGACCGCGAGAAGGGCAGCAAGGGCAAGGATAACGACAAGCCCAAGCAACAGACCGGCCAGACCGGCCAGTCAGCCCAGCCCGACACACCGGCCCAGACCAATCAGGCTGGAACTACCCAGCCAGCAACCACCCAGCCAAGCGCTACACCGACCAGGAGCGTCCGCCCCGATAACAAGAAGAACAACTAACAACACTATATTTTTGAGACAAACCACATGAGCAAAGAAAGAATCTTGTGGGCCGACGACGAGATCGACCTCTTGAAGCCACACATCCTGTTCCTCGAGAACAAGGGCTACGAGGTCGAGACCGTCACCAACGGCCGCGACGCGCTCGACGCCCTGAGCAACCAGATATTCAACCTCATCATCCTCGACGAGAACATGCCTGGCATCAGCGGACTGGAAGCCCTCCAGCGCATCAAGATCATGCAGCCCAACGTCCCCGTCATCATGATTACCAAGAGCGAGGAAGAGGACATCATGAACCAGGCCATCGGCAGCGAGATTGCCGACTATCTGATCAAGCCGGTCAACCCCATGCAGATCCTGCTGTCCATCAAGAAGAACCTGCACAGCGAGGCCCTCATCGCCGAGAAAGTATCAGGCGACTACCAGCAGGAGTTCATGCGCATCGGACAGATGATCAACTCGGCTCAGACCATCGAGGACTGGTATGAACTCTACTCCACCCTCGTCAGGTGGGAACTCACCCTGTCCAACACCGACACCAACATGGACGAGATGTTGCGCATGCAGAAGGTTGAGGCCAACAGCGCTTTCGCCAAGTTTGTCAAGCGCAACTACGAGGACTGGCTCACCCAGCCCGAGCACCCCCTGCGCAGCAATGAGCTCTTCAAGACCAAGGTCCTGCCACTCATCGACAAGGGCGAGAAGGTATGCTTTGTCGTCATCGACAACTTCAGGCTCGACCAGTGGAAAATGGTCAGTCCGCTGCTCGCTGAGTACTTCAACATCGAGAGCGAGGAACTCTACACCACCATTCTCCCCACAGCAACGCAGTATGCCCGCAACGCCATCTTCTCGGGACTCATGCCCGTCGACATCGAGCACATGTTCCCCGACCTATGGGTCGACGAGGAGAGCGAGGAGGGCAAGAACCTCAACGAGGCACCCCTCATCCAGACCCTGCTCGACCGATATCGTCGCAAGGTGCACTTCTCCTACAACAAGATGAACGACAGCGCTGCAGGCGAGAAACTGATGCAGAACTTCGGCATGTTCAAGAACTATGAGCTCAACGTGCTGGTGTTCAACTTCGTCGACATGCTTTCACATGCCCGCACCGAGTCCAAGATGATACGCGAGCTGGCCAACACCGACGAGGCCTACCGCTCGGTCACCGTGTCATGGTTCAAGAATTCCAATGTGCTCGAGATCTTCAAGCTCATGGCTCAGAACGGCTACAAGATTGTCCTCACCACCGATCACGGCACCATCAAGGTCGACCGTCCCATCAACGTCATCGGTGACAAGAACATCAACACCAACCTGCGCTACAAGGTGGGCAAGAGCCTCACCTACAACGGCAAGCAGGTCTACGAGATCAAGCAACCCAAGCGCGTGGGACTTCCCGCACCCAACATCTCCAGCACCTACATCTTTGCGATGAACCGCGACTTCTTTGCTTATCCCAACAACTACAACTACTACGTTTCCTACTACAACGACACGTTCCAGCACGGCGGCATCTCCATGGAAGAGATGCTCGTGCCCATCGTCACCCTCTCCCCCAAGTAATAGGTTCAACAAGGTTCACCGTGCCGCGACTATGTCGCGGCCAATAAAATACCAGAATTATGAAATCAATTGAAATAGCCATTCCCAACCTGGAGGCCCTCGAGGAGGCCGCCTACAAGTTCATGACCGAGATGGGTGACTTCACGGTCTATGCCTTCTACGGTGAGATGGGCGCCGGCAAGACCACGTTCATCAACGCCCTGTGCAAGCAACTGGGCGTGGAGAGCGACGTGACCAACTCGCCCTCGTTTGCCATCATCAACGAGTACCGCAGCGACACCACCGCCGAACTCATCTACCACTTCGACTGCTACCGCCTCGAGAAGGAGGAAGAAGCCGTTGACCTGGGTGCCGAGGACTACTTCGACAGCGGTGCGCTGTGCTTCATCGAGTGGCCCGAGCGCATCGACGGCCTGCTGCCCGATGACACCGTGCGTGTGGACATCACCGTCAACGACGACGAGAGCCGCACCCTCAAGATGACCTTCCCCGACCTCGCCTGACCTGCCATGCCACACTACATCAAGGTCAGCCAGACGGCGAGCACCAACACCTACCTGTCCCGCTTGGCAGCAACCCTGCCAGGCGGTACGGTCATTTACACCCCCTGCCAGACCGCCGGACGCGGCCAGAAGGGCAACTCCTGGGAGAGCGAGGACGGCAAGAACCTCACCTTCTCGCAGTTGATCAAGCGCCCACCCGTCAAGGCGCGTGACCAGTTCTACCTGAGCGAGGCAGCAGCACTGGCTGTCGTCGAGGCTCTGGCGGCCGAGGCTGCCGACGGCTTCTCAGTCAAGTGGCCCAACGACGTCTACTGGCACGACAAGAAGATATGCGGCATGCTCATCGAGAACTCGCTCGACGGCAGCGACATCGCCACGAGCGTCGTGGGCATCGGCATCAACGTCAACCAGGAGCGATTCCTCAGCGACGCCCCCAACCCCGTCTCGCTCAAGGGCATCACGGGCCGTGACCACGACCTGATGGCGCTCTTGAAACGCGTCTGCTCACGCATCGAGCAACTCGTCGACTCGCTGGACGATGACTCCGCCCGCCAGCAGCTGCACCGCAGCTACATGGCCGCTCTCTACCGCAACGACGGCCAGCGGCACCCCTACGAGGACGCTCAGGGTAACCGCTTCATGGCCAGCGTGGCAGACATCGCCCCCGACGGCACACTCACCCTGCTGCATGAAGACGGCACCCGCCACAGCTACCTCTTCAAGCAGGTCAAGCACATCATCAACAACACCGTCCTCTAAAAAACATCAACTGTTAACTATATGAAGATCGTCGTTTACTGCAGCTCTCAAGAGGGACTGGAAGAGAAATACCAGCAGCTGGCCCACAAGTTGGGCACGTGGATCGGACAGCATGGCCACACCCTGCTCTACGGCGGCTCCAATGCAGGCCTGATGCACATCACCGCTGCCGCCGTCCACGAGGCGGGCGGTCACATCATGGGTGTAATCCCCGAGATGTTCAGGCACCGGCTCGACCCGCTGTGCGACGAGGCGGTCCACACGGCCAACCTGGGCGACCGCAAGCAGTATATGATCGAGCATGGCGACGTCTTTGTCGTTCTGCCAGGCGGTATCGGCACACTCGACGAGTGGATGTCGACACTCGCCGTCATGACCATCGGTAACGACGACCCCCGGCCTGTCATCGTCGCCAACCTCGACGGCATGTACGACGCCACCATCCGCCAGCTGGCCGACATGACGCTCACCCCATTTGCCCGCGGCAAGCGCCTCTCCCGCACTCTTGTCGCCACTACCGCCCACGACCTCATCGGCCTGCTTGAGGGGTGCCAGTCACGTCACGAGTGACATCCTGTCAGCAGCAACAGCGCTGGCACGTTTATTGCTGGGGATATAACAATCAACTGGATTTTACAATTAACTGACATACAATATGATTACCAAAGTCTATACACGCACCGGCGATGCCGGAATGACGTCGCTGGTGAGCGGCAATCGAGTAAGCAAAGACGACATCCGCGTCGAGGCCTATGGCACAGTAGATGAGCTCAACAGCAACATCGGCGTGCTGCTCCACAGCACCAAGCTCGACGAGCAGGACATCGTGGCCCTGTTGCGCAAGGCTCAGAACAAACTCTTCAACATCGGCGCCTATCTGGCCAACGACCGCGACGACGCCACCCTCTACGGCCTCTCGCAGGACGATGTCACCGCACTGGAGAAGATGATGGACCGCATGAACGAGCAGCTGCCACCCATGACTGGATTTGTACTCCCGGGAGGCACTCGCCTGTCGGCCCAGGCCGACCGTTGCCGCACCATCACTCGCCGGGCTGAGCGCCGCGTGGTCACACTGGCACGCCAGGCCCATGTCGAGCCGCTGGTACTGGAATACCTCAACCGTTTGAGCGATTTCTTCTTCGTTTTTGCAAGATTTAACAATATCAGCAACCAGGTCGAGGAAATTTATTGGGACAAAGATGCTTGAAATAGAAAAATAGTATTATTTTTGCGCACAATTTAAAAAACAGGATATTTTCATAAAAACACAACTAGAAAAAACTATGTATTGGACACTTGAATTGGCAACAAAGCTCGAGGACGCTCCATGGCCCGCTACCAAGGCCGAGCTCATCGACTATGCCGTGCGCAGTGGCGCACCTCTCGAAGTGATAGAAAACCTGCAGGAGATCGAGGACGAAGGCGACACCTATGAGTCAATCGAGGACATCTGGCCCGACTATCCCACCAACGATGACGACTTCTTCTTTGACCCCGACGAGTACTAACCAAACAAGGAACAAGACAACAACACAAGAGCAGTCCTGGCTTTTTTGACCCAGGACTGCCTTTTTCTTGTTTTCCGCAATGAGACACCCTGAAATCCATCGGAGAGCAAAGGGT
>CAMJXD010000046.1 GCA_946409635.1 uncultured Prevotellaceae bacterium
TTTCAACTTGGTTTCGGAGTTTTTTCTTGAAATCAACATACGTTGATAGATTCTCAGCATTTACCTTTGTTGAGAAACCACAATAATTGTCTTCGACTTGCTTAACTACTAAGTCAAAGTCCTCTAAATGTTGCTCAACTGTCATTTTTTGCGCATTCAGCGCAATTGCCGCTAGAAGCGAGAAGAATAAAACGATTTGCCTCATTGCTTTTTGATTTAGAATTCCATTTTAATATTAGACGTATAAGTTGTGCAAAATGTAACAAGAACAGGCTATTTTTTGTTGTGTTGCAGATAAAAAATTTCTTTTTGCTGCTCAATCTCGCGCCTGAGCACTTCTTCGGTGGGCAACATGGGCAGATATTTTGCTGCAAATAACTGCTCATTCCCTTTGAGAATTGAGTATCGGGCTATATCTTTGCTTGTTTCAGAGCAGAGCACGATGCCGATGGTGGGGTTGTCGCCCTCTGTGCGCTTGAGTTCATCATACATGCGTACATACATATCCATCTGTCCGACATCCTGATGAGTGATTACGCCCACTTTTAGGTCAATAAGAACGTAACACTTTAGAACAACATTGTAAAAAACGAGGTCTATATAATAGTCCTGTGTATCGGTGCGAATCAGTTGCTGACGTCCCATGTAAGCAAAACCACGCCCCATCTCCATGATGAATTTTTGGAGATGGTTAATAATCGCTTGTTCAAGATTGCTTTCACTATAATCAGTGTTTTCCAATCCAAGAAACTCGGCAACGACTGGATTCTTGACAATTTCATCTTTGCCTTGTTGCAATGGCTTGGTCAGTTCCTGCATTTCGGCAATCACCTTCTCCTTTTGGGGAGATTGCAACAGACGATAGTAGTATTGTGAACCGATGTTGCGGCTAAGGGTGCGCACGCTCCACATCTCCTCGGAGGCTTCACGTAAATACCAATATCGTGCATCCTCATCCGGAACACGAAGCAACATGCGATAATGAGTCCATGAAAGATTTTGAACTCGCGAGTTCAAAATCTCCAGATCTTTGAAATACAAGAAGAATTGGCGCATACTATACAGGTTTCGCTCGCTATATGAAGAGCCATACAAGGGTACTAACTCTTGCGCCAGATCTTTAAGAACTTGTTTGCCATATTCTGCCCGGCTTGCGCCATGTTGTTCTTCTTCCACAATGCGTTTGCCGACGTTCCAGTAGGTCATAATGGAAACAGTGTTAACACTACGATATGCTTCACGTAAACCACGCTCGACAATGAGTTTAACGTCGTCAACCAACCCGGTAGGTATCATCGGATTCTCCTGCGTATTAATGAGTTCTTGGTCTTCTTCCATGACGCAAAGGTACATCATATTTTGAATTAGAGGCACGTTGTAATGAAGAATTTACTCGTCGAGCGAAATCATTCATGGCGCTTGCCAAAGTCTCTACTACGTTCTCTTCAAATAACTCTTTGGGTCGCATGACAGAGGCGTAATATGTCCGGGAAAACCAGCGGCGACATTGGCGTTTCTTGCCTCTGCCAAGGTCGTAGGATTTGTCATGTGGTGCTTTGTGCCGTGGTCGGGACATATTGTTGAGATACAACAGCCCGTTGTAGAGATAGTCAGTCAGTTTGTACATAAAAAATCCATGATGGTTTGGTTCTCTACGAGTGTAGATACCGCCAGACCATCATGGACTGCACAGCGATGCTGTGGATTTTTACCAGGTGAATCGCAGGCCGGCGGGAATTGTGATGGTGAACGGATGTTGCGTGCGGTAGGTCTCGAAGCCGCTGCCGTCGGGGATGTAGTACTGCACGCCTGGTTCTGCAAAGATGCTGATGCTGGGCGTGATATTGTACTGCACGCCTATGCCCACGCCGGTTGACCACTGCAACGGCACATCCAGGTGAACGCTTTCGCGCAGTTGCGGCTGGTTGTTCAATATATAATCGGTCGTGACTGTCGATTGCACTGGAATCTCCAGTGTCACACCAGCCGAGGTGTAGATCCCTACATGCTTGCCGCTCCAGATGCGATAAGAGACTTTCAATGGCACGCCCAGGTAGTCGATGCGCTGTTTCTCATCAATCCTGTTAGCGCCCTCTCCCGTCTGGAATAACGAGTTGAGTCTTGTATATTGGAGTCCGCTCTCCAGCCCGATTCGCTTGTTGGCTTGATACCGCAGTGATAACGAATAGGTGAGTGGCAGGCTGTGGTGTGTCTTGCGAACGATTTGGCCGTCATTAAACGGTTCATTACTTATGGCTATCTGTTTCATGACGTGAACCGTCTCGGTCTTTTCGCTTGAGATATCGCCAAATTCTTCGAGATAAGCAACATAATCCCTCCAGTTATCAATCGTCCGTGTCGGGTCAGGCGCTCCTGGAACGCTTGGCGTTAAATAATCGGGTACGACAAAGTTGTGAGGTGACATCCGATCGGCCTCTGTAGAAGGCAGACCAGTATAAGCCAAATCGCCAGACCAGCGTTTGAAGCTGTCTTTCTTGGGCCGAATAGTGGTGCCATGACCAACGTCTGCAAAGTGGATGTCGCCATTCAGTCTCAGGTGAGGCAACTCATGAGCGGGAATGACTGTTGTCGTGTCGATGGGCTGTGTAGAAGATTTTTCCACACTGGTTGTATCTGCCATGCTGGCACTGGGTCGCTCATATTCCTCGGGGACGGTGATGGCTATGTTGCGGCTTCCCGTGCGCTGCTGTCTGACGGGCCCACTCGCTTGCTGATTGTCACCTGTCGTGACTGTGGGCTTATCGGCATCGGCGGTCTTGGGCTGCTGCTCGTCGATGGCCTCTGGCTGACGCAGGAACAGCAAGGCCAGTGGCGTGAGCAGTGCAAGCAGGATGACGGCCCAATACTTGGCCAGCGAGTGCTGTAACATCTTCTTGGCCCGTGCCAGTTGGGATGAGGAGGAGTGGGCGGCAATGCCCAGAATCTCGCCGATTTCTTTATGGGACATATCCTGCATGACGGCCATCTTGAACACCTTGCCATAGCCGTTGGGCAGGGCGTTCACCGCAGCCATGATTTCGGCCATCGTCGGCCTGTCTGCTGGCTCATCGGCAATCCAGGTCTCGTCAGGCATGTCATCAACAGGTACCGTGGCCAGCACATGATGGCGTTGCTTGTAGCGCAAGGCCACATTGGACGCAATACTCGACAACCAAGCATCAAAACGATTGGGGTCACGCAGGTGATCTAGTTTGGAGAAGGCAAGCACAAAGGCGTCGTGGGCCAGTTCCTCGGCCACGGCACGGTTGCCCACGACGTTATAGCATATCCCCAACACCTTGTGGGAATAGGCGTTATAGAGTCTGGCGATGGCCTGTTGCTCACCAGCCAGAGCTGCCCCGATGACACGCTCCATGTCCATCCAATAAAGTTGTCCTTTATTGTTATGATGCCATATTGGATGGAAAGACTGCATGACGGTGATAATTCTTTTTTTGATGGAGGGATGGTGATTGCTGCTTGAATTCAATGGCAAATGTACAAAATGAATTGGAATGGTTGACAGGTTTTGATAATAGACGAGTGGGGCGGAAGTGTTAGTTAATCTTTAGCGCTTTGAATTTTTGTTAAAACGTGGGGCGATTCAATCGTCGGGGGCAAAATAAATGCTAAAAACGGTGCGTCAACTCGCAAAGTATCACTAAATTTGCAGGTCTTTTTGCACAATGATGACGACGATATTATTGACATTGGCAATTGTGGGGCTGGCAGTGGTGCTGCTGGGCGTGAAGGTCTTCTTTGTGAAAGGTGGCCGCTTTCCCAACACCCACATCCATGACAATGCCGAGATGCGCAAGCGCGGCATCACCTGTGCCCGTGACAAGGAATTCTATAACAACTAATAACGATACACTAGAAAAAGTCAAAAAAACAACGTTTGAGATGAACTTCATTAAACATTACACCAAACTCGCAATGCTGGCCGCTGTCGTGCTGATGGCAAGTGCTACCTCCTGCAATGACAAGCCCGCCGAGGCGCCCAAGGCCGCCAATGGCACTGCTATGGAGAACCTCAAGATCCGCTACATCGATGAGGATTCCATCATGGCCAACTACAACCTGGCCAAGGACATCAACGAGGCCATGTTAAGACGCCAGAACCAGTATGACGCAGCCCAGAAGCAGCGTGCCGGAGAAATCAGCAAGTTTGGCAATGCCATGCAGCAGAAGTACCAGAATAACCAGTACCTGACCGAGGAGGCCTTCAACGCCGACCAGGCCAAGTTGCAGAAGATGCAGGCCGATGCCGAGAACTACCTGGCCAACCTGCAGCAGAGCATCTCCACGGAGCTCAACCAGAGCCAGATCCAGCTGCTCGACTCGATTGACAACTTCATGAAGGACTATGCCAAGAAGAAAGGCTATGACATGGTGCTGCGCAAGAGCGCCACGCTGTATATCGACGAGAAGTTTGACGTGACCAAGGAGGTCATCGAGGGCCTGAACAAGCGTTACAACAAGGTGGGCAACACCAGCGCCGCTGCTCCTGCCAAGGCAGCCAAGCCTGCCACAACAGGCACCGCTGCTCCCACATTGAGCACCGAGAAGCCCGCCAAGCCCGGCCAGGTTGACCTGAAGAAGTAAACCCGAGCATAAAAAAGATATCGATAAAGACTACCGATGAGCTGTCAGCTACAAGCGTGATCATGTTGTGGCCGGCAGCTCATTTTTTTTTAAATCATCATTTAATCCAACACTAATTGTCATGAAGAAGTTATTCGCAATTCTTGCCATCGCACTCATGATGGGTGCATGCCAGACCAAGTCAAGCAGTGAGGCCGCAGCCGGCGGCAACGACTCCACAGCCAG
The DNA here is from genome assembly GCA_946409635.1 of uncultured Prevotellaceae bacterium. Taxonomy (GTDB): domain Bacteria; phylum Bacteroidota; class Bacteroidia; order Bacteroidales; family Muribaculaceae; genus Sodaliphilus. The sequence goes on from CAMJXD010000046.1 coordinate 4,831, forward strand.
CGCCGACGCCCCCAAGACGACCCTCGTGGCTTATTTCTCGGCCAGTGATGCCCACGTCACCGCCCAGGTGGCCAAGACTCTTGCCGAGGCAGCCGATGCCGACCTGTTTGAGATCGTTCCCGAGAAGGTCTATACCGCCGAGGATCTGGACTGGAAAAACGAGCAGAGCCGCTCCACCATCGAGATGAAGGACAGCACTGCCCGTCCCGCCGTGGCCAGCAAGGTCGAGAACATGGACCAGTACACCACCATCTATGTGGGCTTCCCCATCTGGTGGTACACCGCTCCCAGGATTGTCAACACCTTCCTGGAGCAGTATGACCTCACGGGCAAGACCATCATCCCGTTTGCCACCTCGGGCGGCAGCGACATGGGCAAGAGCGGTGAGGACCTGAAGAAGGCCAGCGCTCCCACAGCCAACTGGATTCTCCCGGGCCAGGTGCTCAACGACAACCCCTCGGTGGACAGCCTGAAGAACTGGATCTCAAGCCTGAAATAACGTCGTTGCTTACCGAGGCGGAGCCTCGGTCCACAAGACATGATGAGACTAAAAGCACAGCGGGTGACCCTAACTGGGGTCACCCGCTGTTGTGTAGATTATAACTGGGTGTGGAGATTACCCGAAGTTGTCGTAGTGGATCGATGACGGGTCGACGCCCAGCGAGTCGAGCACCTCGTTGACGGTTTGGCTCATCATGGCCGGGCCGCACATGTAGTACTCACAGTCCTCGGGGGCCTCGTGCTGGGCCAGATAGGTGTCGCGCAGCACGGGAGCGACAAAGCCCGCGGTGTACTTCACGCCGGCCTCGTCGGCAGCGGGATCGGGACGGTCCAGCGCCAGGTGGAAGTGGAAGTTGGGGAAGTCCTTCTCGAGCTGCAGGAAGTCCTCGAGGTAGAAGACCTCGCTGAGCGAGCGAGCGCCGTAGAAGTAGTGCATCTCGCGGTCGCGCGTGTCGAGCGAGCGCGTCATGTGCAGGATCTGGGCGCGCAGGGGAGCCATGCCGGCACCACCGCCAATCCAGATCATCTCCTTCTTGCTGTCGAAGATGGGATGGAAGTCGCCATAGGGGCCGCTCATGATGACCTTGTCACCAGGCTTGAGCGTGAAGATGTAGCTCGAGGCGATGCCCGGCATCACGTCCTGGAAGCCCACTTGGGGTTTGGGCTTGAAGGGCGGTGTGGCAATGCGCACGGTGAGCATGAAGCGGTCGCCCTCGGCGGGATAGTTGGCCATGGAGTAGGCGCGCACGGTAGCCTCGTCGTTGCGGCACTTGAGCGAGAACATGCCGAATTTTTCCCACGTGGGCAGGTACTCGCCCAGCGACTCCTTGTCGATGTCCTTGTCATAGTCCATTTGATACTCGGGGATGCGTATCTGGGCATAGCTGCCGGGTATGAAGTCCATGTGCTCGCCCGGGGGCAGTGCCACGATAAACTCCTTGATGAACGACGAGACGAGCTTGTTGCTCACCACCGTACACTCATATTCCTTGACCGAGAGCACGCTGTCAGGCACGTGGATGGCCATGTCGTCCTTGACCTTGACCTGGCAGCCCAGGCGCCAGTGGTCCTGCTGCTCCTTGCGTGAGAAGTGGGGAACCTCGGTGGGCAGGATCTGTCCGCCGCCCTCGGTGACCTGCACCTTGCACTGTCCGCAGCTGCCCTTGCCGCCACAGGCACTGGACAGCATCACGCCGTTCTCGTGCAGGGTACCCAGCAGGGTGTTGCCGCTGGCAACCTCCAGCTCCTTGGTGCCGTTGTTGATGTTGATTTTCACCTTGCCCGAGGGCACCAGGAAGTGCTTGGCCACGAGCAACAATATCACGAGCAGCAGCGTGAGGGTCAAGAACACGGCCACGCTCGACAAAACCGTCAATCCGGTTGAATTCATAATCAGTATCATAGTGTAGTGCCCTCCTTATCCTAATTTAATGCCCAGGAAACTCATGAAGGCGATGCCCATGAGACCAGTAATGATGAATGCGATGCCCACGCCTCGCAACGGCTTGGGGATGTCACTGTAAGCCAGCTTCTCGCGAATGGCTGCGATGCCCACGATGGCAATCAGCCAGCCGATGCCCGAGCCCGCGCCATAGACGGTGGCCGTCCATGCCGAGGGGAAGTCGCGCTGCTGCATGAACAGTGCGGCGCCCAGGATGGCGCAGTTCACCGCGATGAGCGGCAGAAAGATGCCCAGCGAGGCATACAGCGAGGGTGAGAACTTCTCGACAGCCATCTCGACCAGCTGGGTGGCCGACGCGATGACGGCGATGAACAGGATCAGGCCCAGGAAGCTCAGGTCCACGCCGGCCAGCTCGGGGCTGAGCCAGGCGAGGGCGCCCTCCTGCAGGACATACTTGTTGAGCATGTAGTTGATGGGCACGGTGACCACCAGCATGAAGGTCACGGCCAGTCCCAGTCCCAGTGCCGTCTTTACGTTCTTGCTCACGGCCAGGAACGAGCACATGCCCAGGAAGTAGGCAAATATCATGTTGTCGATGAAGATCGACTTGATAAACAGATTAAGTTCTTCCATTGTTTCGTTGTTGAATTAAATGGTTAAACATGCTCGTTACTGCTCCTGCAGGTCCTTGTTGCGGGCCCGGTGGAACCAGATGATACAACCCAGCGTGATGAGTGCCATGGGCGGCAGGATCATCAGGCCGTTGTCCATGTAGCCGTGGTCGTAGCACCACTGCGGGATCACGTGGAAGCCCAGCAGCGTGCCCGAGCCGAGGAGCTCGCGGAAGAAGGCCACGATTACCAGGATGATGGTGTAGCCCAGTCCGTTGCCGATGCCGTCGAGGAACGACGGCCAGGGGCTGTTGTGCATGGCGAAGGCCTCCAAGCGGCCCATCAGGATGCAGTTGGTGATGATCAGGCCGATGAACACCGACAGCTTCTTGCTCACGTCATACTGGTAGGCGGTGAGGATCTGTTGTACAATGATGACGAGCGCGGCGACGACCACCAGCTGCACGATGATGCGGATGTTGGTGGGAACGGTCTTGCGCAGGAACGAAATGATCACGTTGCTGAACGCTAGCACGGCAATCACCGAAATGCCCATCACGATGGCGGGCTCCAGACTGGCGGTGACGGCAAGCGAGGAGCAGATACCCAGGATCTGTACCAGGACAGGGTTGTCCTTGGACAGCGGGTTGAACAGTGCTTCTTTGTTTTTCTTGGATAACATAATCGATGATGGTTTTATTCGGGTTGATTGTCGTCAGTTACTTGTTCGATGGCAGCAGGTTCCAGACTAGGCTCAACGGCGGGCGCTGTGCCCTGCAGCTTCTTCAGGAAGGCCTCGTAGGGGGCGAGGCAGTCGGCCATCATGTCGCTCACGCCGCGGCTGGTGATTGTGGCACCCGTCAGGGCATCGATTTGCTCGGCGCCGTTGGTGGCCTTCTGGCCCTTCTTGAGCACGGCCACGCTCTTGAACGCGCCCTCGACAAACAGGTGCTTGTCCACAAACTCGTCCTGGAAGGGCTGCTCGGCGATGCGGGCGCCCAGGCCCGGCGTCTCGCCCTCGTGCGAGAAGTTGGCGCCATAGATGGTGTTGCCGTCATCGTTGACAGCGATGTAGCCCCAGATGGGACCCCACAGGCCTGCACCGTAGACGGGCAGCACATACTTGATGGAGCCGTCGTCGAGCCTGCACTTCATTACCGGCAACTGGCGCTCGGCGACGGGCAGCTTCACGTTCTTCTTCATCTGCACGTCAAAGGCCACGTTACTGGCGCTGTCCACGACGTTGCCGTCCTTGTCGACCAGCAGGTCCTGGATGACGTACTTCTCGTAGGTCTCCTTGACCTGGGCGTCGCCGGCTGCGGCGATGTGCAGCGCGCTCAGGATTTGCTTGCGCGTGTCGTTGGCGATGTTCTCGTTCTGCTTGGGCTTGAGCGCCATGTAGATGAACGCCAGCACGGTGCCCACGAGCAGCACCATCACGGCGGCATACAGAATCTGGTAAATGTTACTGTTCTTGTTCATGGCTTATCCCTCCTTGACTTTGGCAGCGGCGCGGCGGGCGCGGCGCTTGATGTTAGACGATACCACGCAGTGGTCGATCAGGGGCGCGAAGGCGTTCATCAGCAGGATGGCCAGCATCATGCCCTCGGGGTAACCACTGTTGTAAACACGTATCAGGATGGCAAAAATGCCGATGAGCAGTCCGTAGATGTACTGGCCCACATTGGTCCTGGCACCCGTCACGGGATCGGTGGCCATGAACACGGCACCAAAGGCGAAGCCGCCCAGGCACAACTGAGTCACGGGGTCGAGCATCGAGGCGGGATAGGTGGCGCTGGGCAAGGCATGTACCAGTGCGGCCATACCCAAGCCGCCGACAAATACCGAGCACATGATTCTCCACGATGCGATGCCCGTGAGCAGCAGGATGGCGGCGCCGATGAGGATGGCAATCACCGAGGTCTCGCCGGGGGAGCCGGGGATATAGCCAAACAGGGCGTCAAGCATGCCGATGGGCTCGCCCACGATGTTGGTCATGTGCAGCTGGTCACCCACGTTGGTAGCCACCTGGCCCAGCGGCGTGGCGCCGGTGAAGGTGTCGACCACGGTGCCGCCGCCCATGCCCAGGGCGCTGTCCAGCTTGACAAAGGCCTCGTCGCCGCTCATGCGCGACGGGTAGGCAAAGAAGAGGAAGGCGCGCGTAATCAGCGCGACGTTAAAGATGTTCATGCCCGTTCCGCCGAAGACCTCCTTGGCAAAGATTACGGCAAAGGCCGTGGCCACGGCTGTCATCCACAGCGGGGTGTTGATGGGGACAATCAGTGGAATCAGGATACCCGTTACCAGGAAGCCCTCCTGGATCTCCTTGTGATGAATCTGTGCGCTGATAAACTCGATGCCCAGTCCCACGACGTAGCTCACCACGATTACCGGCAGCATGGCCAGCAGACCGTAGAGGAACATGGTGAACCAGCCCTCATGTGACTGGCCGATGGCCAGGTAGTGCTGGTAGCCGATGTTGTACATGCCGAACAGCAAGGCCGGAATCAGGGCGACCACAACCGTGATCATGGTGCGCTTGAGGTCATTGCCGTCGTGGATGTGGGAGCCCGACCGCGACGTGGCGTTGGGCGTGAACAAGAACGTCTCCATGCCGTCATACACCGACTCCAGCTTTGAGAGCTTGCCGCCGGGACGGAAGGTGGGCTCGACCTTGTTCATTAAATTCCTTAATGCTTTCATGTCAATGATGTATTGTTGAATAGCGTTATAAATTCACTGAATGGTTGATGAGTGTGCGGTGTCAAGACATCTCGGCACGCAGCTTGTCCAGACCCTCGCGCACGATGCGCTGCAGCTCCAGCTTGCTCGTGTCGGCAAACTCGGCCAGGGCGAAGTCCTCGGGCGCAATCTCATAGATGCCCAGCTGCTCCATCTTGTCGATGTCGCCGCTGATGATGGCCTTGATGAGGAACTCGCCGTAGATGTCCATCGGCAGCATCGCGTCATACTCGCCCGTGCGCACGATGGCACGCTCGCCGCCCTTGATGCGGCTGTCCAGGCTGACTTGCGACCCAAAGCCCCGCAGCCACGTGGTGAAGGTGCGATAGATCGAGAAGCGGCCAGGATTGAGCGATGCCCAGCCCATGAACTCGTCGGGCTTGTTGTTCTCGGGGATGACGGTAATGTGGCGGTAGGGGGCGCGCAGCCACTGGTCGGCAGCGACCTTCACGCCCGTGAGCACGTTGCCGCTGATGATGCGGCTCTGGACCAGGTTGGTCAGCTCATTGTGCATCACGGTCTCTAGGTCGGCACCCATCACGGTCTTGACGTAGCGGGGCTGCTGCACCATCTCGCCGTCGACGGCCACGACGGTGTCGTGGCTCACGCGGCCCGTGGCAAAGAGCTCGCCGATGCGTGCCAGCGTCACGATGTCCATTGTCCACACTGTCTCGCCCTTGTTGACCGGCGCAATGTTGGCCACTTGAACGCCGACGTTGCCGGCGGGGTGGGGGCCGACAAAGGTGTTCACCTCGGCACCAGGAGCGTCAATCTGCTGCTCCTGGCGCACACCGATGTGCACCTTGCCGCTGGTCATCGTGTTGAGCACCTCGACGCCCTTGGCGATGTACTGGCGCTTGTCGCCCAGCACCACGTCCAGGTCGGGAGCCAGCGGGGCCGAGTCAAACGCCGTGACAAACACGTCGCGAGGTTTCACGCCCGGCACGGGCACCACGTCGTAGGGGCGCTGCCGCATCATCACCCACAGGCCTGATTGGAGTAGCACCTCTTGGGCAGGACGCTTGACGTCGAGCTCGACGGCCTCACCCGTGCCGTCGGGGATGATGACAATCGCGTCGATGTGGCGACGCTCGCCGCGTCTCACCTCCTTGACGGTGCCGCTCACGGGCGATACAACCTTGATGGCCTCATAATTCTTGTCGTGATAGAGGGGCTCGCCGGCAGCGACGTGCTCGCCCTCTTTCTTTTCCATGCGGGGGATGACCCCATGGAAATCGTCGGGGACGACAGCCACCGTCCGGGGCGATGAGGCAGCGACAGGAGTCGTGTCGCTCACGGCGCCCAGCAGGTGGATGTCAAGGCCCTTCTTGAGTCTTACAGTTGTCATGATATCATTATTTGTAGTGATATTATATATAATAATGTGGGCACAAAGGTACAAAAATATAGTCAATCGCCCCATCAGTTGTCAATAAATTATCTTCCTGCCCTGCAGTTTGCTACCGGAATGCACCATTCGGCCCTCCCTGGCATCAGGCACAGAGTGACTGGCAAAACGCTATTGTTAATAAAAAAAACACGAAAAAAATCGTTTGGATTGCGGCGCTTTCAAATATTTGTGATAAATTTGCGTTAATTTTTTAGGCAAAATGGCTATTGATTAAGTGCCAAGAAGGCCGCCGCTTGCTGCTAAATATATTGTGCCTCAGTCGCTTGCGATTTATGGTCGCGAGCCGATTGACACGCTAAACCTCGTGTTGAACAACAAACTTTAATAACTAAACAAACTAATTTTTTAATTCATTTTTAAACTAATTTAAAATTATGGCTGAACAAACAAACATTCAGAAGCCACAGCCCGCTGCCAAGAAAAACGTCAGCAGCAATGTCAGTGGTATCAAGAGCGCTTCGCTCGTCGTTCTCGCTTGCTTTATTATCGCAGTGTTATTCTACATGTTTGGTCTGGGTTACGTAGGTAACTTCAAGGACGCTACCAAGGATGTGCCCGTTAACCTGATGGGTACCGTGTACAAGGGCGGTATTGTTGTGCCCGTGCTGATCACCTGCTTCCTCGTTGTAGTTGTGCTCACCATCGAGCGTTGGATCGCTCTGGCCAAGGCTAAGGGTAGTGGTAACACCACCAAGTTTGTCGAGAATGTAAAGGCTGCCCTCCGCAACCACGACATCGCAAAGGCTGAAGACCTCTGCCGCAAGCAGAAGGGTACTGTAGGTGCCGTAGTTTATGCAACGCTGCAGAAGTACAAAGAGATGGAGAGCGACAACGTCCTGAGCAAGGAGCAGAAGCTCGCTTCGATCCAGGCTACCCTCGAGGAGGCTACCGCTCTGGAGATGCCCGCCCTGCAGCAGAACCTGCCCGTTCTGGCAACCCTGACCACTCTGGGTACCCTGATCGGTCTGTTCGGTACTGTGTTGGGTATGATCAAGTC
>CAMJXD010000047.1 GCA_946409635.1 uncultured Prevotellaceae bacterium
ATCTGCGACACCAGCACGTTGCCGTGCTCGTCGCGGTCGAGCGTCAGCTGGCGGGCCACGTCGTCGGGCAGCGAGTCATAGATCACCCGGTTCTCCTCGCTCAGGTGCTCACGCACAAAGTTGTTCTGGTCCATATCGCGCAGGCTCGAGATGTCAGGATACTTGGTGAGCATCTCGTTCAGCTCGGCAATGAGCTTCTTCATCGTGGGGACAAACTCGACGATGCCCTCGGGAACGAGAACCGTGCCGTAGTCCATGCCCATATCGTGACGCTTGACAACGATGTCGGCGATATCCTCGGCAATGTCGTGCAGCGACTTGTTGAGAGCCTCGACCTCCTCACTGATGATGCAGTAGTTGGGACGGGTCTGCAGGGCGCACTCCAGAGCGATGTGCGACGCCGAGCGTCCCATCAGCTTCATGAAGTGCCAGTATTTCTTGGCAGAGTTACAGTCGCGGGCCACGTTGCCGATGAGCTCGCTGTACACCTTGGTAGCCGTGTCAAAGCCGAACGAAATCTCCACGTGCTCGTTCTTCAGGTCACCGTCGATGGTCTTGGGCACACCGATCACCTGCACCCCGGCATCATGAGCCTTGTAGTACTCGGCCAGGATGGCGGCATTGGTGTTGCTGTCGTCACCACCGATGATCACCAGAGCCGTAATCTTGAGCTCGCGCAGAATCTGCAGGCCGGCCTCAAACTGCTCAGGCTTATCCAGCTTGGTGCGGCCCGACCCGATCAGGTCAAAGCCACCCGTGTTGCGGTACTGCTCGATCATGTCGCCGGTGAGCTCGATATAACGATGCTTGACCAGGCCGTTGGGACCGCCCAGGAAGCCGAACAAGCGGCAATACTTGTTCAGCGCCTTGATGCCGTCATACAGGCCACAGATCACGTTGTGGCCGCCAGGTGCCTGGCCTCCGCTCAGGATCACGCCCACGTTGAAGGGCTTCTCGGGCGGCATCGCCGAGTCGTCGCGTTCAAACGTCAATTGGGGCATGCCATAGGTGCAAGGAAACAGTTCCTTGATGGCTTCTTGATCGGCAACCGACTCTGTGGGCTCTCCCTCGACCGCACGAACCGGACACCGCAGCGTAACGGGCAACTTGGGCCGGTAGGACAACCTCATTTGCTCCAGATAACTCTTATTGTCAGTCATTTTTCTTAATAATTGGTTTGTAAAAACAAACGGTTAAACAATCTTTTTACCGCCACAAAAGTACTGCAAATTCGTCACCCCCGCACCATAACAACCTAACATTTTTTTGATTTCTACAGCCCTATTTAGAATTTTTGACACTTTTACCCCAAAAACCGACGATTTCCAGCCCCACCACCCCATCACCCCGCCAATCCATAACCACCCACACGCCCCACCCGCCCCCACTTTTCCCGACAATTCCACAAAGCAAACCCCTCCCACCCCCACTCCACAACTCCACAATACCTCAATTCCGCACGCTAATAGCTGTTTTACTACAGAGCAACCGCAACAAAATAAAACTTACTCATTAGCTGCCAAAATGAATATTTGACGCCCGGAGGGCGGCACTCTGAGTAACCGCCAGTAAATCAGGCCGCCGAGCGTGAGCGAAGGGGTCTGATTCACTGGCGGTGATGGTAAGCAGTAGGCTGTCGCCGGAGGCGACCCCATGTGTCAAAAGCCAAAACGGAGTCGCCTCCAGCGACCTGGTTTGATAGAGCGCTTTCCCTGGTGAGACCAGCCTCTGGCTTGTACAACTGCAGTTATGGCCAGCAGGTCACCCATGCCGCGACTGGGTCGCGGCCACATCGCTACTCGCGGCAGTGCTGTTCAGTGTGCAGCGATGCCATCGCTGCCGGTCCACCGCCACAGCATGATCAGTCGTTACATTTTGAAATCAGCAACAATTTGATTAACTTTGCAGCATTATACTACAACACATGGACAAAGAATATTTCGCGTTTATCAGCTACAAGAGTGAAGATGTGGAATGGGCAATATGGTTGCAACACGAGTTGGAACACTATCATTTGCCCGCGTCATTCAATGGCCGTACCGACGTGCGGCAGGATTTGCGCCCTGTCTTCCGCGACATTGACGAACTCAGCGCGGGCAATTTGCCTGAGCAAATCCAGCAGGCGCTGGCCTGTTCACTGAATCTCATCGTCGTCTGTTCTCTGCAATCTGCCGCTTCGCCTTGGGTGAATCAGGAAATTGAAACGTTTATCGCTCTCGGCAAGACCGACCGCATATTCCCATTTATCGTCGAAGGCAATTCACCAGCCGAGTTCTTCCCGCCGGCGCTGCTCAATCTCCCCAAGAAAGAAGAGCGCCTTGGGGGTGACGTAAGCAAGAAAGGACGTGACGCCGCCTTTATCAAGGTGGTTGCAGGCATGCTTGGCGTGGGTTTTGACTCACTCTGGAACCGATATGAGAAAGAAAAAGCCGAAGAAGAACGACTTCAGCGAGAGCAGCGGGACAACCTCCTGCGAGTACAAAGTCGCTTTGTTGCCGAGAAAGCCCAGCACCTCACCGATAATGGCGACTCTTATCTCGCCAGAAAACTACTATTGGAAGTTTTGCCTGAAGATATCGAGCATCCCGACCGCCCGCTAACCATCGAAGCCGAATATTCCTTTAGAGATGCATGCCAACATTTATATGCAACATCATTAAAAGGGCACACACAAGTTGTTCGTTCTGCTGCCTTTAGCCCTAACGGAAAACTCATCGTTTCAGCATCAGATGACGAGACTATCAGAATATGGGATATCATGACAGGACATGAAATCAACAAGCTACAGGGACACACTGCTGATGTCAGGTCTGCGGCCTTTAGTCCCGACGGAAAACTAATCGTTTCCGCATCTAGCGACGAGACTGTCAGAATATGGAATGCAAAGACTGGGCAAGAAATCAACAGACTCAAGGGACAAACATGGGCAGTTTTTTCTGCAGCCTTTAGCCCTGATGGAAAAATGATAGTTACGGCATCCGCCGACGAGACTATCAGAATATGGGATGTAAAGACAGGTCAAGAAATCAACATGTTCCATGGGCATAAAGATAGTGTTAGGTCTGCGGCCTTTAGTCCCGACGGAAAACTAATCGTTTCCGCATCAATTGACAAGACCGTCAAAATATGGGATGCAAGGACAGGACATGAGATTAACACACTCAAGGGACATACAGACTATGTTAACTCCGCGGCCTTTAGCCCTAATGGAAAACTCATTGTTTCAGCATCAGACGACAAGACTATCAGAATATGGGATGCAAGGACAGGGAAAAAAAATCACACACTCAAGGGGCATACAAGTTCTGTTGATTCTGCAGCCTTTAGCCCTGACGGAAAACTAATTGTTTCGGCAGGCGACGAGACTATTAGAATCTGGGAAGTAAAAAGCGGATTAGAAGTCAACGAATTCGAATGGAAAAAAAATTATGTTTTTACAGCATCTTTTAGTCCTGACGGAAAACTTATTGTTTCCGCATCAATCGGCAACAAGACCGTCAGAATATGGGATATCATGACAGGACATGAAATCAAAAAACTCAAGGGACATACAAGTTCTGTTGATTCTGCAGCCTTTAGCCCTGACGGAAAACTAATTGTTTCGGCAGGCGACGAAACTGTTATGATCTGGGACGTAAAGACAGGATATGAAATCAAAAGACTCAAGGGACATAGAATCAGAGTTAATTCCGCTGCCTTTAACCCTGATGGAAAACTCATCGTTTCCGCATCAGCTGACGATACTATCAGAATATGGGATGCAAATACTGGACAAGAAATCAACAGGCTGCAGGGGCACTTATGTGATGTCAGGTCTGCTGCCTTTAGCCCTGACGGAAAACTCATCGTTTCAGCATCAGATGACGAGACTGTCAGGATCTGGGATGCAAAGACAGGACGGGAAATCAAAACACTCAAGGGGCATACAAGTGCTGTTAATTCTGCTGCCTTTAGTCCTGACGGAACACTCATCGTTTCAGCATCAGCTGACGAGACTGTCAGGATCTGGGATGCAAAGACAGGACGGGAAATCAAAACACTCAAGGGGCATACAAGTGCTGTTAATTCTGCTGCCTTTAGTCCTGACGGAACACTCATCGTTTCAGCATCAGCTGACGAGACTGTCAGGATCTGGGATGCAAAGACAGGACGGGAAATCAAAACACTCAAAGGGCATACAAATTCTGTTGATTCTGCAGCCTTTAGTCCTGACGGAACACTCATCGTTTCAGCAGGCGATGATACCATCAGGATCTGGGATGCAAAGACTGGTCAAGAAATTAATACACTCGAAGGACATTCGTTTTGTGTCACATCAGCGGCCTTTAGCCCTGATGGGAATTTTATCGTTTCAACTGCTTGGGACAAGACCGTCAGAATATGGGATGCAAGGACTGGACACCAAATCAATACACTCGAGGGACATGCATATTATGTTTTTTCCGCAGTCTTTAGTCCTGACGGAAAACTTATTGTTTCGGCAGGCGACTCAACCGTTAGGATCTGGGACTTCTCATCTCTTCAAGAGTTGATAGACGAGACGCGTGAGCGCTTTAAGGATTGTCCGTTGACACCTGAAGAACGCAAAGAGTACTACCTAGATTAGGCACCCGTCTTAGACACGACAAGCAAGAGACATGAGCACCGATTTGTTACATTTTTGGTGTCGTTTATTGAGAATGTTGGAAAAAGTTTGTAACTTCGCAAGATTAATGTGAAAGCTACGTTAATAATATAAGAGATAATATCAACTAAACGACGATAAGACTATGAAAGGAATCGTACTGGCAGGCGGCTCTGGGACACGGCTTTACCCAGTGACCAAAGGTATCTCCAAGCAGCTGATACCCATCTATGACAAGCCCATGGTGTACTATCCCATCTCGGTGCTGATGCTGGCAGGCATCCGCGAGATCCTCATCATCTCCACGCCCCAGGACCTGCCCATGTTCCGCCGGCTGCTGGGCAGCGGCGAGGACATCGGCGTGCGGTTTGAGTATGCCGAGCAGCCCCGTCCCGAGGGGTTGGCACAGGCCTTTATCATCGGCGAACAGTTTATCGGCGACGACTCGGTGTGCCTGGTGCTGGGCGACAACATCTTCTACGGCCAGAGCTTCACACGCATGCTCATGGATGCCGTGGAGCGCACCGAGCGCGAGGACGTGTGCACCCTGTGGGCCTATGCCGTCAGGGACCCGCACCGCTTCGGCGTGGTGGCTTTTGACGGGCAGGGCAAGGCGACGAGCCTCGAGGAGAAGCCCGAGCACCCCAAGAGCAACTATGCCGTCACGGGGCTCTACTTCTACCCTAACGACGTGGTCGAGATTGCCAAGCACATCAAGCCCAGCGCCCGCGGCGAGCTGGAAATCACGACCGTCAACCAGCAGTTCCTGGCCATGGACCGCGTGCACGTGCAGACGCTGGGACGCGGCTTCGCCTGGCTCGACACGGGCACGAGCGACTCGATGAACGATGCATCCAACTTTATCGGCACCATCGTCAACATGCAGGGCGTACAGGTGGCAGCCCTCGAGGAGATAGCCTTTCGCAAGGGGTGGATCACCGCCGACGAGCTGCTGGCGCTTGCCGAACCCATGCAGAAGAACAACTACGGACAATACCTGATCAGGCTGGCTAGAAATGGGAAATGACAAGCTCAACACCGCCCGCCTGATAGAGTTGCCCAAGATCAACGACCCGCGCGGTAACCTCACAGCCATCGAGAGCGGCATCAACGTGCCGTTTGAGGTGATGCGCAACTACTGGATTTATGACGTGCCCAGCGGCATGTGGCGCGACGGACACGCCTTCAAAAAGCAGCAGGAGTTCATCGTGGCCCTGAGCGGCAGCTTTGACGTCGTGGTCAACGATGGTGAGCAGGAGCAGACCTTCCATCTGTCCCGCCCTCAGATTGGCCTCTACATTCCCTGCATGACCTGGCGCCACATCAACAATTTCTCGACCAACTCGGTGGCACTCATCCTCACCAGCACCTACTATGATTCCAAGGACTATATAGAGAGCTTTGAAGAATATAAATCTTTGAAATATGAAAAAACTGAATAGGATCCAAATTCATGCCAAATCGCAGCTGAACGATTGCCGCATCATCACCCTCAACAAGCATCACCATGCTAACGGGAACCTCACGGCTGTCAACAACGGCGTTGAACTGCCGTTCAACATTCAGCGCACGTTCTATATATATGATGTGCCCGGCGGCGCCGAGCGCGGTGGCCACAGCCACTACACCTGCCAGGAGTTCATCATCGCCATCAGCGGCAGCTTTGACGTCACCATCGACGACGGACAGGACCAGTACACCTACACCCTCAACCGGCCTTACCAGGGGCTGCTGGTGGTGCCCGGCATCTGGCGAACGCTGCAGAACTTCTCATCGGGCTCGGTGTGCCTGGCGCTGGCCTCACACCACTTCGACGAGGACGACTATGTCAGGGACTACGATGAGTTCCTCAAGCTCAAGGCCCTCAGGGAAGAAGAAGATGAGCCCTAGTGAGTACAATCCCCATAAAACACATTCATTCACCACATAATTGACATCAAGCATGAAACAATACCCGTTCCTGGATCTGGCTCAGACCAACGCACCTTACATCGACGAACTCAAGGAGGCCGCCTGTGAGGTGATTGAGCGGGGCCGATACCTGCACGGCAGCCAAACCGAAGAACTGGAGAAAGAAATCGCGGCCTTGTGCCAGACGCGTTATTGCGTGGGCGTGAGCAATGGCCTGGACGCCCTGCGCCTCATCCTGCGGGCCTATATGGAATTAGGACTGATGGCCCCGGGCGACGAGGTCATCGTGCCCGCCAACACCTACGTGGCCAGTGTGCTGGCCGTCAGCGACAACCGGCTGGTTCCCGTGCTGTGCGACCCCAGCGAGCTGACCATGAACCTCGACACCAGCCTGATCGAGGCGCTCATCACGAGCCGCACCCGGGCCATCATGCCCGTACACCTGTACGGCACGCCATGCTGGGACGAGCGATTGATGCAGGTGGCCCGCGACCACGATCTGCTCATCATCGAGGACAACGCACAGGCCGTCGGTGCCACCAGCGACATTCCGGGCCTGAACGGCACCTGCAACACGGGCGGACTGGGACACGTGGCCGGCATCAGCTTCTATCCTACCAAGAACCTGGGCGGACTGGGCGACGGCGGCGCGGTCGTCACCAACGACGAGCAGCTAGCCTCGACCGTCAAGGCTCTGGCCAACTACGGCGCCGACCGGCGTTACCATAACATCTTCAAGGGATTCAACTGCCGCCTTGACGAGATTCAGGCGGCCATGCTACGCGTCAAGCTGCGCCACCTCGAGGAGGGTAACACCATGCGTGCCGCCGTAGCACGCACCTACAGCGAGTGCATCACCAATCCCCAGGTCACCGTGCCCGCCATCAACCCGGGTCAAAAGCAAATCTGGCACCAGTACGTGGTGCGCTGCGACACCCGCGACGCGCTGCGCAACTATCTGGCCAACCAGGGCGTCGGCACCGACATCCACTACGCCACACCGCCTCACCGCCAGCCCTGCTACATCGACCTGCCCCATGCGCCACTGCCCGTGGCCGACCGGCTGGCCGACACGGTCCTCTCGCTGCCCATTGCCCATCCCATCACCCCCGACGACGCTCGCGCCATCGCCGACATCATCAACCGCTATTGACGCTGCCGGCCATGAGCAACAAGGGTATGAAACGGTTTGTCCTGCTTAGCCTGCTGGCTCTGATGCCGGCATTGCTGGTCGTGGCGCTCTATCTCGTCAAGGACCCGTTTCATGTCGTCAAGCCCTACCAGGGCAAGGTCTATGAGCCGGGCGACACCGTTGCGCTGACCATCAACTGGGGACACGTCACCGTCGAGTCGTTCAAGTACTTCGACCCCCGGGGGCACTACGACTCGTTTATCTTTGGATCTTCACTGTCAGGCTATTACCGCATCCAGGACTGGCAACGCTATCTGCCCGCCAGCGCACGGCCGTTCCACTTCAATGCCTCGCGAGAGACACTCTACGGCATCCTCAACAAGCTCAAGTACCTCACGGCCAGCGGCGTGACCATCAACCATGCGCTCATCATCATGGAAGACGAGATGCTCATGCGACAGCCGCTGGACAACGATGTCTTGTTCGTCCAGCACCCACAGACCACCCGCGACGTCTCGTGGTGGAAATTTCATCAGCTCTATTTCAATGCCTATCGCAGGCCCGAGCTTGTCGCCTACATGCTCTGCCCTGGGCCCATGACGACGACGGTCCTCGACAAGGGGTATGCCACCACCGACATCACCACACGCATCGAGCCCATCAACGAGGGCTACTACCGCCAGGCCGACTCGCTCATCGCCGTCAACCCTGACGCATTTTTCACACCTGAGCATCTGGCACACTACGCCCTGCCCCCCAAGCAGCTGCCCTGCCCCGACAAGATCACTCCGCCTGTCGAGGCCGTGCTGGAGGCCATTGCCACCATCCTACGCCAGCATGGCACTGACTACCAGATCATCATTCCGCCTCACTACGGCTACGAGGCCATCTCCAGCAGCGACCTGTATCAGCTGGAGCTGATATTCGGCCCAGCCCGCATCCACGACTACAGCCATGACCCTGCCATGGGCACCGACCTGCACTACTACTATGACGACGGCCATCTCGTGGCCCAGCAGTGCGCACTGCTCATGGACAGTGCCTACCATGCCGTGGCACTCCCCTCTCCTTTCCTCAAGAAGAATTGATGATTGGCTACTTCACCTGCTTGCGCTTGCCGCTCCAGCTGTCAATGTCCAGGCGCAGGATTTCCACTCGGTGAAACGATGCTGCGGCATATTGCATGCCCACGGCCTTGTCGCTTGGCGACAGTTTCTCGAGCAGCAGTTCCAGCGCATGGCGCTTTTCCTCATCATCCAGGTGGCGCACGGCAATGCCGGTGAGCACCACGCTCTCATATTCGGTCGTGAACTTGGCCGGCAGCAGATTCACATTGCCCACGATGCAGAACGACACGCGCCGCTCGTGGTCCAGGCAACGCAGCTTGCGCCCCTCGGGAGCACAGTGGACATACAGCGAGCGGTGTCCGTCCCACACGTAGTTCAGCGGCATGCCGTAGGGAGCCCCGTCGGCGTCACACACCGATAGCACACCCCACTCCTGGCCGCGCAGCAATGCTTCGGCACGGTCGAAGGGCAGCAGGCGGTCTTGGCGCCTCACTTCGCTGTTGTCATATTTCATCTCGTCGGTCACCGGCCTCTGAGGTATTCCATCGACTTGATCTGCGCTTTCTTGAGCGCGGCCTTGTCATTGCGGTCAATGCCATATTGCTCGGCAGGCGGAATGACCACCCGGGTGCCGGGACGTATGTTGTTAGGATCATTGATAATGCCGCGCTTCACGTTCTCCTCATAGATGTATACCCAGAACCACGGGCTGCCGTAATACTTCTCGGAGAGCGTCGTCAGCACGATTTGCGAGGTGACCACGTCGGTCCTCTCGCTGCCCTTGGCCTGCGGCTGGGCGGCAGGTTCCTTGACTTGAGGCTTCTCCTGCGGCTGAGCCTGGGCCGCTTGCTTGGTTTCTTGTGGCTTAGGCTCCTCGGCCTTGCTTTGGGCCTCGGCGGGTTTGCTGGCCGAGGCTAGTCCCTCCTTAGTCACTTCTTCATCCACATCCACGATGGTGTCGGCCTGCACCACTTCCTGTGCGTGCTGCTCGGCCTGTATGTCGTTATGGCCACGCAGCAGCATCCACGCCAGTGCCCCCAGCACCACGAGTCCGGCCACGGCCCATATCATCCAGCGGCGATTGGGCTTGCGTGAGGCCTCCTCAATCTGCTCGGGAGTGGGAGTGTACATGTTGCGGGGCTCAGGACGGTAGAAGTGGCGGCCGGTATCCTGCTCCTCTTCCTTTTCAGGCTCGGGAACGGGCTGCGAGGGGCCATCGATGGGGATTCCCACCAGCATGGGCTTGCGGGCAGGCAATCCGGCATCTGGTTGCAGGTGTTCTACAGGCTCCACGACGGGCGCTACAACGGGCTCCACAACGGGCTCGACTACTGCGGGCGCAACTTCGGACTCAGGCTTTACCTCGGGTTCAGGTACGGGCTCAGGTTCTGGTTCTGGCTCGGGGTGATTTTCCACCACGGCAGGCTCCGGAGCCTCCTTCTTGGCCTCATCAGCCGCCTTAACGCCCTCTGCAGCTGCAGGCTGGGCATCAAACACCGACGGGTATTGCTTGTCGATGTCGGCCAGGGCCTCCTCGGTCACGCCGGCATCCAGCACCACGGTCTCAAACTGTGCAAACGACTGGTTCACCGCCTCGGCCAGAGCCTTGTCAGGGACAAACGACAACCTGCTGTATCCGGCTACCTCGACGGTGGTTCCGGTGGCCGCATTCACGCTCTTGTGTGGCTTCACCTTGGCATGCTTGAAACTGCCGATGCCCTTGATTTTCACCGACTCGCCATTGATCAGCGCTTGAGACGCAGTGGCAAACAGCTCCCTCAGGAACAGTTCACACACGCGCTTGCTGGTCGACGTGGCCTTGGCCATCAGCCCGGCCAGCTCCACTAATGTAATCTGGGTATCCATGTTTGACCTCCTGATGGTTTTAACTGAGTTTTGCCTTCAACACGTTGCTCACCCTGAAGCCCAGCGTCACCTTGGGAGGCACCAGTGTGCGCTCGCCCGTCGTGCGGTTCACGGTCACGCGCTCCTTGTGCATCTTGGGCTCAAAGGTGCCAAATCCAGGTATATGCACACTATCCATGTCGGCACAGCGCGCTTGCAGCACTTTGGCCAGCGCATCCATCAGCTTGTTCACGTCATCGGTCGATCGGCCCAGGTTTTTGGCCACGGCCTCAACCAGTTTCTTGTTGTCCATTGATATAGCCTTGTTGTAATTTTAATCTGCAAAATTAACGATTATTTTTGTCATTTGCCTTTTTTCAGCTAATTTTGTCCATCATTATAACCACATTTTAGTAATTATGAGAAAAATCGTTATTCTGGACGGATATGCCGGCAATCCCGGCGACCTCTCTTGGGAACCCATGAGGGCCCTGGCACCCTGTGACATCCATGACTTCGGCTCGGCCGACACCGTTGTCGACCGCTGCCGCGACGCCGAGCTCGTACTCACCAACAAGGTGCCCATCGACGCAGCGGCCATGGCCCAGCTGCCCCAGCTCAAGTACATCGGCGTGATGGCAACGGGCTTCAACATCGTTGATATCGCCGAGGCCACCCGCCGTGGCATCGTCGTGACCAACGTCCCCGCCTACAGCACCGACAGCGTGGCACAGCTCACCATCGCCCACCTGCTCAACATCTGCTGGCAGCCCCAGCACTATACCGACGAGGCCCATGACCTCAAGTGGACCAACTGTGGCAGCTATGCCTACTTCAACACGCCGCTCATCGAGCTGGCAGGCAAGCAGATGGGCATCGTCGGCCTGGGCAACATCGGCAGCGCCGTGGCACGCATGGCCCTGGCGATGAACATGCGCGTGATGGCCTACACCAGCAAGACCCAGGATCAGCTGCCCGAGGGCATCATCAAGGCCGACAACCTGGAGCACCTGTTGCGCACCAGCGACGTGCTCACCCTGCACTGCCCGCTCAACGCCGACACCACCGGCATGATCAATGCCGAGCGACTGGCCATGATGAAACAAGGATCCATCGTGCTCAACATGGCACGCGGCGCCCTCATCGTCGAGCAAGACCTGGCCGATGCCCTGAACAGCGGCCACCTCTATGCCGCAGCCATCGACTGCACCAGCGTCGAGCCGCCCGCCGCCGACCACCCCCTGCTCAGCGCCCGCAACTGCTACATCACGCCCCACATCGGCTGGACCAGCTTCGAGGCCCGCGTCCGCCTCATGGACGCCATCACAGCCAACGCCGCCGCCTACCTCAACGGCCGCCCCATCAACGTAGTCAACCAATAACCGGGACAAAGGGACGGTTCTTTTGTCCCACTTTGGGACACGGGGACGGTTCTTTTGTCCCACTTTTTAAAAAATAATATGATGAACGAACAATTCTTTAAAGATATCGAAGAGGCCCTGGCTTGGGCCGAGGGCACCCATTGTGCCATCACCGTGAGCGACCTGGAAGGTAAAGTGATTTTCATGAACGAGCGCTCGCGCGCCACCTTCGACAAGGAGGGCCGCACCATGCTGGGCCAGAACATGATGCCCTGCCACAGCCCCAAGTCGCAAGAGAAAATTCGCCACATGATCGAGACCGACTCCGTCAACTGCTACACCATCGACAAGCAGGGAGTCAAGAAGATGATTTATCAGACCCCATGGCGCAAGGACGGCAAGGTCTGCGGCATGGTCGAGATCTCGATGGTCATCCCCAACGAGATGCCCCACTATGTGAGAGGTTAGAATCGAGTAGGTCGGGAAACGAAAGTTTTCTGACCTACTTTCGTTTCCTTTCCTC
>CAMJXD010000048.1 GCA_946409635.1 uncultured Prevotellaceae bacterium
GCCACAGGGGCAGACCCTGTCCCACGTTGGGCGAGAAGGCAAACAGCTCCATCTCTTTGCCGATCTTGCGGTGGTCGCGCTTCTTGGCCTCCTCGAGCAGCACGAGGTACTCCTCGAGCATCTTCTTCTTGGGGAAGGTGATGCCATAGACGCGGGTCAACTGGGGGCGGGTCTCGTCACCGCGCCAGTAGGCGCCGGCGAGCGACATCACCTTGATGGCCTTGATGGCGCCAGTCGAGGGGATGTGCGGGCCACGGCACAGGTCGGTGAAGTTGCCCTGGGTATAGGTAGTGATGTGACCGTCTTCCAGGTCGTTGATGAGCTCACACTTGAGGGTCTGGCCCTTGTCACCGAAGAACTTCAAGGCATCGGCCTTGCTGATGTCGGCACGCACGACGGCCTCGTTCTTCTGGGCGAGCTCGGTCATTTTCTTCTCAATCTTGGCGAAGTCGGCATCGCTCAGGGGGTTGCCGCCAGTGTCGATGTCATAGTAGAAACCGTTCTCTACTGCCGGACCGATACCGAACTGCACGCCGGGGTACAGCTCCTGCAGGGCCTCGGCCAGCAGGTGGGCCGACGTGTGCCAGAAGGCGTGCTTGCCCTCGGCGTCCTCCCACTTGAAGAACTTGATATCGCCATCCATACAAATGGGGCGTGAGATATCCCATTCCTCGTCGTTCAATGATGCGGCCAGCACGTTGCGTGCAAAGCCCTCGCTAATGCTCTTGGCAATGTCCAGAGGCGTTACACCGTCCTCATATTGACGCACATTGCCGTCAGGAAACTTGATGTTAATCATATTAAGTATTTGATAATTAATGTTTTACGTTGTGCCCTACAACAGCACAACAATTCAAACGGCAAAGTTAGTAATAAGTTTTCAGTTTTCAGTTTTCAATTTTCAGTTTTTTTGGCTTGGCTGCTGTTTTTTTAGTTTTTTTTGAAGTGATGGAATAAGATGGTAACAGTTCAGCTCATCGGGTCTCACGCCAACCGATTCGCTGAACTGTTACATAATGATGTTGGCCCGGATATTATTAACTACGTATTATGCGAATTAAACTGATTTTGGTATCCGCTGCCAATTTTCACCAATTGTCACAGGCAAAATTTGATTAATTCGCAGGCTTTTTATCCCGTGGGCCTTGATGACGTGGTGTCAATCGTTCTTCATCTTTTCACGAGCACTGAGGTTGTCGGTGAAATTCTTGGTCAGCCCCTTGCTCTGCTTTTCCAGACGGGATGAGTAATAGATGATGAACATGATGGCCACGATGGCAAACACGCCAAGCAGCCTTGACCAGGGGATGGCATAATCAACAAAGCAGCTGACAAAGGCGGCAGTGATGAGCAGCCGCAAGAAGCCGCAAGCCGTGATTCTCACGCGCCATCGTGATCCGCTATTCCACAACTTATCCACGTCAGGGCTATCGGCCCCTGCCTTCATCAGCATCCACAGGAAGGGGGAGCACAGGATGAGCGCAACAAGAGCAGTTACGGCATGAACCCACTGGTCGGGCACAAGACCAGCAATGATCGGTTGGCCGTAATAGTACATGAGGGACATGATGGCGACACAGAGGACCGAATTGATGAGCATGTTGAAGATGAAACGCTTGAAATTATCGTTCCACATCTGTTGCAACTCATCGGGTGCCTTGTCGTCGGTCTCGTCGGTGTTACGCTCGAGCTTAGCGATCAAGCCCGCTGGCAGGACGCGTGTCAACGCATGATAGGCGGGCTCGGCGAGCCGTATCATATAGGGCGTGGTGAACGTCGTGAAAACCGACACGGCCACTACTATGGGATAGAGGAAATCGCTGGTGACGTGAAGCGATGTGCCCAGTGTGGCCAGAATAAAGGCAAACTCGCCAATCTGGGTCAACGAGAACGAGCACTGCATGGAGGTCTTTAACGATTGTCCCGAAAGCAGGAAACCACAAGTGCTCAGGATGGTCTGGCCCAGGATGACGGCAGCGATGATGCTCAATATGGGGACGATATACTCAATGATCAGGTTCACATCCACCATCATGCCGACCGACACAAAGAAGATGGCGCCAAAAAGATTCTTGACAGGGGCGACCAGGTGCTCAATGGCCTCGGCCTCGACGGTCTCGGCCAGGATGCTGCCCATGACAAAGGCACCGAACGCTGCCGAGAAACCAGCAGCCGATGCCGCCACGACCATGCCGAAGCACAGAGCCAGTGAGACGATGAGCAGCGTTTCGCTGTTCATGAGCGGTTTAAGCTTGCGCAACGCCATAGGAATGAAATACAACCCCACAGTGAACCACAGCACGAGGTAAAGGCCCAGCTGCAGAATCGACTCGAGCATCTGGGATCCCTCAAACTCCTTGCTCACAGCAAGGGTTGAAAGCATCACCATGAGCACAATGGCCAGGATATCCTCGATAATGAGTACACTGAGCACGAGCCCGGCAAAGCGCTGCTGGCGCAGGCCCATGTCGTCAAATGCCTTGAATATAATGGTAGTAGAAGACATGGCGAGCATGCCACCCAGATAGATGCAGTCCATGTTGCTCCACCCGAACAGCGACCCCGTGAAAGAGCCCACATACATCATTGCCAATATAATGGAAACGGCGGCTATGATGGGTGCAGCACCCATCTTGAGAATCTTCTTGAAGGAGAACTCCAAGCCCAGGGCGAAGAGCAGGAAGATAACGCCTATCTCACTCCACAGGTGGATGCCGTGCATGTCGGTCACGCTAGGCATGTAGGGCATGTTAGGCGAAGCCAGGAATCCTGCTACAATGTAACCAAGGACGATGGGCTGCTTGAGGCTCTTGAACAGGAGCGTCATCACGCCGGCGCAGATAAGGATGAGCGCAAGATCGGCAATCAGGGGTTCAAGTTGTGACATACAATAACTTAAATACCACAGCACTTTAATTCAACAAAACTGACATAACCATGTGGGCAACAGCTCGTTGTCCAAATTTCTGCCACATGTCGGCTTTACCCATCTAGTGCTGAATAGACAGGCAAAACCATCAATGGCATGGCAAAGGTAGCCATAAAATCTGAAACATGCGCCCCATGGGGGTATGTTTTGCGGCTGACGGAAAAATATTACCTTTGTGGCCGTAAAAGTCATGCATGATATGAGCAACAATTCGGCCATAGCACAGCTGCAGGTACAGCGGGAACTGCTCCAGTTGGAATACCAGGAGGAGAAGGAGGCCTATCGCCTGCACACCGAGTCAATGGGGCTGGCACGCAAGGTGACACGCGGCGACGCGTGGTATCCGCTGCATGTGGGTCGCACCTATTATAACTCGGTCAACCAGTACTGCATCGAGGTGACGCGCAAGGCCGACGAGGAGATCGACCACAACTTTGAGTACGGCAAGCCGGTGGTGTTTTTCAGTGCCGAGGTGCCTGGCGGCGACCTCAAGCAGGCAGGCCGCATCCACTACTATGGGTTCACGGGGAACGTCTCCTATGTCGACGGCGACCGCATGGTCGTGTCCATCCCCGAGGGCCACGCGCTGGAGCTGCAGAGCTCGCAACTGCCGCTGGGCGTGCAGCTGTTCTTTGACGAGACGAGCTACCGCACCATGCGCGATGCACTGGATCGTGTGATCAATGCCCGCGGAACACGGCTGGCCTACCTGCGTGACCTGTTCTACAGCCGGCAGCCGGCCGCGACGTTCAGTTTTGAGTCGATGCGCTTCCCGTGGCTCAACGCGAGCCAGGAGCGGGCCGTTAACGACGTGCTGCGGGCCAAGGACGTGCGCGTGCTGCACGGTCCTCCCGGCACGGGCAAGACCACGACGCTGGTCGAGGCCATCGGCGAGACGCTCAAGCGCGAAACTCAGGTGCTGGTGTGTGCCCAGAGCAACACCGCCGTCGACTGGATCAGCGAGAAGCTGGTGGACTGCGGCATCCCCGTGCTGCGCCTGGGTAACCCCACCCGGGTCAACGACAAGATGCTGAGTTTCACCTATGAGCACCGCTTTGCCGACCACCCCGACTATCCCAAGCTGTGGCAAGTGAGGCGCGACATGCGCGCGTTGCGGCACAAGCGCCGCGAGAAGGGCGAGCGCCTGCACCAGAAACTGGAGCGCCTCAAGGAGCTGGCCGTGGAACTCGAGGTGCGCATCACGGGGGACATCTTCGGGCAGGTGCGTGTCATTGCCTGCACCCTGGTGGGAGCGGGCAGCAAGCTGCTCGACGGCAGGCGCTTCAGCACCGTGTTTATCGACGAGGCAGCTCAGGCCCTGGAGGCTGCGTGCTGGATAGCGCTGCGGCGGGCCAATCGCGTGATCCTTGCGGGCGACCACTGCCAGCTGCCGCCCACAGTCAAGAGTCTGCAGGCGCTGAAGGGCGGACTGGGCAAGACGCTCATGGAGCGCATCGTAGAGAACAAGCCCGAGTGTGTGTCGCTGCTCGAGGTGCAGTACCGCATGAACGACGAGATCATGCAGTTCAGTAGCGAATACTTCTACCACGGAAAGATGACTTCGGCCCCCGAGGTGGCCCACCGCACGGTCTATGACGGCGATGCGCCCATCCTGTGGTTTGACACGTCGACCATCGAGCTGGGCGAGGACGAGCAGAAGGACTTCAGGGAACAGTTTGTGGGCGAGACCTTTGGCCGCATCAACAAGGGCGAGGCGACGCTGACGCTGAGCCTGCTGCAGATCTATCTGCAACGCATCGGCAAGCAGCGGGTGCTCGACGACCGCCTCGACGTGGGCATCATTTCACCCTACCGTGCCCAGGTGCAGTACCTGAGGCGGCTCATCAAGAAGCGCCCCTTTTTCAAGCCCTTCCGCCACCTGATATCAGTCAACACCGTCGACGGTTTCCAGGGCCAGGAGCGCGACGTGATCCTCATCTCGATGGTGCGGGCCAACGACGCGGGCCAGATAGGGTTCCTGCGCGACCTGCGCCGCATGAACGTGGCCATCACGCGTGCTCGCATGAAGCTGTTTATCCTGGGCGATGCGCCCACGATGACCCGCCACCCGTTCTACAAGCGCCTGCACGACTACATCAAGCGGGTGCGCGGCCAAGCCTAACATTTTCTCAAACAACCGCTAACAACCTGAATAACAATTATAGTTGTATGGGTTGTTTATCGTTGTTTTTGCTGTTTGACATCAGGGCGGTGGGGATTTTGCGGAGCCACTGGCGGTAGCCCACAAGAGCCATCACTGTGTAGAAGGCATAGAGGCAGGCCGTGAAGGGTATCTGCTTATAGACATAGAGCACAGTGCACACGGCATCGACGACAAACCACATCAGCCACTGCTCGGCATACTTCTGGGCCAAGGCCCACATGGCGACCATGCTCAGGGCCGTCGTGAAGCTGTCGCACAGGGGGACATTGCTGTCGGTGAAGGTTATGAGAATCCAGTAGATAAACGCCCACAGGCCCAAGCCGATAATCGCCACGGGCAGCACCCGCCGCAAGGGGAAACGGGCGACGGGCCGCTCGGTCTGGCTCTCCCCTGCCCCGCTAGTGCGGTTGCGGTGCCACTGCCACATGGCATAGCCATAGACGGCGGCAGACACATAGTAGACCTCCATGCCGAAGTCGGCATACAGTCCGCGCTCCCAGTACAGATAACCATGCACAATGGGCATGATGACCCCCACGAGCCACAGCCAGATGCTGGCCTTGAGCTCAAGCCACAAGTACACCAGGCCCAGGACAAGGCCAGCCATATCGATGGCCTTGACCCAGGTCATGGCACTGAAATATTGCGCTATTGCGTCCATCTTCTTCTCTACAATTCAGTTGCGCCAGTGCCTCCAGGGAATCTAGAAGCGCAGGGTGATGTGCCCCAGGGCATTGATGCCGGCCATGGGATAGAAACGGGGATCGCTGGCCAGGGTATAGGCGCTGTCCTTGCTGCCGCCGGGATAGAGGGCGCTGGTCATCGAGTAGCCGTTGGTCTCATACTTCGCGTTGAACAGGTTATAGATGGTGGCGCCCACGGTGATACTGCGCACGCTGGGCAGCTTGAAGGTGTAGGCCAGGTCCAGGTTGTTGACGAAGTAGGGATCGAGCGAATCCTCCTTGCGCTCAAAGTTGTCCAGATACTGGCGCGAGACGAACTGTGACTGCAGGCTGGCAGCGAAGCCCTTGTAATCCAGGGCGATGAGACTGCCAACGATGACACTGGGCGAGAAGGCGATGGTCGTGGAGCCGGCGTGGATCTCGGTCTGGGTCCACATGTCGTCCCAGGTGTCGGCGTTGTAGTCGCTCACGTAGCCCACATAGTCCTTGATGCGGTTGCGCGAGAAGGAGGCGTTCAGGTCCCAGCGCAGCCAGTCGGTGAAGCGGTAGCCAGCCACGAGCTCGATGCCCATGCGGTAACTGTCGGGGACGTTCTCGGCCATGAGTTCGCCTATCTCGTTGATCTTGCCGTTGAGCACGAGCTGATCCTTGTAGTTCATGTAGTAGAAGTTGGCCACTGCGCTGAAGTTGCCGCTGCGCAACTCGTAACCAGCCTCCCAGTCATAGAGTTTCTCGCTCGAGGGATGCTTGAGGAACATGCCGTCGGTGTAGTTGTTGCGGGTGGGCTCCTTCTGTGCCACGGCAAACGAGGCGTAGACGCGGTTTCTCGTGTCGATCTGCCAGTTCAAGCCAGCCTTGGGGTTGAAGAAGTCAAAGGGCTCGTCGATGTCCAGGACCTGCATGCGCTCGGGGTCGGCTGTCCAGTCCCACTTGTCGTTCAAGCCGGTGATGCGGTAGCCGATGTGGCGGTACTGCAGGTCGGCATAGGCACTCAGTCCGCCCACGATGTCGTAATTACCCTTGACATAGATGTTGTAGTCGGTCTTGCGGCCATTGTTGCGGTAGTACTCATGGTCGGGGTCAAGCTGGCTGGTGTAGTTCTCGACCCAGATGACGTTGCCGTAGTGGTCGTTGGTGTATCGGTTGATGCCGCCGCCCAGCGTAGCAGCCAGGCGCTGGCCGGTGTACTGCAGCGAGAAGACGGCGCCGCCAAAGCGGTTGTCGAGCACCTTCTTGCGCACCAGGCTGGCCTTCTTGTTGGTGCCCTCGGCCGTCACCACGGGTTGCAGGCCGTATTCCTTGAGCGTGCGGGCGTTCTTGTACTCCTGGTAGTAGCCGTAGCCGTCGGTGTAGTGCAGGGCGACGTTGAGTTTCCACAGGGGACTGAAAGTCTGGTTCCAGATGAGCTGATAATGCATCTGGCGGTAGATGTCCTTCTGGTCCTTGTAGAAGCCGGTCACCTGGCCGTCGTGCTTGATCTCGCCGTTGGGGTTATAGGTGCGGTTGTCCTTGAGGTCGTCGCGGCTGATGCCGTCCCAGGCATGATAGGTATCCTCCTTGCCGCCAAATGAGATGAACCTCACCGACGTCTTGTCGCCAAAGTAGCCCAGCTGGCCGTAGTAGCTCATCAACTCGCTGGTGGCGCGGTCGCGGTAGCCGTCGCTGCCGATGTGCGACAGCCGAGCCTCGGCAGCCCAGTGGTCGCCCAGCATGCCACTGCCCACGCGCAGGGTCTGCTTGTTGGTATTATAGGAGCCGTAGCTGCCCGACAGCTCGGCAAAGGCATCGCGCGAGAAGCCCTGGGTGCGCATGTTCACGCTGGCGCCAAACGCTCCGGCGCCGTTGGTCGACGTGCCCACGCCACGCTGCACCTGTATGTCGCGCACCGACGATGCAAAGTCGGGCGTGTTGACCCAGAAGACGCTATGGCTCTCGGCGTCGTTGAGGGGGATGTCGTTCACGGTGATGTTGATGCGGGTGGCATCGGTGCCACGCACGCGCATCGTCGTGTAGCCCACACCGGCACCCGCGTCGCTGGTAGTGATGACGCCGGGCGTCATCGTCAGCAGGAAGGGGATGTCCAGGCCATGGTTCTGGGCGGCAAGCTGTTTGCCGCTGATGTTAGTATACGCTACGGGAGTGTTACTCGATGCACGCGTGCCCAGCACCTCCACCTCGCTCAGGTCGACGGTGGGCACCGTGTCGGTTGCGGCGGGCTGTGCCGCCGCAACAAGGGTTGCCATGGTCGCGGCAACCGTCAATAAGGTCTTCTTCATTGGTTTTTTAATTAATAAGTTGTTCTCTACGCCGGCACTGTCCGGATCAGATTCCATGGGTATGATCTCAGCCTCAAGGGCACCCCAAACTCATTGAATCACGGTGCAAAGTTAGCACCTTTGAGCCAAACAGGCAAGAAGCGGGGCAAAAAAACAGCCCGGCAACGCTCCCTTTTCTGCTCCAGGCAGGTCATCAGGGGCGGCAAAATGCCACAACATGAGGGCCATTTCACAATATTTAATCTTAATAAGTATCATTTTGCTTGTGGCTATGGCCAAAAAGGAGTACCTTTGCGGTGGTAAAATTTCAAAGTAACAGTTTTGCACTAACATTTTAAAATTATAGAAACATGGCATTAACAAATGACAAATTGGTCATCGTCGGCGCAGCCGGCATGATCGGTTCCAACATGGTACAGACCGCCCTGATGATGGGCTTGACAACTGACATCTGCCTCTATGATGTGTTCTCGCCCGAGGGCGTGGCCGAGGAGATGCGGCAGAGCGGTTTTGGCGACGTGAAGATTACCGCCACCACCGATGCCAAGGAGGCCTTTACCAATGCTAAGTACATCATCTCGAGCGGCGGCGCACCCCGCAAGGACGGCATGACGCGCGAGGACCTGCTCAAGGGTAACTGCGAGATCGCAGAGGGCCTGGGCAAGAACATCAAGGAATATTGCCCCGATGTGAAGCATGTGATCATCATCTTCAACCCCGCCGACCTGACGGGTCTGGTAACCCTGCTGTACAGCGGCTTGAAGCCCAACCAGGTGACCACCCTGGCCGGCCTGGACACCACCCGCCTGCAGAGCGCCCTGGCCAAGAAATTTGGCGTGATGCAGAGCGAAATCACCGGCTGCGCCACCTATGGTGGCCACGGTGAGCAGATGGCAGTGTTCGGCAGCCACGTGGAGATTGCCGGCCGCAAGCTGACCGACATCATCGGCACCCCCGAGTTCCCCGCCGAGGAGTGGGAGCAGATGAAGACCGACGTCACCAAGGGTGGCGCCCAGATTATCAAGCTGCGCGGCCGCAGCTCGTTCCAGAGCCCGGCCTACCTGTCGGTAGAGATGATTCGCTCGGTCATGGGCGGCGAGAAGTTCCGTTTCCCCGTAGGCACCTACGTGAGCAACGACAAGTATGACCACATCATGATGGCCATGGACACCGTGCTCGACGAGAACGGCGCCACCTACAAGGTTCCCCAGGGCACGCCCGAGGAGAACGCCAAGCTCGATGCCAGCTATGAGCACCTGTGCCACATGCGCGACGAGCTCGTGACGCTGGGCATCGTTCCCCCCATCAGCGAGTGGAACAAGATCAACCCCAACCTGTAAAAAACCGTCACGGAGCAGGGCGATCCCTGAACCGTCGACATCCTCACACCAGGCAAGTGCGTCAAGGACATGACGCCCGTGGCGCACTTGCCATTTTAATCCAGTCAAGAAAAAAGACGCCGATAAATTTGGGCGAAACGAAAGTTTAGAGTAATTTTGCAGCGCTTTTTACTGCATGGAGCAAAAGCGCGGGCAGTTAGCGCAGTTGGTTCAGAGCATCTGCCTTACAAGCAGAGGGTCGGGGGTTCGAATCCCTCACTGCCCACTAAATGACACGATCCGGCCGGTCCGGCAAACAGCGGGCCACGGCGTGTAGAAGTGTTTTATACACATCGAGATTGCATCAATGATTTGATAACGAAACTACCTACCCGGCCGAGAGGCCACAACATCTATTTATTTTTGTACGGATCATTAAACTCTAACCAATCAACAACTTGACAACAATGGACGAGAACTCAAAGAAACCGAAAAGGCCTAGAATCGGTGAAACGAATGCCAATCTAGAGGAAAATTTGGAGAGCGGTCGCTATGAGAAAGTAGAATATAGCGCCCATGAGCCCAACCAAGGAGAAGAAAACACTAACCCCGAAGGTTATCAGCAACACGAAGGTTACCAGCAGCGCCAGGGCGGCTACCATCGCCAGGGTTATCAGCCCCGCCAGGGCGGTTACCAGCGTCAGGGCTATCAGCCCCGTCAGGGAGGCTACCAGCGCCAGGGTGGTTACCAGCAGCGCGGACAGGGTGGATACCAGCACCAGGGTGGCTATCAGCCTCGCCAGGGCGGTTACCAGCAGCGCTACCAGCAGCCTCAGGCCAGTGGCGAACAGGAAGCCAACACCGACGGCAACAACCAGAACACCGAGATGCAGGGCGGCTACCAGCAGCGCCAGGGCGGCTATCAGCAGCGCCAGGGTGGCTACCAGCAGCGCCAGGGCGGCTACCAGCAGCGCGGACAGGGTGGCTACCAGCAGCGCGGACAGGGCGGCTACCAGCAGCGCGGACAGGGTGGCTACCAGCAGCGCCAGGGCGGCTATCAGCAGCGCGGACAGGGCGGCTACCAGCAGCGCCAGCAGGGCGGCTACCAGCAGCGCCAGGGTGGTTACCAGCAGCGCCAGCAGGGCGGCTACCAGCAGCGCCAGCAGGGCGGCTATCAGCAGCGCCCCAAGCGTCAGGGTCCCAAGCCCCAGATGCGTTTCACGCCCAAGCCCCAGCGCGTCATCTATGAAGAGCCGGCTATCGATCCCAACATGGAGGTTCGCCTCAACAAGTTCATGGCCAACGCAGGCATCTGCTCGCGCCGTGTAGCCGACGAGTATATCCAGAAGGGTCTGGTCATGGTCAATGACGTGGTTGTCACCGAACTCGGCATGAAGATCACCCCCAAGGACGTCGTGAAGTATAACGGCGAGATCGTCACCACCGAGAAGAAGTGCTACATCCTGCTCAACAAGCCCAAGGACTGCGTCACCACCAGCGACGACCCCAACGGCCGCAAGACCGTCATGGACCTGGTCAAGGGAGCCTGTGAGGAGCGCATCTATCCCGTGGGACGCCTGGACCGCAACACCACCGGCGTGCTGCTGCTCACCAACGACGGTGACCTGGCAGCCAAGCTCGCCCATCCACAATATGTCAAGAAGAAAATCTACCAGGTGTGGACCGACAAGCCCATCAGCGAGGAGGACATGCAGCACATCGCCGACGGCGTTGAGCTCGACGACGGTCCCATCCACGCCGATGCCGTGAGCTACGTCTCGCCCACCGACCGCAAGCAGGCCGGCATCGAGATCCACTCGGGCCGCAACCGCGTCGTGCGCCGCATCTTTGAATCGCTCGGCTATCACGTGGTGAAGCTGGACCGCGTCTACTTCGCCGGTCTGACCAAGAAGAACCTGCCGCGCGGCCGCTGGCGCTACCTCACCCAGGAAGAGGTCAACTTCTTGAAGCAGAACTCATTTGAATAAACCCTAGAATGCCTTGCCCCGGTGCTAGTCGGGGCAAGGACAAACTGAATAATCTAATAAGGACAAAACAAAGACAATGGCTTTGAAACGAACAAAAATCGTCGATATTTTTGATCCCGCACTCGTGGGACAGCAGGTGTGTGTCAAGGGCTGGGTACGCAGCCGCAGGGGTAACAAGTTTGTGCAGTTCATTGCACTGAACGACGGCTCGACCATCAACAATCTGCAGATTGTCGTCGATCTCGAGAAGTTCAACGAGGAGGAGCTCCGTCCCATCACCACAGGCGCCAGCCTGCACGTCGAGGGACTGCTCGTGCAGTCGCAGGGCAAGGGCCAGACCGTCGAGGTTCAGGCCCACAGCATCGAAGTCTACGGCACCTGTGCCGACGACTACCCCATGCAGAAGAAAGGCCACACGCTGGAATTCCTGCGCACCAAGGCCCACCTGCGCATGCGCACCAACACCTTCGGTGCAGTGTTCCGCATCCGTCACCACCTGGCATTTGCCATCCACAAGTTCTTCAACGACAAGGGTTTCTTCTACCTGCACACGCCGTTGATCACTGCCAGTGACTGTGAGGGTGCCGGTGACATGTTCCAGGTGACCACGCTCGACCTGAGCGACCTGCCCAAGACCGAGGAGGGCAAGACCGACTATACCAAGGACTTCTTCGGCAAGTCCACGAGCCTGACCGTATCGGGACAGCTCGAGGGCGAGCTGGGCGCCACAGCGTTGGGCGAGATCTACACGTTTGGCCCCACCTTCCGTGCCGAGAACAGCAACACGCCGCGCCACCTGGCCGAGTTCTGGATGATCGAGCCCGAGATGGCCTTCTATGACATCACCGACAACATGGACCTGGCCGAGGAGTTCATCAAGTACTG
>CAMJXD010000049.1 GCA_946409635.1 uncultured Prevotellaceae bacterium
GCGAATTAAACAAATGGGGCATCCGCTGTCAATTAATGCGAATTGACTGAACTACAAATGACGCATGAGGATTACTTTTAATTAGTGAAATTTGTGGCTTCTTTCAATCCAATCTCAAAATAGAGCCAACTTCTATATCGTTACCTGTGTTCAAGAAGACACGCGATTTTGCAGGTGAGCGTCATTTTTTTGTGATAAAGTTAAAGAAAAATTTGGAATATTCCTATTAATTATCGTAACTTTGTGACCAGTTAAAAGCATTAAAAATTCAAAACATTCACAAACTACCATTAATTATTAAAGTTATTGCTTATGAAAAAAATCTTATTAGTGTTAGCAGTCGCTCTGTCGACTGTACAAGTGTGGGCTGCCGATGTGTCTGAGTCTCAGGCCAAGGCTGCCGCCGGTGCGTTTCTTACCAGACAAGTAAAGGCCGGCCGTCTGAACGCTGTTGCTGCCTCCAATCTGAAGCTTGTGAAGGCCGAAGCGTCGGTCGCCAAGTCGACAGCCGTAGACTACTACATCTACAACACCGACCGGTCGTATGTGGTGGTTTCGGGTGATGACCTGGCACCGCAGATTCTGATGTACGGTGAGGAGGGTCCGCTGGACCTGGACAATGTTCCCCCCGGCATGCAGTGGTTGCTGAACAAGTACAAGTACCAGATTGACGGTCTGAAGGCCGGTACGCTGGCCCCGGTGTCGCTGCCCAAGACCGCGACGACGCCTGTTGCCCCGCTGGTGACTGCCAACTGGGACCAGACGGCACCCTATAACAACCACACACCGACCAGTGGCAGCACACATGCCTATACGGGCTGTCCTGCCACCTCGCTGGCCATGTGCTTCTACCTGTACAAGTGGCCGAAGACGTATCCCGCTCTGGCGGCCATCCCCGCCGACAACTACTATGGCTATCTGGCCGCGCCGGCCCTTGCCGAGAAGGCAGCCGACTGGGACAATATCATCGATGAGTACACTGGTCCGACCAATTACGACTACACCAATGCCCAGGCCGAGGCTGTGTCGTGGCTGATGCGCTATGTGGGCCAGGCCTGCAACATGGGTTACAGCACCAGTGGCAGTGGCGCCACCGACCCCGAGATTCTGCAGGCATGCCACACGTTTGGCTACACCAATGCGCAGCTGCTGACGTTGTGTGAGTTGCAGCAGTCGGGCTGGGGGGGAGGATACACCAATGGCCCGCAGCAGTACACCGACGCCCAGTGGAACGAATGGATGATGAACGAGCTGCAAAACGGCCGTCCCATCGAGTATCTGGCCTATGACTGCAGCAGCAGCTACAATCCTGCAGGTCACGCGTTCAACGTGTTTGGCTGCAACTCCAGCGGCCAGTACTACGTGAACTGGGGCTGGAGCGGTGACAGCAACGGCTATTGCACGCTTCACAACTTCACTACAGCTACCGGTGCAACGGGTCAGTCGGGTTCCTACGTGTTTAACTATGGCGAGGCCATGATTATCGGAATCGAGCCTCCTGCCACCGGTCCCACGATCAGCGTGACCCCCAACAATCTTGACATGGTCACCACTGTAGGCTCGACCGTTACCAGCACCTTTAAGGTTACGGGCAGCAACCTGACCAGCGATGTCAACTTGAGCTGTGACGGGCAGTTCTTCACGATCGACAAGACCACCGTGGGCATGAATGCCGCTGAGGGCGGAGTCGTTGTAACCGTGACCTACAGCCCGACGACTCGTGGCACTCACACCGGCACGATCACGCTGACCAGCAGCGATGCCGAGACCGTTACCGTGACGCTGAACGGAACGGCCGAACTGGTGAAGAATGTGCCCGTGATGCTTCCTGCCGACGAGCAGTACATCAATCTGACCAAGTTCCGTGCTGACTGGACCGATGCCACGCCGGCCGAGAATGTGGCCAGCTACACGCTGCAAGTGTCGTCAAGGAACCTTGCGCCTGAGCTGATCGGCTCGGTTGCGGGAACCGACTTCAGCGGCAGCGCCACCGGCTACTATTCCATCACGCTTCCTGCTCCCTGGGGCGGAGCCAACGTGCGTGGCGGCCTGAACTCAATCATCTACTTCAGGAACAACTACAACGGTGACGGCTCGTATGGCAACATCACCTACACGATTCCTGCAGGATATGAGAATGCCGTGTTCACGGTTAAGTTGACCACTGCCACGACGTCAGACGGATCGGGTAACCTGGAGGTGACCACACCGAGCACGTCGACAGTGAACCACAATTTTGCCGCTGGCGAGACCTACTCGTGGCTGGTAACGGCCAGTGCCGGCGAGAAGATCATCATCACCACTCCCGACGACAACTACTCGCCTGACATTGCCAAGATCGAGATTTACTCGGGCGATGCTACCGCATCGATGCTCAGGGCCAGCGAGACGGGCGACGAGAACAGCCGCACGATCAAGGGCATCACCGACAAGTTCTACACGGTAGAGAACCTGGCATCGGAGGGCACGTTCCAGTACATGGTGAAGGCCGTCTACATCGACGGCACCGAGAGCACGTGGAGCAATATCCAGGAAGTGACGCTGTTTGCTAACGGTCACGGCTACGTGAAGGGTGACGTGAACCACGACAATCAGTTTAACATCACCGATGTGATTACGCTGGTCAACTACCTGTCGAATGCTAGTGAGATCTGCATGATCTGTGCCGACTACAACGGTGACAACAATGTGAACATCAGCGATGCCATTGACATGATTACTGCCCTGCAGAACGCAGCCGAGTAATCATCGATTGAATCATCCTGACCCAACAATGCGGGGCACTGCCTGACGGCGGTGTCCCGTAATTGTTGCCTGAGGGCCGTGCCCGAAGAGCTTTGAGGTTGCTATTCGCTTTAAATATTGAATGGTAGGGTGATTTTTTGTGATAAAAATAAAGAAAAATTTGGATTATTGCTATTGGTTATCGTATCTTTGCAGTCGGTTATAAAAACATTAACAACTTAATCCTCTATATTTTATAAAAAAATCAATTGCGCTTATGAAAAAATTGCTATTCGTGTTGACAGCCGCCCTGGCGGCTATGTCATTGTTTGCGGCTCCAGTCGACCAGCGTGCCGCACTTAATAAGGCCAAGAATTATCTGGCCAGTGCTTATTCAGGCCGTGTGATGAGTCCCGCTGCCTTGCAGCCCGTGCTGCTGAAGGCCGAGATGGGCGAGAACAAGCTGAACCAGCCTGTGTACTACATTTACAACACTGCTACCACTTTTCTGGTTATCGCTGGTGATGACCGTGCCGAGGAGATTCTGATGGTGGGTGATGCTCCGCTGAAGGACATCAACAACCTGCCGACAGGCATGTTAGACGTATTGGGTATCTACAAGAGCGAGATTTCGTTTTTGCAGGATCATCCCGACATGAAGGTTAACCCGATACCTTCACCGAAGAATACCCCTCAGCTCAAGGCTGTGAGCGTAGGCCCGCTGCTGACGGCCCTGTGGGACCAGATGGCCCCGTACTGGAATAAATGTACGTTTACCTACAATAACCGCACTTACCAGTGCTTGACGGGTTGTCCCGCCACATCGGCATCGATGGTGCTTTACTATTGGAAGTATCCGACGTCGGTAGCCGCCCTGCCATCGTACACTGCATCTCTGGAACTGAGCTACTATAACTCGGTGAACTTTACCTATCCCGCGCTGCCCGCGACAACATTTGACTGGGCCAACATGAAGGACAGCTACAGTAGCTATAACACGAGCCAGGGCAACGCTGTGGCCACGCTGATGCGCTATGTGGGCCAAGCCGAGTACATGATGTATGGAACCGAGGATGCTGGCGGAAGCGGAATCTATGTGGGCGAGAACTACAAGATTGCCGATATGTTCAAGTTGTTTGGCTACAAGTCGACGGCCCAGAATGTGGAGAAATCGAACTACTCGGCCGCCAATTGGGCCAGCCTGATTCAGAACGAGCTGATTGCTGGCCGTCCTCTGGTGTACTGTGCCGTCTCGAGTTCGGCCGGCGGGCATGCCTTCAACGTGGATGGCTACCGTGACAGTGACAACAAGTATCATGTCAACTGGGGCTGGAGCGGCGATGGCAACACCTGGTGTGTAATGAACTCCTTCAGTGACGGTTCGTATACCTTCAACCAGAGCCAGCAGGCCATCATCGGCGTCGAGCCTCCTAGTGTGCCCACTGTGACACCCGAGTTGAGCGTCAGCCCGACCTCGCTGTCGTTTACCGGATACACCGGTCAGACCTATACCAAGACCTTCACCGTGAGTGGTACCAATCTGACTGGTAACGTGACCATCACGTCGAACAACAGCACCTTCACGGTATCGCCCGCAACGCTCACCGCCGCCCAGGCTATGGCCGGAGCCACCGTGACCGTTACCTACTCGCCCACCGCCACAGGCACCAAGACCGGCACAATCACCGTTGCCAGCAGTGGCGCCACGAGCCAGACCGTGAGCGTGACGGGTACTGCAACCGCTCAGTCGCCGACGATTACCGTTGATCCCACGTCGCTGAGCTTCTCGACGACCGTCGGCACGCCCGTGTCCAAGACCTTCCACCTGAAGGGCATCAACCTGACCAGGCTCGTGACGCTGAGCGTAACCGGTTCCTTCACGCTGAGCCAGACGCAGGTATTGACCACCACCGCCAATAACGGAGTGGACATTACCGTTACCTATAATCCCACTACTGCAGGTACGCACAGCGGCTCAATCACGCTGGCGAGCACGGGAGCCGAAACCGTCACGATACCGTTGACCGGAACGGCTGCCGGAGTGCCGACGATTAATGTCAATCCCACGTCGCTGAGCTTCACCACCGTGGTGGGTACTCCGGTCACCAAGACGTTTGAAGTGTCGGGTACCGACCTGACGGGTAACGTGAGCCTGAGCGTGAGCGGCACAGGCTTCACCATCAACAAGACCAGCATCAACAAGAATACGGCCACCAGCGGCACCACGGTTACCGTTACCTATAGCCCGACTACGGGCGGCAGCAGCACGGGCACCGTCACGCTGACCAGCAACGGAGCCCAGGCAGTGACTGTATCGCTGAGCGGTATTGCTACCACTGTACCCACGATCACGGCCAATCCCACGTCGCTGAACTTTACCACACTGGTGGGCATGCCCGCAACCCAGACGTTTGTCATCGGAGCCTCCAACCTCGAGGGCAACGTGACGCTGGCTGTTGAGGGCGAGGGCTTTGCCATCGACAAGACCTCGATTGCCGCCGGACAGGCCAACAATGCTACCGTGACGGTGACCTATACACCGACCAGCTATGGCAGCCACAGCGGCACCGTCACCATGACGAGTCCCAATGCACAGCCCGTGACCATCACGCTGAACGGCCAGGCCAATCTGGAGAAGTATGCTCCCGTGATGCTTCCCGCCGTTGAGAAGTACATCAACCTGACCAAGTTCCGTGCCGACTGGACCGACCAGACGCCTGTCGAGAACGTGGCCAGCTACACGCTTGAGGTGAACATCAAGGCTGATGAGCCCGAACCCGAGCCTGAGCTGATCGGCTCGATTGTCGGAACCGACTTCAGCGGCAGCGCTACCGGCTACTATTCCATCACGCTTCCTGCTCCCTGGGGCGGTGCCAACGTGCGCGGCGGTTTGAACTCGATCATCTACTTCAGGAGCAACTACAACGGTGACGGCTCTTATGGCAACATCACCTACACGATTCCTGCAGGATATGAGAATGCCGTGTTCACGGTTAAGTTGACCACTGCCACGACGTCAGACGGATCGGGTAACCTGGAGGTAACCACGCCGAGCACGTCGACAGTGAACCACTTCTTTACCGCTGGCGAGACCTACTCGTGGCTGGTAACGGCCAGTGCCGGTGAGAAGATCGTCATCACCACTCCCGACGACAACTACTCGCCCGACATTGCCAAGATCGAGATCTACTCGGGCAATGCTACCGAGGCCATGCTCAGGGCCAACGAGACCGGCGACGAGAACAGCCGCATCATCACGGGTATCACCGACCGGTACTACACTGTTACCGACCTGCTGGCCAACGGCACGTTCCAGTACAAGGTGAAGGCTATCTACCTGGATGGTACCGAGAGCGAGTGGAGCAACATTGAGGAGGTTACCCTGTTTGAGAACGGACATGAGTATCAACTGGGTGATGCCAACCACGACAACAAGGTGAACATCACTGATGTCATGCTGATGATCAACTTCCTGAGCAACGAGGGCGTTGAGCTGTGTGACATCTGCGCCGACATGAATGGCGACGGTAACGTAAACGTCACCGATGTCATCATACTGATTAATAGCATCAGTTCATCCACCAATATTGCCAACCTGAGGATGATGCATCCTTCAGGCAAGTAATCATCAAGTCGTGCATCCCGCTCAGGGATAGCATGGCATGATCTAATAAACGATTGCGGGACGCTCCAGCCGGGGCGTCCCGCAATGATTGTGTGGCAGCCGGTTGCTGTCGTCAGCTGCAGTGATGACCTGGCTGGATGGTGAATCCGCGCAGAAAGGCGTCGGTGTCCATGCGCTTCTTGCCCGACTGCTGGACCGAGGTGACGGGCAGCCACGCGTCGGCACAGGCCACGCGCAGCGTCTTGCGGTCGGCCATGAGCGACCCGGGCTCTGGAGCCTCGCCTGTGGCGAACGGCTCGGGCTCGCCGGTGGCATAGACCTTCAATGTGGTGGTCTCGTGGCCGTCGTGGTCGAGCAGGGTGGTCCATGCGGCGGGGTAGGGCGAGAGACCGCGGATGTGGTTGTAGAGCGTCTCGGCCGGGCGACTCCAGTCGATGCGGCATGTGTCCTTGAAGATCTTGGGAGCTGGGGTGGGCTGCTGGCCGGCAGTGAGCATTTGGTCCTGGGGAATGGGCTTGACGGTGCCGGCGATGATGGCATCGACGGTCTCGAGCACCATGTCAGCTCCCATGACCATGAGGCGGTCGTGGACGGCCTCGACGTTGTCATGTCGCCCGATGGGGCATGAGCGCTGCTGGATGACGTCGCCGGTGTCGATCTCGTGCTTGAGGAAGAAGGTGGTCACGCCCGTCTCGGTGTCACCGTTCATGACGGCCCAGTTGATGGGGGCGGCGCCGCGGTAGCGGGGCAGCAGCGAGGCGTGCAGGTTGAAGGTGCCCAGCGGGGGCATCTGCCACACGGCCTGGGGCAGCATCCTGAAGGCGATGACGATAAACAGTTGGGCATCAAACGAGCGCAGCTGCTCGATAAAAGCCTCGTCCTTGAGGCTCACGGGCTGCATCACGGGCAAGCCGTGCTCCACGGCATAGCGCTTGACGTCGCTCTGCTGCAGCTGGCGGCCGCGTCCGGCGGGCTTGTCGGGCATGGTGACGACGGCGGCGATGTTGTAACCGCCGTCAACGAGTCGGCTCAGGCTCTCGACGGCAAAGTCGGGAGTGCCGAAGAATATGATTTTTAACTCTTCTTTTTTCATATTATTCCATTGATTTCTAGAGGATCTAGAGGATCTAGGGGATCTAGATGATCTAGAGGATAAGATAACGGTTACTAAAACGACACGCACAGGGCACCGCCCAGCACCCACTGGTGCAGGTGCTTGCGGGCTGAACTGGTCAAGGGTTTGCTCAGGTCAAAGTCAAACGCTTTCAGTAAACTGTACATGCCGGGACTGATCGTCTCAATAAAGCCCATGGGAGTGTAGCTTGCGGTGAAGGTCTTGTGGGCGTAGTCATAGTCGCAGAAGATGCGCCACGAGAAGGAGTTCTTATGGGCGTAGGTGAGCGACAGGCCGGAGCCAAATTTCATTGAATTGGATGCGTGCACATCAATCAAGTCCCACTTTCCGGAAACGAATTCGTCGGTCGGGATAAACATATTGTCGGTGTCAAAGAAGTTAAAGTCCAGCTTATAGCCCTCGATGGCCGCATTCACATCGATATCGTCCATCACGCTGCGGCCGACCAGCAGTTTGCTGCCTATGGCAAAGCGTGAGGACAGCGGCAGGCTGAAGTAAATGCCGGCATCGGCAGCAAACTCGGTGATGTGATCACTCACAGGGTCCACCTTGATGGAAGTGATGGAATTGAGGAAATCGGGTATTTCAAAGAATTCATTGAATGCAGCCTGCTGATAATCGGCAAATGACTTCCAGCCGTTGATGTGCGACGTCTTGACGCGCAGTCGGCCGCCAATGCCCACATAGGGGCAGAAGAACCATGCGCCCTCGGCTCCCACGGCAGTTGCCAAGCGGAACTGGAGATGAAGGGGGTCGCTGAAATCAACCTTTTCACCGTCGTCAAACATCTCGGGGACCTCCAGGACAAATTCTGGCAACACCAGATTCTTGTTGCCCAGACCGATGCCCATCGAGATGGAGAAGAATGAAGGATTCGTCCTCAGGTCGGGGTAGGAACTCAGGTCGTTCATGAGCAGGCCGCGCTCCTTGAACAGCAGGTCACAGATGCCGTAGGCCAACTCGGTCGAGAGGATACCGATGCCGGCCCCCGACAGCACGTCGCTGATCCAGTGGCGGTTGTTGAGCACGCGCATCACACCCGTGGCTGTGGCTACCGTGTAACCGGCGATGGAATACCAGGGCGAGCGCGTGAGGCCGTACTCCTTGTGCAGGATCGTCGCGCCGACAAAGGCTGTCGCCGTGTGTCCCGACGGCCATGAGTTTTTGGTCGATCCGTCGGGCCGCAACTCCTTGGCGGAGTACTTGATGCTGTTGACAAAGCCCGCCATGACAGCATAGGACGCTATTGACGAAGCCAACAAGCGAGGCCAACTCGATCGGCCCTCAACACCAGCCAGCTTGAGTCCGGCAGTCAGAGCTATGCCCGAGAACTGAGTGTAGTTGTCCACCTCGCTGTGGAAGTGCTCTACCAGTCGTATCTTGGTGTTATACATGTCGCGATAGTCCTGACGGAAGGCTTCCTTCTCGCTCTTGGCAATCAGGCCGGCCAGGAAAACGGGTATGCCCACCCACGTCTGGTCCTGCATGAAGGTGTAGGGCTTGATGCTGGGATTGGTCGTGTTCTTGAAGAAAGAGAAGTCCATTCCCCGGTATTTTTTATAGTAGGAAGGCCCTATCAGGAAGCAACACTGCAGCTCCTCATAGCCTATGCCCTTGATGTTGGCGATGTCGGTCACCAGGGCTGTGGTATCGACAGGATCAGCTAGGGCGGTCACCATTGCGGTATCGGCGGTCACCATTGCGGTATCGGCAGTCACCGTGACGGTGTCAAGGCATGAATCGGGCAACTCGTCGGCAACGGCGGTAAGGCCCGTGAGCACCAGCAGCAGGGATGATAGTGTGAAGTAGATTCTGTTCATAAAG
Organism: uncultured Prevotellaceae bacterium; assembly: GCA_946409635.1. Lineage (GTDB taxonomy): Bacteria > Bacteroidota > Bacteroidia > Bacteroidales > Muribaculaceae > Sodaliphilus. Next base: position 9,309 of record CAMJXD010000049.1, read on the forward strand.
CTGTTAATCGTAGGTGTAGTGTTTCAGTACCTGTCGGTAACTGTTGAAGATCTTGCTCTTGGACACGAAGCCCACATAGCTGCCCTCCTCGTCGATGACGGGCAGGTTCCATGCCCCGGTGCTGTCGAAGGTCTTCATGACCTGTTCCATGGGCGTGCCGACGATGACCTTGGCTGGCGGACGCGCCATGAAGCGCTCAACCTGCATGCGGCGGTAGAGGTCGGGGCGGAACATGATGTTGCGGATGTCATCGAGTTGCACGACGCCCACGAGTTTGCCGTTGTCGTCGGTGACGGGGAAGAGGTTGCGGTGGCTGTGGGCGATGGTGTCGACCATGTCCTTGAGGCTCATGTCGGGGTGGACGATGGAGAAGTCCTTCTCGATGACGCTGTCCATCTTGAGCAGGGTGAGCACCGAGCGGTCCTTCTGGTGGGTGAGCAGCTCGCCGCGCTTGGCGAGACGTCGGGAATAGATGCCGTAGGGGGTGAAGATGCGGCAGATGGCGTAGCTGCTGGCCGAGACGATGAGCAGTGGCAGGAAGAGTTCATAGCCGCCAGTCATCTCGGCCGTGAGGAAGATGGCCATGAGTGGCGCATGCATGACTCCCGCCATGACTCCGGCCATGCCCATGAGGGCAAAGTTCTTGATGCTCAACGGAGTCTCGGGGTCGATGAATCCCAGATTATTGAACAGGAAGGCAAAGAAGACTCCCGTCATGACACCGACAAACAGCGAGGGTGCAAACGTGCCGCCCACGCCCCCGCCGCCGTTGGTCGCTGCTGTGGCAAAGACCTTGAAGGCGCCCAGTGCGAACAGGAACAGCAGCACCGCCAGGGTGTTGTCGCGGTAGGGGTAAAACAAGCTGTTGTTGAAGATGCTGGTCACGTCGCCGTTGATGAGCTGGGTGATGTTGTGGTAACCCTCGCCATAGAGGGGCGGCATCAAGTAGATGAGCAGGCTCAGTGTGAGCCCACCCACGGCAAATCTTACCCATCGGTTGCGCAACCGCTTGAAGCGGTTCTCGATGCGGTCGATGAGGGTGATGAAGTAGAGCGACACAAAGCCGCAGAACACGCCCAGCAGGATGACAAACGGGATGCGTGAGGCATAGAAGGGCTCGCTCTGTGAGAAGAAGAACTCGACATTGTAGCCCGTGAAGACATAGGCCACAGTAGCCCCTGCCACCGATGCCACGATGAGGGGAATGGCGGCACCTGCCGTGAGGTCGAGCATGAGCACTTCGACGGTGAACAGCATGCCCGCGATGGGGGCCTTGAAGATGCCGGCGATGCCGGCTGCCGCTCCACAGGCCACGAGCATGGCCAGCGTCTGGGGCGTGAGCTTAAAGGCCTGGCCCAGATTGCTGCCGATGGCGGCACCGGTAAACACAATGGGTCCCTCGGCACCGACCGATCCACCGAATCCGATGGTCAGCGACGACGCGATGAGCGACGAGTACATGTTGTGTATCTTGAGCCGGCTCTTCTTGAGCGCAAGGGCATAGAGCACGCGCGTCACACCATGGGAGATGGGTTCGCGGGCGATGTAATAGACATAGAGGCTCGCCAGCAGGATGCCGATGGCGGGAAACACCAGATAGAGCAGGTTGCCCTGCTCGCTGTTGAAGCGGCTGGTGAGGAACCCGGCGATGAGCGCGATGAGCGTCTTGAGCAGTACGGCAGCCAGTCCTGCCGCTGTGCCCACGATGAGCGCGAGAATCACGACAAAGGTCTTGTCGGGCACATGGCGTTCGCGCCAGGCGAGCAGTCTCAACCACCAGTTGGCTGGCTCGACGGGTTGCTTCTTGTCGGCTGTCGTCGTGTGTCGTGCCATCACATGCCGCGTCCGGTAAAGACGATTTTAATGGTGTATATCAGAATCTTGATGTCGTTGAGCAGCGACATGTTGTTCAGGTACATCAAGTCGTATTTCACACGTTCGACCATCTCGTCGACATTCTTGGCGTAGCCAAACTTGACCATGCCCATCGACGTGATGCCGGGATGAACCTGGTGGAGCAGGGAGTAGGCCGGGATGCGGGGCGTGATCTGGTCGATATAGAACTTGCGCTCGGGTCTGGGTCCCACCAGCGACATCTCGCCCTTGAGCACGTTCCAGAACTGGGGCAGCTCGTCGATGCGGTACTTGCGCATGAATCGCCCGAACGGGGTGATGCGCGGGTCGTTGTCAGACGAGAGCTGAGGCTTGCCACTGCTCTCGGCATTGTCGACCATCGACCGGAACTTGATGATATTGAAGGGCTTGTTGTGGATTCCGATGCGCTCCTGCAGATAGAAGACGGGTCCCTGGCTGGTGGCCTTGATGATGGCTGCAACGATCACAAAGAATGGCAGCAGCAGCACCAGTGCGATGGCCGAGAGGATGATGTCGAGCACTCGCTTGATGTTCTTGCCGCTGTCGCTCATGCCGCTGCGCGAGATGTTGAC
>CAMJXD010000050.1 GCA_946409635.1 uncultured Prevotellaceae bacterium
CACTGTATATCAGACTCGTTTTCATTTGGCAAAATGATAGTGCGGAAAACAGGAGAACTTCCTCCTCTGGCTCAACTGATTGAATAAGGCTGTGTCATCATTCAAGCCTCTATTCGCGCAGCCTACCTGTTCCCAAATTAAAAACAGTTCTCGCCCGCAGCATCAAGCCGCGGGCGAGAACCATATTCTTTTTTATTCCCTCAGGGATGGAACTTTATCGACCCTGGGGCATGGCAATCTGCGGGCGCTTCGGAGCGTCGTCAACACCCAGCGTCTCGATGTCAAAGACCAGTGTCTCAAACGGCTCAATCACGCCGCGGTGACCCTGGGCACCATAGGCCAGCTCACCGGGGATGACTACGGTAACCTTGCTGCCCGGCTTCATCATCTGGATCATCTCGGCAAAGCCGGGAACTACCTGCTGCAAGTCGAACGACGTGGGCTGGTCGCCGCTCTTGTCAAACTCCGATCCGTCGATGTGACGGCCCACGTAGTTGACCTTTACAACGTCAGTGTCGCTGAAGTTTTTGCCCTCACCCTCGGCCAGCACCTTGTAGGCCAGACCGCTCTTGGTGAACTTGTAGCTCTTGTCGTTTTTCAGCTTCGACATGTACTTCTTGCCGGCCTCCTTGTTGGCCTTGGCCTTGGGTGACTCGGCCATGATGCGGTCCTGCAGACGCTGCACGGTCTCCTGTTGCTTCATCTGGTCTTCCTGCATCTTCATCATCTGTTCCTGAGTCAGCGGGGTAGCGCTGGTGAACGCCTTGCGCAGGTGCTCAACAAACACAGTCTTGTTGATGGGCATGCCAAACTGCTCCTCAATGCCGTTGTACATCTGGGCGATGTACATGCCAAACTCCATACCGGCAGCAAAGCTCTTGCTCGTGTCGGCGTTGGCGATAAACTCCAGGCCCCTGAATGCTTCGTTCAGGTCGGCGGTCGAGTCCTTGCTCAGCATCTGCTGCGCCATGCCCATACCAATCTGGTCACCCAGCAACATGCTCAGCGAGTCCATGGCCTCCTGTGCCTCCTTGCTGGCATTACTCTTCTCATTGCAACCCACAAAGCCGACCATGAGCAGACCGGCTGCTGCGAATGCTAAAATCTTCTTCATAATAATAAAACTGATTTTTTAATTTTTTTAATGATGTTTTTTGGATTATTGTTTTGTTAGTTTTTCTTGTTTACCTTGATCAACTCCACGTCAAAGATCAGCGTCGAGTTCGGCAGGATGTCGCTGCCGGCGCCCTGCTCGCCGTAGGCCAGCTCGCTGGGAATGAACAGGCGATACTTGCTGCCCTCGCTCATCAGCTGCAGACCCTCGGTCCAGCCGGGAATCACGCCGTCGAGCGGGAACGTGGCGGGTTCGCCGCGCTCTACACTGCTGTCAAACACCGTGCCGTTAAGCAGCTTGCCCGTATAGTGGACCGTCACCTCGTCGGTCGGACCGGGCTTGGCTCCCGTGCCCTCCTTCAGGACCATGTACTGCAGGCCGCTTTCGGTAACCTTCACGCTGTCGTTCTTGGCATTCTCGGCCAGGAACTCGCGACCGATGGTCAGGTTGTCCTTGATCTCCTCCACCACGGTGTCGGTGGCGGCTACGTTGCTCTCGCTTGCGCTCTCACTGTTGCCGCTGCAGCTGGCCATGCCTGCCACCAGCAGCATCGACGATACCATTGCTGAAATCTTCTTCATCGTCTCTGTTTACTTGAAAATATTAATTGTAGTGTATTGTCTTTTGGGATGATAGCCGGCGTCGTTTACTTCTTCTCCACCTTGAGCAGCTGAACGTCAAAGATCAGCGTCGAGTTGGGCTGGATGGGACCGGTGCCGTGGGGACCATAGGCCAGATTGCTCGGTATGAACAGCCTGTAGGCGGCGCCCTCGCGCATCAACTGCAGACCCTCTACCCAGCCGGGAATCACCTGGCCAACGGCAAACGTCGCGGGCTCGCCGCGCTCTACGCTGCTGTCAAACACCGTGCCGTCAATCAGCTTGCCCGTGTAGTGGACGGTAACAACGTCGTTGGGACCGGGCTGCTGGCCATCGCCCTCTTTCACGACCTGATACTGCAGGCCGCTGGCGGTAACCTTCACGCCTTCCACTTCCTTGTTCTTCTCCAGGAACTCGCGCCCCAGGCGCTCGTTCTGCTCGGCGCCTTGCTTCTCCAGGTTGGTGAAAAATTCGGTGACAATCTGCTTGGCCTCGTCAAAGCTCATCTTCTGCTCTGCGCCTTCATAGATGGCACGCAAGCCGTCGGCAAAGTCGTTGATATCCAGTTTCTTGATGCCCGAGCCAATGAAGTTGCCTCCCATGCTCAAGCCTAATGCATAACTCAGTTTATCCATTGATGATTTTCTTTTTTTGTAAAAAACGGTGCAAAGATAGTGATTTCCTTGATTGGGCTGTACGTTTTTAGAAAAATTTTACTATTTTTGCTTTCACAATATGTCCATTGCAACATTCAATACAATAAACCAATGACTATGAGCAAGAAAAAATTAGTGATTTCCTCCGGAGCAGGCATCAGCGCCGAGAGCGGTATCAAGACTTTTCGTGATGCCGATGGTCTCTGGGAAAACTATCCGGTGATGGATGTCGCCAGCCATGAGGGCTTCCTGCGCAATCCGGCACTCATCCATGATTTCTACAACATGCTGCGCAAGAAACTCTTGGATGCGAGCCCCAACGCCGCTCATCTGGGACTTGTCGAGCTCGAGAAGGACTACGACGTGAGGGTAATCACCCAAAATGTGGATGACCTGCACGAGCGCGCTGGGAGCAGCAGTGTGCTGCACCTGCATGGTGAGTTGATGAAGGTGCGCTCGCTGCGTCACGAGGAGCGCGAGTACTCTTTGCCGTGTGACGAGTTGAGCGATAAGGGGATTGAGACCAGTGTCGACACGCTGGATCCCTATGGCGACCATGTGCGTCCTCACATCGTGTTCTTCGGCGAGGCGGTGCCCAACATGGAGGCAGCAGCCCAGCTGGCCCATGACGCCGACATCTTTGTCGTCATCGGCACTTCGCTGGTGGTCTATCCCGCTGCGGCGCTCATCCAGTATGTCAAGCGCGGCGTGCCCATCTACTACATCGATCCACGACCCGCTGCCGTCCCCGATTGGGTTCACGTCATCGCGAAGCCCGCGACTCAGGGCGTTGCCGACCTCATCGACATCCTCCGCCGCTAGCGCGGTCTCCAGCTTGTCGATATACGAGTGGCTGTTGCAAGACTCAGACCACAAGAGGATGGCTGGCCGGTTTCGGCCGCCAGTCCGATTGAAATAGGCGACAATGAGTTTTGCAACAGCCTCTATTGGAGCAAGTTTAGTCCTTAAACTTGATGATCGTGTCCTCGCCGGCACGTATCGTGACGACCTCCTGGTACAGCAGCCGCTCATTCTGCTGGCGTATCATCACACGGCGCTTCCCTTGCTGTGCGCCATAGCGCATGCCCTTCACCTCGCCGTCGACAATTTGGGCCGTCGACGCCTTGAACGTCTTGTCCAGCCCCGAGATGTTGACCCACAGGTCGTCATACTGCTTCCCCGACTCGCTGACAAACACCAGAAAGCCAAACGTGTCGGTCGTCGCATAATCTTTCGCCAGCTTGTAGCTGTTGCCCGAGCAGCCGCTCAGCAGCAGGGTCATCGCACAAGCAATCAGCAGCAGGATCTTTTTCATCTTGACTTTGGTCTCTTTGCTTAAGGGGACTTCTATAAATTAGCTTGATGTGGATTTTGATTTATTTTTGAGTAGATTTTGGCTTAGCTTTGCAGGAGCATAGCTGGCTATGGTCCAAGAAGATAAGTCAAAATATGCCAAAAAGAAACAAAATACAGTCAATATAAAATATAAACATTTCGGTAATTTATAGAAGTTCCCTTAAATAAGGCTGTGTCATCAGTCTTTCCCGGTAATCTCTCAGTGCACGGCACTCGACATGATCCTACCGGACTTGATTGATGACACAGCCCCCTTCTACTTATTTATCTCACTTGTTCAAGCCGAATTTGATGCGCAGCTTCTCGATCATGTCCTTGGTCATGGCGTCCAGGTCATACTCGGGCTTCCAGTCCCACTCCACGCGGGCACATGTGTCGTCAAGCTTGTTGGGCCAGCTGTCGGCGATGCCCTGGCGCAGCGGGTCAACCTGGTATTCCATCTCAAACTCGGGGATGTATTCCTTGATCTTGTTATAGATGCACTCGGGATCAAAGCTCATCGAGGCGATATTGAACGAGTTGCGGTGCTCCAGACGCGACGGGTCGGCTTCCATGATCTCGATGGCGGCGCGCAGTGCGTCGGGCATGTACATCATGTCCATCAGCGTACCGGCGGCGATGGGGCAGATGAACTTCTTGCCCTGGACGGCGCTGTAATAGATGTCCACGGCATAGTCTGTTGTGCCACCGCCCGGAGGTGTCACGTAGCTGATCAGGCCGGGGAAGCGCACCGAGCGAGTGTCAACGCCAAACTTGAGCGCATAGTAGTTGCTCAGCAACTCGCCAGTCACCTTCGTCACGCCATACATCGTGCGAGGCTGCTGGATGGTGTCTTGGGGGGTGCCGTCCTTCGGGGCGTTCGGGCCAAACGATCCGATGCTGCTCGGCGTGAACACGGCGCAATGTTTTTCACGAGACACCTCCAACACGTTCATCAGGCCATCGATGCCGATGTGCCAGGCCAGCTGGGGCTTGTTCTCGGCAACGGCGCTCAGCAGGGCCGCCAGGTTATAGATCGTGTCGATGTTGTACTTGTCAACTACGGCGCCAATCTGCTGTGCGTTGGTGATGTCAACGATTTCCGAGGGGCCACTCTCCAGCAACTCGCCTTTGGGCTCGGCACCGGGAATGTAACCGGCCACCACGTTACCAGTGTAGATGCCTCTCAACTTCATTGTCAGCTCGGAACCGATTTGTCCCGTCGAGCCGATGATCAGGATATTTTTCATTGCAGTAGTTCTATAAAAATATGTTCAGGTTTATGTCTTTAAAATTGTGGCACAAAAATACACCAATTCTCAATACTACGCAATAATGCCCTCAAAAAAAAATCTGTTTTCCCTTGTAGCTTTTTGGCGTTTCTTGCGTCTAATAAGTAAAATTGATGTCTAATCTTTAAAATTTAAGCATTATGGAACCTAACATCGTTAACAATCCTGGCTCTGAAACGTATCCCACGGCAAAGCCCATGCTGGGCTTCTTTGAAGCTGTGAAAATCTGTTTCGACAAGTTCTTTGACTTCACTGGACGCGCGCGCCGCAGCGAGTTCTGGTGGTTCACCCTTTTCACCACTCTGGTAAGCTGCGTTTGCTCTTTTGTTGATGGAATTCTCGAGGCCGCTTTGGGCATTTCCTTTGTTAATGCGGTGGCTTCTCTGGTTCTCTTTTTCCCGTCCATGACCGTGTCATGGCGCCGTCTCCATGACGTGGGCCGCAGCGGCTGGTGGTATGGTATCAGCATGATACTGATTATTGTGGGCTTCTTCCTCGGCGCTTTCACTCTGGTGATCAACGAGGGCCCCGGTGTTGCCGACTTGGCCGCCGATGATCTGTACAAGATGTTCTTCAGCCAGTCTTCGCTCCTGTTCTGGTTGCCCGTTATCGCTGGCTTCGTCCTCTGTTTCGTCTGCTTTGTCTTCACCCTGCTCGACAGCCACAGTGGCGAGAACAAGTACGGTCCCTCTCCCAAGTACCAGTAATCGATATCTGCCTGTTCAAGAACAGCCACTATAAATTCCCGTGGTTCCAGCCACTTGACTCGCAATGCTGGCAAGTCGGCTGGAATCATGGGTTATGCCATCCGCTCGATTGAGCAAATTAGCCGGCACAGTGCTCGTGTTTCGGGAGAATTGACTATCTTTGCATCTGCGATGACCAGGTGTTTCTGCATAGGGGTCTTGCTGATGGTCTGCTCGTGGATCACAGCATGGGGACAGGGTGTGACGGCCGACACGATTGTCGTGCCCGACACGGCCGTGCACCTCAGCAAGTTCCAGCAGATCAGGCAGCGCATTCAGGAACGCATCGACGAGAAGTTGAACGAGCCTTACGATACCGTCCGCGACAGCGGCTACTGGTGGCGTGCGATGAAGCATGGCAAGGTGGACGTCACTGGCAAGACGATCCAGTACCCCAAGTTCCTGCGCTTCGCCTGGAGGGTCTACAAGTGGGGCGACAAGGCTTTCAATAGCTACGATTCGGCCTATGTCGTCGGCACGGGCAAGAACTGGAAACTCATCCTCAGTTCCAACAACTGGATGGATTCCTACACGGGAGAACCCTTTTCGGACAGCCACGTCGTGATGCGCAGCAACATCACCTCCAACATCGGTCTGCAATTGTCCTTCATGGCGGTCAGCGTCGGCTATACGATGGGCATCAGTGACCTCATCCATGGCGGTAACAAGTCCAAGAAGCTCGACTTCTCGTTCACCTGTGCGCGCTTTGCGGCCGATGCCTATTACATGGAGAACGAGCGACCGGCCACGCTTTGGTTCAAGGATAAGGCTGCGGGCGGCAAGATGAAGTTCAGGGACTTCGGCGGCTTGCATCGCAAGTCCTACGGCATGAGCATCTACTACATCTTCAACAATCGCCGCTATGCCCAGGCGGCTGCTTACTGCTTCTCTAAGTACCAGCGGCGCAGCGCCGGCTCCTTCATTGCGGGCGTGCGCATGCTTCATCGCGACATGTCCATCAATGTGCAGGAACTGCCCGAGTTCGCCCGTGAGTTCGTTCCACAGGACGTGGAGTTGCCCCGTTTTGTCTATAATGACTACTGCATTATGGTGGGGTATGGCTATAACTTCGTCTTGGGAAAAAAGTGGCTGCTCAACTTCACGTTGGCTCCCTACACCGGCTACAGGAAGATGATAGGCACCCAGCACGAGGACAAGGCCAGCGACTGGTCGGTCAACCTGCGTGCCCGCATGGGGCTCGTCTACAACCACAGGCAATTCTTCTTTGGCCTGCAGAGCTATGCCGACATCCACCGCTACAAGTCCGACCTGCACAACTTCTACGGCTCCATCTTCGACTCAACAGCCATGGCTGGCATACGCTTCTAGTATCGCCTCATTCTTTTTGCCCTTGACTTTCCGCAGCCATCTGGTTATCTTTGCATCGCCAGAGATGAGATGTGCCGTTAACATTTCGTTAACAGTTCCGCCCCTACTTTTCTGTTTGAGAAGCTGCCTTCTTGATTGCTGGCATTCAGTGTGTTGAGCAGCGTGAGCCTCGATGCAGGCAGTTTGCTTTTTGGCATCCGGCTGAAAAAATCGGGTAGGGTAGCGGGCGTTTCGGCAGAAATGTATTATCTTTGCACAAAGAAGACTTAACTGACCAGTTTTTAACCGATGAGTGAGAAGTATATAGTTTCGGCGCGTAAGTACAGGCCCTCGACGTTTCGCAGCGTCGTCGGACAGCAGTCCTTGACCCACACCCTCAAGACGGCCATTGCCAGCGGCAGGTTGGCTCATGCCTACCTCTTCTGCGGGCCGCGTGGCGTGGGCAAGACGACCTGTGCCCGCATTTTTGCCAAGACCATCAACTGCGAGCATCCCACGCCCGAGGGCGAGGCTTGCAACGAGTGCCCGTCGTGTGTGGCGTTCAACGAGCAGCGATCCTATAACATCAACGAGCTCGATGCCGCATCCAACAACAGCGTCGATAACATCCGCGACTTGACCGAGCAGGTGCGCATCCCGCCGCAGACGGGGCGCTACCGTGTCTTCATCATCGACGAGGTCCACATGCTCTCACAGGCGGCTTTCAACGCCTTCCTCAAGACGCTCGAAGAACCGCCCGAGTATGCCATCTTCATCCTCGCCACCACCGAGAAGCAGAAGGTCATTCCCACCATCTTGTCGCGATGCCAGATCTATGACTTCGCGCGCATCACCGTCCCCGATATCGTCCAGCAGCTGCAATATGTCTGCGGGCAGGAGCACATCCAGGCCGAGCCCGCTGCGCTCAACGTCATCGCCCAGAAGGCCGACGGCGCCATGCGCGACGCCCTGTCAATCTTCGACCAGGTAGCCGCGTCAACCGAGGGACATATCACCTATCAGAGTGCGCTCGACAACCTCAACGTGCTCGACTATGACTACTACTTCAGGCTGGTCGAGGCTTTCTTGACGGGTGACGTCAATCAGGCTTTACTCATCTACAAGGAAATTCGTGACAAGGGCTTTGACTCCCAGTTCTTTGTCAACGGCCTGGCTCAGCACCTGCGCGATCTCATGGTGGCCAGCACACCACAGACGCGTGTGCTGCTCGAGATGAACGACGATGTTGCCCTCCGTTATGGGGAGCAGAGCGCCAAGCTCGCCCCGGGATTCTTCTATCGTGCCTTGGACCTGTGCAACACCTGCGACTTGAACTACCGCAACGCCAGCAGCAAGCAATTGCTGGTGGAACTCACGCTCATCAAGCTCTGTCAGCTGGTCAGGGCTCCACAGCCGCAACCCACGCCCCAACAGCCGTTGCAGAAGGTTAATCCCGCTGCTGCCGCTCCTGCCCCCGCTCCGCAAGCCAGGCCCGCCGCTCAACCCGCTGCGCAGCCCGCTCCTCAGCAGCAGCGCCAGGCTACCGCTGCACAGCCTTCGTCGACCCCGCAGCCCACGGCAACCGCAGCCCACGTCCAGCCTGCACCCGCAGCTCCTGCAAGGCGTGCAGTGGCGTCGACCGTCGGTGGCACACCGCGCATCATGGTCAACGTCCCCAATGTGTCGGCCCAGGCTGCCCCGGCTCCCTCGACCGCGGCACAGCACCGCGACAAGTCTTATAGCCCCGAAGCGTTGCAAGAGGCTTGGCAGGCCTACATCCACGAGCATCCTCAAGAACGTGCACTGGTGACCACCATGTCCTATGCCGCGTTGCAGCCCGCCGGCGACGGCGCCGCTCACCACTATGTGATGACCGTGGGCAGCCCCAATGAGCAGAAGAATGTCGAGGAGCACAAAGAGGCCGTACTCAAGTTCCTCTGTGACACGTTGCAGAACGACGACCTCGCCTTTGACGTCAAGGTGAGCGAGGTCCCCATCGACACGCCCAAGATCCTGTCGCCGCGCGAGACCGTGGAGCAGATCAAGCAAAATAACCCGGGCTTCACCCAGTTCCTCAAGGACTTCGACCTAGGCCTCGCCTAGCAGCCTCAAGGCAACGCATTGATCGATGCGGCCTTCACGGTGAAGAAGTTGGTGCTGCCGTTTTTCAGCAGTGTGTATTCACTGTGATTGCTCCATGGCGCGGGCTTGTCCTCGATGACAGTATCCTCGCCGGTGTCGTTGTCGACGTATTGGGCGATCCGGTTTTGCCAGCTGCTGATGCGCGCCTGCGCCGAGGCACGGTCCATGAGCCCCTTGCCGGGGGTCACCAGCTCCTTGAGATAGGCCACATATTTGGCCTTGAAGTCACTGTACTTGAGTATCCTGGAAATCAATCTGTTGTTGTCATTGCCCCACTGCAGCGGGTTGTGCCGTCCGGCATCCTCCTGCACGCCGCAGCGCAGGCTAGTGCCCAGCGTGTTGTCGTAGTCATAGGGGATGAAGAAGAACTTGTAGTCCGTCAGTCCACGGCCGTTGAAGTAGATGTAGTAGTTGTTGGCGTTGTTCCAGTAGTCGTCCCACATGCCCACGGCCACGTTCACGGCATAGGTCTTGAGCAACAGGTCTACATCGGTCACCTGCTTGATCCACGTGTAAAACTCGTTGTCGTTCAGATTGTTGACCTTATTCATGAAGTCAACGAGCTGGGCGCGGGCATTGTCAAACTCGGCGGTCTGTGTCTCCAGCGTGTAGGCATGGCGGTCGTCGCTGTCGTCGTCATACCAGATGTCGCCGTTGGGATTGTTCAGCCCGGCTGCCGCATTGCGGCATTTCCACAGGTAGCCGTCACTGGCTCCAAAACGGCCTTTCCTGTCCTTCAGGTAACGCTTGTCGATAGGCTCTAGCAGCTCATACACGCCATAGTATGCCTCGCCGCTGTCTCCCTCCACATGGATCCACAACCGGCAGTAGGTGTCGCGTATGGCGGTCCACACGCCCGCACGCTTGAACAGGTCGTAGCAGAACAGCTCGCGCACTTGGGCCGGGTCGTCCTTCGGCCACTTGAGGTGCAGCTTGCGCACGCCCTGAATGGTGTGTGCGTCGTCATCGACCCACTTGCGCAGGTTCACCCCGAAGTGGGCATGATGCCAGTCGGCGTTGTTGCGTTGGTGCATCTGGCCGGTCCAGCCCTCGGGGCGGCGCCGCGACGTGTTGCCCTTCAGCCGCAGGCCCACGCTGTCCACGACCGTGGTCTCGCCGTCCTGCACAAAGCTCAGCCTGGACATCACATACTGGGTGGTGTAGGCATTGGCGTCATACAGCGACAGCAGACGGTTCCACTCGGCCAGACTCACGCTGATGTGCACCTCGGGTATGCTCTGGCTGTCCCACACGTAGTCATACCCCTCCTTGACGGGCTCTGGCAGCGGCATCCCCAGGATGTGGTTGATGAGCACATTGATGTCCGAGATGTTCACCTCGCCGTCATAGTTGACGTCCGAACGCCGGGACATGTCATAATCGGCAATGCCGCTCATCATGATGTTGATCAGCATGTTGATGTCCGAGACGTTCACCTCGCCGTCGCCGTTCACGTCTCCAGTGCGCAGCGCAAAGGGGTCGGGCAACGCGGGCTCTTCATGTTCCTTGATGCTGAAGGTCAGCCGATTCTGGTTGAACGTGAATGTATAGTCCTGGCCGTTGCCTGTGAACTTGTACGAGTGGTTGTTGTTGCTCTTCTGCGTCGTGTATTCGTTGCCGGTGGTCACCTCCTGGCTGCCGTTGTTGCTGGGGCCGTAACGGTAGTTGGCGTTGAACTCGTTCCAGTCGCTGCTCTGCCCGTCGGCAAACACAAACCACACTGTCCCGCTCACTGTCGCCGTCAGGCTATAGATGCCGTTACCCTGGTCGCTCATCTCGACGCCATGGCCGGGATTCCAGTCGCCGAAGGGGGCGTTCCCCACCATGTATATGGCTGCTCGTGCCGGCACCAGGGCCAGCACGAGTGCCATCATTGTCATGACATAATACTTCTTCATCTTGAATTTTGGCTTTTTTTAGGTCAGCTCTAGAACATCTAGAACATCTAGAACTTCTAGAAAAACTATTGTCAATCAGTTACTCCTCATACCATGTCGAGTACATCAGGTAGTTCTTGGCAATCTTCACGTTGATTTCGCTGGCCTGCTTGGGGTCAACCATCTTCTTGAACTTCGCCGGACTGCCTGCCCACAGCTCGTGGGGACCCACCTTCGTGCCGCCCAGCACAACGCTGCCGGCAGCGATGATGGCACCCTCGCCTATCTCGGCATGGTCCAGGATGATGCTGCCCATACCGATCAGAGCCATGTCTCCGATCTTGGCTCCGTGCACGACCACGTTGTGACCGATCGACACGTCATTGCCGATCTCGGTAACCGATTTCTCGTACAGCGTGTGTATCACTGCATTGTCCTGGATGTTGACGCGGTTGCCTATGGTGATCGTGTTCACGTCGCCACGCAGCACAGCGCCAAACCAGATGCTGCAATCCCTGCCCATGGTCACGTCGCCCACTACGACGGCGTTGTCGGCCAGGAAACAATTCTCTCCAATCTTGGGCTCATAGCCCC
>CAMJXD010000051.1 GCA_946409635.1 uncultured Prevotellaceae bacterium
ACTGTATATCAGACTCGTTTTCATTTGGCAAAATGATAGTGCGGAAAACAGGAAAAAAACCATGTTGTTCAAGTTGTTTAATAGTTGTTCAAGTTGTCTGAAAAAAAGAGTGTTGTCTTAAAAAAGGGTCATGCGCAAAAAAAATCGATAATTTTACTTGATTATTCCATTTTTATCAACTACCTTTGCATAAACAATTAGATTATCCCCCATATCTAGCTAAGCCCAAGTGCCACCAAGCACCCCACCCACAGTATCTATGTAGCAATACACATTAATTTATAGATTAACTTTTAAATTGACTTACTGTTATGAAGACTAACAACCTTTCCCGCATTCTGGCAGCAACACTGCTGTTGGGAACGAGCATCATCACGCTCGCACAGATCAGGGAGGACGCCTTGCCGTCCATGCCCACCACGCTCACGGCCCAGGCGCCCGCCCAGGCGCCCGCCCAGGCGCCCACCGTCACCCACGACTACGACTGGTACTACGCCAAGACCTACACCTGGACCGACGCAGCCGGCACCACCCGCACCGCACGGCTCACCGACGAGGTCACCGACCCCTACCAGATGTATGACATGCTCAAGTGGGTGTACTGCAACCCCGAGATCCCCGGCAACAAGACCACAGCAGTCACCGGCAGCAACGTCTACTACGGCCGCCAGTACTGGAAAGAGCCTTACCTGATCTTCCTCTCGCGCGACGTCGAGCCCGGCTGGAACATCAGCGACAACAACGTCACCGCCCCCTATGAGGACGGACACACCCTGTTCCTAATCAAGCTCAAGAACTACACCGACCAGCCCGCCGACTACACCCGCTCCAAGGCCGACATCATCAACTACTTCAACCGCTACGTCGAGTCGGTCAAGCTCATCACCGACGGCATGCGCGCCGGCACCGGCAACAACCAGGGCACCATGGTCAACATCGATGGCGAGTTCAACCGCTTCTTCATCATCGGCAAGGGCAAGTCCTACTACTGGGAGCCCCAGGCCGGCAACGACAGCCCGCCCCTGGCTCCGTTCTACAACATGTTTGAGGAGTACAGCCCCACCACCACGGCCGCCGGTGCAGAGATCACCGACTTCTACCAGGCCATGAACAACGGCAAGGTCTACCCCGTCATCCACGACTGCGGCAGCGTCATCTACTTTGCCCACTACTTCTCGATGGCTGGCAAGAACGGCACCGAGGAGAAGTCGCTCAGCGGCATGATCCTCTTCATCCCCGACAACCGCAACGCCTACCGCGAGCGTGACTACGACAACGACCACCAGCCCACCGTGGGCATGTATGTCATCCACCTCGACGCCGAGGCACAGAAGGCCCAGCAGCCCGAGGCCACCTACGACGTCACCCTCGACTGGACCTCGACACTCAACCAGGTGGTAGGCTCCGTCATCCCGCAGACCTATGACGTCTACGTCGTCATCACCGACGCCTACGGCAACGAGCAGTATGAGCTGCTCACCACCACCACCGAGACCACTTACACCTATCAGGTGCCTCAGCTCGACCACAGCTACTCGATCGACTACATCATCCACGGCAAGGCTACCCAGAACGAGGCCTTCCAGACCTGGAGCAACATCGACGGCGTCATCATCCCCGGCACCAACGACTTCCTGTACATGACCCTCAACCACATCGAGAGCGACTACGTGCCCAGCCAGGAACTCAACTACTACCGCAACTTCATGACCATCGAGAACGAGGACGCCATCAACGCCCTCACCCGCGCACGCGTCGAGCAGGGCGAGAACAGCTTCACGCTCTACCGCTTTGACTACGCCACGCCCGATGTGCTCATCCCCGTCGCTCAGCTCGACCTGCAGCCCGCCCAGGGCCTCGCCGGCGTCAACTACAGCATCACCTACAGCGGACAGGAGCCTCTCGACTCCTACGACTTTGAGCCCACCCTGAGCGGCTACCTCAACGTCAACAACTCCGGTGCCATCGACCTCGGGCCCATCATGCTCGTCGACCAGTTCACCGCCAGCACAGCCCTCAACGACCATCCCGGACGCTATGGCTACGTCCTCAGCCAGAACAACGTCGACCAGCCCAAGAGCACCAACACCGTCGAGGTCACCGTCCTCAAGACCGGATCGGTCATCAACGGCTACTACACCCTCGACGAGATCATGGCCGACGTCGACGGCTCGCTGCCCGCCGGCATCAAGAACGCCCAGATCGAGATGAACCTCGCCAACAACCCCGCCATCTACTACTACACCATCCAGCGCGGCGACAACACCTGGCCCGAGCAGCCCATCTCCAAGCTCCAGCGCCGCACCGACGGCTCATTCATGGAGATGAGCAACGCCATGCACATGGAGGGCACCCCCTATGAGGCCGGACCCTTCAGCCTGCTCGACGAGCTCACCATCCAGGGCGTCTACAACGACTACATGACCTACCTGCCCGTCATCTGGACCTTCGGAGCCGATACCCGCGTGGCCGACGACAACGAGAACAGCTACGGCAGCCCCATCTGGAGGACCGGTGTCGCCGACATCTATGCCGATGTCGACGGCGTGCGCACCACCAACGACGGCGGCGAGTGGAAGGACGAGAGCGGCAAGCTGTGCTGCATCTACTACCCCACACTGAGCGCTCAGGGTATCCTGCCCGACTATGCCAGCGTCAACTACCAGCCCGTCATGTTCCGCGTGTGGAGAATCTGTGACGAGGTGCGCGGCTACTACTTCGACCAGAACGGCAAGCCCGTCAACGACCTCGATGCCGACCGCAATCCCCGACTCCTCATCGCCGAGCAGATCGCCGACCTCGACGGCATCAACATGGGAGGCGTCTACAGCGACCTGGGATTCGGTGCCCGCATCAACGCCGACATCAAGTTCCTCTTCCGCTTCTACTACAAGGTAGAGACCGACAG
The DNA here is from genome assembly GCA_946409635.1 of uncultured Prevotellaceae bacterium. Taxonomy (GTDB): domain Bacteria; phylum Bacteroidota; class Bacteroidia; order Bacteroidales; family Muribaculaceae; genus Sodaliphilus. The sequence continues at coordinate 2,909 of CAMJXD010000051.1, forward strand.
CAGGGACGATGGCGGCGAGACACCGCTCTACTACGTCGTCGAGAAGACCGTGCCCTGGGACAATGTGCCCACCGGCATCATCGAGCTCAACGCATCGACCATCGTCGCCAAGACCTACGTCAACGCACAGGGCCAGACCAGCGACACCCCCTTCGACGGCATCAACATCGTCATCACCCGCTACAGCGACGGCACCACCGCCACGACCAAGGTCGTCAAGTGACACAACCAGCCGTCAGCCGCTAGCTAGCTGACCATCATCCCCGCAGGGAGGTGCCCCGCCATCGGGGGGCCACCTCCCTGCTTAACAATGATTGTCCGGTAAAAAAACATCAAGCATGTCAGCTATTAGAAGAACCGACTTCTATAAACCCAATCCGCCCAATTAGCCCAATTAGCCCAATCCGCCCAATCCGCCCAATTAGCCCAACGACAGCATTCTTTATCCAAAATAATTGCACAATTCTATAAAAGTTGTTACCTTTGCGGCATGAAACGGACCCCGCTTACTTAAAGCGCTAAGAATGAACAGTTTTTGTTATTAACATACTTTTATTCACCTATTTCATTTCAAAGTTTTTATGAAGAAATTGTTTTCTCTCTTCATGCTTGCCCTGCTGACCATGTCGGCTTGGGCAGCTAACACGTATTCCTATACGTTTAGCAGCAAGCAGTTCAGCCAGGACGGCACCGTCACGCTGAACAACATTGATTGGACGCTGGTAACCGACGCCGTCGACGGCTACTATGGTTACGACGCCACCAAGGGCCAGCAGCTCGGCTCGAGCAGCAAACCCTGCAAGGAGGTGCTCCTTTCCACAAGCGGTATCGAGGGTACCATCACCAAGGTCACCGTCAATGCCAGCACCGGCAAAGATGCCGTGGCCACGATGGAAGTGACCGTCGGCGATGCCACCTTCATCTCCTCCACCGACCTCACCAGCACTGCCACCAGCTATGAGGGCACCGGCAGCGCTAGCGGCGAGGTGCTTATCACACTGTCTCAGCCCTCGACCACCAAGGCTCTTTACATCAAGAGCATCGAGATCGAGTATGAGGGCGCAGTCGTGTCGACTTCGGCTCCCGTGTTCACCCCCAACGGCGGCACGTTCACCGACAACAGCATCCAGGTGAGCATCGCCTGCCCCGATGGACCCGCCGACATCTACTACAGCGAGGGTACTGAGCTCGACTGGACCAACTACACCTACTACAGTGGTCCCTTCTACATCAACGAGACCAAGACCTTCACCGCCGTTGCCAGCAGGAGCAACGTCATGAGCGATCCCACCACCGTCACCTTCACCAAGCTTGAGCCCTCACCTGACGGAACCTTCATCCCCGGCAACTTCAACCCTGTTGAAAACACGGAATTCTCCATCACCAGTGGTGACATCACCCTGACTTGCACCAACGGTACTATCACCGCCGAGCGGTTCGGCTTCTTCAAGTACAGTGACATCACCTTCACCAGCGCCGGCAACGACATCGTGAAGATTGAGTTCACCTGCACCGCCAACGGCACCGCAAAGTATGGCCCCGGCTCCATCAAGCTCAAGGATGGTCAAACTGGCACCTACACCGCCGGCACCGACAAGATCGGTACCTGGACCGGTAAGGCCGAGTCTGTTGCCTTCACTGCCTCCGAGAACCAGCTGCGCGCTACCCAGATCGTGGTAACCCTCGACGACGGTACCACCGTCTATGTTGCTGCTCCCACCTTCAGCCGCGAGGCTGGCGACTTTGAGGAGGCCTTCGACCTCACCATCACTGCCGAGGAGGGTGCTGCCATCAAGTACAGCTACGACAACGAGAACTGGAACGACTACACCACCGCTCTGAACATCACCGAGACCACCACGGTCTATGCCAAGGCTATCCTCAACGGCACCGAGAGCGCAGTAGCTAGCGCTACTTACACCAAGGTTGAGCCCGCCGAGGCTATCACCACCCTGGCCCAGGTTAACGCTCTGGGCAAGAACGCTGAATTCACCTTCGAGGGCAACGCCGTCGTTACCGTTCAGCGCGGTGCCTACCTGTGGCTGCGCGACGCCAGCGGCTACGGCCTGATCTACGGCAACATCAATGGCCTGAACAACGTCACCTTCGCTCCCGGTACCGTCCTCAACCAGGGCTGGACTGCCAAGACCAAACTCTTCTCTGGCCTGATGGAGTACACCGATGCACAGAACGTTAGCGCCAGCGAGAACACCGATGCTGAGCTCGCCGCTATCCAGACCATCACCGAACTCGACACCACCATGGTCAATGCCTATGTTCAGGTACTCAACGTCAAGAGCCTCGTTGCCAATGGCCAGGACGTCACCGCAACCCTGGCCAACGGCACCACGATGGTCATGTACAACTCCTTCGGTGAGTCGCTGCCCACCGAGGAAGGCAACTACACCGTCAAGGGCGTTGTCAGCACCCACAACGGCATGCAGCTCATGATCCTCAGCGTTGAGGGCTTCGTTCCCCAGACCATCGATGTTTACAGCATCCCCGAGGCCATCGAAGTGGGCGAGAATGACACCTTCACCATGTATGACGACATCGTTGTCACCTTCAACCACGCTTCCACCAAGCGTATGTGGATCCGCGACACCGATGGCAACAGCGGTCTCATCTACGGTCTTGAGAACACCGACGACATCGTTAACGGTACCGTCCTGAGCGACGGCTGGACCGGCAAGAACTACACCCACTACGGTGTGCCCCAGTTCCAGAACACCGAGGGCGTTGTTGCCAGCGGTGAGACTGCCGAGGCTAAGCCCTTCGAGGTTCCCGCCATCACTGCCAGCGACGTTAACGCCTATGTCATCTTCAAGGGCATCAACATGCTGAGCGATGCAAGCAACGAGAAGCGCTTCTACAACGCTGCCGACAGCACCGTCCTGTTCAACACCTTCAACATGACGCTGCCCGAGATCGTTGAGGGCAATACCTACGATGTAACTGGTGTCGTTACCCTGTACAACGGCGTTCCCCAGCTCTACATCACCGAGGTTGTAGAGAGCATCAATGATGTGATCAAGGGTGACGCCAACAACGACACGGTTGTCAACGTCAGCGACGCCATCGCTCTGCTCAACGCCCTCCTGACCAGCGACCTCAGCGGCATCAACACGGCCAATGCCGACGTTGATGATAATGGTACGATCTCCATCACCGATGTCATTAAGCTGGTCAACTACCTCTCCAATGGCCAGTGGCAATAACCACGATGACGCCAGCAAGTCGATTGACTGACTAAAAAAAAGCGACAGGAACCCGGTCGGGTTCCTGTCCTTTTTTTTTATGGGAATGATATCAATGCTCACGGTTGACCCCCTCAGTCAAACAGCGACGGCTGCGGCAGCAGCTGGAACGTGCGGCGATGATAGGGCGACACGCCGTGGGCAGCGATTGCGGCACGGTGATCGGCAGTCGGGTAACCCTTGTTACGCGCCCAGCCATACTCAGGGAACTCTGCGTCTAGCCGCCTCATCAGCTCGTCGCGGTGGGTCTTGGCCAGAATCGACGCTGCTGCTATGCTCAGCAGCTTGCCGTCGCCCTTGACCACGGTCGTGTAGGGGATGTCATGATAAGGGATGAAGCGGTTGCCGTCGACCAGGATACCCTCAGGACGCACGCTCAGCTGGTCCAGCGCACGGTGCATCGCCGTGATGCTGGCTCGCAGGATGTTCATCCGGTCTATCTCCTGGGGCGACACCATCGCCACAGCCCACGCCACCGCCTCGCGCTCGATGACGGGACGCAGGCGCTCGCGCTGACGCTCGGTCAGCTGCTTGCTGTCGTTAATCAAGTCGTTGTGGAATCCCGCAGGCAGGATAACGGCCGCCGCTGTCACCGGACCCGCCAGGCACCCGCGCCCGGCCTCGTCACATCCGGCCTCCACGCGGCCCGCTATCAAGTACTCCTGCAGCATGCTATATCTCTAGCCCGTCTAGAACCTCTAGAACCTCAGGCCTTCTAGAGCTTACGCTCTATCACGTAGTCAAATATCTCCCTGAACTGGTCTACCGTGTCGTCGGGCGAATAGGGCGACAGCACGTCGTTGGCCTCGTCGCGCAGCCGCTGCATCACCTCGTAGGCATACTCGATACCCCCCGCGCGCTTGGCATAGTCGATGAGCCGGTCGATGTCCTCGCCCGTGGGTGACTCCTTGTTCACCAGAGCCAGCATCTCGTCACGCTCGGGCAGGTCGGTGCGGCTCAGCGCATAGATCAGCGGCAGCGTCACCTTGCCCTCGCGCAGGTCGTTGCCCGTAGGCTTGCCCACGATGGGATCGTTGTAGTAGTCAAACGTGTCGTCCTTGATCTGGAAGCAGATGCCCAGCAGACGCGTGTAGCGGCGCAACTCGTCGATGGCCGTCTGAGGCGCGTTGTTGGCATAGCCGCCCACCTCGGCACAGCACTCAAACAGCGATGCCGTCTTGGCACGGATGATTTCCATGTAGGTCGACTCGTCGATGTTGTGGTTGCGGGCGATGTCCACCTGGTCAATCTCGCCCAGCGACAGGTCACGGCCCATGTCGGCCAGCGAACTCAGGATACGCCCGTCGCCGGTAGCGACACCGCAGCGCAGCGCGCCGGTGACAAAGTAATCGCCCACCAGCACGGCCACATGGTTGCTCCACACGTTGTTGATCGTGGCATGCCCGCGGCGCTCGGTAGCCTGGTCGATGACGTCGTCATGGATCAGCGACGCGTTGTGCAGCATCTCGATGGCCGCAGCGCCCTGCAGCGCCTTGTCATTGATGCCGCCAAAGAACTTCGCGCTCAGCAGCGTCACGATGGGACGCAGCATCTTGCCCTTGTTCTTCAAGTAGTTGGTCACAATGTTGTTGGTCAACTCGCTACTGCTGGTCAGCGTGCTCGTGATGATGCGGTCCAGCTCTTCCAGCTCGGGCCGCAGTTGCTCTTGGATATATGTCAGCGTGATTGCCATAGTTTGCAAAATTACAATTTTTTCCCGACAGTACCACCTTTTTCAAGAGTAAAATTTCTCTCGCATCGGCTTTTGGAGCATTCTTGACGGTTTTTGCATGACCTATAGCCCCTCAACAGCCATTTCCCGAACGCTGTTTCAAAAAAAATCACTACCTTTATGGCCTATAATCGTCACGACCTATGGAACAAGATAAAAAACTGCTGTTGCTCGACGCCTATGCGTTAATTTTCAGGGCTTTCTATGCCATGGTGCGCAACCCGCGCGTCACCTCCACCGGCATCGACACGTCGGCCGTGTTCGGCTTTGTCAACACCCTGCAGGAACTGCTCAAGCGCGAGCAGCCGTCACACATCGCCGTGTGCTTCGACCCGCCCGGCGGCAACACCTTCAGGCACAAGAGCTACGAGCCCTACAAGGCCAACCGCGAGAAGACGCCCGAGGGCATCCTCGTCGCCGTCCCCTACATCAAGCGCATCCTCGAGGCCTACCGCATTCCCGTCTATGAAATCGAGGGCTACGAGGCCGACGACGTCATCGGCACGCTCTCGCGCCAGGCCGAGCAGCACGGCTTCTTCACCTATATGGTCACCGGCGACAAGGACTTCGGACAGCTGGTGACGCCCAACATCAAGATCCTCAACCCGGGCAAGCATGAAATCCTGGGCGTCGACGAGGTCAATGCCAAGTATGGCATCCAGTCGCCCCGACAGCTCATCGACATCCTGGGCCTGATGGGCGACACCGCCGACAACATCCCCGGCTGTCCCGGCGTGGGACCCAAGAACGCCGAGAAGCTCATCCAGCAGTTCGGCTCCATCGACAACCTGCTCGAGCACACCGACCAGCTCAAGGGCGTACAGCGCCAGCGCGTCATCGACAATGCCGAGCAGATACGCATGTCCAAGTGGCTGGCCACCATCATCACCGACGTCCCCGTCACCCTCGACGACGAGGCGCTCAAGCGCAAGACGCCCGACATCGAGGCCCTGCGCCAGGTGTTCAACGAGCTGGAGTTCCGCACGCTCACCCAGCGGCTCATCGACGGCGGCGAGGCTGCCACCGGCATCGGCGGCGACAGTGCCGCTGCCCAGAACCAGGCACGCCCCGCAAGTCCTGCCCGTCCCGCCGCAGGCCAGCAGCTGTCGCTGTTCGGCGACGACGAGCCGGCAACCGCCCCGGCCACCACGACGCTCGACCAGGTGAAATATGACTATCGGGTCGTCAACTCGCCCATCATGGCTGCAGGCATCGCCGCCGACCTGGCCCAACAGCCCCGCGTGGCCGTCGCCATGCTGGGCACCGGCGAGAGTGCCATGCAGTTCAAGCTCAAGGCCATCGCCCTGTGTGCCCGGCCTCACGAGGCCTACTTCATCCTGTGTGACGGCTTCAACGACCTGGTGATGTTCGCGCCGCTGTTCACGGGCAAGGCCTGCATCGTGAGCAACGACATCAAGCGGCTCATGATTCTCATGCACCGGCACGGCATCAAGTTCTCGGCACCCTACTACGACACATCGGTGGCCCACTACCTGCTACAGCCCGAGCGCGGCCACACCACGGCCGAGGTAGCCTATGAACTGCTGCACTACACCGCCATTAACCCCGAGACCGTCCTGGGGCCCAAGGGACGGCATCAGCTCAAGCCGCAGCAGATACCCATTGCCGACCTGGCACGCATCGTCTGTGAGGGCGCTGACCTCTCGCTGCAGCTGCCCGACGTCCTGGACAAGGCGCTCAACGAGCAAGGCCTCTACAAGCTGTTGACCGACATCGAGCTGCCGCTCATCGCCGTGCTCGCCGACATGGAACTGGCCGGCGCACGCATCGACGTGAAAGCGCTCAACGACTACTCGGTGACACTCACCCGGCAGATGAACCTCCTCGAGCAGGAGTGCCACCAGCTAGCCGGCATGCAGTTCAACACGGCATCGCCGGCCCAGGTGGGCGAAGTGCTGTTCGACCACCTGAAACTCGACCCCAAGGCCAAGAAGACCAAGACGGGCCAGTACAGCACCACCGAGGACATCCTGCTCAAGCTGCGCAGCCGCCATCCGCTCGTCGACAAGATCCTCGAGCTGCGCGGCATCCGCAAGCTCCTGTCCACCTATGTCAACGCGCTTCCGGCCCTCATCAATCCTGACACGGGACGCATCCACACGACTTATAACCAGACGGTGACGGCCACCGGCCGCCTCTCATCGACCAATCCCAACCTGCAGAACATACCGGTGCGCACCGACGACGGCAAGGAAATACGCCGCGCCTTTATCCCGGCCGACGGCAACATCTTCTTCAGCGCCGACTACTCACAGATCGAGCTGCGACTCGTCGCCGACCTGAGCCACGACCAGACGATGATCGACGCCTTTGCCCACGGGCACGACATCCACGCCATCACCGCCGCGCGCATCTACCACAAGCCCCTTGAGCAGGTCACCGGCGACGAGCGGCGCAAGGCCAAGACGGCCAACTTCGGCATCCTGTACGGCATCAGCGCCTTCGGTCTCGCTCAGCGGCTCAACATCCCGCGCGACGAGGCCAAGATGCTCATCGACGGCTACTACACGACCTTCCCCCAGGTGCGCGACTACATCGACCGCAGCATCGCCCTGGCACGCGAGAAGGGCTACGTCACCACCCTCTACGGCCGCCGGCGCATGCTCCCCGACATCAACTCGCGCAACGCCGTCGTCAGGGCATTCAGCGAGCGCAACGCCATCAATGCACCCATCCAGGGCACCGCGGCCGACGTCATCAAGCTCGCCATGGTGCGCATCCATCGACGCTTCCGCGACGAGGGCATCCGCTCCAGGATGATTCTGCAGGTGCACGATGAGCTCAACTTCGACGTCCTGCCCGACGAGCTCGACCGCGTGCAGCGCATCGTCATCCAGGAGATGGAAGGTGTCTACAAGGGCCAGGTCAGGCTCACGGCCAGCCATGGCGCCGCCAGCAACTGGCTCGATGCCCACTGATGCTGTAAATCAATATCTTAGCGACTTAGCGTGAGGTCACGGCTCAGCGGAAAATTAGCGGGGGCAAGCATGAGGTCGAAAGACCTCGCCAAGGCCAGCGGCCTTGATTTGAGGCAACCCCAGGGCGCACTGGCCGAAGGTCAGTGTGGCCTGGGGATCGAGAACGCCAATCGGACGGGCCTCGAATGAGGGCCACTCATGTCAGGCAAAAACATCGCTTGTCATTGTGCTGGTTTTATTGTAAATTTGCCGCCTAAAACTGATTTGTCATGAGTGCTGTCACTGCCATCTATCACATCGTCATCAACATTTGCAGAATGCCGGAATAGAATGGAATGACTACCGCCTGACGTGAGTGGCCCTCGACGAGGCCCGTCTGCGGTTTGCCTTATACCCCACGCCACACGAGGCCTACGGCCTGTGCGCCGTGGGGTTACTTCAAGTTCAAGGCCGCTGGCCTTGCTGTGGCCTTCGACCACACCGCCCCCACCTTTTATCGGGTGAGCCGAGGCCACACGTGCACATGCGGAAAAAAAGAAAAAACGGAAAGGAGGAAAAAAAACTTAGCGACTTAGCGGCTTAGCGTGAAATCCGGCGAGGTATTTTCGCCGAATAGTCAAAATATGCCTAAAAGAAACACCTGTTTTCCGCACTATCATTTTGCCAAATGAAAACGAGTCTGATATACAGTGAT
>CAMJXD010000052.1 GCA_946409635.1 uncultured Prevotellaceae bacterium
ACTGTATATCAGACTCGTTTTCATTTGGCAAAATGATAGTGCGGAAAACAGGAGTGGTGCGGCCACGATAGAAACTTGAGGATTATTATGTGCTGGAGAAGGAGAAGGTCAACGGTTTCTTGCCTCCATGATGAGGTCGAGCAGGGCGCCCACGTCGGCAATGCCGACCTCGCCGTCGTGGTTGATGTCATAGAGCTGCAGGTCTCCGTCATGGCCTGTGATGATGGCCATGAGGGCTTCGACGTCGGCGACGGTGAGTTCGCCATCCTGGTTCACGTCGATGACAGGCTCATCGTAGCAGGGGACGAAGTTCTTGAACTGGTCCCACACGGCGCTGGTCGTGTAATCGCCGATGGCTGCTGCCGGTACGGTGACGGTCGCCTTCTTGAAGACCGTGGACGAGAAAGCCGCCTTGCCGTCGACCAGTGGCGGAGTGAGCGCCTTGCAGGTAATGTCGTCCAGTTTGAGGCAAGCGGCAAAAGCCCTGGGAGCGATGTACTCGGTCTGGCGTCCCATCGTGAGCGACTGCAGCTCGGTGCACATGCTGAAGGCTTTCTCGCCAATGGACTTGAGGCTATCGCCCAGCGACACCTGCCTGAGAGCAGGACAGCCATAGAACGCATTGGTACCGATTGTCTCAAGAGAGCCGTCGGCCATGACACTGACCAGGTCCTCGCAGCCTCTGAAGGCATAATTCCCGATGGTCGTGACCTGTCGGGGAACCACCAGCTGCTGCAGCAGCTGCCCATCAACATACAGGTGCCCCGCCAGGGCGAGCGGATTGGCATACTCGCTCTGGAAATCAAGATTACACCACCGCCCGATATCGCTGATGTCCACACGGCTGAGCCCGCTGCACCCCTTGAAAGCCGACGAGCCGATGACCGAGACCGATGACGGAACCGTCACCGAATGCAGGTCCTTGCAGCCGACAAACGAGTAGGCAGCGACCGATGTCAAGTCCTCGGGCAGGCAGAGGTCGGTCACAGCATGGCCGCCCAGAGTCATCGCCCCAGACTCGGAGAGCGGATTGGCCGACTCGGTAGCGAAATCAATCGAGCACCAATGAGCCAAATCGTTGATTTCCACAGCCTCGAGAGCCGAGCAGGCCTCGAAGGCGCCCTCACCGATGGCCTTGACGCTGGTGGGAATATCCAACCCAGTGAGCTTACTGCAGCCATAGAAGGCATAGTTGCCGATGGTATCGGGGCATCCCAGGTCAAGGTCGGTCAACGACGTGCTGTAAGCGAAGGCTTCGAGCGGAATGTAACGCTGTCGAGACGGCAGTTTTAATCGGGTCATGTCCTCGGCCGAATAGAAAGAAGCCACGCCCATATCAACATGCTCGCCCAAGAATTCAATGTCCTTGATTGACGAGCAATAGGCAAACGCGGCATAGCCGACCGACTGCAACGATGCCGGCATCAAGAGCCCCTGGATGCGATAACAGCCATAGAAGGCACTCGGACTGATGATCCTCACCCCCGGATGCAGCACCAGATCGGTCATGACAGAGTCATGGGCAAAAGCGCACAAACCGATGCTGTCGACGTTGCCGATCTCGACCCGCTCGAGCGCCGGACATCCCATGAAGGCATACTCCCCTACCGACTTCACACCGTCGCCCAGGGTCACGCTGCGGATGCCGTCGCAATACATGAACGAATAACCGCCTACGGCCAAGTCCTGACGGTCAAGTACGAGGTCGGTGACTTCTTGCCCCGCTTGGTAAAGTCGTCTGGCATAGAACAGCGGATTGCCGTAGTAAGAATTGAAGTTGAGGGCAGCCCAAGCATTCAGGTCCTCGACCTCGACACCCTGAAGCCCCACCATATTGAAAAAGGCATCCTGGGCAACCGAGTTGATGTGCTCTCCGACCTTGAGCGTGCGTATCGACGGGCTGCTGGTAAAGGCAAAGTCTCCCACCCGCTCGATATATGGCAGACTCACCGACGTCAAGTCCTCACAATTGGCAAAAGCCATGTCACCGACCGCAGTGACCCTGTAGGAACGTCCGTCATGGTTCACCGTGGGCGGAATGGCCACGTCGCCTGAGTAGGAATTCATCATGCAGTCCCTGTAGGTCACGGTAGCCTCGTCGCCGTTGATGCTGTAGTAAATGCCGTCGGCCTCAAAATCATAAGCGGGCTCCAGTTCTCCAGCGCCATTGTCGGGACAGATGCCGCAGGTCATGGTCTGGTCAAAGGAGAATTCATAGGACATGGGGCGCAGCAGATCGAGCACAAAATAGCCATCAGCCATTCCAGCCCATCCCCAATTGATATGATACATTCCATTGTCGTAGCCATCGACCACAAACGCATGCCCGCCTGATTCATCGGAGCGCCCCGTGTAGGCGACGGGCCGTCCTGCCCTGAGCTCGCCCAGCATCAACTCGTCCCACTCGTCGGCCGAGTAATCGTCACGCCTGAGCAACCGGGCAAAACGATTGTAGCCAAACTTCTTGAAAGCGAACATCTGGTCGAGCTCATCGGCCGAACTGGCCTCAGGCGAACAATCCATCAGACAAGCCTGGCTACAATAGCGCATGAGCGTGGCAACGGCCATGCCCTGGACTTCATTGTAACCACGATTGTACTTGTCAAGCATGTTGTCCCAATCCAGCGTCGTGCCCGGCAGTCCACCGATGGGAATCTTTAAAGTAGGAGTCACGTAAGCCGGCAGGGACGGCAGGCTAGCCGGATATTTCCAGAAATACATCACCTGGGCCATTGCCGTGGCCACACATCCTGTGGCACACAATTGGCCGTCATAGAGGGCGCACAGGTTGTTATATGGCGTTCCCTGGCTCCACAGACAGGTCAAGAGCGGCTCAATGGTGAAATCGGCACCGGCTACCGCCCGCCGGGGAGCACGCGGGCCGCGGGCCTCAGGCATGGCGATGAGGTGTTCCATCTGGCGGCGGTACTGCTCCAGCAGCCATTTCACATTGCAAGGAGCCTGGTCCACATCCATGCAGCCCTCACCGATGGCTATCACCTCGCCGGCGCGGTCGTCGCCAGGGACGATGACAAAGGCGCTACCGTCTTGGGTATTGAACACATAGTAGTCGACGCGGGCCGCATCGGCCTTTGAAACCTCGGCATGAGCGAGGCTGACGTCACTCACCGGGGCCATGAACTTGCCCGCGGCTTTCCTGTTCAACTCGCGCAGGGCATGTCCCCTGGCGACGGACTCACTGACCGTGGCGGCCTGGATGGCCGTAGCGAGAAGCGCCACCACAGCCGCGAGAACAAAATGTAGATACTTATGTTTCATCATCGTTTAGGTTTTAAATAATTAGGTATAAGGGGCTAATATACTCAAGTCCCCCATAACTGTAGATTCAAATCATCAGGATTGAGCAAAAATATGGCAAATGCCCTGAAAGCGCAAGGCATCTGCCATAATTATTCGGCTTTTTAAGTCAAAAAGCGCGAAACTGTCAAAAAATTAGACAATTTTCCTGTCAGTTCATGTCATTGAAGCCGGATGGAGCCGACAGGATGATGTTGATCAGGGTGTTAACGTCGGCAATGTTAATCTCGCCGTCGCCATTGACGTCACAGACGGCGTCGGCCGGACCGTAAAGGATGGTGCTGATCAGGAAATTGACGTCCGAAATGCCCACCTCGCCGTCGCCGTTGACGTCGCCCGGCCTGAGCGACGACTTGATGTACCAGAACGAGGCCATATTGCCATCGACCGCCATGGCGGTGATGGGCTTGTGCATCAATCCGCCCGTGAAGACCGTGGCAGCGGGCGTGGAGTCGTCGGTGAGAGCGTCCTTGTCGCCCTGGGGCCAGAGGTCGGTGCTGTTAGAGTAATTGTTCAGGGCGCCATCGGCCGGAATGAGGGTCATGCGCTGATGGTAGCCCTGGTTGTTGACCGTGTTCTCGTCCCAAGCGCGCTTGTCATAGTCGACGTGCAGCACCATGATGCCCTCGCCGGGGAGATACTCGTCCCATCCCGAATGGGTGCGGTATTCGAGCAGGTAATACTCGTCGGGGTTGGCATCGTTGGTCACCTTGACGGCAGTGCCCTCGGGGGTGCCAAGCGGCGCCAGCTCGTAGCGCGTGTTCTCGACTGGCTCGATGAGGTCCATCCAGCCCATGAAGTGGCGCTCATAAGAGGTATAGCCCGCGGGGCGATGTCCGCCATCCAGGTAGCAACCGCCATCCATGATGTCCCAGTTGCTCATGCCGTAGTGGCTGGCATTGTTGGTAGGATAGAAGTCGGGGAGTCCCAGGCAATGGCCAAACTCGTGGCAGAAGGTGCCCACGCCATCGATCGTGCGGCTATAGTTGCTGCTGCCCTCGAGCTCGTTGAACACGGCATACCTGTTGATGGTCACGCCGTCCAGCTGGAACGGGCCGACGTCGCTGCAGCCCCAGTCATAGGACTCCTGCATGTCCCACTGGCAAGGCCACACCGACTCGGGGACCGAGTAGTAGGCCTGAGCCTCCCCCACTCCGGCATAGAGGACGACCACGACATCGACCACGCCGTCGCCATCGTTGTCATAGTCGCCGAAGTTGACCTTGTCGGCAATGCCCAGGCAGGCATCGTGAATCATGGTGCCGAGCTGGGTGTCGACCTCGGTGCCATAGACCCGCTTGTTGGCTCCATAGAAAATCCTGGGCTGCGGCAAGTCGACGGGGCCCAAGATCTCGAAACGTGGCGAGAACTTGCCACGCGACTGCTGCTCAAAGTAGTGCAGACAGCTGTACTGTTTCTCGTTGAACTGGTTCTCGAAGGTGGCAGCCGGATCTGTGTCGATAAACTTGACGTCGGTATAGTTGACCAGGATGACAGGGATGCGCGGGGAGCCCATCGTGGGCACCTGGGGCGAGTCGTTCTCGCCGTCGCGACGCGGAGCCCGGCAGGGTCGCGCATCCAGGGTCATGCGCTCGCGATAGGCCACGACGAAGGCCTGCTCCTGGATGCCGCGGGCCCCGGAGTCGTGGGCCATGACATCGCTCAGGCGGCCAGCCACCGTGTAGCAGAAGTCGCCCTTGTCGTCACGCTCCACAGTGAGCCCGTCGAGCGTGGTAAAGGCATGGACAAACTCACCGCCACGCATCACCAGCGTCACCGACGTGCCATCGCTCTGGAGATGGGTGACCGGGACGGGCTTGGCGGGAGCGGCTACCATAGCGACAGCGGTCATCACAGCTGCCGCTATGGTCAATAGTACTCTCTTTCTCATGACTATCATAATGATTATTAATGAGCTACTGATTTTCCACTTCGGGTTCAACATACTGTAGCATCTCGTCCTTGAAGCTGAAGTCATCGCGGACGTTGAAGAAGTTGTCGATGAGCCACCGGCCGTCTTGACGGACCATGTCGAGGCTCACGGGAATCTCTTCGCCGCAGTTGTGCAACAAGAAATCGACAACAGCCGTCGAGTCGGTGATTTCTCTTGCCCTGACCCTGCTCAGGCCCAGGTCCTGCCAATCCTGCCCCATAATCCAGTAGTCGGCATCAAAAAAGCCCATCAAGCCCTCGCGCTCAAAAACTTGTCGGTCGCGTTCCATCACCCGGGCGACAAGAGCGTTCCAAGCCTCCGAGCAGTAGAGGCTGTCCATCGCTGTCATGACATTGGCGTCGGCACTGGTCTTGAACAGCGAGTCGCTGTGTTCATATCGGTCAAACACGGCACTGTAGATGTCCTTGACGCGCTGCACAAGCTGCAGTGAATCGTCGGCGCTGCCGGCACGGGGCCGGGCACTCTCGCTGCCATTGCCGCCCGTGCAGGCAAGCAGCAGGGCCGTAAGTGCCACAGAGATAACTAATTTCTTCATTGTGAACATGAAATATTGTGTTGATGATGTGGCAAAGGTAGCATTTTTTCTTTAATTTTGCGGCCATTATGTTGAAGGTTGTAGCCATCATGCTGAGCGGAATGGCTGTCGGCTTCCTGCTGAGGAAACGGCGGCTGCGAGTTGTGCCCCACGCTGTGACGGTGCTCATCTGGGCGCTGCTGTTTCTGCTGGGCGTTGAGGTGGGGACCAACCGCCAGGTCATCGAGGGCATCACCAGCCTGGGCCTTGAGGCGTTGTGGCTGTCGCTGGCCGGACTGGCTGGAACAGTGCTGCTGGCATGGGCCTTGTGGCGATGGATTTCAAGGCAGAAAGGAGGCGGGCAATGAAGGGCAGCCTCATCATTGTGGGATTCTTTGTGCTGGGCATCACCTGCGGCCTGATGGGATGGTTGCCACCGCTGGGACATGACTTGAGCTTCCTGACGCTGTGCGGACTGCTGTTTGCGGTGGGCATGACGGTGGGCAACAACACGACGCTGCTCAAATCCTTCAGGCACCTGGACCCGCGGCTGATGCTGCTGCCGCTGATGACCATCACCGGCACGCTGGCAGCTACCGCAGTGGCCTCGCTGGCCCTGCCCGGCCGGAGCCTGACCGAGTGCCTGGCTGTGGGGTCGGGCTTTGGCTACTACTCGCTGTCGAGCATCCTGATCACGCAGTATCAAGGCCCGGAGTTGGGCACCGTAGCCCTGCTGGCCAATATCATCCGCGAGGTCATCACCCTGCTGGGAGCGCCGCTGCTGGTGCGGTACTTCGGCCCGCTGGCGCCTATTTCGGCTGGAGGCGCGACCACGATGGACACTACCCTACCGATCATCACTCGCACGAGCGGCGAGGACTTTGTCATCCTGTCGCTGTTTCATGGTTTCCTGGTCGACTTCTCAGTGCCGCTGCTGGTGACGTTCTTCTGCTCGCTGTAAAGGGCTACACGGGCTAGACGCGGCGAGTTGCTTGACAATATACATATATATAAACGGGTTACTGGGCGCAGACGTCTTCGGGGAATTGGTCAATCTGCTTCATGCGCTTGAGGATGGTGTTATGCATCTTCTTCATCCTGGCCGTGGGATGGGCGCTGTCGCGCTGAAGCGGATTGGGCAGCGAGACGGCGACATAGGCGCTCTGGGAGCGGGTGAGTTTGTCGGGCGTGGTGTCGAAATTGATGCGGGCCACAGCATCGGCGCCATAGATACCGTTGCCCATCTCGATGGAGTTGAGATAGACTTCCATGATGCGCTCCTTGCCCCAGATGGCCTCGATGAGGAAGGTGAAATAGGCTTCCAGCCCCTTGCGCACCCATGAGCGCTGCTGCCACAGGAAGACGTTGCGGGCCGTCTGCTGGCTGATGGTGCTGGCACCACGCTGGCGCTTGCCCTCCTGGGCCTCGATCTGCGCCTTCTGGATCTGCTCCAGGTCAAAGCCACTGTGCTTGAGGAAGAGGTTGTCCTCGCTGGCCATGACCGCCTGAGGCAGATTGTGGTTGATCTGCTCAAGGGGTATCCACCGATGATGAATCACGGGCGTCTTGCCGTCGGCCATCTGCTCGACAGCGCGTATCAGCATCAAGGGCGTGATGTAGACGGGCACATACTTCAAGATCACAACCGACAGGATTGTGGACGTGAAGAAGAAAATGAGTATGTTGCGCAGCCAGCGCGTTATCGTCTTCATTGGGTTTTAGTTTTTAGTCTTTTGGTTGCAGTCGGGGCACAGGCCCTTGAGGACGTAGTTGATGCTGTGGACCATGAAGTTGCCGGGCAGTGCCACAAGCGGGACGTGGGTGGTCTGCAGGCAGAAGGTGCGACCGCATCGCTCACAGTTGAAGTGGGCATGCATGTGGTCGATCGTGCCGTCGTCCTCGCCGCAATGGCAGTCGGGGCTGCACACGGCATACTTGAACATGCCGGTACCGTCGTCGATGGCATGGATGAGGTGATGGGTCAGGAACAGGGTGATGGTGCGGTAGATGGTGGACTTGTCGACCGTGTCGAGTTCGTCCTCAAGGCTCTGCAGGGAGAAAGCCTCCTGATGGGCCATCATGGTGCGCAGTAGCAGGATGCGCAGGGCAGTGGGCTTGACGTCGTGCTGCTCGAGCCGGGTGATATACTTGCTCTCGTCCTTCATGGCCCTCAACCGTGGATTTCAAACAGCGAGAAATTGACCTTGCCATAGACTCGCTGCTGGGAGAAATGAGGCAAGGCTGAAAAGTCGTGCTCACGCGGGTGCTCCATGATCAGCAGCGTGCCGTCGTGGACCAGTGACGAGCCGAGCACGAGCCCGGGAATCTCGCCGAAGCGGGGCAGGTCGTAGGGCGGGTCGGCAAAGATGATGTCAAATGACTGCCGACAAGTGGACAGGAACTTAAACACATCGCCACGAACGAGCGTGAGGTTGTCGTCGGCAAGCTGCTGCTGAACCTTGCGGATGAAGTCGGCCTGGGTGCGGGCCTTCTCGACCGCTGTGACATGAGCGCAGCCGCGCGAGAGAAATTCAAAACTCATCGCCCCGGTACCGGCAAAGAGGTCGAGCACCGTCTTGCCGTCATAGTCGACGAGGCCGGCCAGAACATTGAACAGGTTCTCGCGCGCCATGTCGGTCGTGGGGCGCGCCGTGATGTTGGAGGGCACGTCGAAGCGACGACGTCCATATTTTCCACTGATTATTCGCATAGGGCCAGTAATATCAAATCTAATGGAGCCTGCATGGCATTGCGCCCAAGCTGCAGGGCTGCAGCAGGATAACGGGCAGGCCTGACTTGTTTAACAAACTCGCGCAACCGGGCCACCGTGGCCGAACACATCTCGCCAGAGCCGATGAACTGGAGTTCATCGCCCAACTGGTCCATGCCGCTGGCCCGCCAAGCCGCCAGGGCATGGTAGGCAGCATCCTGATCGCCCGTACAGGCAAAGGAGCAGGCACTCTGCAGCATGCCGTCACGAAAGGCGACCAAGTCCATGCTTCCGTCCAGCAGATGGATGAACATGAGGCCCTGGGCCCCCGCCTGCCCCTTGACGTATTCACACAGCGGAGCCAGACGATGGCTCACCTGCGGATAGTTGAACGTGCGTCCCAAGAACGACCGCATGCCAGGCGGCAAGATCATGGCCAGCTTCAAGCCGCACAGCGGCAGAGCCGAGACCACGGTGTCGCCGTCATCGCCGGGGAAGGCCATGCGCAGCAAGGCGTCACAGTCATCGTCGCTGACGGTCGAGGGAAAGAGGACATAATGCCGGGAGTCGACCAGCAGCCGCACACTCTTGTAGTCGCCCAGCAGCACGGGAGCGGCATAGACGGCATCCTCAAGCCCCTGGAGTGTCCCGTCGGGCCAGTCAACCTCCCCGACGACGAGAGACCCCGGCACCGATGGCGCATACAGGATGTAATCCAGGCGCCCCTCAGCGACTGAGATGAGCAGATTCCAGGCCTCGGGATGCTGGATATCGATATGATTGTTGCCTTGCATGATGGCGCAAAGGTAGTTGATTTTCCCGAAAAACCGTCATTGTGGGGCCAAGAAAACCTGGCCAAGGTGCCTAGAACTCATTTTTTATATCTATATTTGCAGCGAACTATAGCCATTTCAAGTCTTGAAAAACTTTTCATTATCAGAAACCCGAAAAAGAAAAAACATGACAAAAACGACATATCTCTTAACGGCCGCCATCGCGTTACTGGCACTGGGTGCTTGCTCCCACGGGGCAAAGAATGAGCACGGCCAGCACCAGTTTCTCGAGCAATCGGGCATCAGCATCGGCGACGGGCTGATGCTGGGCGACACACTGTCGCTGCCCGACATGTACTGCGGCGACCCGGCGCAGCAATCAGGCGACATCGACGGGCTGGAAATCAGCGAGGAGCAATACGGCAAGCTGATTGTCCCGGCGGGCAAGGACTACACCGACGAGATGAGCCAGTGGCTGCTGCTGGGCGTTCGCGACATGGGCAGCGGGGTGACCCTGGCCGCCTACTATGCCGGCAACGGTGTGGGATATAGCGTGAACCTGATGACCTATGACAAAAACGGAGGACTGCTGGACGCAATCAACACGCGCGAGCACCACCTGCTGTGGCGCCTCGTTCCGAGCGATGCAAGCAACGACACGGTGTTCACGCTGGACGGCTACATCACCTTTGCCGGCGACCGCATGACCCTGCACCGCAGCATGGGCCGCTGTGTGATGGACTACGACGGCGACCTGAAGGGCAGCCCGCAGTGGCTGCAGCAATGGGAACAGCAATACAGCATCAACGGCAAGGGACAGTTTGTGCTGGAAGGGCAACGCGTCGTCGCCGAGCAGGGCCCGGTGGACCAGTATGCCACGCTCGACTTCAAGTCGTGGGACATGCTCATATGCTCCATGCATGACCCGAGCGTCATGGACACCTGGAACCAATACAGCGAGCTGATCAATTCCACCTATGACCCGGACTATGAGTACAACCCGTTCCCGTGGGACGTGGCACAGTTGTACAAGATGAATCCACAGCGGTTCCTCAGGTGGATGGCAGTGCATCGCGGGACGGACAACCGGCTGCTGCCCTGCTTCAAGCTGCCGCCCCACGACCGGCCAGGCCTGCTCGAGGAAATCAAGCACCTGGACGACGATGCCAGCCGCCAGTGGCTCACCGCCCTGGTCAACAGCTGGGACGACAAGCCGCTGACCAAGCATCTGTAAATAATCTGGTTTCAAAACGCACTACAACACATCATGACGATGAAAACGATTCTACTACTGCTCACAATGCTCATGGCGAGCTGCAACAGCATCGGACCCACTCGACAGGCCGACCCGCTGCCCACGCTGCCTGACGTGCTGCGACTGGGGCATAACAAGCTGTCGCACGACAGTGTCCCGGCCATGAATTACCCCGTCATCACCGAGGAGCAACGCATCAAGCTGCAGTTGAACTCGTCGCTGGTGCTGCCCGACAGCGCCCGTGTGATTGGCGTGCGCGAAATTGCAGGCCATCGCACGCTGGAAGCCTACTTGGAGCCTCTGAGTGATGACGAGAACGACTTCAAGGTGTACCTCACCACCCGAGGCAGCGACGGCTATGGCATCCACACGATAGACCTGGGCCCATTTCACACCAGCGAGCATCAGGGTCCGATGCGGCTGGGCGGCAACCGCTTCTACACCACCGATGCCGAGCTGCACTTCGAGGGCAAGAACCACATCGTGCTGCACCGCGTGATGACCCTGACGAGCATCTACCTCAAGAACCACCAGCTCACCGAGTTGTGGCGCGTGGAATGGGACAACCGCTACGAGATTGACGAGCACGGGCATATCGTGTTTGCAGGCCAGGAGGAGACCAGCCGCATGCCTGCCGAGCTGGACGACCCCATCATTGCCGACTACCAGGCCCGGGACCGCGGAAACTGATCCGCTGCCGCCGTTGAGTCAAGGCACACGGGCAGGGGCAGCCTTGCAGATTTCAAGAATTTTCACTACCTTTGCAATCAGTAACTAAATCGACAAGAATATTATGGCAACAGTTGACGACAAGAAAATCATCTTCTCGATGGTGGGCGTGAGCAAAACCATCCAGCAGAACCAGAAGCAAATCCTCAAGAACATCTACCTCTCGTTCTACTATGGCGCCAA
>CAMJXD010000053.1 GCA_946409635.1 uncultured Prevotellaceae bacterium
TTGCTTTGTTCTTCAACGCCCGCCGCTGCGGCGCGTTTACTCAACCAAATGTCCAATCCAATAAAACTGAAAACTAAGTTTGAAATTAATTTTACTTTTTGAATTGTTTTAGTAAGTCAGGGCCTGAGTGCGTCTCGGCTTATTTTTTCTTCTTGGGACGCTTGGCACCGTACTTGCTGCGGCGCTGGGTGCGGCCTTCGACACCTGCCGTGTCAAGGGTGCCGCGGATGATGTGGTAACGTACACCGGGAAGGTCCTTAACGCGTCCACCGCGTACCATGACGATCGAGTGCTCCTGCAGGTTGTGGCCCTCACCAGGGATGTAGGAGTTCACCTCCTTACCGTTGGTCAGACGGACACGGGCAACCTTGCGCATAGCCGAGTTGGGCTTCTTAGGCGTGGTCGTGTAAACACGAACACATACACCGCGACGCTGCGGACACGCGTCCAGAGCGGGCGATTTGCTGGCTGATTCCAGCGCTGTGCGGCCTTTTCTTACTAATTGCTGAATAGTAGGCATCTTAGTTTGTTAGTTTTTTAATTAATTTGTAAGTTATTTTTCAGTTTGGCTTCATGTGCCTCAAGCGACCTAACCACCCACGCTATCAAGCGTTTAGACTGTGATTTTGGGCCTTTCGGCGCAAAAAAGCGATGCAAAATTACTAACTTTTTCTGTAATAGCCAAATATTTCAGCCTTTTTGTTTTATATATAATGTTGGAGATAAATCACTGGAAATCAACTCAATGAATATAAATCCATGGCTTTCAGCGGGTTCAAAAATGGAACAAAGTTACAAAACTTAACATTATTTAACTTTATTTAGCCGCACACAGCCCAGTTTCACCAACAAAAGCACGAAATCAGTCAGCCAAGAGCTACCGTTTTCAGCGAGGGCCGAACGCACAACCTCATGCTAGCTGAATCATCACGCCGGCACTTACACATTATATATAATATATAGGCGCTAGAAAAGAACTACCAAGGCCACCCTCCCCCCCCCTATACACCCAGAGGCCGTCTTCTACCACGACATGACGGCCTCGACCCAACAAACAGAGCAGCGCTCAGACACCCAGACGGCCACAAACGCCATGACCAATGCAGCAAATGTCGGGAATATTGGTTAACTTTGCGCCCTAACCCACTCATAACGACCCAAGACATGATGACGACAATCGCAAACATCTCACTGCTAGCCGCTGCAGCAATCGCGCTGTGCGGCATGACAAGGCTCGACGCCCTGGCACTGCAACGCTGCAGCTTTAAGCCCGGCCGCTATTATGCGTGGCTGACCCAGAAAGGCGACCTGACCAGCACCAAGCGCTTGATCGTGCTGGCCGTGCTCATCGCCTGTTTCACCACCATGGCGCAGGTGTCGTGGATGGTGGTCATGCTGCTGGCCCTCGCGCTACTGGCCCTGGGCGTGACACTGCTGGCCACAAAGCGCGAGCCACACACAAAGCTCACCAGGGGCGCTGCGCTCGTGTGGGCCATTTCCTGCCTCATCGCCATGCTCGCCGTAGCAGCCATCGGCTGCACGGCATACTACTCAGGCGAGGCCGACTGGCTTCACCCGGCAGCCCTGGCCGCAGTCATGGCAGCCGCCGTTTCTCCGCTATTCACCATCTTGACAGGGTGGCTACTGAAGCCCGACCCCGAAAAGGGAGAAACAGGCCCCGAAGACCAGCTCGACAATAATTAAAGATTTGATTTAATCAAGACATCACAATAATAAAGAAATGAGTGTTTTGACAAAAACGTTTTCTCCATTATTGCGAAGCTGACAACCCCACACAAAATAACCGAATCCAGTAGCAGATTCGGTTATTTTTCTATCATTTAAAGAATCGCTTCATGATACCATGTCAAAATACTTGATTCATAGGAATTAGCAACGAACGCACACACCAATTCTCTCAATTCTCAAGCTTGACTATCAGTCCTGGTGATTCTGCGCTCCGGGCAGCTCTTCATCAAGCTGCTTGTAGTTATTATCCAGCCGTTCCAGCGCACCTGGATTGAGCATATCCATGTATTCCTTGTAGGGGATAAAGCGTCCGCCCATCGACTTGAGATGAGATGTCTCGAGCTGGCAATCGATAAGTTGTCCACCTACTTTTTTCATCAATTCAGCCAACTTGATAAGGGCCAGTTTAGAGGCGTTGGGCACCCTGGAGAACATGCTCTCGCCGATGAAGCACGTGCCGACCACTATGCCATAGAGTCCTCCCACCAGGTCGCCGTTGCCGTCGATGACCTCGACACTGCGGGCATAGCCCTGGAGATACATGTCGGTGTAGGCATTGATCATGTCTTCGCCCAGCCAAGCCCCGTCACAGTAATAGCGGCCATCAACCTCACTACAGCCTCGTATAACGCCTTCAAAGTCCTGATTGAAAGTCACGTGATACTGATGCTTGTTGATCAACGTGCGCATCGAGTGAGAAATATGCACCTGGTCGGGAAAAATGACGAAGCGCTGCATGGGGCAGTACCATGCGGGATAGGGCCATTCACGAAACGAGAACCAGGGGAAAATACCCCAGCTGTAAGCCAGCTTGAGACGTTCAATGCTCAAGTCGCCTCCCACTGCGAGCAAGCCGTCCTCCTCGCCCATGCGAGGATCGGGGAATACGATGTCGTCCGTCAGTTCGAAAATCATGATGAGTGGTCTCCCCTATTATTCAACGGCCTGCAGCTCATTGATGACATACTCGCCCCCGTGCTTGAGCGACCCGAAGAGAATCTCGCGCACGAGCCTGGTCTTGAGTCGGTTGTGGATCACACGGTCCATCTCTCTCGCACCATATTCCTTGCTATAGCCTTCCTGTAGCAGCTGGTCGCGTGCCTGCTGTCCGAGCTTGAGCGTGACCTGCTTGGTCGACAGCATGTCCTGCAGCTCACGCAGCTTCTTGTCCAGTATCATGCCGGCCATGGTGCGATCCATGTCGTTGAACACGACGATTGACGACAGGCGGTTGATGAATTCGGGCTTGAAGGTCCTCTTCACCTGCTTGAGCATGGCCTGTCCGGCGGTGACACTCGATGCGAATCCCACCGATGCCTGATGGGCGAACTGTGCCCCGGCATTGCTCGTCATGATGAGCACCACATTGCGGAAGACGGCTTTTCGACCCTTGTTGTCGCTGAGCGTTCCATAGTCCATCACCTGGAGCAAGAGGTTGAAGACATCGTCATGAGCCTTCTCGATCTCGTCGAGCAGCAGTACGCAGTCGGGATGCTTGCGCACGGCGTCGGTCAACAGCCCGCCGTCGTCATATCCCACATAGCCCGCGGGCGACCCGATGAGCTTGGCAACCGTGTGCTTCTCAACATACTCGCTCATGTCAAACCTCACCAGTTCAACGCCCAGTTCCCGGGCCAACACACGCGCCACCTCGGTCTTGCCCACGCCGGTGGGCCCCACAAAGAGCAGCGAGGCCAGCGGCTTGCCCTCGTCGATGAGTCCGGCCTTCGACATCTGCACGGCCTCGACGACCTGCTTGACTGCATTGTCCTGGCCGTATATCTTGTCCAGGATGCGCGGTTGCAGGGTCTCGAGTTTCTCGTTGTCGCCCTCGTCCAGGGTGAGGGCCTCCACTTTAGCAATTCGTGCCAGCACACTGGCAATGAGAGCCTTATCCACACGACGGTCCTCGTCGGGCTTGCGGTTCATCTGCACCCATGCGCCCGCCTCGTCGATGAGGTCAATGGCCTTGTCGGGCAAGTAACGGTCGGTGATGTGACGGGCGCTGCCAGTCACAGCCAGTTCCAGAGCATCGTCATCATATTGCACCTGGTGGAACGACTCGTAGCCCTGCTTGAGCATGTGCACGATCTTGATGGTCTCATCGACACTGGGCTCATCAATGGGCACTTGCTGGAAGCGGCGCGTCAAGCCCTTGTTGCGCATGATGTAGCGGTTATACTCCTCGTAGGTCGTCGCTCCGATAAAGCGCACCCGTCCGCTCTCAAGATAGGGCTTGAGCAGGTTACTGGCATCCATCGAGCCCTCGCCGGTCTGTCCGGCACCCACGATGTTGTGTATCTCGTCGATGTACAGGATGGCGCCCGGCTGAGAAGCAACTCCGTTCATGACCGTCTTGAGGCGCTTCTCGAAGTCGCCGCGATACTGCGTCCCGGCAATGAGCGACCCCAGGTCCAACTGATAGATTTTCACGTCCTTGAGCGTTTCAGGCACGTTGCCGTCCTGGATGCGCTGTGCCAGGCCATAGACAATGGATGTCTTGCCCACACCGGGCTCACCGATGTGCAACGGGTTGTTCTTGTCCTTGCGGCACAAGACCTGAATCGTGCGTTCCAGCTCGGCCTCGCGGCCGATGAGCGGGTTGTGGTCGGCCAGGTGGTCGTTGATGCACAGCACATAGTCGCGCCAGCTGGCCTTGGCGTCGTCACGGGCTGCCCCACCCTGCCCTGCAGGCTGCAGGGCATCGTCATCGGCATGGTCATCGGCAACATCATCCAGGCCATTCTCATAGGCATCGGTCACCGCCTGCAGAAACGCCCCCTTGTCGCCGCCGACAAGCGCCTTGAGGCAGTTGGCGGCAAAGGAGTCCTTCAATTCCAGCATCGAGTTGAGCATGTGCGGCACGTCCACCCTATCGTTTTTGGCTTCGCGGCTGTGGCGTTCCATCCTGGTGAGCAGTTGCCCCAGCTGATGAGATCCCACGAGATCCTCGGGGACCTCGTCGCCATCGGGAAACTTCTGCAATCCGTCGATATACTCGTCGAGCTTGGCCTTCACATCGTCGACAGGAACGGCTGCGACATGCCTCATGGCGCGCCGCATCGGGGTCTCGTCAAGCGTGACCAGGAGCAGGTGCTCGGGGGTCACCAGTGAGGTCCTGTTGGTGTATGCCAGGATATTGGCACACGTAAATATGTTTTCAAGATTTGTCGATAATTCCACTGTCTTTCCGTTTCTACATTATTATAATATAATACTCAAGATATCACAAAAACTCATGGCCCCTCGGGGCCAGCAGGAAGCTTCACTCGGGTTCACAAGTGACACGTAGGGGAAACCCCTGAGAACGCGCCATGGCCACAGTCTGGGTGGTCTTGGTCATCGCCACGTCATAGCTGTAGACGCCCACAATGGCCCGTCCCTCGCGATGCACCTTCATCATGAGCAGCACGGCCTCGTTAGAGCCCTTGTTGAACACAGCCTTCAGGACCTCGGTAACAAAATCCATTGTCGTGAAGTCGTCATTGTGAAAAATCACCTTGTACTGCCGTGGTAACTCGATCTCGATATGTTCGCGGGTCTTGGCTCCCGTTCCGTGATTAGGTTGATTGGTGTCTGCCATAATTTCCAGCGCATTATTTCTGACCTCAAAAATAGTCATTATTTTTGATTCTTGCAAATTCCATGCCACCCAAAAGACCCACCGCCCACCAGAGCCGAGGATGACAGCTTGTCATGGCACAAATACAAGAAAAAGCGGATCACAAACCACATATTCACAAAAAAACGCTATATTTGCAAAAAAATGGTTGCCAAACGAGTCATACAAGTTGCCAAACGAAACCTGTCACGCCTGTTGCTGACCCTCGTTTGCCTGTCAACTGCACATCAGGCGATGTGTGGCGACACGGTCGACTCGTTGTACCGGGCCTTTATCAACGCCGACAAGCCCCAGCGCATCAAGCTCGTCAACATGATATCGCGCCAGTTGTACAAGCAGGAGGTGACCGACTCGTTGTACCTGTGTGACGCTTCGACCAGGGACGACGTTGTGGAAGGACTGGCGCGCTACCTGATAGGCGAACACTACTATGACAAGGGGCAATATGACGAAGCATTGGAAAACGGGCTTCAAGCACGCAATAACCTGAGCAGGGTTAAGCCAGGCAAGCTGCAGAGCGACGTACTGGGCCTGGTGAGCAACGCTCAATACAGGACAGGCGACCTCGACGAGGCCCTCAAGACGCTGCTCGAGGCCTATGAGCTGGACAAGAAGCTCAACGATAAGGAGCTCATCAGCAGCGATCTGAATTCGATGGCAGCCATTTACCTTGCCGCCGAACAACCGGCCCAAGGCCTTCAATTCATCGAGAAATCCATAGCCATCGAGCGCGAGCTCAACCGCTCCGAGCGCATTGCCATCAGGCTGGGCATGGCCAGCGAACTGTACCTGATGAATGCTGACTACGACAAGGCGATGGAGGCCATCATGGAAGCCTACCGACTTGACCACCAGGGCGGCCGTGAAGAGAAAGCGGCTATCAGGCTGGTACAAAAAGCGGCAATTCAGCACCAGCAAACACTCACTGATGAAGCACGCCTCACACTCAATCAGGCACTGCCAATTCTCGAGCAGGCCGGCAACTCCTATTCGCTAGCAGTAGCCCACAATCAGCTAGGAGCCATCGAGCAGCAATGCGGTAACCAGCAGGACGCTGTGGCCCATTACAAGAGGGCGCTTGAACTGAGCATCAACTGTGGTTCCAAAAAGTCGGAACTGGCCGCCGAACGCGGCCTGTGGGAAACCTTGAGAGAACGTGACCCGGCCAAGGCGCTGATACACCTGGAGCGCTATGCTGTCCTCAACGACTCGCTACAGCTCGAGAAGGCTTCGATCAAGTTCAAGGTATCGGAATTCATCAACCAGAACGATGTCCAGACCAAGCTTGACAACAAGAGCAGGCTGGCGAGCAGCATCATACTGTGGGGCGGCGGGGCACTCGTCGTCATGCTCATGGGGATGATAGCCGGACTGTTCTACTCTTGGCGCAAAGGCAAGAGCGCACTGAAGATGCAGCAACAGGCCCAGGAGATGAAATCACACTTCTTCTCAAACATCACCAACAAGCTACAGTCGCCGTTGACAGTGGTGATGAGCGCCGGTCAGCATCTGCTGGAAAGCGGAAAAGTGAGCGCAGCCGAGAACAGACGTCTGGGCGAGATGATCGTCAACCACGGGCAGAGCATGCTGTCGCTGGTCAACCAACTGCTGGATATCGAACAAGTCAAGACTGGCATCAATCCCCCCGAGAGCAAGCACGGCGATATCGTCATGTTTGTCAAGATGCTCGTCGACAACTACACCGACAAGGCCAACCAGCAAATGATCAACCTGGAATTCTTGTCGCCGCTCAAGACCTTGATGGTGGTATTCACGCCCGACTACATGCGCAAGATTGTCCACAGCCTCATCGACAATGCCATCAAGTTCACGCCACGCAACGGCAAGATATCGGTGGAGCTGTCCTTACTGGAAGAAGGGATGATGCGCCTCGTGGTCAGCGACACTGGCAAGGGCATACCCCTCGAAGAACGCAGCCGCATGTTTGACCCGTTCTCGCAGCCGGTCGACAGTGACGATGGAGCCAGCACCGCACTGGGGCTGTCGCTGGTCAACATGCTGGTTCAGGCGCTCAAGGGCTCCATCACCATTGACAGCGAGCTTGGACAGGGCACCACATTCACCATCGACTTTCCTGTACAAGCCATTGAGAAGGCTGGCGCGACACAACAGTTTGCCGAGAGGCGTGTCCGTCGCAGCGATGGCACCAATCGGCAACCACTGGTGTTCATCGTCGAGAACAACGAGGACGTCGCCTTCTTCATCGCTAGCCACCTGAGCAAGAAATTCAACCTGAGGTTTGCCCGCGATGGACGTGAGGCGTTACAGATAGCACAGAACATGGTTCCCGAGCTCATCATCACCAACATCAAGATGCCCGTCATGGACGGCAAGGAACTCATGAACCAAGTGCGCCACAACCCGTCGCTCAACCACATTCCCATCATCGCCATGACCTCGGTCACCGGAGAGCAGGAGCGCATCTCGTGTATCGAATGCGGTGCCGATGCGGTACTGGTCAAGCCCTTCAACTCCGACGAACTGAAACTGACGGCCGATCACCTCATCGGGCAGCGCAGCCTGCTGCGAGAGCGCTATGAGAAAACCGGTGACCCCATCAGTGCTGAAACGACCAATGCCCAGATGAGCAAAGCCGACAAAGAGTTCATCAACAAGCTGGTCGATATCATCCATGCCCACATGGCCACCGATGACATCAACATCGAGCACATTGCCGCAGCCATGTCGCTGAGCGCCAAGCAG
The DNA here is from genome assembly GCA_946409635.1 of uncultured Prevotellaceae bacterium. GTDB lineage: Bacteria > Bacteroidota > Bacteroidia > Bacteroidales > Muribaculaceae > Sodaliphilus. Next base: position 8,096 of record CAMJXD010000053.1, read on the forward strand.
CTGCGCACACGCGTCATGGCCATCACCGGCGTGACGCCCGTGGCCTTCATCCTGCAAGTGCGGCTGCACTATGCGCGACACATCATCGGCAGCGAGAACCTCTCGCTCACTGCCATTGCCACCAAGTGTGGATTCCAGAACCTGTCTCACTTCTCCAAAGCATTCAAGCAACAGTTTGGCATCAGTCCGCTACAGTTCCGCAAGATCATTGAGGACGGCGGACACATACCGCTCAACAACGACAGCAATCCCACAATCAACCATTAAACAACGCATCACACCCCCCTAAAAAGCTATGACACCCAATCAAGAAAACACCCCAACGCCCAACGAGGCATACCGTCTGGCCGACCAGATGATCAACCAGGCGCTCTCGCTCATGGACAACGAGTCACACATCGAGTATGGCTCAACGATGGCCCGCCGATCGTCGCCCTCGAAGCTCAAACGATGGATTCAACGACTGAGGCAGCTATTAAACAGATAGGGAATGATCATTTTCTGCCCTACACATTGCTTGGGTTACAAAGATAAATTGTATCTTTGAGCGCTCAATGTCTAGAAAACACTCGACTAATTCACCAGTACTATCATTCTATTCATTATCATAACTACATTAAATTTATGAGAAAAATCACTATTCTATTCATGGCACTCGCCGCAATGACAAGCATGGCCGGCAACCTGGACAGGGCCGTCGACCGCAACAACCTCGATCCCACGACGCCTCCGGGCACCAATTTTTATCAGTATGCATGCGGTGGCTGGATGGCTGCCAACCCGCTGGATCCGCAGTATGCGCGCTTCGGCACGTTTGACCAGTTGGCCGAGAACAGCCGCAACCAGGTCAAGGACATTATCACCACCCTGGGGACCAACAATCCCCGCGGCAGCATCAAGCAGAAGGTGGGAGACCTCTATGCCATGGGCATGGACAGCATCAGGCTCAACAACGAGGGTAAAACCCCGCTGCAGGGCTACATCAACCAGCTCAAGTCGCTCACCCGCGACCAGCTCATGGCGGCCATCGCCGATGAGCACAACGGCATCGCATCACCCTTCTTCAACTCGGCAGTCATGGCCGACCTGAAGGACTCCAATGCCAATATGCTTTACCTCATGCAGGGCGGCCTGGGCATGGGAGACCGTGACTACTATCTCGACAACGACCCCAACACGACCAAGGTGAGAAACGCCTATGCCAACTACATCCAGCAGCTCTTCCAGCTCATCGGCTACAAGAAAGGTGCTGCCAAGAAGGCGTCACAGCACATCATGGCCATCGAGACAGCGCTGGCACAGGTGGCTATGACACGCGAGGAAACACGCGACTACAGCAAGCTCTACAACGTCGTGAGCATGGCGCAGCTCAAGAGTAACTACCCCAACATCAATTGGGACCAGTATCTTGCCGCACTGGGCATCAACGCCGTCGACAAGGTGTGTGTGTTCCAGCCCAAGTCGTTGGCCAAGGTCAATGAGATGGTCAAGAGCCTCAAGGAAGAGGACGTGAGGGAGTATCTCATCTTCAAGTATGTCGATGCCGCCTCACCTTACCTGAGCGACGCTTTTGCCGATGCCAACTTTGACATGTACAGCCGTGCCATGTCAGGCAAGCAGGTAAAGATGCCGCGATGGAAACACTCGCTCGACGTTCCCAACACCATGCTGGGCGAAGCAGTGGGCCAGCTCTATGTAGAGAAATATTTCCCCGCCGACTCCAAGAAAAAAATGCAGCAACTGGTCGACAACCTCAAGAAGGCCCTGGGAGAGCACATCGCCACCCTCTCGTGGATGAGCCCCAAGACCAAGGTCAATGCACTGGTCAAGCTCAACAGCTTCACCGTCAAGATCGGTTACCCCGACAAGTGGCGTGACTATAGCGCTCTCGACATCGACCCGACCAAGAGCTACTGGGACAACGTGCTGGCTGCACTCCGATTCCAGGCCAAATATGAATATGCACAACTCGGCAAGCCCGTCGACAAGGAGCGCTGGTACATGACGCCGCAGACCGTCAACGCCTACTACGAGCCGTCGACCAACGAGATCTGTTTCCCTGCCGGCATCCTGCAATCGCCCTACTTCGACCCCACTGCCGACGATGCCTGCAACTATGGCGCCATCGGCGTGGTTATCGGACACGAGATGACCCACGGTTTTGACGACCAGGGCCGCAACTTTGACCACAACGGTAACATGGTTGACTGGTGGACAGCCGAGGATGCTGCCAAGTTCCAGGAACTCGCCGACAAGCTGGGAGCACAGTACAGTGCCGAGATCGTGGCCGACGACGTCCATGCCAACGGCACCTTCACCATGGGTGAGAACATTGCCGACCACGGTGGACTGAGAGTCGCCTTCAGCGCTTTCAAGAAGACTGAGCAAGGCAAGGGTAATGACAAGATCGACGGCTTCACGCCCGATCAACGATTCTTCCTGAGCTATGCCAATGTGTGGGCAGCCAATATCACCAAGGAAGAGATGCTGCGCCGCACCAAGGTTGACCCCCACAGCCTGGGCATTAACCGCGTCAACGTCGCAATCCGCAACCTGGAAGAGTTCTTCAACGCATTCAATATCCAGCCCGAGATGCCCATGTGGCGCAATCCCGCCGATCGCGTCATCATCTGGTAAAGAGGGCGACGACACAACCGCAATCACAACGCCTGGCCGCAGCGGTCAGGCGTTGTTTTTTTTGACATATCGGGGAATTAATCAGCATTCGCCATCAATGCATTACCCAATACTCATGATGGCCGGTACCGCATTGGGCACCGCCCATCATGAGTTTATTAACCAATCAACAGAGCCCTGGAAATATTGACCAGGCCATGAGGCACAAGCGCCGCATCCTGTCCCGTAGGCCCGTGTCCTGTCCCGTGGGCCGTGGCTGTGCCACGGTACAGGCACGGCACAAAAAAAAATGAGAGGGGAGGTCATTGCTGACGTCTCCTCTCTCAACTAGGGGGCG
>CAMJXD010000054.1 GCA_946409635.1 uncultured Prevotellaceae bacterium
AAGGCTCGGCTGCGGGGATGTAGGCACGCTCGATGGTGGTGTGCGGGCTGCGCAGGGTGGGACCGAAGCTCACGACGTCCATGTGGGGGTACTTGCCCAGGATGATGGAGCACTCCAGGCCGGCGTGGTCCACTTGCACGATGCCGTCCTCGTTGAAGAGCTTCTTGTAGAGGTCGAGCAGCATGTGCAGGGCCTCGCTGTCGGGGTTGGGATCCCAGCCGATGTAGTCACCGCCGGTCTCTACCTTGAAGTCGGCGAGGTGGAAGCAGGTCATCAACATCTTGACGATGTAGTCCTTCATGTCCTCGCGGGCCGAGCGGGCGAGAATCTTCACGGCTGCCTTGCCGTCCTCGATGTCGATGATGGCGAGGTTGCTCGAGGTCTCTACCACGTTGGGATAGGCGGGGATGAAGCGCACCACGCCGTCGTGGCAGGCATACAGGGCGCGCAGGATGGTCGTCTGGTCGTCGAGCGCCATCTTCATCTTGGGACGGTCGATAGCCTTCAAGGTCAGGTCAACGTTGTCCTCGATGAACTTGAACTCGCTCTCAAACTGGGCCTTCATCTCCTTGACGAGTTTCTTCAGGCCCTTCAGGTTATCCTCGGGCACAACCACTACGGTCTCGGCCTTGAAGGGGATGGCGTTGCGCATGTTGCCGCCATGCCAGCTCACCAGGCGGGCCTTGTGGTCCACGATGGCCAGTTGCAGCAGGCGTGCCATCAGCTTGTTGGCGTTGGCACGGCCCTCATGGATCTCGAGGCCGCTGTGGCCGCCCTTCAGGCCCTTGAGGGTGATGCGCACTGCGGTGTCGCCGGCAGCGGTCTTCACCTCGTTGTATTTGCGCGTGCAGGTAACGTCGATACCACCGGCGCTACCGATGACAAACTTGCCCCACGTCTCGCTGTCGAGGTTGAACAGGATGTCGCCCTTCATCTGACCCTTGGGCAGGTCGTTGGCGCCATACATGCCCGTTTCCTCGTCCTTGGTGATGAGGCCCTCGATGGGACCATGCTTGAGGGTGTTGTCCTCCATGACTGCCATGATGGCTGCCACGCCCAGACCGTCGTCAGCACCCAGGGTGGTGCCGCGGGCCTTGATCCACTCGCCGTCGATGTAGGGCTCGATGGGATCCTTCTCGAAGTTGTGCTTCGACTCGGGCGTCTTTTGGGGCACCATGTCCATGTGGGCCTGCATGGTGATGCACTTGCGGTTCTCCATGCCGGGAGTGGCGGGCTTGCGCATCACGATGTTGCCGGCGGGATCCTGAAAGGCCTCAACGCCGATCTTCTTGGCAAAGTCGAGCAGGAACTGCTGCACTTTCTCAACATGTCCCGAGGGACGGGGAACCTGTGTCAGCGCATAGAAGTTGCGCCAGATGCACGTGGGTTGCAGTTTTTCGATTTCGTTCATAGTCTTGATTCTCTCTGTTAATGTCTTACAGGTTATTGAAATTAAACTTTTTGGTTTCTATCTCGCAAAGATAGTGCAAGTCAAGCGGAGTGCCAAACAAAAAAGTCACTTTTTTGTTTGGCACTCCCGACACGTTGTCAAACTTCGCCGCACGATAATGGTATCGTTCAACGTGTGAGCACAATATTGATGAGCGTGGTCAAATCTGTAATGTTGACCTTGCCGTCGCCATCGACATCGGCAGCGGGTCCGTAATTGCTGCTGCTGGTGAGCACGATGTTGATAAGCATGGTCACATCGTTGATATTGACCTTGCCGTCGCCATTCACGTCACCACGCAGCGTCTCGCGGTCGGGATACAGGTCGACGTACATCCCCTGCCAGTCGTCAAACGACAACTTGCCCACAGTGAGCGTGGCGATGTCATAGTAGCCGTCCTGCTGGCCGTGCCAACCCCAGTTGACATGAACCAGGCCGTTCTCGTCATAGCCGTCGATGATGAAATTGTGTCCCACCAGGATGCCGACCTCAAAATTGATGTCCTTGCCCGAGTAGAGCACAGGATGCCCCTTGGAGAGCGACTCATAGATCATTTCCACCCATGTGACGTCGTCATACAAGGGCCGATTGAGGAACCGGGCCGAATCATTGTAATTGAAGTGCTCAATGAAGGCATTGAGGATATCGCTGTCAAATGTGGATCCGCCTAGGCTGTTCCAGTTGGCCTTGGCGGCAACAGCGGCATGATAGCACAGTTGCGCCGCCGCCTCGCCCTGCTGGTCGGTATAGCCGCCGCTGTAATCCTCCAGCATGTTGTCCCAATCGTAGGTCGCTGATTCAAAATCCACAGTCAGCGTCACGTTGGCCTGGTCATACTTGACGACAACCGAGCGGCTGCCCTTGCCGTGGTCAGGGAAACGGTAGAAATACATGTACTGGGCCATGGCTGCCGGTCCGCATCCCACGGCATTGTGGGTCGTGTCGGGCAAGTAGACGCCATATTTGCTCAAATCAGGCTCGTACTTCAAGAACGGGCACATGTAGCGGAAGGGTTCATTCTGTCCCCACTTGGTCTTGATCAAGGGCGCTACCGACGAGGGGAAACGCTCAGGATCGGGCAGAATGGGATCGCGATGAGGTGCTCCCTTGATGGCGCCCAGCCACCAGTTAAAGCCAGGATTGTCGCTCGTCGGGTCAAAGTCGCCGTCGGGCGAGTAGGCCAGCACGGCAGGAGCGTTCTCGTCCCGGGAAACGATGGCGAAGCCACCGCCGGCCTGATGATAGACGGCCATGCCCGGATAATCGGCCACGCGGGTCACCTGGCCACCCGTGCCCAGGGTGCGCCTGGCCAGAGCTTGCATTCGGGCATCGGTCTGGGTTCCGGCCCATGCGGGAACAGTCAACAACGCTGCCCCTAAAGCCAATAAACATCTTCTTGATAGTGTCATAATGATTAAAAACCTTGAAATAACTAATAACGTCGCTAGTCACGTGAATTACTCGAGAATCTATTCAAAGCCACGTTGATGGTACTTGTTGATTTAGCAATCACAAAGTTAGCGCATGTTGAGCATAGTTCCAAATATTCAAACGAATAATTTATTGGGTAGTTTTTTGCGAGAAGCTATTATGACGGCGGAAACGGAAAACTGGGGGCTAGGAACTTGAAACTGAAAAGTTTTCACTACCTTTGCGCCAAGATTAAACAAAATTTTTAGTGTATATGATGAAGAAGATTTTTTCTGCGGTTTTGATTGCTGTGATGGGCTTCATGGCTGGCAGCGCCGAGGCTGCCGATGGTAATAATGAGATTATCCTGCACGCGTGGTCGTGGTCATTCAACACGATACGTGAGCACTTGGCCGAGATCAAGGATGCCGGCTACACGATTGTGCAGACCTCGCCCATCAATGAGTGTGTCGTGGGCGAAGGTGGCGGTCGCCAGCTGTTCGGCCATGGCAAGTGGTATTACCACTATCAGCCGACGGACTGGACCATCGGCAACTACCAGCTGGGCACGCGCGACGAGTTCAAGGCGATGTGTGCCGAGGCTACCCGCCTGGGGCTGCGCGTCATTGTGGATGTGCTGCCCAACCACACGGTGATTGACCGCACACAAATCAACGCGCGCCTGGACAGCGCCGTGCATGGCCGCGAAAACCTGTTCCACGCCAACGGCCTGTGGCCCATCAAGGACTACAGCGACCGCTACCAGTGCACGACAGGCGAGATGGGCACGCTGCCCGACGTGAATACCGAGAATCCCGATTTCCAGTACTATTACATGCAGTTTGTCAACGACGTGCTGGCCTGCGGTGCCAGGGGCTTCCGCTACGACACGGCCAAGCACATCGGCCTGCCGGGCGAGATGCGTGACCCCAAGTCGCCCGAAAACGACTTCTGGGACGTGGCCATGGGCCGCAAGGCCGTCAAGGGGCTCCGGCTGGCCGTGCCTCGCGAGCAGCTCTTCATCTATGGCGAGGTGTTGCAGGACCGCAATGTGCCCGAGCAGGGCTATGCCGAGTATATGGACCTGACTGCCAGCAACTATGGCTGGGTGCTGCGCAACGTGCTCAACAAGCATGACGCACGAGCCGACAACCTGCTCACGTGGCACCACTCGGTGGATCCTGCCCACCTGATTACCTGGGTCGAGTCGCACGACACCTATTGCAACGACCACGCGTCGGCCGGCATGAGCGACGAGCTAGTGCGCCTGGGCTGGGTCTTCCTGACCGCCCGGCAGTATGGCACCCCGCTGTTCTATTCGCGTCCTCACGGCAGCACCCGCGAGAACTACTGGGGTGATAACGAGATTGGCAAGGTGGGCAACGACGAGTTCAAGCATCCTGTAGTGAAGGCCGTCAACGAGTTCCGCCACCGCTGCCTCGGCCAGCCCGAGCACATCGTCTATAGCGAGAACGGCAAGCAGATCATCGTGGAGCGCGGCAGCAAGGCTGCCGTGGTCATCAACCTCGACGAGCAGGCTGCCCAGGTCACCATTCCCGTCACCCTGCAGAACGGCAAGTACCGTGACGCGGTGACCCGCCAGCGCCTCACCGTCAAGAAGGGCATCCTCCAGGCCACCCTGGCCCCGATGAGCGCCTACGTCCTCTACAAATAGTTATAGTGGGACACAGGGACGGTTCTTTTGTCCCACCGTGTCCCAGTTTCTAGATTGAGGTGGCGCCGAGCATGCGCAGGGCGGTCTCGATGCGGGCAGTGTGGTCACCGCGGACGATGACGTGGTGGTTGCCGATGCTGTGCTCCAGGAAGTAGTCGAGTGGCTGCTCCAGGCGCAGGTGCAGCTGGGTGCGGCACATGTTGGGGTTGGTGGTGCACTGTAGCAGTCGGGCCTTGCTGATGAAGTATTGCTCCATGCCCTTGCCGCCGCACTTGACGACGGTCATGTCCATGGGGTCGAAGATGCCCTCGACGGCCACGCCGCTCAGCGACTCATAGTGGTTGCGCACGATGTAGCGGTCGGTCATGGCCGGTGCGATGGTGCAGTGGGCCATCACCATCTCGTGGGCGGCGTTGTCCAGAATCTTGGAGGGGTTGGCCATGAAGGTCATCTGGCCAGTTGCGGCCTGCACGGCGAGCATGGTGAGCAGGGTCTGCTCGTCGCCCTCGCAGCCGGCAGGAATGCCCTCCTGGTTGAGCAGGGCCAGTGCCACGCAGCCGGTGGTGCGGGTCGTGGGGATGAGGTCAAAGCAGTTGAGGGTGAAGGCCTTCAGGCTATAGCGCTCGACGATGCCCCTCACAGCACAATACAGTCGCATGGCCTTGACCACCTCGTCGCGCGTGGGCTCCAGGATGCCAAAGGCGCGGTTCAAGAATTGGTCGGTGATGTCCTGCACCTGGTCGTCGGTGACCGTCTCATAGCCCTTGACGACCTCGTCGAGCGGCACGTCCACCATCTCGATACCCCATCGCTCGCTCATGGCCTTATAGTCCACATTGCTGGCAATGAGCCATCCCGAGGGCTTGCCGATGACGCCGACGCGCATTGCCCGCAGCCGTGCCACGGCGTGGCTGGCCTGGGCATAATCGTCGATGCCCTGCATGATGAAATCGGTGGGTCCGTGCAGCACGCGTCCGTGTCGGCCCTCGAGGCGCATCCAGGACAGGATCTCGAGCGAGGCGGCCAGCGAGTTCTTCAGGCCGTCGGCGATGAGCACGACGTAGGGCGGCAGGCGGTCGATGTGTTCCTTGACCATTTCCTCGACTCCGCCGCTGCCCACGAGCACCATCGTGGCGCCCTCGTCGGGCTGCTGGGTCGTCAGGTCTTCGGGGAAAATATACTGCACGTCGTATCTCTGGCCGATGGCCTCGAGCAGTTCGTGGTGGTCGGTAAAAATCGACTCTCGGCTGGCGAGCGACGATGCAAAGGTGATTAGGTTAAGTTTCATCATGATGTCAGGAATAGTAGTTGATAGACAGAATGGCGTGGTCTAGCGCGTGGCGCCACCCAGGGCGATGTATAGGGCGATGACGCCCATGGCACCGTTATACATGTTGACGGCTTCGTTGAGCTGTGCATTCAACAGGGTTTCCTGGGCGGTGAGCACTTCCAGGTAGATGGCCTTGCCGTTGTCCATGAGTTCATGGGTACCGCGATAGGCCTCTTTCAATACCTCTACCTGGCGATGGTAGTAGTCATGCTTCTCGATAGCGGCTTGGCAGTCGGCCAGCGCTTCATTTACCTCATTTCCGGCATTGATGACAGTCTGCACATACTTGTTGGTCAAGTCTTCTTGAGCCAGCTGGCTAATCTTCAGGTTGGCCCTCAGCTTGCCTTGTGCATAGATGGGCTGGGTGAGCGAAGCCATGGCATTGAGCAGAATCTTACCGGGGTTGACGACAGCGCCGCCGGCGTCATTGGTCCATCCGGCTAATCCTTGCAGACTGATGGAAGGATAAAATGATGCGCGTGCCGCTTGGGTGTCGTAGAAGGCTTCGGCCAAGGCATAGTCGGCCATCTTGACGTCGGGGCGGTATTGCAGGAGCATGGCCGGCACACCCGTTTCAAGGCTCCGGGGCAAAGAGTAGGAGCCCAGATGACTGCGCTCGATGTGCCGCGGTGTGATGGCCAGCAGGCTGCAGATGGCGTTCTCTACCTGGCGGATATTGCGGCGCGTGTCAACAATCGACGTTTTCACGTTGAGGTAGGAGGCTTCCATCTGGTTAACAGCGGTGGAGTAGGACTTGCCGTTCTCCCACAGAATCTTTTGGGTCTCGAGCGAAATATTCCACAGGCTGTCGGTAGCCATGAGGATTTCGAGCTGCTGGTCGAGCAAGAGCAGTGTGCAATACTGCTGTGCTACAGCCGAGACGATGTTGGCCTTGACGGCTTGTTCGGCAGTTTGGGCCTGCATGAGAAGGACCTCAGACTTGCGTTTATTGCTCTTGATTGAGCCAAAAGCGTCAATGTCCCAATTGACCTGGAGCGGCAGGTTGTAGGTCTTGGCCGCGGCACTGCCGCCGAATGAGGAGATGGCGGCTGATGGCGAGAAAAACACCGATGGGAAGAAGGCCTGCTTGGCAGCTGAGAGAGCCGCTTCGGACTGCTGGATAGCGATGCGTGCCGAGTTGATGTCGGTGTTGCGCACGAGTGCCGTGTCAATGAGTCCTTGCAGCAACGGGTCGGTGAAGAATTCGCGCCAGGACAGCTGGGCTATCGAGGTGCTGTCTCCCGTCAGGGCGACATTCTCACCGAACACGTCGGCCGGGACTGTCGCTTGGGACTTATACTCACTGTGCAGACTCTTGAGCGTGTCGCAGCCCACGAGCGACAAGGCAGCGACACACAAGATGATGATATTGAACGATTTCTTCATATTCCAATTTATTGTTTTAAGGGCCTCAAGGATATTAAGGCCCTTATCCTAACTCCTAACTTTTCACTCCTGACTCCTCACTTGGGCCACCGCCCTGATACTTCTCGTGGAGGCGCTGGAAGAAGATGAAGAACACAGGCACCACATAGAGCAGTGCGAGCGTTCCTACAGCCATACCCGCCGTAACGCCAAGTGCAAGCACGCGGTTGCCGTTGGCACCAGCTCCGCCGGCGATGATGAGCGGTATCATACCCGCAATCATCGAGACGACGGTCATCAGCACGGGGCGCAGGCGCTCCTCGCAGGCGGCAAAGGCGGCATCGCGGATGCTCAGTCCCTGGGCTCGGCGCTCGGAGGCATACTCGGTGATCAGGATGGCCGTCTTGGCCAGCAGACCGATGAGCATGATGACACCCGTCTGCAGGTAGATGTTGTTCTCCATGCCCGGCAGGTGTAACAGCGATATCAGCCAGATGGCGCCAAAGGAGCCCATCAGTCCGAAGGGCACGCTCAGCAGTACCGCCCATGGCGTAAACCATGAGTTATACAGCGAGGCCAGGATCAGGAAGATGAGGATGACACAGATGACATAAATCATGGCCGTGGCATTAGAGCCTGCTGTCTCCTCGACCTCGCGTGACATGCCACCGTACTCATAGGTGTATCCGCTGGGCATCTCCTGCTTGAAGACCTCGGCGATGGCCTTGTGCACATCGCCCTCCGAGGATCCACTGGCGGGCATCACGCCACAGGTAATGCTCTGGAAGAGGTTGAAGTGCTCGACCGATGCCGAACCCACGACTTCGGTCAGAGTGACAAACTGGGATATCGGTGCCATGCTGCCTCCCTGAACGCGCACAAAGATGTTGTTCAGCGCCGAGGGGTCGAGGCGGTATTCGGGCGCAGCTTTGGCCATGATGCGGTACACCTTACCAAACTGGTTGAAGTTGCCCACATAGGCGCCGCCGCAATAGGCACCCAGCGTGTTGAGCACCGAAGCGGGTGTCACGCCTGCACGGTCACACTGTGTAGCATTGATATCGACCTGATACTTCGGGAAACGCTCAGAGTAGGCCGACATGGCCATCATGATCTCAGGACGCTCGTTGAGCTTGGCCAGGAACTTGGTAGCGTCGGCGTTGAATTCCGACATCGGGCGGTCCTGCACGTCTTGCAGCACCAGGTTCACACCGCTGTTGGATCCGTAGCCTGGCACTTGAGGCATCTGGAACGGGATGACTATCGCATTCTTGATATCGCTGCAGTCCATGGCAAAGCGCCCAAACACCAGCTCGATGTAGTGATTCATTCCCGATCGATCCCCCCAGTTCTTGAGGCGGACGATGAATGTGGCATAGCAGCTGCTTGAACGCCCCGCCATCATGCCGTAGCCGCTGACCACAGCATAACTCTCCAGCTCGGGAATTTTCTTGACCTTCTCCTCCACCTTCTTGACGATTTCTTGGGTCTCATGCAGGGTGCTGCCCTCGGGGGCACGCACCTCGGCAAAGAACACGCCCTGATCCTCCTGGGGTACAAGACCCGACGGCAGACCGCGCATGAAGAAGACGAGCAGCACGGCAGCGACGGCGAGCAGCGCCCAAGCCAGTTTGGGGCGCTTGATGAAGCCGCCCACGCTCTTCTTGTACTTGTTGAGGATGGCGTTATAGCTGGCGTTATAGGCCATGGTGACGTAGTAGTTCAGGTTCTTCTTCTCCTTGTTGTCCTTGGAGTAGCGCATCATGATGGCACACAGGGCAGGACACAGCGTCAAGGCCGACACACACGACAGGCCCACCGACGATGCCAGCGTCACGCCAAACTGAGTGAAGAACGACCCCGACGTGCCGGGCATGAAGGCCACGGGGATAAACACTGCCATGAACACCAGCGTACACGAGATGACGGCAACCGACACCTCGCTCATGGCCTCGCGGGTGGCGCGCCGTGCATCGGTGATGCCGCTCTCCATCTTGGCCATGACCGCCTCGACGACGACAATGGCATCATCGACCACGGTACCGATGGCCAGCACCAGTGCAAATAGCGTGAGGATATTGAGCGAGAACCCCGCAAGTTTCACGATGGCAAACGTCCCCAGCAATGACACAATAATCGACAATGAAGGAATCACCGTCGCCTTGAAGTTCTGCAAGAAGAAGTAGACCACGAGGATGACCAGGATGATAGCGATGACCAGTGTCTCTACCACATTGTGAATTGCAGCAAAGAGGAAGTCGTCGCTGGTCTCGAGTATCTCGAATTCCAGTCCGGCAGGCATCGTCGGCTTCAATTCCTCATAGAGTTTGTTGATGCGGGCGTTTACCTCGGTAGCATTGGCCCCCGGTGCCTGGAACACCATGTAGATGGTACCTGGCTTGCCGTCGATGTTTGACGAGAAGCTGTAGCTCACGGCACCAATCTCGACCTGTGCCACATCGCTCAGGTGCAGCAGGTGGCCGCCATCGCTTGTGCGCAGCACAATATCGTTAAACTCCTCGACGGTCTTCAAGGTGCCCTTGTACTCCATCGAGTACTGGTAGGCGTTGTCCGACTGCTCACCCAGTGAACCGGTAGCGGCGACAAAACTTTGTCCACCGATGGCAGCGAACACATCGTTGGGCTCGAGTCCGTACTGTGCCATCACATCGGGCTTGAGCCAGATGCGCAAGGCGTAGGTATTGCCCAGCGACATCACATCGCCCACACCGGTGATGCGCATCAATCGAGGACGCACGTTGATGTCGATGTAGTTGGCAATGAAATTAGCGTCATACTTGCCGTCAACACTCTTCAATGCACCGATGTGCAAGATGTTGTTTTGTTGTTTCATCACCTGCACACCCACCTGTGCCACCTCGGCGGGCAGCAGGGCAGTGGCACGACTGACTCGGTTCTGGACGTTGACGGCGGCCAAGTCGGGGTCGGTACCTTGCTCGAAATAGACCTGTATCGAAACGCCACCCGATGCCGATGCCGAGCTGGTGATATAGGTCATGCCCGGCACACCGTTGATGTTTTCTTCAAGCGGTTGAATCACCGACTTCATGATCGTGTTGGCGTCGGCACCTGTGTAGGAGGTAGAGACTTGGACGGTGGGCGGTGCAATGTTAGGATACTGCTCGATGGGCAGTGTGCCGATGCAGATGGCACCCACCAGCGTGATGACAATCGATATCGC
>CAMJXD010000055.1 GCA_946409635.1 uncultured Prevotellaceae bacterium
ACACGAGTTCTTCAAAAATATCGCTAATTTTGCACTTGCTAGTTGAACCTGCGAGAACGCTCACGGGTCAGGCAATTTTGCAACTTTTTGGGATTTGGCATTGCCGGTCGGGAAAAATGTTGTAACTTTGCCCCGCTTTTTTAAACTTTTCCAGTGTGATGGGAAATTAAAGGAAGCGTTTTTAACAACCAATCACTTTAATTTTGAGTAACACAACCTATTAACAATGAAGACTTTTCAATTGAACGCAGAGGCTCGTACCGACCTCGGCAAGAAGGCCGCTAAGGCCCTCCGCAAGGAGAACAAGATTCCCGTTGTCCTGAATGGTGGCAAGCTCGTTGACCTCGACAAGGACGGCAAGTACAATGGCAAGCTGCTCGCTGGCGAGAAGGTCGTTCCCGTGGGCCGCGACGGTAAGGGCATCATCACCACCGACCTGGTAGTGAACTTTGCCGACGTGCGCAAGCTCATCTACAGCACCGACGTGTATGTAATCGAACTGACCTACGACGGACAGACCCGCAAGGCTGTCCTCAAGGACCTCCAGTTCCATCCCGTGAGCGACGCCGTGCTGCACATCGACCTCCTGGAAGTGAGCGATGACAAGCCCGTCGTTGTCCAGATTCCCGTGCACCTCGAGGGTCACGCTGTCGGTGTTAAGGCTGGTGGTAAGCTCTACCTGAGCATGAAGAAGGTGAAGGTCAAGGGCCTGTACAAGGACATTCCCGAGACCATCATGCTCAATGTCGACACCCTGGAGATTGGCAAGACCATCAAGGTTCGCGACTGCCAGTTCGACAACTACGAGCTGGTTAACGCCAAGGATCTCGTTATCGCCGGTGTACGTGCCACCCGCAATTCGGCTGCTGCCGCTACCGCCGAGGACGGCGAGGCTGCTGAGGGCGAGGCTGCCGAGTAATCAATGCCTAGTGGGAGATGATGACGGCAACCGCTGCCGTTGTCATCACCCGTTTTATCCATTACCCCCCCTATGAAGTATCTCATTGTCGGTCTGGGAAACATTGGTGCCGAGTACCAGGGGACCCGCCACAACATAGGATTTACAATATTGGATGCTCTCGCCGAGGCATCCAATATTGTTTTCACCACTGCACGCTACGGCGCCGTGGCCGAGATGCGGCTCAAGAACCAGCAACTCGTCCTGCTCAAGCCCTCAACCTACATGAACCTGAGCGGCGAAGCCGTGCGCTACTGGATGATCAAGGAGCACATCGACCTCGACCACCTGCTGGTCATCGTCGACGACATCGCTCTGCCCTTCGGCCACCTGCGCATCCGTCCCAAGGGTGCCGACGGCGGCCACAACGGCCTCAAGAGCATCAACGAGCTGCTCCAGAGCCAGCAGTGGGCCAGGTTGCGCTTTGGCATCGGCAACGATTTCCCGCCAGGAGCCCAGGTCGACTATGTGCTGGGCTACCCCACCCCCGAGGAACTAGCCATCCTGCCCGAACGGGCCAAGGTGGCCATCGACGCCATCAAGGCCTTCTGTCTGTCGGGCGTGACGTTTGCCATGAACAACTATAACAACAAGTAGCGTAGTGTAATCATGAAGGAAGTGAGAATCGACAAGTGGCTGTGGGCCACACGCGTGTTCAAGACCCGCACCATCGCCACCACGGCATGCAAGCTGGGCCGCGTGACCATCGGCGGCATGACCGTCAAGCCGTCCCACGGCATCAAGGTGGGCGACCGCATCGACGTGCGCAAGCCGCCCGTCACCTACTCGTTTGAGGTCCTCGCCCTGCTCAACAACCGCGTGGGAGCCAAACTCGTGCCACAGTACCTCAAGAACGTCACCAGCGCCGACCAGCTGCGGCTGCTCGAGATGGTCAAGATTGACGGCTTTGTCAACCGCCAGCGAGGCATGGGACGCCCCACCAAGAAGGAGGGCCGCGAGCTGCAGGACTTCACCGACGAGGCATTCTTCGGCTTTGACGACCCTGCACCGCAGTTCGACGACGCCTTCGACTGGGACGAGGACGACAACCCGTTGTGGACCCGGGAAGACGAAATCCGCCTCAACGAGGACATCGCCCGACGCCAGAGCGAAAACAAGGACTGACACATCGCCAGCCTGTAACGCATAACGAGCCGCCACCTGCTCTTGCGGACAACACTGTCCCGCGCGGGTGGCGGCTCGTTGCGTGTCTTCGTCACGCCAGCAGCCCCTTTACCAGCTCTTGGAGGGCGTGCGGCGGCAGAAGTCGATAAACCGGCAATAGTCACAGGCCTTGGCTCCCTCGGTGGCCTGGCCGAACTCTTCATCATACAGCCGGCCGATGGTAGCCGCCATTTGGGCGATAAAATCGGCAGCGACAGTATCCTCGAACTTGAACTCGTACTGCTTGCCCGGCATGCGGCTTCTCTTCACCTTGCTCAAGACACCGCTGTCACTCATCGATCCGATCTTGTAGATAACAGGGAATACCGACGTGACTGACGGGTTCTCAAGCAGGTAGGCATAGCTATAGAGAAACAGCTGCAGGATGGCCTTGCGGCGCTTGTCTTTATCGGGGTCAAACAGGTCGGGCAGGCCGGCATCGGGCGAGAAGACGGTTTCGTCTGATCCTGTCTTGTAATCCACGATGCGCACGCTGCCGTCGGCCAGACGGTCAACACGGTCGGGCTTGTAGGTGAAGTTGAAGCTCACGCCACCCATTTCCATCGAGGGCAACTTGTGGGTCTGCTCACACTCCAGCACGGTGAACGGGCCCTTGTCCTCAATCAGGTCAATGTCATAATCCAGCACAAAGCCCACATAGCTCTTGATGGTGTCGATGAGCATGAATGCCTCACCCTTCAGCGGACGGTCATCGCTGTCCAGCTGGTCCTCGGGCACATGCAGATAAGTCTTCTTGATATTACGTTCCACGGCAACGGCCAGCCGCTCCTTCTTGAACCGCACGATGTAGTCCTTGTCGATCACGGCGTTCCCGCCACCAATGTTGTAACAGTCGCTCAACGTGTCGTGGATAATGGTTCCAAAGGTGCCCCTGTCCATGAAATCGCCAGTCTCGTTTTCATCGTTCAGGTCCTGGACGTAGTGCATGTAGAACTGCAACGGACAGTTGATATACTTGTTGATGGCGCTGGCCGACAGATACCTGCCTCCGTCAGCCGCGTCACGTGTGTAACGGTCTTTCAGGGCACCCTGGCTGCTTGCCGGTGCCTGGATGACGATCGAGGCCGAAGTCTCGACGTTGGGGCTCATCTCGACATACTGCATCGTGCGGCCATACACCTTCTCGAGCTGGGAGATGTAACGCGACGGCTCACTCGAGCCCATCTTCTGGGCACTGGAGTCATACATCAGCGTCAAGTGGGAGCAACGGTTGAGCAGGCGGTAGAAGTTATAGGCCACGATGGCTTCCTGCTGCTCCATGGTCGACATGCCGTGGGCTCGTCGCATGTAGTTGGGGATAAACGAGTTGATGCTGCGACGGCGCGGAAAGATGCGTTCGTTCATCGACAGGATGACCACGTTCTCAAAGTCCAGACTGCGCGTCTCGAGCAGACCCATGATCTGGAGGCCCTGCAGCGGCTCGCCGGTAAACGGGACGATGGCCGAGGCCGTCAGGCGGTCGATGAGCGTGAACACGGTGCTGTGCAACAGCTGCTGGCCGCACTCACTCAAGGCGCTTTTCAACTGGTTGAGCACCTGGATATACTTGAGCAGGAACGCTTGCTGCAACGGCACCTCGGCCCCGTCATGGTCGGGCTCGTCATGGTCATCATCGTCGCCGCTTGACTGCTCTGCGACACTCATCCGTTCCATTAGCAGACTGCTGAAAGCCAGCAAGTTATTGATATATCCCTGATGGCCTGTCGCTTGTTCACCGCTGCCCATCGCTGGCTCAAACAGGGGGGCAAAGCCATAGCCGGCAAACTCGGGTGCGGGCACACGGAATCGGTTGGTGCGGGCCAGCTCGGTGGCCAGCGCGAGGGCATCGCTGGTGAAATAGGTCTTGATGAGCGGGTGTGACAGGATGTCGTTGACGTCCTCGCGGTAATAGGTCCACACGTCGCGCTCCAGGCTGGCCTGATGATGCAACCGGGCCACGATGTGCATGAGCGACACGATGCCTGAGCTGCGCAATGGATAGCCCAGGGTGACATTGAGCCTCATCCCGTCATCATCACCACCGGCACCAGGGGCATGTATCGAGTGGAGCAACGGCACCAGCAGGCCCTCGTCGGGCAGGACGATAGCAGTCTCGATGCCGGGCTTAACGCCATCGGCCATCATGAGGGCCACCTCGTCAAATGCCTGCTTGGCTTGGCCCACGGTCGAGGGTACGGCCACCACCCTGATGTGCTGGTCCACAGCGGGCAACGGATCTAGCGGCATGGCGCCAAATCGGCGGCAGTAACCGTCGATGAGCTGTGACCCGGGATCGTGAGGCGCCTTGGCCAGCAGTGCGGGCAAGCCGGCATTGTCCCACCAGAAGTCGCTCTTGCCGCTGGCCTTGAAGCGGTCAAAGAGCTTGACCTCGGCCATCGACAACACGCCGAAGCCCACAAACACCACTCTCCTGTATCGAGCCTCCAGGTGCTGCCCCTCGGCGGCCAGACGCAGTTGCCGGCCAGGCGTGACAACGCCCTTGGCAGCCAACACACGGTGATAGTCGCCATAAATCTGCTCCAGACGGTTCCACAGGCTCAGGAACTCCATCTTCACCTTGTCGTCATCAGGACCGGTCTCGTGGTTGCCGTCATGGCTGGCGGTGGCATCGTCACCGCTGTTGGATAGCTTTCGCCACAGGGCGGCATCGGCATCGGTGTCAAAGAAGGCGGTAAACAAGTTGTCACCGAACATCTTGCGCACCTTCTCCTTCACCTCGGCCGACAGATAGTTGCTGCTCAGCTCGTGCAGGTCTTCCAGGTTCTGGTAGATCGATGCGGCATCGGCCAGCGACCGGTCGATGTCGTTAAAGTCGCTGACGATGAGATTGGCCCAATAGATGAACTTGTCAAACGCCTGGGCACTGTCGCCCATCGCCCGGCAATAGGCATCATACAGGGCAAACATCATCTCGATGTCGCTGGCCACCACGGTTCCCGTGAGATCGGCGACCAGCTCGTTGATCGACGTCACCGCGGGCAGCAGGTGCGGCCTCACGAGGCCGGCGCGCTCGTCGGCGGCTACCAGCTCTTGCTGCAGGTAGCGGGCAAAGAACTGTCCGCCTCGGCGATTAGGAAACACAAAGCAGTAATCCTCAAGGCCTTGAGCCTCGATATAATGACGTGCGACTTGTTGCAGAAATGGTGTCATGGTGTAATTGTTATCGTTAGGTTTTGGATGGCAAGCTCAAAGATTTCTGTATTCTGGTCAATCTAGTCTTGACCGGGCCGCGACCCGGCTATTTCCTGATGAGGATCGATAGCCTGATCGTGAGGTCAAACAACACAAGCTTGGCATTGCCGTTGCCAGCGATGTCGGTACTGGCCCGCTCCAGCTCGGCAACCATGCCCTCGACATTGCGCTCGTTGATAAACGGCGAGAAGCGCGTCGAGAAGGCTTCTTCCTCGCGGGTGAGGTAATTCAGCTCGGGATTGTGCAGGTTGTAGATGAAGTTCTCGCGCACCTGCCTGACGCTGTAGGCCAGGAAGCGGCGCGCCTTCTCGCGTTTCATCTCGGCGATGCCCTCGCTCCATGCCTTGAGCTTGGACAGGTCATGCTGATAGGACAAGCGCATCAGCTCAATAAAGCGGTCGCGAAACTCGTGAAACTCGCTGCCCGTCTGCACCATGCGCTCGGCCATGGTCACATTACCGTCGGCTGGAGCGGCAAGAGCCAGGGCGTCTTGCATGTCCATGCCATAACGGTCGGCCAGATACTGGGCCACCATCGGTGTCGACGGCTTGCGCAACTCAATGCGCTGGCAGCGCGACAGGATAGTGCCCAGGATGCCCTTCTCGTTGTCGCTCACCAGGATGAACTTGCAGTCGTCGTAGGGCTCCTCGATGAGCTTGAGCAGCTTGTTGGCGGCCTCGTCCTTGAGTTTCTCGGGCAGCCACATGATCAGCACCTTATACTTGGTCGTGTAGGCGCTCAGGGTCATCTTGCGCATGATGCTGTCGGCCTCACGCACAAAGATTTGGGGCTGTGCATTGTCGTTCTTCAACAGGCTCAGCCAGGCCTGATAGTCCTCGACGGGATACTGGGTGACAAACTCGCGCCACTCTTCGATGTAGTCATCGGCGTCACACGGGCTGTTGCTGTCTCCCTTGCGGTTGGTGAACGGATAGCTGAAGTGGGTATCCACCTGGTTAAACGACTGGTGCTGACGGCACATGGGGCACACGCCGCACGAGTCGCCGTCGTGGCGGTCCTTGCAGTGCAGATACTGGGCGGCGGCCATCGCCAGCCTCAACTTGGGCACACCGGGCTCGCCATGCAGCAGCAGGGCGTGAGGCATGCGGTCGGTGTCTATCATGCGCCTTATCTGGCCGATGGCCTGCTCATTACCTAATACTTCGCTGAATTTCATGTGGTCCTATCTGTATTTTTTTTGGAGTGTAAAGATACTGCTTTTTCTCCATTCTACCTAACGACACTGCCTTTTTCTCTCAAAAAAAATAGACACTCACCTGCGGCCAGGTACTCCCTTTTCAAGTTTTTGCAGTACATTTGCAACACATTATTACTTACAGCAACACGACATCATGGCCGACAAGATGACACCCGAGCAGCGGCACCGCTGCATGAGCCGCATACGCGGTCGCGACACCAAACCCGAGATGACGGTGAGGCGATGGCTGTGGCATCAGGGGTTCCGTTATCGACTATGTGTCAAGGAGTTGCCCGGCCGCCCCGACATCGTGATGCGCAAGTGGCACACGGTCATCATGGTCAACGGCTGTTTCTGGCACGGACATGGTTGCCAGAAACACAAGCCCGCCACCAATGCCCGATTCTGGCACGAGAAAATCGCCCGCAACCAGGCACGCGACAAGCGCAACCAGGCAATGCTGCGCGCCGCGGGATGGAACGTCATCGTCGTGTGGGAGTGCCAGCTCACGCCCAAGCGCCGCCAAGCCACGCTCCGTGACCTGGACCTGGCCCTGAGCCGCATCGTGCTCCAGCACAGCGCACGGCCCGCAGGCTATGCCTCACCACCAGCCCTGGAACCCCTCACCGCTGCCGCCGAACCTGCCGCCGATTACGGCCCAAAGCCCGATACTAATAGAAAATCTCGTAGAAGCACGGAAAAATGACAATATGAAAGACAAAACAGCCCAAAAAGCCGTTTCTATTACTTTTGAAACATGAAAACTATAGTTTTCAAACCACCTAAAAACCAACTGCTTTCAACCGCCCGAGGGGTGTCGAAAAAAGGTGATGAAAATATTTTGTCAATAATAAAATAATGCCTAATTTTGAGCGCTTTTTATAGGAAACCGACCGATACCAGAACCGCTAAGCACTTAAACTTGATGATTCAAGGACGGCCTGGTTTTTCCCTGAAGCAACCATCTAATTAAAGACAATAACATAACGAACTTTTTATTAATAATTTAATTGCTTTAATCAACAACTAGAAAATGGAGATCAAAACGGCAATGGCCGGAACACTTGAGTCCGGCGACATTTTCATCCAGATTGCGCCTAATGCCGGCGCAGGACTGCACATTGATCTTGAAAGCACGGTAGCCTACCAGTTTGGCGACCAAATCAAGAAAGTTATCACCGAGACCCTGCAGGGCCTGGGCATCGACCAAGCCGAGGTGAAAGCCACGGACAAGGGAGCCCTGGACTGCACCATCCGCGCCCGCGTGACGGCAGCCGCCGTTCGCGCTACCGGCAAAGACGTGTGGGCCGACTAAAATTAACACTGAAAACCATCTAAAAACGAGAAAATTGTTATGCAACGACTCAGAAGAACAATGATGTTTGTCCCTGGTAACAACCCGGGAATGATGGCCGACGCTCACATCTACGGTCCCGATTCAATCATGCTCGACCTCGAGGACTCTGTCTCGATGGCCGAGAAGGACGCTGCGCGTCTGCTCGTTCACAACGCACTCAAGACCATCGACTACGGCACGACCGAGATGGTGGTACGTATCAACCCGCTGAGCACCCCTTACGGCAAGAAGGATGTTGAGGCAGTGGTAAAGGCTGGCGTTCACGTCATCCGCATGCCCAAGACCGAGACCGCCGAGGAGGTCAAGGAGCTCGAAGAGGAAATCATCAAGGTGGAGACCGAGCTGGGTTGCGTAGGCCGCACCCAGATCATGGCCGCCATCGAGAGCACCCTGGGCGCCCTCAACGCCTATGCCATTGCAACAGCCAGCAAGCGCATGATGGGTATCGCCCTGGGCGCCGAGGACTACTGCGCTAACCTGAAGGCCCAGCGCACGACGGGTGACTCGCCCTTCTTCGGCATGGAGCTGCAAATGGCCCGCCAATGCATCGTCACGGCTGCCCGTGCTGCCGGCATCGATGCCCTGGACACCGTGTTCAGCAACCTTAACGATATGGACACCTTCCGTCGCGAGGTCGAGATGATCAAGGCCATGGGCTTCGACGGCAAGTCGATCATCAATCCTCGCCAAATCGAGGTTGTCAACGAGATCTTCGCTCCCAAGGAGAAGGAAATCGAGAAGGCCAAGACCATCCTCGCCGCCATCAAGGAAGCCGAGAAGCGCGGCAGCGGCGTGATTGCCGTCAACGGCAAAATGGTTGACCGCCCCGTGGTTATCAGAGCACAACGTACCATCGACCTGGCCATCGCGTCGGGCATCTTGACAAAGGAGGACTTAGCATGAACAGTATCAAAGATAGAGCAGCCCAGATCGCAGAGGTTGCAAAGCAGATGAATAAGGAAGTCTATAACGACTCCACAATGAAGAAAGATCCGACCCCCCGCTTTGAGTTGCAGCGCAAGAGCAACAAGGTGGTAACCCTCGAGGAAGCCATCCGCAAGAGCGGTCTGAAGGACGGCATGACCATCTCGTTCCACCACCACTTCCGCGGCGGTGACAAGGTCATCAACATGGTAGTGGCTAAGCTCGCCGAGATGGGCTTCAAGAACCTCACGCTGGCATCGTCGAGCCTCATCGACGTGCATGAGCCCCTCATCGAGCACATTAAGAACGGCGTCATCACCCAGCTGCACACCAGCGGCCTGCGTGGTGCCCTCGCTACCGAGGTTTCTCATGGTCTGATGGAGAAGCCCGTTGTCTTCCGCAGCCACGGTTCGCGCGGCTATGCCATCAAGAGTGGTGAGCTGCACATCGACGTCGCCTTCCTGGGCGCCTCGTCGTGCGATCCCCTGGGCAACGCTGCCGGTTACTCGACCAGCGAGAATGCCAAGAGCATCTGCGGTTCCCTGGGCTATGCCCTGCCCGATGCCAAGTATGCCGACCACACCATCATCCTCACCGATGACCTCGTGGACTATCCCAACCAGCACAGCTGCATCAGCGAGGCCGACGTCGAGTTTGTTGTCGTTGTTGACTCGGTGGGTGACTCGAGCAAGATTTCCTCGGGTGCCATCCGCGACACCAAGAATCCCCGCGACATCCTCCTGGCCAAGCAGGCTGCCAAGGTGGTCATGAACAGTGGCTACTTTGAGAACGGATTCTCGCTGCAGACCGGTTCGGGCGGTGCTTCGCTCGCCGTGACCAAGTATCTGCGTCAGGGCATGATCGACAAGGGCATCAAGGCCAGCTTCGCCCTGGGTGGCATCACCAGCCACATGGTGAAACTGCATCAGGAGGGTCTGATTGGCCGTCTGATCGACGTTCAGTCGTTTGACAAGGTAGCTGCCGAGTCGTTGATGAACGACCCGTTGCACAAGTGCGTGTCGGCCAACGAGTATGCCGCCATGCTGGAGCCGGGTTCAGCAACCCACTTCCTGGATGTCGTTATCCTGTCGGCCCTGGAGGTTGACGTCAACTTCAACGTCAACGTGCTCGTGGGCAGCGACGGTATCATCCGTGGCGCCATCGGCGGTCACCCCGACACCGCTCAGGACAGCGCGCTGTCAGTCATCGTCTGCCCGCTGCTGCGTGGCCGCATCCCCTGTGTCGTTGACGAGGTAACCACCCTCATCACCCCGGGCAGCAATGTCGACGTTGTCGTTACCGAGTATGGTATCGCCGTTAACCCCAACCGTCCCGAAATCAAGCAGCGCCTCGAGGCCGCCGGCCTCAACATCGTGGACATCCACGACCTCGCTGCCAAGGCTCGCTCGATCATCGGCGATCCCGCTCCCCTGCCCTTCGGCGACAAGGTTGTGGGCGTCGTGCTCAACCGCGACGGCTCGGTACAGGATGTGATCAAGAACATCGTTGGCTAAATCTCACTGCATTTAGTCTCAACTTTTCTATATTACACTAGCGATGGAGATTACGCTCGACGCCCTACTGCAAAGCCGTGACAACCGT
>CAMJXD010000056.1 GCA_946409635.1 uncultured Prevotellaceae bacterium
GACCGTCATCATCCGCTGCATCCTGTCGATGCAGAACGAGACGATGACCCTGCGCACGCTCAACCCGCAACTGCGCATCACCACCGACGCCAGCTACCACGATATGCATTACATGGGCTGGGGTTATGGCGAGGACACGCTGGCCAACGACCTGCGCAAGAGTGTGGACCCGATTGTGGACAAGCTCTATGCCCAGCACGTGGATGCCACCCGCTTTGTCGCCCAGCTGGTCAACGACCCGGCATGGGCCCGCGATCATGTGAAGGGCGAGAAACTGATGCGTGACGTGTTTGACATCGCCGGTTCGCTGCAGGGACACCACCAGTTCGAGGACATCAACCTGTACAACTACTTCTCCAATGAGGAACTTTTTGAACTCTGGCGCTTGAAGAACATCTACTGGTACATCCACTGGGCCAATGCACCCCAGAACGGCAACCGCATGCCCTTTATCGAGCGTGCCCTGCTGCGCAACATGATTGCCACCGCCGACGAGGCCATCGCCACCGGTGAGCGCGGCGCGGCCCTGCGATTCGGCCACGAGACCTGCGTGCTGCCACTGGCCTGCCTACTCGAGATTGACAATGTGAACTACAGCTGCGACGACCTGGAGACGCTGCACGAGCACTGGCAGGACTACAACACCATCCCCAAGGCCTGCAACATCCAGATGGTGTTCTACCGCCCCGTGGGGACGACCGGCAACCGTGCCGACGACATCCTGGTCAAGGTGCTGTTCAACGAGCACGAGGCCACGCTTCCTGTGACCGCCGTCAGCGGCCCTTACTACCGCTGGAGCGACCTCAAGCGCTACTACGAGCGCAAGCTCGCCACTGTCATCGACTGGCGCGTGAAGTAATCCCGTCGCTCTAACGGATTTCACGCAAAGCCGCAAAGCCGCGAAGGTTTTTATGATTGCTCGCAAGGGGCTCGCAATCGTTGCCGCCGATGAGACGACAAAAATTGCGAGCCCCTTGCGAGCAATAACTTATAATAGAGCGGATTTGCGTGAGGCTCAAGGGGGAGGGGTGTGAGGCAAGTCAGGGCAGGAGGGAGCGGTAGATGTCGTGGTAGCGCTGGGCGCACATCAGCCTCATTGCAACCTCGACCGCCCCAACTACCTGGACACCTCTTTGCAGTTTTTTGCCTCATCAACACAAGCCCACTCAAGATAGTACAATCCGTTGATAATGAATGTGTTGATGCGATGCCAATTTGTTAAGTATTTCTTAACAACTGCCTATAAAATTACATCAAAAGAACCGTCCCTATTTTCCTGAGCGCGCAGTGGCATTGCACATAACAACAGCAGACAACTGATAAGAATGGTTTTTTGGGTCATCATGAAAACTTGTCAATACTTAGTTAATAATTGATTTAAATATCTGAAAATCAATGAGTTATTTTAACAATATATACCTGATAAAATTTTGTCAAGTGCCTGATATTCAGCAACTTAGTGGTCGCCAAACACTGCTAAGATATGAGATATATTTCAGAAGCACTCGACCAATATTCGGGCATCTGCAAGGAGGCCTTGCACGATTGTGCGTCAAAGTTAAGCAAAAGTTTTGAGTCAGTCATCATCGAGGTACTACTTTTTTCTACAGGGTCATACCGGCCACCGAATTCCTTCGAGACCTGTGGCTAGGTGCCATAGTGTAAAGTTGCCCGCACCATCGCTGACCTCGAAGGGTTTTCAAACAACTGATTAGTCTGAAATTACTGATAGCATCCGCACACGGTGCCTGCGCCGATGTCCTCGACCACCGCATCATGGGGCGCACATCAGCCTCATTGCAACCTCGACCGCCCCAACTACCTGGACACCTCTTTGCAGTTTTTTGCCTCATCAACACAAGCCCACTCAAGATAGTACAATCCGTTGATAATGAATGTGTTGATGCGATGCCAATTTGTTAAGTATTTCTTAACAACTGCCTATAAAATTACATCAAAAGAACCGTCCCTATTTTCCTACTGTGGCCTTCGACCACACCGCCCCCACCTTTTATCGGGTGAGCCGAGGTCACACGTGCACACGCGGAAAAAAAGAAAAAAACGAAAAAAAACCTTCGCGGCTTAGCGGATTTGCGTGAGGCTCAAGGGGGAGGGGTGTGAGGCAAGTCAGGGCAGGAGGGAGCGGTAGATGTCGTGGTAGCGCTGGGCGGCGACGGGCTCGGCATAGGTGGCGATGGCGGTGTCGCGGGCCTGCTGGCTCAATGAGGCATAGCGGCTCTTGTCAAGGCACCAGGCGATACCCTGGGCAAAATCGATGCTGTCGCAATAGTCGGCGACATAACCGTCTTGCTTGTGGTTGATCATCTCGGGGATGCCACCGATGTTGAATCCCACACAGGGCGTGCCACAGGCCATCGCCTCGACGATGGTGTTGGGCAGGTTGTCCTGCAACGACGGGGTGACGAACAGATCGACGGCGTTGTAGAGCGCGGCGATGTCGGCTTCATTGCTGAGGTAGTTGACCGTATAGACGGGCAGCGGCAGTGCTGACTTGACAGTGTCGGCATCGCCGCCCAGGACGACAACTCCCAGATGAGCGGGCAGGGTGGGGTGGTGCATGCTGATGTGCTCACAAGCCTCGACTAGATAACTGAAGCCCTTGCGCTCGTCGGTGATGCGCTGGGCTCCGAAGAGCAGCAGTCGCTGATCGACGGGCAAGCCGAACTTGTGTCGCGCAGCGGCCTTGTCGGTCGGCTTGAACACTTCGGTGTCGATTGCGTTAGGGACGTTGGTGACCGTGTGGCCCTGCGTGAGGGCACCCTGGCGGGCCAGGTCGGCCATCCAGCGGCTGCAGCCGACGAAGGTCAGGTTGCGACCAGCGTATATTGCGCGTTTGCGCTCAAACACCCGCTTGGCCAAGTCCACTCCCACACCCTTGATCATGGGACAATGATTGCACTGTGACCGATACTTGTCGCACCCGCCCGAGTAGTGGCAAATGCCAGTGAAATACCACTGGTCGTGCAGGGTGATTACGACGGGTTTGCCCGACGCCATGATGCGCTCCAGGTCGTTGAGTGACAGGAATCCCTGGTTGACCCAGTGCAGGTGGATGACGTCGGCCCACTGGAAGGCCTCCATGCGGGTGATGTCGGTGCCCGCATTGGCAATATCGACTTGGAAGAGGTTACTCTTGCTCAAGCCGTTGGCCAGCCAGATGACGCCGCGCTCCCACAAGAAGTTGGCCTTCAGGCGCCACGAGGGAGACAGGCTGGTCACCAGTGGCGACTCGGTCTTGCGGTCGCGCACGAGCATGCGCGCCTCCACGCCGTTGCGGTTCAGGGCCTGCAGCAGGCGGTTGGCGGCGATGGCTGCGCCCCCGGTTCTCTCGGCCGTATTAACAATGAGTACACGCATCATGGTTTATAGTTTAATGTCCACACGTTCACCGTTGAGTTTCACGATTCTTGCAGGGTTTCCCACAACCACACAGTTGTCGGGGACATCCTTGTTGACCACGGTGTTGGCTCCGATGGTGACGTTGTTGCCGACGGAGATGCCGCCAAAGACGGTTGCTCCCGTCATGATGCGCACATTGTCGCCGATCACGGGGGCTCCGTTGTTGCCGTTGCCCAGCGTGACCAGTTGCAGGCAGTAGAAGTCACGGCCGATGGAGCGGGCATTGAGGTAGGTGGCATAGCTGTGTTCAAAATGGGCACCGGGGCCGATGGATGGGCACCAGATGTGCATCGTACCCTCGGGCGGCAGCAGCCACGAGATGAACACCGACCGGTATTCACCCATGCGGTAGTAGAACAGGTTGCGGAACGCTTTCTCGCGGGTGCATGCCTTGATGAAGTTCAACACCGAGTCGCGGCAGTCCTGTACCTTGAGCAGGTCGTCGCTGAACTTGTCCCTGTGGATGAGGAACAAGGCGATGTGGGGCAGCATGCGCAGGGTTGATGCCGACAGTAGGATGGCTTGAGTGACAGGATTCATGTGCTATATAATCTTGAAAACCAACAATGATTGTTACAGAGGTAATAAAAGTTACATAGATGTAAGTTACATGAGCGTAACTTTTCTTGTTGCTGTTTTAATGTGATTGCTAAGGCGTTAATCCATGAATTCGCGTGACAACCAAAGTTGAAAAATGGGGTCAACAAACTCAAACTTTTTACCTCGTTGCTCGATAAAGTCTTTGTCTTGAAGGATGCGCTTGTTGCGTGCTATTGTATTGGCATTCCCCATGTGATATAATTGTTTGGTCGTTTCGGCCGAGAATTGGTTGAATCCATCGACCACGGCATGTAGCATGGCCTTTTGGCTGGCTGTGAGCTGTTCAATGTCGTTCTGGAACATGGGAGCGTTGGTGTCAATCAATCGTTGCAGCGCCCGGTCGAAGATTTCCTCAGTCACCTCGTTGTCGGTGGCATTCCAGATGAAGAAGCTGAGCTGTTGCACATACCACGAGTGGCACTTGGTGACGTCACAGATGCGTTTAGCCAGGTCGGCAGTGATGCTTTTCCCTGTTCGCTCAAAAGCGTTGACAATGAACTCTACCCAGTAGCGCTCCTCAATTTTCTTGAGCCAGATGACTTGTCCGAAGCGGTAGAACGGTTTGGTTGAGTCATTAAAGATCTCGGTCATCATGTGGCGTTTGCTACCATAGAAGCAGTAGGATACATTGTGCTGCTGTTGCCACACCGAGCGCATCTTGCCCTCCATGTCGGGATATTGAGGGATGCTGGCCAATTGCTGGAACTCATCGATGCAGACGATGATTCGTAGCCCCTTGGCGGCAGCGATTTTCTCGGGCAGTTCAAGAATCTCCAACTTGTCTTTCTCTTGCGGCTGGAACCTCAGGTCGAAGGTGACAAACTCGGTCACCTTGTCGCGGATGACGAGTTGTGGCACAGCTCCGGTGAGGAATTTTTTCATTTCCTCAACCCCTCTCTTGAAACGTGATGCAGCGCAGGTCATGACTCGGCTGGCGAACACGCGGTAGAACTCAGCCTCGGTGCTGATGCTGAAGGCGTCGATATAGCACACGCGCACATTCTTGTTCTCGGCCATCAGCTCCTGACCCACGGCCTTGACCAGCGATGACTTACCCCATCGACGTGGAGAGATGAGCATCACATGGATGCCCGACATGAGCAGTTGCTTGAGCAACGCCCTGTCCTCCACACGGTCGATAAAATTCTCTTTCTCGGCCAGTGATCCAAATTGAAATGGAGCCTTCATTATAATCTGTATCTTAATTAATCGGTGGCAAAGATAATAAAAGTTACATAGATGTAAGTTACATTGATGTAACTTTTTTAAAAAAAAGTGGCTTTATGCTGTAAATCGGGGTATAAAGAGAGCAGTACCGCCCATGGGCACCGCTCTCGGAGCTATAGAATTTGTTTTATTATTGCCAGATTATCAGAGCTGGGGACCAGCGGCTACGAGAGCCTTGCCAGCCTCGTTGTCCTCGTACTTGACGAAGTTCTTGATGAAGCGGGCAGCCAGGTCACGAGCCTTCTCTTCCCACTGAGCAGCGTCGGCATAGGTGTCGCGCGGATCAAGGATGCCGGTGTCAACGCCCTCGAGCTGGGTGGGCACAACGAGGTTGAAGAAGGGGATGACCTTGGTGGGCGCATTGTCGATGCTGTGGTTGAGGATAGCGTCGATGATGCCGCGTGTGTCGCGGATCGAGATGCGCTTGCCCGTACCATTCCAGCCGGTGTTGACGAGATAAGCCTTGGCACCGCTCATCTGCATGCGCTTAACGAGCTCCTCGGCATACTTGGTGGGATGCAGTTCCAGGAATGCCTGGCCAAAGCAAGCGCTGAAGGTGGGGGTGGGCTCGGTGATGCCGCGCTCGGTACCGGCGAGCTTGGCGGTGAAGCCGCTCAGGAAGTAGTACTTGGTCTGCTCCGAGTCGAGAATCGATACGGGAGGCAGTACGCCGAAGGCGTCAGCACTCAAGAAGATCACCTGCTTGGCAGCGGGAGCGTGGCTGATGGGGCGCACGATGTTCTTGATGTGGTAGATGGGGTAGCTCACGCGGGTGTTCTCGGTCACGCTCTTGTCGGCGAAGTCGATCTTGCCCTCGGCATCAACGGTGACGTTCTCGAGCAGTGCGTCGCGGTGGATGGCGTTGTAGATGTCGGGCTCGGCATCCTTGTCGAGGTTGATGACCTTGGCATAGCAGCCGCCCTCAAAGTTGAAGATACCGTTGTCGTCCCAGCCGTGCTCGTCGTCGCCGATGAGTTTGCGCTTGGGGTCGGTGCTCAGGGTGGTCTTGCCAGTGCCCGAGAGACCGAAGAAGATGGCGGTGTTCTCGCCGTTCATGTCGCAGTTGGCCGAGCAGTGCATGGCAGCGATGCCCTTGAGGGGGAGGAAGTAGTTCATCATGGAGAACATACCCTTCTTCATCTCACCACCGTACCAGGTGTTGAGGATGACCTGCTCCTTGCTGGTGACGTTGAACACGACAGCGGTGTCGCTGTTGAGGCCGAGCTCCTTGAAGTTGTCGACCTTGGCCTTGCTGGCGCAGTAAACGGTGAAGTCGGGCTCCTGGTCAAACTCCTCCTCGTTCTGGGGACGGATGAACATGTTGGTCACGAAGTGGGCCTGCCAAGCGACCTCCATGAAGAAGCGCACCTTCATGCGGGTGTCCTTGTTAGCACCGCAGAAGCCGTCCACGACGAAGAGACGCTTGCCGCACAGCTGCTTGATGGCGAGGTCCTTGACTACGCCCCAAGTCTGCTCGGTGACGGGCTTGTTATCGTTGGGATAGCCGGGGGTGGTCCACCACACGGTGTCGTGGCTGTTGGCATCGTCGACGATGAACTTGTCCTTGGGCGAGCGGCCGGTGTAGACGCCAGTCATCACGTTGATGGCACCGAGCTCGGTCTCCTGACCCTTGTCAAAGCCCTCGAGCTCAGGCTTCATTTCCTCGTTGAACAATACCTCGTAGCTGGGGTTGTAGAGAACCTCGGTCACGCCAGTGATACCATACTTCTCGGCTAAGATAGCCTTATCAAATTTTGCCATAATAAATCTTTAATTATTAATGTTTTAGAAAATTCCCTATTTGAAATGCGGTGCAAAATTACACATTAATTTATAAAGAGCAAATCAATTAAAGAAAAATTTCCTTAATCAATGCCTTGTTATGTTTTTTTAGCAGTTTAGCATCCGCCACAGCCGCAGTTGCAGCCATCGCCGTGGTCGTGACCACAGCCGCCGTCGCCGCAGTCTTCACAGCCGCATCCACAGCCGTGGTGCTTGGGCTGGAGCTCCTCGGGGGTGGCGTCGCGCACGAGCTGCACGTGACCGGCGTAGCGCACGGTCTCGCCGGCGAGCTGGTGGTTGAAGTCCATGAAGACCTTGTCGTCGGTGACCTTGACGACCTGTCCCTCGATGCGCATGCCTTCCTGTGTCATCATGGGCACACGTCGTCCTGGGCGGATGTTCTCGGCATCAAACTTGCCGTCGATATGGAAGATTTCTTTCTCGAGTTCATAGATGAGCTCGGGGTTCTTGACGCCGAAGGCCTCGTGGGGCTTGAGTGTGAAGTCAAACTTGTCGCCCTGCTCGAGTCCCATGATGTGATTCTGGAAGCCCTCGATGAGCGAGAGGTCCATGCCGAAGACAAAGGCGTCGGGGTGCTCAGGGTTGAACTTGAAGACGCTCTCCTGCTGATCGCCGTTGACGACGAAGATTTCATAGACGAGCTCTACATATTTACCGGCTTGAATTTTCTCCATTTTTGTTGTTGAGTTGATAAGTTTTTAATTGTCAGTAAGAAGTGGTTGGTTGAAATAGAATGCAAAGGTAGTTGTTTTTTCTCATTTTCGGGTCCCATGAGGCTGTGTTTTTTGCATGTGTGCAGTTTTAGGTAGCGGACTGTCACGCGAAAAACGTCGGGCCAGCGGGGTTATCGTGCCTGAGGTTGCCGTCGACAGGCATTAAGCGCCATGTTGCGCTCGTTTGCCCGAGACAGGCATGCCCCGGCGTCAAACCGCTCTTGGGTGCTCCTGCCGAGAGTGATGCAGGTGATTTGGTCTATTGTGAGGCTGATTTTGTCTAGATAATTTGCTGATATGAAAAGGGTAATGTAACTTTGCCCAAAAAGTATAAAAGTATCAATGCCATATGAATAATCTAGAAACAAGGCTTCAGCAACCACGGTCGCGGTGGCGCTACCTGACGCTTCACTTCCTGTGCTGGGCGGTGCTGATTGTGGTGCCAGTGTTTTTTCATAGTTCGGGCGACGATTGGTCGACGGTGATGAACCGTTACCTGCGCTGGCTGGGCAATCCGCTGGTCTACCTGCTGGTGTTCTATGTCAACTACCTGTGGCTGGTGCCACGCTTCCTGTTCAAGAAGAGCGACTGGAAGATGTTCTTGTTGCTCAACCTGTGTGTCATCATGGCTGGGTTGTTCACGATAGATGCCTGGCACTGGTGTGCCGTGAATCTGTTGCCCAACGTGGACTCCGGCGCCCCGCGTAAGCCCTACGTGAGGTTTCCGCGCTACTTCTGGGCTATCCTGACGCTGGTGCTGATCATCGCGCTGGCCGTGGCCGTGAGGATGATCCAGCGCTGGCAGCACATCGAGGAGACGCGCAAGGAGGCTGAGGCCGCTCGTGCCGAGGCCGAGCTGAGCAACCTGCGCAATCAGCTCAATCCCCACTTCCTGTTGAACACGTTGAACAACATCTATGCCCTGATCGCGTTTGACCAGGACAAGGCTCAGATGGCCGTGGGCGAGCTGAGCAAGCTGTTGCGGCACGTGTTGTACGAGAACCAGCAGGACTTTGTTCCGCTATGCAAGGAGGCCGACTTCATGCGCAACTACATTGAGCTGATGAAGATACGCGTGACCGACAACGTGAGGATTGAGACCAACATCAACGTGCAGCCCAACGACTCGACGCCTGTGGCGCCGCTGATTTTCATCTCGCTCATCGAGAACGCCTTCAAGCACGGCATCTCGCCGCAGGGGGCAGGCTCGATACGCATCGACCTGAACCAGCAGGACGGCGACATCACGTGTGAGATCCACAACACGTGCTATCCCAAGCGGGGCAACGACAAGAGCGGTTCGGGCATCGGGCTGGAGCAGGTGGGGCGCCGACTGGAAATCATGTATCCCGGGCGTTACACCTGGGAGAAGGGTACGACAGCCGACGGCAAGGAGTACTACTCTATCATCACCATCAAGATGAGGTGAGATGCAATGACTTAAAGTAGTGAAACATTAATCGAGAAACTGAGATGATTATCAAGTGTGCAATCGTCGACGACGAGCCGCTGGCCGTGGAACTGCTGGCGAGCTATGTGAGCAAGATACCGTTTCTGGAGTTGTGCGGCAAGTATACCAACGCCACCGATGCGTTGCATGGTATCACTGAGCAGGCCGTTGACCTGCTCTTCCTTGACATTCAGATGCCCGAGCTCAATGGGCTTGAATTGAGCAAGATGATACCTGAGGACACGCGCATCGTGTTTACCACGGCCTTTGACCAGTATGCGGTGGACAGTTTCCGTGTCAATGCGCTCGACTACCTGCTCAAGCCCATCAGCTACGCCGACTTTCTCGAGGCCAGCAACAAGGCGATGCAGTGGTTCCAGCTCGTGCAGCAGAGCGAGCAGCAGCCTGCCGCAGCCACCGAGGCCCCGCGCAGCATCTTTGTCAAGAGCGAGTACAAGCTGCTGCAGATTGACTTGGACGACATCCGCTACATCGAGGGCCTGAAGGATTATGTGAAAATCTACACCGAGCAGTCGCCTCATCCCATCCTGTCGCTGATGAACATGAAGGCCATCGAGCAGCTGCTGCCGCCGTCGCGGTTCATCAGGGTTCACAGGTCGTTCATTGTCCAGAAGAGCAAGATACGCGAGATTGAGCGGAACCGCATCGTGTTTGGCGACGTGTATATTCCCATCGGCAACAGCTACAAGCAAGCCTTCCAGGACTTTATCAACTCGCAGCAGTAACGTTGAAGCGCCTGGTCGAGAAGGAGATGGTGTATCGCACGGCCCGGGGCTATGTGGTGTGTGACCGCTTCATGAGCATCTGGCTCAAGCGGATGTTCGGTTGACGGTTGGCATGGAATTTGTA
>CAMJXD010000057.1 GCA_946409635.1 uncultured Prevotellaceae bacterium
ACATCACCGACAACATGGACCTGGCCGAGGAGTTCATCAAGTACTGCGTGAACTATGCTCTCGAGCACTGCCAGGACGACCTGGAGTTCCTCAACAAGATGTATGACAACACGCTCATCGAGCGCCTGCACAGCGTCTTGAAGGAGCCGTTCGTACGTCTGACCTACACCGAGGGCATCGAGATCCTCAAGCAGGCCAAGAAGAAGTTTGAGTTCCCCGTCGACTGGGGTGTGGACCTGCAGAGCGAGCACGAGCGCTACCTGGTCGAGGAGCACTTCAAGCGCCCTGTCATCCTCACCGACTATCCGCGTGAGATCAAGGCCTTCTACATGAAGCAGAACGAGGACGGCAAGACCGTACGCGCCATGGACGTCCTGTTCCCCATGATCGGCGAGATCATCGGCGGCAGCGAGCGCGAGGCCGACTACGACAAGCTGATGAGCGAGATCGAGCGCCGCGGCATCCCCATGAAGGACATGTGGTGGTACCTCGACACACGCCGCTTTGGCACCGTGCCCCACAGCGGCTTCGGTCTGGGCTTCGAGCGCCTCATCCTGTTCGTGACGGGCATGGCCAACATCCGCGACGTCATCCCCTTCCCGCGCACGCCCAACAACGCCGAGTTCTAATCCAAGTGGGCTCGCCCGCTTGATGGTTAAGGGTTAAAGAGGGCATACGCCTTTTCTTGGCCCGGTATACACCAGCTGCGACAGTGCTACTGCTGTCGCAGCTGTATTTTTACACCATTTTTCAAGGGAAGCAGTCTGTACTGCTACGGCAACCAGTTGACTTCGCTTAACGTCTCACGTTGCGGTTACCTGCAGAGAATCGAGTGCTACAAGAACCAGATTACTGGCGACGGCATGACCACGCTGGTCAACAGCCTGCCGCCATGTGACGATGACCAGCCCGGCGTCCTGCTCGCCATCTACAATACCGACGAGGGCAACACGATGAACGCCGCCCAAATCACCACCGCCATCAATCAGCGCTGGTTGCCCTACAAGTACGTTAACGGCACCTGGGTACTGATGTCACCCGACAGCTACACCCGTGGCGACGTGAACGGGGACACCGTGGTGAACATTTCCGATGCCATTGCCCTTATCAACTACGTCTCGACGAACAACTCCACAGGCCTCAACTTGGATGCAGCCGACTGCAACAACGACCACAGCGTGAACATCACCGATGCCCTCACACTCATCAACTACCTCCTCACCGAGACCTGGTAACTATCCTTTAAAATTCCAATTCACAAGGGGAGACGCGCCACCGCATCTCCCCATTTCTTTGTCAAAGCCCCACCCCAGTCCCCCCCTGCCGTGCCCGGTCCCCCGTGCCGTGCCCGCCCCCGTCTCCCGGTCCCCCGTGCCGTGACTATGTCACGGCCCCTTCCCCATCACGCCCCATCGCTCCCCCATCGCTCCCCATCCCGTCGAGGTATTGCAAGCCTCCGGCTTGCACTCCCAATTTTGTCTTGACCTGGTTTAACTTTCTTTGATGTAGCAGTGCCGAGAAGTGGCACCGATGTGCTGTTCCTTTGCAGCGACAAAAGGTCACTAGGACCCCCTAAGTCCTGAAAGTCCTTGAAGAAAGAATTATCAACCTAAAAACTTAATAGACTATGACTGAGCAGATTTTAAAACAAGAAGTGATGATTGACGGGCAGCAGGTGCTGAGCATCGCCACGCCCGACATTGTGAACAACCATGTTGTCGAGACGGCGCCCCATGCGGCCCATGCCGTGGAGGTCGACCCCATGAAGCTGCAGGTGATGCAGAATGCTGTGGCCAAGATCGAGAAGGCCTTCGGCTCATGTGCCATCATGCGCATGAACGACGAGAGCGTCGAGGACGTTGACGTGATACCCACCGGCTCCATCGGGCTGGACCGTGCACTGGGTGTGGGCGGCTATCCGCGCGGCCGCATCGTCGAGATCTACGGCCCGGAGTCTTCGGGCAAGACCACGCTGGCGCTGCACGCCATCGCCCAAGCGCAGCAGATGGGCGGCATCGCTGCCTATATCGACGCCGAGCATGCCTTCGACCGCTCCTATGCCGAAGCCGTGGGCGTGAACACGCGCAACCTGTGGATCTCGCAGCCCGACAACGGCGAGCAGGCCCTCGAGATTGCCGACCAGCTCATCCGCTCGGCCGCCATCGACGTCATCGTCATCGACAGCGTGGCCGCTCTCACGCCCAAGGCCGAGATCGAGGGCGAGATGGGCGAGAGCAAAATGGGCCTGCAGGCACGGCTCATGAGCCAGGCCCTGAGGAAGCTCACCGCCACCATTGCCAAGACACGCACGTGCTGCATCTTCATCAACCAGCTGCGCGAGAAGCTGGGCGTGATGTTCGGCAACCCCGAGACGACCACCGGCGGCAACGCCCTGAAGTTCTACAGCAGCGTCAGGCTCGACATCCGCCGGCTGGCTCACATCAAGGACGGCGACCGCGTGCTGGGAGCCCAGACGCGCGTCAAGGTTGTCAAGAACAAGGTGGCCCCACCCTTCCGCAAGGCCGAGTTTGACGTGATCTACGGCACGGGCATCAGCCGCGAGAGCGAGCTCATCGACCTGGGCGTCGAGGCCGGCATCATCAAGAAGAGCGGCGCCTGGTTCAGTTGGCAGGACGGCCGCCTGGGACAGGGACGCGAGGCCGCCAAGCAGTACCTCGCGGACAACCCCGAGACCGCCGATGCCATCGCCGCAGCCCTCCACAATGCCTGACCAGCCCTATCTAGTTACCATGAAAACCACGCTCTAGCCTGCTAAGCACTTGGCAAGAGACTCCCGAGAGGCACCACCGGCACCCCAGCGTGTCGAGTGAGTGCCTTTCCCTTATTGGGGACAGCAGGGAGAGGCACAGTGGTTCATTTTGGTTCACGGCGGCAGATTTCACGTTGAATTACCATCATTGAAAGTTCACTTTATCTTAAATTTGCCCATTGTTTAACTTTTAACCACAAGCATTATGAAGAAAATCAGTTTACTTTTTACCACACTGTTGCTGCTCACATCCTGCAGCAAGAGTTACAAGGTCAATATCGAATTCAGTGACACATTGGAAAAGGATGCCAAGGTCTATCTGACCGACTTCATGAGCGGTGACACCCTTGCTATCGCGACTGCTAACGGCAAGACGTGCACGCTGGAAGGCAGTCTTGACAAACCCTTTGCGTGCTACATCAGCTGGGACGGATGCAACTACCCGATATATTCCATCATCGTTGACGAGGGAGAGACTAACGTTAACTTAACTGGGAGCATCAAGGTGTCAGGACCACTCAACGAGACGGTAGCTGCGTGTGAAAGCGAGAAGTTGAATAAGATATACAACGGCGATGATGATTATAACAGCGTGTATCTGGATTATTACAGGGAAAACAAGGACAACATTATCGGCCAGTGGGCTTTTGCCTCTTATCTAGGTAGCGAGCATCCCGATGACGCCCAAATCAACAAGCTGCTGAAGGAGGCTCCTGACGAGTATGGCCAGCTCAAAATCATCGATAAGATGAAATACCTGAACCACCAAGCAGAACTGACCAGTGAGGATAAACAGTACCTTGATTTTGAAATCACCAACAGCAAGGGAGAGACACACAAGTTGTCGGACTACGTAGGGGAAGACCACTTTACGATCGTATACTTCTTCTGGCCAGCCGTTGCCGAGAAGAACAGCAAAGACCTGTTGCCCCTAAATTTATTGCAGCAAGGCGAGCATATTCAAGTTGTAGGCATCTCACTCTTTGCCGACGAAGAGCAGACCAAAGAGGCGATTGCCAGTGCCGAAATCAAGTTCCCCGTTCTCATGAGCAAGCAGCCCACGTCGCAACCGGCCGAACTGTATGGTTTATACCGAAACTCGAATTACTATGTCATCATAGGGGGCAATGGTAAAATCCGGTGGCGGGATTACAAGTTTGATGAAATCATGCAGAAAGTGCTGAACAAGTAATCCGGCCTGAATACACTAGAAACAGCCATCTTCCCGCGCATCCATTCAGCGAGTCAGGTGCCGAAAAACCTCACGTTAAGCCGCAAAGCACCTAGCGCCTTAGCGTGAGGTTGATGTACTGAGGATTAGCTGAACAGTTACGATGTTGTTTTAAAAAGCAAAAAAATGTTGTAAAAGATTGAATTATATTAATCATTTACATTATCTTTGCTACACCAAAACATAATCAATCGCTATTCACCTTGCAATAACAAGAACCGACATGAAAAAATTATCATTATCAATCATGCTGTTGACACTGCTGGGACTGGCAACGGCATGTGGCCCGAAAGAAATGACCCCCGAAGAAATCTACAACAACGAGGCGTCAGGAGTCGTGATGGTCCTCAACCAGTTCTACCACTCGATACAGCTCTCCAGCGGTGAGGTCATCTACTTCAGCGACTTCAAGGACGGCGAGCTCGAGGACATGGCCTTTGACGAGGACAGCATCACGGGGTCGATGGCATTTGGCACGGCTTTCTTCATCGACGACCAGGGCACCATGCTCACCAACCGCCACGTCGTCCTGCCCGAGATTCCCAAGAGCGAGGTCAAGCGCTATGTCAAGGGCCTGGTCAAGGCCGCCAAGGCATACTACCAGGAGCTGCAGAGCGTGATGGAAGCTAAATATGACCAGTTGAGCGAGGAAATCAGCAACGACACCTATGTGGGCTACGACGACGACTACGGCTTCTACACCCAGGAGTCGGAGGCCAACAACGAGCGCCGCGCCCAGCAGGAAGAGCTTGCCGAGGCCTATCAAGCCGCCCAGCAGCGCATCGACGCCATCGAGGAGCTTGACCTGGACGAGATCCAAATCTCGACCCACTGCAAGGTCAGCATCGCCTACCATGACACCTATGTCACGAGCATCGACGACTTCAAGCCTTGTGTCGTCATCCGCACGTCGGACGACGAGAACGTAGACCTGGCGCTCATACGACTCAACTCCAAGTCAACGCCCGGCAATGCACACATCTTCTCGCTGCCCGAGGACGAGGGCAACGTCCTGGGGGCCGACAAGGAGGAGCGCGAGTCGCTCAAGCTCAACCAGCAGCTCACGCTCATCGGCTATAACGAGGGCGTGAAACTCGCTGCCACCCGCGAGGGCATCAAGGCGCAGCTCACCACGGGCAACGTGTCACAGCAGCCCGATGACGACCGCGTGATGTACACCATCCCCGTGCTCCACGGCTCCAGCGGCAGTCCCGTGCTCAACCCGTGGGGGGAAGTCGTCGCCGTCAACTTTGCCGGCATCGACGGCACCCAGAGCTTCAACTTCGGCATCCCGCTGAAGCAGATACGCAAGTTCCTGAATCAGTAACGCCCCCACTACTAAAATGTGAAGATACTTGAATATTTTAAACTACGAATTACACGAATTATAGGGGAATTCTATAAATGTAGCTGTTCTGCGAAAACACCTCGCTGGGTTTCACGCTAAGCCGCTAAGATGTTGATTTTAAGACTCATCCATATTTTGCCTTGGTTGCAGCTATAATCGATTATGAATATATTGAGACCTTAAAACAAGAGGTATCTGTTCATTATATCTTTGATAATTAAGGCCTTAGCGGCTTAGCGTGAGGTTTTGTGTCGTGTCGAGATGCTGAACAGTGACGCCAGGTCGCCTTGTCATTGTTATCGCTTGGTGAGGCGGGCCAGGTAGTCGTAGTGGGGCCCGCGGGCTACGATCTCACAGTGGAAACCGCATTGTCCGGCACTGTCGGCCAGCGTCTCGGGGTCGACAAACAGCCACGGTAACGGCTCGCCCTTCACCTGGCGGTATTGCATGCGGTAAGTGAGTTCGCCATAATAGCCCTCAATGCCCGTGAGATCGATGATGCCGTCCTCGTCCTCATAGAGGTAGCACAGGTCGCTCGAGTCACACAGCACCTGGCCGCCGGGGGCCAGCAGGCGGTCGACCTGCATCATGAAGGCCGGCAGGCGGCTCAGTGTGCCCACGATGCCGATGCCGTTCATCAACATCAGTATCGTGTCAAACTGGCCGTCGAGCGAGAAAAAGTCCTGCTCTCGCACGTCATCCACCCCGCGTTCGCCCATCGTCGCCACTGCCAGCGGCGAGATGTCGATGGCCGTCACCCGCTTGCCCATGGCCTGCAGGGCCAGCGAGTGACAGCCCGCTCCGGCGCCCACATCAAGGATGTGGCCCGCGGCCATGCTCAGCGCCTGCTGCTCGATGGCGGGCATCTGGTCGAGTGACCGGAACAGGGTGGCCACGGGAATCTCGTCCTCGTCAAACATGGGCGAGAACACACGCAGCCGCGCCGACTTACCCGTGGCATGATAGTCGGCGATGGCCCGCCCCATGGGATCACGATCGGCAATCATCGATGGCGCGGTTTTTCAACGGATGAAATGGGTTCCCTGCCAGGGCTCATACTTGGGCGGATTGGCCGTGCCCGTGCTCAGCTGGCGTATCATCCATGCCATGTTCTGTGCCAGGGTGCGCATCGTCTGCATGCCCTCGGCGTCAAAGCGCGTCTCGCCCGGCTCACGGCCGTAAGAGATGTTCCAGTACTGTGACGTGGCCAGCGGCATGTTCACCATCTGGAAGGGCATCTGCAGCGTCTGGAAGGCCGATGTGGCACCGCCTCGGCGGCACACGGCAACAGCGGCAGCGGGCTTGCCGGCCACCTTGGCTCCGGCAAACAGCACGCGGTGTATCAGGTTGAGCACGGTGCCCGTGGGCGTGCCATAGAAGACCGGCGTGCCCACGATCAGGCCGTCGGCCTCGTTGAGCTTGTCGATGACTTCGTTGCACAGGTCGTCGCCGAACACGCAATGGCCGTCACCGGCCCTGACACAGCCGCCACAAGCGATGCAGCCGCGCACTGGCTTGTTGCCTATCCACACGATTTCACACTCAAATCCGTTCTCTATCAGTGTCTTTGCCGCCTCGTTGAGGGCAAAGTAGGTGTTGCCCTTCTCGTGGGGCGAACCATTGATCAGTAAAACTTTCTTCATATCGGTTTTCAATTTTTTTTGGTTTTACTCATGAGGGATGCCGCACGCGGTGTGCACGCCTGTTAACGGCATCCGCAGTCGGAAATTAAAACTCGTTAATTCTATTTATAGTTTGGTCATGTGATATCCCATCGACTTGAGCTGCATGGCCATGCCCAGCTGGTACATGCACTGCAGGCCACCGACATAGGCCTTGAAGGCATCGACCGTGCCCGGCTCGATGTCGAGACTGAAGATGGCCCGCTTCACGCGCTCGGCACAGTCGCCCACCAGCTCCTGCAGCTGCTCGGCCTGGTCGCCGTGCAGGTCCAGCACCTCGTCCATGACATACTCGTCCAGGTTGTCATAGCCGCGCTTGTCGCGCAGCAGCACGTACAGGTCTTCTTCCTTGTCATAGCGCGCCCAGTCCTCATCCCAGAACTTGGCCACGGCCATGGCAATAAACATCATCCACCCCAGCGATGCCACGGGATAGGAGGCAAACTCACGGGCGCCGTCGGGCAAGTAGGCCTCGGCGATGGCGGGCCACTTGGCCTCCACGTCAGGGCACTCGGGCATGCGCTCATCCACCTTGCCGCGCTGCACCAGGTAGCGGTGCATGTCATCGATCAATTGCGTAACAAAATCCTCCATGATTCACTGCA
This sequence comes from uncultured Prevotellaceae bacterium, assembly GCA_946409635.1. Classification (GTDB taxonomy): domain Bacteria; phylum Bacteroidota; class Bacteroidia; order Bacteroidales; family Muribaculaceae; genus Sodaliphilus. The sequence continues at coordinate 7,637 of CAMJXD010000057.1, forward strand.
TGATTAGTCATGATGATTAAAGTAACGGGCCCGACGCTCACTGCGGGGCCACCTGGGGCTGGCCGCCGGGAACCGATGCCGATGTGGACTTCTCGCCCTCCTCGATCTTCTTGTCGATGGCTTCAAACTGGCTGTGCTGACTCTTGTACTCGGGCACAAACTCCTTCATGGCATAGACCATGTGATAGACATCGCCCTTGCTGGCCAGGTCGATGATGCGGTCGATGTTGGCACACACGTCGCGGTAGTCATAGGTCTTGACCTTGGCAATCATGATCTTCTTGTTGACGGTAGCCGTGGTCTTCTCCTTGTCGTTGAGCAGTTCCTCATAGAGTTTCTCGCCGGGTCGCAGGCCTATCTCCTTGATCTTGATGTCCACGTCGGGCTTGAGACCGGCCAGCGAAATCATGCGGCGCGCCAGGTCATAGATCTTCACCGGCTCGCCCATGTCAAAGATGTATATCTCGCCGCCACTGCCCATGCAGCCCGCCTCAAGCACGAGCGAGCAGGCCTCGGGGATGGTCATGAAGTAGCGGATGATGTCCTTGTGGGTCACCGTGACGGGGCCGCCGGCAGCAATCTGCTTGCGGAACAGGGGGATGACCGAACCGTTGCTGCCCAGCACGTTGCCAAAGCGCGTGGTGATGTACTGCGTCTTCTTGCCCTGACGCTGGGCCTCGAAGAACAGCGACTGGCAGTAGATCTCGGCCAGGCGCTTGGTACAGCCCATCACGTTGGTGGGATTCACGGCCTTGTCGGTCGAAATCATCACAAACTTGTACACGTCATACTTCAGGGCCAGGTCGGCCACGTTGCGCGTGCCCATCACGTTGGCCAGGATGGCCTCGCTGGGGTTGATTTCCATCATGGGCACATGCTTGTAGGCCGCGGCATGGAAGACAAAGCGCGGGCGGTATTCCTTGAAGGCCTCTTCCAGGCGCCCACGGTTGCGCACGTCGCCCATGAAGAGCACCACCTTGGCATCGGGTTTCTCCTTCTTCATCTCAAGCGAGATGTCGTGCATGGGCGTCTCGGCCTGGTCAAACAGCACAATCCTCGATGCGCCGTAGTTGGCCACCTGCCGCACGATTTCGCTGCCTATCGAGCCACACGCTCCGGTGATGAGCACACAGGCTCCCCTGATGTGCTCGCTCACCAGCGGGTTGTTGATCACGATGGGGTCGCGGCCCAGCAGGTCCTCGATCTGCACCTCCTTGATAAAGGTGGAGATGCCCTTGTCGTCTTCCTTCTCGCTGTCCTGCTCAAACTCGGCCACCTTGTTCATCGCCAGCAGGGGAATGTCGTTCTTGATAAAGAAGTCAGCAAACCCGCTGTGCATCAGATAGTTGCTCTTGGCGTCAAAAATCAGGGCATCGATATTGTTGTTCTCAAAATCATCGCTCATGGTCTCGGGATTAAACCGATAGACCTTGAAACCGTTGATCTCGGCATTGTCGGCCCCGGCCTTGATGCTGAGCAGGCCCACGGGCAGGTATTTACCGCCTATCTCGCCCTTCAGGGCATTGGCCAGCAGCACCGACGAGAACGACGTGCCCAGCACGAGCACACGCTTGCGGCCCTCGGTGGCACTGTTCATGCGCATATACAAGTACTTGATACACAGGCGCTCAATCATCATCATCGAGAACGAGATGGCGCCAATGACCAGCACATCCCAGAACCTCATGAAGGTTGTCCCGGTGACCACCAGCACACCCACATTGATGGCGATGAGAATCAGCGTCGAGAAAGCGATGACCATGAAGATGCGATACAGATCCTCGATGACCGAGAGCCTGATCACACAAGTGTAACTCTTTGAAACATAGGAGATGACAAAATAGACTGCCAGGACAATCGAGGCGTGCAACAGTATGGTCGATGACGGGATTACGGTGTGCTGCGAGTACATGCCGGCAACTACCGTGGCGACAAAGCTCACCAGCACGATGAGCATGTCAAGCAGCAGGATAATCCACCGGGGTGTGGTTTTCACCTTGAAGGACCTGAACAGCCTGAGGTCCAGCAGTTTATTTATCAGTCTTTCCATGTTTCGGTTTCTCTCAATGATGATATATACGAGGGTCCATCTCGCCCGTCTCCAGCCCGGTAGAGCAGGCACAAGACCCGATGCCTAATGTCTAAGCGCACAAAATTAATGATTTTATTTCAATAAACAAGAACTAGCGGCAAAAAACTGTGCTGACCGCCCCGAGCGACCCAAAATTTAGCATTTACTTAGG
>CAMJXD010000058.1 GCA_946409635.1 uncultured Prevotellaceae bacterium
AAACACGAGTTCTTCAAAAATATCGCTAATTTTGCACTTGCTAGTTGAACCTGCGGGGTGAAAGATTTGGCGCGGTTGCCGTGGTTGTTGTTGAAATTAGTTTGTTGCGGGCCAAATTTTTTTAGTAACTTTGTCGCTTTGTAGAAAAGTTGAGAGGTCGACGTTATGCAATTTGACACCTATACCTACGCGTTGTTCCTGCCGCTGGTGTTTTTCATCTACTGGGGGCTGCGCAACCGGCTGCAGTGGCAGAACCTGTTCCTGCTGGTGGCCAGTTACGTGTTCTATGGCTGGTGGGACTGGCGCATGTTGAGCCTGATCCTGCTCACAACGTTGACCACGTGGGGCAGCGGCCTGATGATGAAAGGCGACCGCTCAGGCCGTGACAAGGCATGGGCCGCGGCCAACATCGTGCTCAACCTGGGCATCCTGGGCGTGTTCAAGTACTTGAATTTCTTGCGAGACAGTTTTGTGGACTTGCTGGGGCTGTTCGGCATCAATCCTGACTGGCCCACGTTGCACATCCTGCTGCCGGTGGGCATCTCGTTCTACACATTCCAGGCCATCAGCTACACGGTGGACGTGTATCGTGGCGAGGTGAAGCCGACGCGCAACGTGGTGGCCTTCAGCGTGTTCATTGCATTCTTCCCACAACTGGTGGCCGGTCCCATCGAGCGCGCCTCCAACCTGTTGCCGCAATTCCTGCGCAAGAAGGCGTTTGACTATGACAACGCCGTTGTGGGCATGCGTCAGATCCTGTGGGGCCTGGCCAAGAAGGTCATCGTCGCCGACACGATGGGCTCCTATGTGGACCAGCTGTTTTCCAATCCCTATTATTACTCAGGGCCGAGCATGATCTGGGCGGGCATCCTGTTTGCCGTGCAGATTTATGCCGACTTCTCGGGCTACAGCGACATCGCCATCGGCTCGGCACGCCTGTTGAACATCAGGCTCAAGGCCAACTTCAACTATCCCTTCTTCTCGCGCAACATGAAGGAACTGTGGCAGCGGTGGCACATCTCGCTGATGACGTGGTTCAGGCACTACGTGTACTTCCCGCTGGGCGGTTCGCGCCGCGGCAAGTGGCGCACGGCGTTGAACACGATGATCGTGTTCTCGCTCTCGGGTCTGTGGCACGGCGCCGACTGGACGTTTGTCATCTGGGGCACGGTCAACGGCCTGCTGTTGCTGCCGTTCATCTTCATGCCCAAGAAGCAGCTGAGCGAGCATGCCGCGTTGCGTGACCTGCCGCGGTGCCTGCTGTCGTTCTTCCTGTTTGCGATGGTGTTCATCGCCTTCCGTGCCAACGGCATCGGCCACCTGGGCCAGATATGTGACGTGGCCGTTCATGGCCGCTGGGGCGAGTGGCCCGAATTCCTGGAGGCTCTGTATTACATCGTGCCATTCTTTGTCATTGAGTGGCTGGGCCGTCGCCAGGAATTCCCGCTACAGCTGATGCCGATGCCACGTGTCGTGCGGTGGGTCGTGTATTGGGGCCTGCTGGTGGGCATCTCGCTGGCTAGTCTGGACAGTAGCATGCAGTTCATCTACTTCCAGTTCTAGTAACTAACAATAGGGCTGTCGCTGCTGTTGCAGCCAGCATCAATTTGACTAATTTTGCATTTCATTTATGCAGTTTGATACTTACACATACGCCCTGTTCCTGCCGCTGGTATTCTTTGTATACTGGGGGCTACGGGGCCGTCTCAAGTGGCAGAACCTGTTCCTGCTGATAGCCAGCTACGTGTTCTACGGCTGGTGGGACTGGCGCATGCTGGGCCTGATCCTGCTCACGTCGTTGAGCACCTATGGAACCGCACTGATGCTGCGTGGCGACCGTTCCCGTCACGACAAGTGGTGGGTGGCATTGAACGTTGTGCTCAACCTGGGCATTCTGGCGGTTTTCAAATACCTGAATTTCCTGCGCGACACTCTGGTGGACATGCTGAGCTTCTTCGGGATGAACCCCGACTGGCCCACGCTGCACATCCTGCTGCCGGTGGGCATCTCGTTCTACACGTTCCAGGCCATCAGCTACACGGTGGACGTTTATCGCGGCGATGTGAAGCCCACGCGTGACGCGGTGGCCTTCTGTGTGTTCATTGCGTTTTTCCCGCAGCTGGTGGCCGGCCCCATCGAACGTGCCTCCAATCTGCTGCCGCAGTTCCTGCGTGAGAAGACGTTTGACTACGGCAATGCGGTGATAGGCCTGCGCCAGATACTGTGGGGCTTGGCCAAGAAAGTGATTGTTGCCGACAGCGTGGGATATTACGTCGACCAGCTGCTGTACAATCCCTATCATTACTCGGCATGGAGCATGATATGGGTGTCGATGCTGTTTGTCATCCAGATCTATGCCGACTTCTCGGGCTACAGCGACATTGCCATCGGCTCGGCCCGGTTGTTGAACATCAGGCTCCAGCCCAACTTCCGCTACCCGTTCTTCTCGCGCAACATGAGAGAATTGTGGCAGCGGTGGCACATCTCGCTGATTCTGTGGTTCCGCTACTATGTCTACTACCCGATGGGCGGGTCACGTCATGGCCGGTGGCGCACAGTGTTTAACGTGATGGTGCTGTTTACCTTGTCGGGCCTGTGGCATGGCGCTGACTGGACGTTTGTCATCTGGGGCGTGCTCAACGGCTTGCTGATCGTCCCCTTCGTCTTCCTGCCCCACAAGAAGCTGAGTGCCCATGCCCGCTATCGTGACATACCTCGCTGTCTGCTGACGTTTTTCATCTTTGCCCTGGCCAGCATCTCGTTCCGTGCCAACAATCTGGTGCACCTCAAGGAGATATGTGACGTGGTGCTGAACACCTCGTGGCGGCTTCGTCCGGTGTTCGGTCAGCCGTTGTTCTACATCGTACCGTTTTTCATCATCGAGTGGCTGGGCCGCAAGCGTGAGTTCCCGCTGGAGCACTTGCCGTTTCCCACGGCCGTGCGTTGGCTCATCTACTGGGCGTTGCTGATAGGCATCTCGATCATCGGTCTTGACCGCGACATGCAGTTTATCTATTTCCAGTTCTAGTAGTGTTTACAGCGATGAAACAGCAAGGATTCAAAAAATTTGTACTGCGCACGATGCTGGCGTTATCGCCGGTGATAGCCTTTGTGGCCCTGTACCTGGTGATGGACCCGTTCAGGGTGGTCCACCCCTACAACGGGGTGTCGGTCATGGCGGGCGACTCGCTGGAGCGTATCCCCAACAAGCGCTATGTGGCTCTTGAGGGCTTCAAGCACTATAACGACTCGATGCACTACAACTCGTTCATCTTCGGTTCGTCGTTGTCGTCCAACTTCACTGCCGCGGCTTGGAAGAAGCATCTGCCCGACAGTGCCAGGGTCTACCACTTTACAGCCGGGGCCGAGCCGCTGGTGGGCATCCGTGACGAGCTGCGCTACTTGTTTGACCACCATGTGCCGGTAGCTCATGCCCTGATGGTGATGGAGGAGGAGATGTACCGTCGCCCCACGCGCTATGAGGAGCTGCCCTATGTGCCGCACTATGACGTGTCGCGTGATGTGACCTGGCTGGATTTCCAGCGCGTGCATTTCAATGCCTTTCGTGACCCTGAGATGTTCTTGTATAACTTCTGTCCCTCGCTGGTGGCCGGCAAGCTGGTGGCCGAGGGCAAGATGCAGCCGGTGCCCAGCGGTGGCCATGACGAGCTGACCAACGAGGACTCGAGTGCCGGACTGGACTCCGTGATCCTGAATCATCCGCAGGAGTATTACCGCGACATGCCGTGGCTTGTCCACATGCAACCGCAGCCCAATCCCATGCCGTTGAGCATAGGGAGCCGGTCGGAGGCGCTGTTGCGTGAGATTGCCGCCATGCTGCGTGAGCATCATGTGGAGTATGTGGTGATTGTGCCGCCGCGGTTCCGCACCCAGGGCTTGCAGCCGCTTGACCGGGCACTGCTGTGTGAAATCATGGGTGAGGAGCATGTCAACGACTTCAGTTGGGACAGCGAGATGGTCCATGACCTGAACAGCTACTATGACGGCATGCACATCCTCACTTACCGCTGCACCGAGCTGATAGACCGTTGCTATAGCCGCATGGCGTTGCCGCTGTCCTGGCAGCACTAGTCCAGAGATCATATAAAAGGCGAGGGCGCACCGTTGTTGAAGTGGTGCGCCCTCGCTGTGTATCAGGGAGTGTGGTTACCGTCAGGGCCACATGTCGGAAAGCAGATAGTTGATCAGGATGGTGGCGTCGGAGATGTTGACAAAGTTGTCGAAGTTCACGTCGGCAGCCACGAGGTCGATATCACCCTGGCTGGTAATAATGTGATTGATCAACAGGGTCACGTCTGAGATGTTGACCAGACCATCCTGGTTCACGTCGCCGCGCATGACGTCAGGCACCTCTTCAGGAATCTCATCGAGGAGAATCGTGAGCAAGGAAGCCTGGCTGTTCTTCACGTCGTCGGCATATACCTCAAAGGCGTTGACCGTTCCGCTGGCAGCCTTGACAAAGTGGCTGCCCTCGTTGTTGAGGAAGTAGGCATTGTCGATGGTCTTCTGTGCAAACTCACCCACGGTCATGTGGAAAGTGCCGCTGGTGATGGCACTGGGATTGGGCTTGACGGTCACATCGGTAGCGCTGAAGACAAATGTCTTGTCTCGCATGTCGTTGCCGTTGGTTCCGTCGTAGGGCGCTACAAAGTAGGGGACGTTGGCCTCCAGGGTGTTGCCCACATAGTCGGCGAGCAGGTTGGCATCGTCGGCGGCATCCTCTTCCTCGTTGTAGTTGCAGATCCAGAGCCCCTTGGCATCGGTCTTGCTGTGCATCCAGTCGATGGGATGACCATTGGCCGTCACGGTGGTGGCAGCGAAGGGCAGTACCATGGTGCTCCATCCGCCCGTGTGGCCTGCATGGCGGCCCTGGTTGAACTTGCGCTCATAGCTGATGTTGCTGGCAGTGAAGCGGTAGGGAGCATAGAAGTCGAAGCCGTGCTTGAGCACGATGTCGCGCTGTGCGACGGTGCCCTGGATGACGTTGCGGGCCTCGAGTCCGGCAGGGATGTACCTGGCGTTGTTGCCGATGTAGTAGAGCGTGTTGGGATTATCGTTGGGGATGAGCGATGTCAGGTTCAATCCCTCGAGACTCACTGCGGCGGCGTTGTCGGGAACGCGGATGCCGTTGTAGGGCTTGTAGCCCACGCGGTTGCCCTGTCCGTCCCACACGACCATGCCACGGTTGATGGTATAGAACTTGGAGGTGCCGGGCTCGACGAGGTTCTTGGTGGAGTCGTTCTCGTTGCGGCCAAAGATGTTGAGCGCGTAGACCGATCCAAAGGCCAGGTTGTCGAACTCGAAGTAGAAGGTCTGGGTCTCACCTGCAGGGATGACCACGTTGTGGCTCAGATAGGTGACCATGGTGCCGTGGCCGTTCTCGTCGACGATAAACAGCGGCGCGAGGATGTAGCGGTTGTACTCGCCCTCGGTGTTGCGGTTGGTCACGTCGACCTTGAACTTGATGTGGCTGTCATAGATGTTCATGTCCTCGTCGGCATTGAGGGCGTTGATGTCGACACTCAGATTCATGGGATATACCGTCGATCCGGCGATGGTTACCGATCCGGTGCCGGGAATCTCGGGATACCATGAGGTGTCGTGGGCCGAGAGGTGGACGCTCTTGGTACCAGCGTTCTTGGGGGTGAAGTTGAAGGTGACCACCTTGGTGCCACCGGCGGGAATCTCGGCCTCGACCACGGTGGTGTACTCGCTGTACTCGTCGAGGGGCTCGTTGCCCACGTAGAGGAAGAGTCGTCCGCTGAAGCGGTCACTGCTGAGGTTCTTCACCGTCACGCGGCACTGCTCGGCAAGACCTACCTTCTCACCGCCCGAGAACTCGAATGCGGTCGACTCGAGGTTGACCACGGGGTGATCGGCCATGGTGATGGTGCTGCCGTTGATGGTAGCCTGGATGTAATAGCGGTCGCTCTCGATCATGGGATCCCACTGGTTGCTGCCCTGCACGCTGCTCACGGGCACAATCTTGTAGGTGCCGTTGGGCAGGTCCTTGCCGAAGGGGTAGGTCGTGCTGCTGTGGTTGTCGGGCCAGGAGTCGGTAATCGAGAGGTAGCTCGAGCCGTAGTAGGTCTGGGCAATCATGTCGATGAAGTTGTCGTTGCTGTCATAGAGTGCAATGCCGCGCAGGTACTTGGTGCCGTCGTCGATGTGGTCCTCGGCGGTGACCTTGATGTAGCGGTTCTTGTTCAGCTTGAAAGAGCCGTCGTCGCTGCGGTAGAAGGTGCGTGAGCCCGTGTAGTACATGTTCCACACGGTGAGGCGGTGGTCCACGTCCTCGGGTTGTCCGCTGTAGCCGGGCACAATGCCGATGACAGCTGTCTGGTCGATGTTATAGCCTTCCAGGCTGGTGGTGGAACCAATGCCGCCGGCATAGGGGTTGAGCACCGACAGGACGAAGTATCCGTCGCCTAGTCCGCCCCATCCCCAGTTGATGTGGAAAAGGTCGCCATAGGCGTAGCCGTCGCACACAAAGGAGTGTCCGCCGCCGGTTCCGGCGCGGCCGTTGTAGATCATGGGTCGTCCGGCTGCCAGTTCCTGGTAGATCATCTCTTCCCAGTCGGCCTGGTCGTAGTCGCTGCGGTAAACCAGCTTGGCGTCATAGTTGAAGTAGTCGTTGAGGGCGGTGGGGATGTAGGGGTCGCTGGTGCTTGATGCGTTCACGCCATACTGCATGTGGGCAGCACAGCCGGCATAGAGCATGAGCCAGGCGACAGCGTCGCGCTCGGCCTTGGACTCGGCACCGGTGTAGTTGTCGCGCATGTTGTCCCAGTCAAAGTAGATGGGCTCGAGCGGGTCGGTGTCGAATGCGCCGTAGTCCTCCTGCCAGTAGAAGGTGACGACATAGGACGGGATGGTCTTGGTGCAAGCCATGGGGAACTTGTAGTAGTTCATGATCTGGGCCATGGAAGTTGCCACGCAACCCGTATAGGCCAGCTCGCCGACGGTGTCACCATTCTCGTTGATGTCCATGAACTGGGGGCACTGCTCCCAGTAGGGCGCGCCCTGGTCCCAGTGGCTGGTAATCAGGGGAGAGATGCTGTTGCGCGTGGGGCGCGGAGCATTCAGGTTGCCCGTGATGCCCAGCATGTCGAGCGACTGGATCTCGCGCTCGTAGTTCTCGAGCCAAGCCTTCATGTTGGCAGGCACCTTGTCGGGGTCAAAGCTGCCGCTGTCGCAGTAGCCCAGAATCTGGGTCGTGCGGTCGTCTCCCGACACGATGACATATCCCTGATTGCTTGTCGTGTTGAAGATATATAGGTTCTGACTTGTCGATTGGCCGCCGGAGTTGAAACGGGTTCCTGTGCCGTTGGCGGGTGTTGACTTGAGGGTAATCCCTGGTCGATGTTGCTTGATGAACTTGCTGGCGGCAAGCTGAGCCTGTTCAGGCGACACTGGCGCCGCAAGAGCGATGGCGGCGACAAGCATCGCCGCAATGGTAGCTAAATTTCTCATTCTCAATTATTAATATTATATTATGTTAATGGTGATTATTGTAAAACTAATACCACAATAAATTTTAAAGTGTGCAAAAATATGATTTTTTTTGGAAATATACAATTTTTGGGCGCAAAAATAACATCTTGCGCCCAAAGAATTGTTTTTTGTTATAAAATCAGGGTAAAAAGTTGATTTTTGTTTTTTTCAATCAACTTTATTGTTTTCGGGAGTAGACGGCGTGTCGCCGGTGAGGTCATGTTTCTTGCTGTGGATTCTGACCTTGAGCTCATCGAAGCCGAAGCCGTAGACGCCGTTGACGTTGCTCTGGGTGATGATGGCCTCACGGTCGGTCTCCTTGATGATGCGGAAGATGTTCACGCTCTCATGCTTGCGGCACATGACCATGACGATCTTGACCGGGTCCTTGGTATACCAGCCAGTACCCTCGAGGATGGTGCAGCCGCGGTGGGCCTCCTGGATGATGTTGTCGGCAATCTCCTTCCACCTCTTGCTGATGATGAGGAACTGCACGCTCTGGCGCGTGTTGTTGATGACGCGGTCGGCAGCGACCGAGTAGATGACCATGAAGATGAGACCGTAGACGATCTTGTCGATGGAGTGGAACAGCAGCCACGACGAGCAGATGATGAGCACGTCGCAGTACATCATCGTGCGGCCGAAGGAGATGGTGCTGTACTTGGCCACCATGGCGGCGATGATGTCGGTGCCGCCAGTGCTGCCGTTGTGGGTGAACACGACGCCCAGTCCCAGTCCACACAGCATGGCGCCCAGGATGACATTCATGAAGGGCTGGCCGCTGATGATGGGCTCGGGGAACATGGGTTGCAGCACGCCGATAAAGATGGTGGAGATTGATGCACCGATGATGGTGCGAATCACAAACTGCTTGCCCACGCTGCGGAAGGCGATGCACAGCAGGATGATGTTGATGACATAGTAGGTGACAGCCACGTTCCATCCCACGGCAAAGTGGATGAGTGACGAGAGACCCGTGACGCTGCCGATCACGATTTTCTCGGGCAGGATGAATGCGGTGAAACCAAAGGCATAGGAGAACAAGCCCAGGGTGATCATCACGTAATCCTTGGCCAGATTGAGAAGTTTTCTTGTTTTGTCGGTCATAATATCAAGCTAGTAATTCTTCAGGCGGCAAAATTACTGAAATATTTCTTGATTTCGGCAGATTGGCCCAATAATTGCACCGTTGTGCGAAAAAATGTGTACCTTTAGCAGTCTTAATGACGTGTAACTACACATTATATTATATAAATATAAAAAGAAAATGTTGCTAAGATTGATTATCTCGACGGTGGCGGTGCTCATTACCGCCTACACGTTTAGCGGAGTGACTGTTGAGCCGTGGTGGTGGGCAGTAATCATTGCCATCGTGCTGGGACTGGTGAATTCCTGTGTCAAGCCACTGGTAAAATTTGTGGCCCTGCCCATCAACATCCTGACGCTGGGCCTGTTCACCTTTGTCATCAACGGGCTGATGGTGCTGTTGTGTGCCTGGCTGGTTCCTGACAATCACTTTGTCGTGGACGGCATCGGCTGGGCCATAGCGTTCAGTATCGCTATGACGATTGTCAGCTGGCTGTTGCACTTCTTCTTTGATCCCAAGAAGAAGTAATCACTCGTCCTGAAACTTGATGCTGTTGCGGTTGGTGCTCTCGATGCGTCGGTTGCGCCAGCAGCGCCGGCACAATGACACGTACTTGTCGTCGCCGCCAATCTCGACCTGGTTGCCGTCGGTGACGATGTTGCCTGTGCTGTCGATGCGGGCGTTGATGATGGTCTTGCGCCCGCACGAGCAGGTCGACTTGATCTCCTCGATGGTGTCGGCCAGCTCCATGAGTCGCCTGGAGCCTTCAAACAGGTGGGACTGGAAGTCGGTGCGCAGGCCATAGCACACCACGTTCACGCCATAGTCGTCGACGATGCGGGCAAGCTGGTCGATCTGGGTCGCCGAGAGGAATTGTGCCTCGTCGATGAGAATCCAGTCCTTGACGATCTGGGTCTTGTCGAACATGAGCCTGAGCATCTCATAGAGGTCGCTGTCGGGGTAGATCCATGAGCACTTGCGCTCGATGCCGATGCGCGAGCGGATGACGTTGTCGTTCTCGCGGTCGTCGATGATGGGCTTCATGCACAGGTACTGCAT
>CAMJXD010000059.1 GCA_946409635.1 uncultured Prevotellaceae bacterium
ATACCCTTTGCTCTCCGATGGATTTCAGGGTGTCTCATTGCGGAAAACAAGAAAACCGAAAACAAAACTACCTCACCACCTTTGTCGTGGCTGTCGTGCCGTCGCTGTAGGTAGTCACTTGGATGGTCAGTCCGCTGGGCTGTGCCATCTCCTGGCCGGCTACGTTATAGTAGCGTACGCCAGTCACACTCTTGTCGGTGTTGACCTCATTCACAGCAGTGGGCTTGGGATATACCTCCAGGTAGACGATATCCGACTTGTTGGTCACCTGGTCCACCGTGTAATTCAGCTGGATGCCTATGCGCCATTTGAACATGGGATTGTCACCCATGTTGGTGCGATAGAAGTACACGCGACGCAGATAGAAGTCCTCACCCGAGAAGGCATACGGGATCTCGGTCATGTCAGTCTCAAAGCCGTTCAGCGCGCCATAGGTCTCGTAGTCAAACGTGAACAGCTGGTCCTCGTCAGTAAAGATGCTGTACGTCAGGTAATCGGGGTGCAGCGGATTGCCGTCAACGTCAACCAGGTTGATGTTGAAGTCCATGCGCGTGTAACCGTCCTCGTGGCCGCTGTCAAAGAACTCCAGCACCTCGGGATTGGCAGGTACGGCAGGCACGGCATCGCCCAGCACGCGCCAGGTCGAGTTCCACTCGATGGTGGCACAGATGCCGTCGTCGCTCCACACGCCGGCCAGGCCCGTGGCCTCGCAGTCATAGGGGTAAGGCTTGTTCATGTCGCCCTCGCAGTCAAGCAGCGTGATGGTACCGTCGGCAGCATCGATGGCATAGACAGCCTCCTCGATGCGGTCATCGGGCACAAAGTCCATCCAGTAGAACACGCCCTCGTCGTCCTCCATCTCATAGACCACCGTCGAACCCCACGCGAGCACCAGGCCGTAGCCGTAAGTCTCGTCATAGGACACATACTGGCCCAGCGGAACGATGATATACTGGCCGTCGGAGCTCAGCTCGCCATGAACCCACACGCCCTGGCCCTCGCCGTAGCACAGCGGATCCTTGATGTAAACGGTCTTGCCGTCGGGGGCATACACCACCTTGACCCGTCCCGTCTGCAACGCACTCTCGTAGCCATAGAAGCTGGCCGTGATATACTCGCCGCCACGCATGTAGTCCACCACCGTGCCCTCGGGCTGCTCGGTGATGATGTCAACACGCGACGGTGACTTGGTGATGCCCGTCGGCACAGTCTTGCCCATGGGGCGGTAAGCGCCCTGCGGCGCCTTCACTCCGGCCGCTGCACTCAGCGCAACGGCAACACTCAGCAAAAGTAACGTTAATTTCCTCATAATGCTCTAGTTCGTTTTATGAATGGTTAAACACAATTGTCATCACTCGTGTGACTTAACGCTACAAATTTACACAAAATAATTAAAAGATGAAATAATTTGCCTATATTTGCACTTTCAACCTTAATACTGATTCGACACGATGATGCAGACCTTAAATGACTTTTTCGCCACGCTGAGCGACATCCTCTGGGGATGGCCCATGATTATATTACTGCTGGGAACTCACGTTTTTCTCACTTTCAGGCTTGGCATTCCCCAGCGCAAGCTCTTGACCGCCATCCGGCTATCGGTAAGCCGCGACAAGGGCTCCACGGGCGACGTGTCACAGTTCGGTGCGCTGGCAACGGCACTAGCCGCCACCATCGGCACGGGTAACATCGTGGGTGTCGCCACGGCAGTAGCGCTGGGCGGACCGGGGGCCGTGCTGTGGTGCTGGCTCTCGGGCGTGTTTGGCATCGCCACCAAGTATGGCGAGGGACTGCTGGCCATCAAGTACCGAGTCAAGTCGCCCGACGGGCGCATGCTGGGCGGGCCCATGTATGCACTGGAGCGCGGCCTGGGATGGAAATGGCTGGCTGTGCTGTTCGCCCTGTTCACCGCTCTGGCTTCGTTCGGCATCGGCAACACGGTACAGGCCAATGCCATATCTACCATCGCCAACAATTCCTATGACATTCCCGTCTGGATCACTGGAGCCGCCGTCTGCCTGATGGCTGGACTCGTCCTGCTGGGCGGCATCAAGAGCATCGCACGCGTGTGCGGCGCGCTGGTGCCCTTCATGGCTTTCCTCTATGTGGTGGGATGCATCTACATCCTGTTTGCCAACGGCCAGTACGTCTGGCCCGCCGTCAAGCTCATCTGTGAGTCGGCTTTCACGCCCCAGGCTGCCGGTGGCGGCTTTGTGGGCACAACGGTCATCGTCGCAGCCCGCATGGGTATCGCACGCGGCCTGTTCAGCAACGAGTCGGGATTGGGATCGGCACCCATCGTCGCCGCAGCGGCCCAGACGCGCAACCCAGTCCGCCAGGCTTTGGTATCCTCCACGGGCACATTCTGGGACACGGTGGTCATCTGCGCCTTCACCGGTCTGGTCATCGTCAGCAGCATCCTGGCCCACCCCGACATCAGCGCCACCGACGGTGCCGCCCTCACCAAGGCCGCCTTTGCCAAGATCCCCTACGTCGGCAAGCCCCTGCTCACCTTCGGTCTGCTCACCTTTGCTTTCACTACCATCCTGGGCTGGTGCTACTATGGTGAGCGCGCCGTTGAGTACCTCAAGGGCAAGCAATGGATGCTGGCCTACAGGGTCGTCTTTGTCGCCATGATCTTTGTCGGCAGCGTCATCAGCCTCGACGTCGTGTGGAATGCCGCCGACTGCATGAATGCCCTCATGGCGATACCCAACCTCGTGGCGCTCTTGCTCTTGAGCGGCGTCATCGCGCGCGAGACGCGCTACTACCTCCACGACAACCGCCTCGACGACCACGCCCCCGACCAGCAGAACCACGATTAGCCCTGCCCCGTTCAATAATGCGCCCCTATATTTGGCAATCATCGGGGCTTGCACTACCTTTGCAGCGACAATGAGCGACAAGCAATACGAGAATATCATCATCGGCATCGACCCGGGCACCAATGTCATGGGCTATGCCCTGCTGGGCATCAACGGCAAGAAGCCCCAGCTCATCGTCATGGGCGTGCTGCAGCTCAGCCGCATGGAGGACCACTACATGAGGCTGCGGCACATCTATGAGCGAGTGAGCGGCGTCATCGCCGAGTACCTGCCCGACGAGATGGCCATCGAGGCACCCTTCTACGGCAAGAATGTCCAGTCGATGCTCAAGCTCGGTCGCGCTCAGGGCGTGGCCATGGTCGCCGCCCTCAACCGCGAAATCCCCATCAGCGAGTATGAACCCAGCAAGATCAAGATGGCCATCACGGGCAACGGTGCCGCCAGCAAGGAGCAGGTGGCCCTGATGCTGCAGCGCACACTGGGCATCGACGACGCCCAGATGCCTCACCTGCTCGATGCCACCGACGCCCTGGCCGCCGCCCTGTGCCACTTCTATGAGCGCAACAAGCCGTTTGCCGGCAAGGGCACCAAATCCTGGAAATCATTCATCGCACAGCACCCCGACCGCGTCAAGAAGTAAAAAAAAACCAGCGACGGCATGCCGGGAGTCGACAATTCGACTGATCCGGCATGCCGTCACTGCTTGCGCGCCTCATCGGGGCGACGCTTTTTTACCACTGGTTGGACAGCACATAGTTGATCAGCTTGATCGCATCGCCGATGAGCACTTTGCCGTCCTGGTCACAGTCGGCATTGGCCACATTGATGCCTGTAGCGGTTCCGTTCAGGATATACCCGATGAGCATGGTGACGTCGGTGATGTTCACTTGGTTGTCGGCATTCACGTCGCCGCGAACCACCGGCTGCGGCTCGGTCCACTTCTCCACCACCAGGATGCCCTGGCTCAGATACAGCGTCAGGTTATACTTGCCCACGGGAATCTTGAAGGCGTTCTGGCCCGCAACCACGCTCAACTGCTGGCCCAGACGTGCCTCGTTGATGAGGTAATCGGCCGTGGCGGCGCCCATGCGGTCGCCCGCGATGTCGTCCCACGAGGCGCCCAGCGCCTTGCTGAAGCTGAAGTAGCTATAGCCGCCATAGGGGTCAACAAAGCTGACGGTGGCGGTATACTTCTCGCCGTTGGCCGTCGTCATCTCGATGCCGTTGTTGGGAGCCCAGCCGGTGCTGTTGATGTTACCCAGCACATACACCTTGTCATAGCTGGCCGCCCCTGCCCCGGCATACTTCTCGGTCACGTCGAGATAGGTGTCGGCAGGCTTGTAGCCGTAGGTCTCCAGGTCGCTGTTGGGATACAGCAGGAACACGTCTCGCGTCACGGGAATGGTCACGGTCTGGTTCTCAAAGCCGCCCTCTCCGTTGTTCAGGATCACGTTGACCTGGTCGGCATCCACGTGCAGGCAGTACCACTCGATGTCGTTCACAGTCACCTTGTCAAGGCTGCTCACGGCCTTGCCGGGCCAGTTGCTGCCCGTCACGCTGCCCTCGTCGGTCCAGGCCCAGATGTGGGCCGTGCTCAGCGTGCTCTTGACATACACGTTGATGCCGGTGGTGGCGGCATCGGTGATGGTGTAGACATAGGTCTCCACGTTCTCGACCTGCTCACCGTTGAGCACGCCCACCTTGAGGGTGGTGTTCTCGGTGAAGGTCAGCGAGGTCGATGCGGTGATAGCCGTGCTGCTGGCAGTGGGCTCGCTGCCGTCGATGGTGTAGACCAGCGTCGTTCCGCTGCCACTGGGAGCCACGGTCAGGCTCACGTTGCCCACATAGTTGCCGGCGGCCTTGCTCACCACGGGATGACCCAGGATGCGGCCGTCCTTGCCCACGTGGCGCCAGTCGATGCCGTAGGTGATATACAGGGCGTAGCCGTCACCGGCCTGAACCGGTTCGTAGCCGTAGGGGCAGCCGTTGGCCGTTGCACCGCCCACCTGCAGGTACAGGTTGCCGCGTGTGCCCTCGGTCTCCAGGATGTAGCCCCCGTTGCTCTCCTGCTGGGTGAGGATGTCACTCTGGTTGTGCACGCCGGCGGCACGGCGGGCCTTGATGCAGTTGTTGATCTCCTCGCCGTAGACCAGGTAATGCTTGTAGAAGATGCACGGCGTGCCGGGCATCGTCAGGATAAAGGCGTTAGCCGGCATGACGTTGGTCTTCAGGCAGTCATAGTTGGTATTTTGGCCCGTGTCGTGGTTGTCCACAAAGGTCACAGAGTAGCGCTGGTAGTTCTTGTCGGCTGCCAGGCCCTTGTCGTTCAGCGCGCTCCACGTGCCACCGCCAAAGGCGCTCTGCATCGGATACTTCAGCGCAAAGTCAAACACGGCCGTCTGGATGCGGTCGTCCTGCTTGGTGCTCTCCAGCCACCAGCGCAGCGTCTCGGCGTTGCCGTCCCAGTATTCACCCACCGAGAAGGCTGGCTCCGAAGCCTTGTTGTACAGGCCCACATAGTAGCCAGCAAAGCCCTTGCACATGTCGTAGCGGAAGCCGTCATAGCCCAGCTCCTTCATCAGGTACTGCTGGTAGGTCTTCACGTTCTTCTGCACGTTGGCGCTGGTGTGGTCCAGGTCACGGCTGCCGTCAAAGTCCTCGCCCTCGTCGGCAGCGCCCGTGGCGGCATAGCCCGCTCCCACGCACTCGTCGGTACGGCAGATGTCGCCCAGCGTCCATTTCACGCTATAGGTCTCGCCCGTCACTGGGCCCGTCACGGTCTCGTCGGCCAGGTCGGTCCAGCCGCTCTTGCCGCTCTTGTGGTTGAGCACCATGTCCATCATCACGCTGGTGTTGTGCTTGTGGAAGGTGTCGATCATGTCACGCAGCTGCGACTCGGTACCGAAGCACGAGTTGTGCTTCAGCCAGTACACGGGCATGTAGCCCATGCTCTCGGCCGTGCCATAGGCGTCAACGCTGCCCGAGTTGGGAACCCACACCACGTCAAAGTATTGGCCCAGCTCGTCGACATTGTCGGCCAGCGTGTTCCACTTGGTAGCCTTGTAGCTGTCCCAGTAGAAGCCCTGCAGCATCACGCCGCCATACATCGCGGGCCAGCCCTTGCCGGCAACGGGGCTGCTGCCTCCCTCGCGCGTGATCACACACGTGCGGCCGCTCACGTTCACCGTGATTGTGTACCGGCCAGCCGGAATGCGGAAGGCCACGTCCACGTTCACGCCGAGCTCGTTCAGCGAGATGGTCTGACCCAGCATCGACGAGGTCACCCAGAAGTTGGTACCCTCGTCGGCAACGGGCGACATGCGGTAAGCCCTGATGCCGTCCCAGTCGGTGCTGCTCGTGGCCAACTTGGTAGTAAAGGAGAAGTAGCTCACGTTGGCATCCTCCTCGCTGTTTTCGCCGTTGAAGGTCACCGTCGACGTGAACACGTTGCCGTCACTTGTGCTCATCTCCACGCCGGTGTCGGGACTCCAGGCGTTGCCCTCGGCCTGACCCAGAATGTAGAGCTTTCCTGTCGTGGGATTCACCGGTGCGCCATCGCCATCGATCTTGAAGCGCCTGTTCACCGAGTCAAAGGTGATGGTATAGGTCGAGCCGTCGCCTGTAAAGGTATACGCGCCCTCACTGCTGCGTTGAGTCGTCACCCAGGTGCCGGTTGCGACAGTTTGCCCGTCAGTGAGCGGGCCGTAGCGGTAGTTGGTGTTAAACGTGTTCCACCCGGCGTCGTTGTTCGTCGGGGCTAGCGCGGTTCCAAACACAAAATACACCTTGCCTTGGATGGCCGTCGAGTAGGAGTAAATCCCGTTGGACTCGGCCGACATCTGCACGCCGCCGGCAGGATTCCAGCCGCCAAACGGCGCATCGCCCACGATATACATCGCTGCACTGGCCTGCAACGACAGCAACGATACCGCTAGGGCTAGAATAAATGTAAGACACTTTTTCATAATGTAAAGTTTTTTTATCGTTGTTGTGAATTGTTGGTTAATCCGATGGTAACATGCCTCTTCAATCGGGCGGCATAATCTATTGACGTTTCGTGTCTCCAAAATTAATGATTTCCCCCCATAACTACCTTCTATATTCATTTCCGCCCGTCAAAAAAACAGCGCAAACGATTGCACGCCGCCCCTCTTCTAACCCTTAATTCCTTTTCTTGTCACCCAAAATGGCGCCTTTCTCTAAAAAAAGCAGTACCTTTGCGACCGTATTAATGAATACCGCAATTTCGATATGAAGAAGCTCGTGATTTTTGACCTGGACGGCACACTGCTCAACACCATCGAGGACCTGGGGCAGGCCGCCAACTATGCGCTGGAGCGCAACGGATTCGCCACCCACAGCATGGCCAGCTACCCCTACTTTGTAGGCAACGGCGTCAAGAGGCTCGTCACCCGCGTCCTCCCCGAGGATGCTCGCGACGACGAGACGATCGACCGCGTCCTCGGCGATTTCATGCAATACTACGACGAGCACTGCACCGACTTCACCAAGCCCTATAACGGCATGCCCGAGTTGCTCCAGGACCTCCGCGACATGGGCATCACGATGGCCGTCGCTAGCAACAAGTACCAAAAGGCCGTCGACAAGATCATCCCACACTTCTTCCCCGACATCGACTTCATCGCCGTCGAGGGACACCGCGAGGGCGTCAACGTCAAGCCCGACCCCAGCGTCGTCTTCGCCATCCTCGCCAAGGCCGCCGTGGCCAAGGCCGACACCCTCTACGTGGGCGACAGCGGCGTCGACATGGAGACGGCCAGGAGAGCTTGCATCGACTCGGTGGGTGTCACTTGGGGATTCCGCAGCAAGAAGGAGCTCGTCGAGTACCACGCCGACGTCATCGTCGGCAGCCCCGTCGACATCCTCGACGTCGCCGAGAACGGCATTCGCATCAACTGATAACTGAAAACTAAAAACTGAAAACTAAATCATGGAATGGTTCACTGAATTATGGACTGGCACAGGTGTGGCTCACACCATCCTCATCTATGCCATCGTCATTGCCTTCGGAGTCATCCTCGGTAAAGTAAAAATCTCCAGCATCTCCCTCGGAGCGACCTTCGTCCTCTTCTGCGGCATCCTCGTCGGACACCTCGGCGTCACCGTCGATGCCGCCACGCTCAAGTTCATCCAGGAGTTCGGCCTCATCCTGTTCATCTTCTCCATCGGTCTGCAGGTGGGTCCCAGCTTCTTCTCCTCGTTCAAGCACGAGGGCATACAGCTCAACGGACTCGCCATGCTCATCGTCGGCCTTAACGTCGCCGTTGCCCTCGCCATCTACTTCATCGCCGGCAACATCTCCATCACCGACCTCGTGGGCGTCATGAGCGGTGCCGTTACCAACACGCCCGGCCTCGGCGCCGCACAGCAGGCACTGATCGAGACCGTGGGCACCCGCGCATCAGACCTCAACGAGTCCATGTCGCTGGGCTATGCCGCAGCCTATCCACTGGGTGTCATCGGCATCATCCTCTCGATGATCATCGTCAAGGTCCTCTTCAAGATCAACGTCGACAAGGAGATCAAGGACATCGAGCGCGAGAAGGAGGACAGCCAGCTCAAGCCCCACGTCATCACCTACCAGGTGACCAACAAGCTCATCTATGACATCACCGTGACGCGCCTCCACGCCATCATCGACCACAACTTCACCATCTCGCGCCTCAAGCGCGCCGACGGCACTGTCGAGATTCCCCAGGGCGAGACCATCATCCGCAAGGACGACGTGCTGCGCATCGTCATGAGCGCACACGACCAGGACATCTTTGACGCCATCGTCGGGCCGCACGTCGACTTCGACTGGAAGCTCGAGACCGCTCCTCATGGCATCGTCAGCAGGCGCATCGTCGTCACCCGCAACGACATCATCGGCCACAAGATCGGCTCCATCCGCCTGCGGGAGGGTTATAAGGTCAACGTCACCCGCATCCACCGTGCGGGCGTCGAGCTGCTGGCCAGCCCCAACCTGTCGCTGCAAGTGGGCGACCGCCTCACCGTGGTGGGCCGTGAAGAGGACGTGGACCGTCTGGGCAAGCGTCTGGGCGACAGCTACAAGCGCCTCGACCACCCCAACCTGTTCACGATGTTCATCGGCATCTTCCTGGGCATCCTGGTGGGTTCTATCCCCATCATGTTGCCCGGCATGTCGGTGCCCATGAAGCTCGGTCTTGCCGGTGGCCCCCTGGTGGTCGCCATCCTCATCGGCCGTTATGGCCACAAGGCCAAGCTAGTGACCTACACCAGCACCGCGGCCAGCCTGATGCTGCGTGAACTGGGACTTTGCCTGTTCCTGGCCTCGGTGGGCATCGCCGCCGGCGGCAGGTTCGTCTCGACCATCCTGAGCGCCAACGGTGCCATGTGGGTCCTCTACGGTTTCCTCATCACCATCATCCCGCTGCTCGTCACCGTGGTGGTCGCCCGCGGCAAGTTCCACCTCAACTACTGCACCATCATGGGCCTCGTGGCAGGTGCCACCACCGACCCGCCCGCCCTGGGCTATGCCAACACCACCGCCGGCAACGACGCCCCGGCTGTTGCCTATGCCACCGTCTACCCCTTGACGATGTTCATGCGCGTGCTCATCGCCGAGCTCATCATCATCTTCGCCGTCGCCTAGCCCCCACGGCCCCTAGGTCCGTTGAAGAGGCTGTTAGTTTATAATTCGTAATCATTCAAAGCGCAGATGGTAACCATTCGAATTGGCACGACACAAAACCTCACGCCACTAAGCCGCTAAGGCAAAATATGGATAAGCCTAAAAATCAACATCTTAGCGACTTAGCGGCTTA
>CAMJXD010000060.1 GCA_946409635.1 uncultured Prevotellaceae bacterium
CCTATGTGCTGGGCGTGTCGCTGGGCGTGCACCTGCTGAACCTGCTGTGCATCCCTGCCATCGCTCTGATTTTCTACTACCGCCATTGCAGCCTCACCGGCAAGAACTCGTCGGTGGCAGGATCGTTGCTCACGTTGCTGGCATCGTTTGTCATCGTGGGCCTGATTCTGTACGGCCTGGAGCCTGGCTTTGTGGAGTGGGGACAGAAGTTTGACCTGCTGTTTGTCAACACGCTGGGCATGTCGTTCAACTCGGGTGTGCTGGCCTATGCCATCCTGTTCATGCTTGTCATGGGCTGGTCACTGTGGGAGCTGTACAGCAACAAGAGCGACCTGCGCATCAAGGCGTCGTTTGCCCTGACGATTATCTTCTCGGGCGTGATTCTGCTGGGTGACAGTATGATCATTCCCGTGCTGCTGATCATCGCCCTGCTGGCGTATCTGTTCTACTTCTGCAAGAAGGTGCCCGTGCGCCTGTTCACCAACGTCGTGTCGTGCATCCTGGTGATTTTTATCGGCTTCAGTTCCTATGCGCTGATTCTTATCCGCAGCTCGCAGAACACGCCGCTCGACGAGAACTCGCCCAACAACACCTTTGCCCTGGCCAAGTACCTGAGCCGTGAGCAGTATGGCGAGACGCCGCTGCTCTATGGCCGCACGCTCTACAGCCAGGTGATGCACCAGTACACGCACGATGGATTCAAGGTGCCCGCCGTCAAGGAGGGCCCGATGCAGTATGCCCCAGAGGTCAAGGACAGCCCCGACCAGCCCGACAGCTACAAGGAGCTCGGTCCCAAGCAGATTTATCAGTACAGCCCCGAGCAGAACATGGTGTTCCCGCGCATCCATGACGAGAAGCATGAGCGCGAGTATATCGACTGGTTGGGCATGCGCGGCGTGCAGGTCGACGCGACGACCGAGATCGACGAGAACGGCAACAAGGCCGCATCGGAGCCCAGGCTCAAGCCGACGATGATGGAGAACCTGCGCTTCTTTGTCGATTACCAGCTCAACTACATGTACTGGCGCTACTTCATGTGGAACTTTGCCGGTCGCCAGAACGACATCCAGGGCATGGGTGAGATCACCCACGGCAACTGGATCTCGGGCATCCCCTTCATTGATAACCCGCGCCTGGGCGACCAGAGCCTCCTGCCCGATGACCTGGGCAAGGGCAACAAGGGCCACAACGTGTTCTACCTGTTGCCGTTGCTCATGGGCATCATCGGTCTGCTGTGGCAGGCCTACCGTGGTCGCCGTGGCATCGAGCAGTTCTGGGTCATCTTCTTCCTGTTCTTCATGACGGGTATCGCTATCGTGCTCTACCTGAACCAGACCCCCAGCCAGCCCCGTGAGCGTGACTATGCCTATGCGGGTTCGTTCTACGCCTTCAGCGTGTGGATCGGCATGGGCGTTGCCGGCCTGTGGAGCCTGGTGATGCTTGCCTTCAGGAATAAGGCCAAGAAGGGTGCCCAGGGCGAGGCCGTAGCAGCAGCCGACAACAGCAACCGTGGCGTTGCCACCGCCGTCGCTGCCGTCGCCGCCCTGATCGGCGTGCTGGTTCCCCTGCAGATGGTGAGCCAGACGTGGGACGACCACGACCGCAGCGGCCGCACGGCGGCGCGCGACTTTGGCCGCAACTACCTGTCGAGCATTGCGCCCAACGGCATCATCTTCTGTAACGGTGACAACGACACCTTCCCCTTGTGGTACCTGCAAGAGGTGGAGGGCTACCGCACCGACGTGCGTGCCGTCAACCTGAGCTACCTGGCCACCGACTGGTACATCAGCCAGATGCAGCGTGCGGCCTACGACTCCAAGCCGTTGCCCATGCAGGCCGACAACAAGACCTATGCCTACGACAAGCGCGTGTTCTGCTACTTTGTTCAGCCCGATCTCACGCCCGTTCCTGCTACCGAGTCGCTGGCCCACCTCTATAGCGATGCCAGCTACCTGAAGGAATATGACATCAACGAGATACATTACCCGCGCATCTATATGCCCATCGATGCCGACCAGGCCATCAAGGCCGGTGTCGTGCGCGAGGACCAGCGCGACTCCATCCAGTCGTCGATCAACCTGGACCTGCAGCGCATGGGTAGCGGTATGACTTCCAGCCAGATCATGTCGCTCGACATGATTGCCAACAGCATCGCCCAGGGTTGGAACCGTCCCTGCTACTTTGCCATGACGGTGCCCAACAGCTACTACCTGGGATTGGATCCCTACCTGCGTCTCACGGGTCTGGCCTACCAGGTGACTCCGCTGGCCAACGATATCAAGGTGTCGACCGACGTGATGTATGACAACGTGGTCAACAAGTTCCTGTGGGGCGGCCTTGACAAGGCCAAGCCCGGTGAAATCTACCTCGACGAGACCGTAAGCCGCATGGTCACCACCACGCGCAGCGCAATGCTTGACCTGGTCACCGCCCTGATCAACGAGGCGACCCTGGCCACCAACGGCCGCCTGGCCCTGCCCGCAGGCATGACCAGCGAGGCCTATGTCGCCGACCGCTACAAGAAGGCCGGCCACGTCCTGGACCTGATGATGGAGAAGCTGCCCGTGGCCACCTGCCCGTTCACCGTGCAGATGGGTGGCGAGGTCGCTCACCTGTATTACATCCTGGGCAAGGCTAGCAATGACCAGGCATGTGTCGACAAGTCCACCAAGATTCTTGAGGACGAGATCCTGCGCTATGCCAGTTACCTGAGGTTCTACCAGTCGCTCAAGCCGACGCTCTACGAGAACCTGACCAGTACCGACAAGTACATCGATCAGCAGTACATGCTCACCCTGCTGGGTGACTACGGCCAGCAGAGCACCGACGAGCAGTACCAGGCTCTGGCCAAGAAGCTGGCCGCAACGGGTGTGAACATGGACCGCCTGCAGTCTTACCAGGAGATCTATGAGCGCGCGATGACTGAGCGCATGCAGGCCCAGCAGCCGGCAGCCGACGAGCAGGAGCAGTAACAGTACAATCGATTTTTCCGTCCCTGGACACTCCATGCCAGGGACGGAAAAATGTATCCTTTTTATCAAGACAGGAATGCTGGTAGAACGTCCGCCCCTGCTTTACAGAATGCTATTTCCCGAGACCGTGTGGCGCATCCACAAGCGCGACCACACGGTCTATTTGACCTTTGACGACGGCCCGATTCCCGAAGTCACCCCCTGGGTGCTCGACACGCTGGACCGCTATGGCGTGAAGGCCACCTTCTTCATGGTGGGCGAGAACGTGGAGCGGCACCCCGAGCTGCTTGAGGAGGTGCGCCGCCGCGGCCACTCGGTGGGTAACCACACGATGAGCCACCTGCAAGGCGCCCACGTGGGCACCAAGCACTACCTGCACAACGTGTTTCGTGCCAACGAGCTGATAGGCAGCACACTCTTCAGGCCCCCTCACGGGCTGCTGCGCTGGGGACAGAGCAAGGTGCTGCGGTCGCGCTTTTCCATCATCATGTATGACCTGGTGTCGCGCGACTATAGCCGCAAGCTCAACGGCGAGCAGGTGCTGGCCAACGTCAAGCGCTATGCCCGCAACGGGTCGATCATCGTCTTTCACGACTCGTTGAAGGCCGAGAAGAACATGAAATATGCCTTGCCGCGCGCCATCGAGTGGCTGCAGAGCAAGGGTTACAAGTTTGATGCCATCCCCGAGTTGTGACATAGCATCGTTGATCAAATCCCAGGCCAGGAGCCTGGGATTTGATGCATGTGGCTTTGCCGCAGCCGCCCCAGTCGACGACGAGGCGGTGGCGCGCTACGACCACTGGCTGGCACAGGGCCGCCACGGCTGCATGCAGTGGGCCGCAGGTCACCGTGACCTGCGCCGCGACCCGTCGTTGCTGCTCGAGGGGGCACAGACGGTCATCTCGCTGGCCCTGAATTACTATCCAGCCCGATTGCAGCCCTCAAGCGCGCTGCGTGTCGCCTACTATGCCTACGGGCGCGACTACCATGAGGTCTTGCGGGAAAAAATGACCCTGCTGTCCACCATGATCGAGCAGATGACCCATTGCGCCACCCGCCCGTGTGTCGATTCGGCACCCATCAGGGAGCGCTACTGGGCACAGCGTGCGGGCATCGGTTTTGTGGGCCGCAATAACTGCCTGATTCTGCCGGGCAAGGGATCCTTCTGCTTCCTGGGCGAGATTGTCACGACGGCCCAGCTGCCGCCCGACGAGCCTTGCACCCTGACGTGCGGCGACTGTGGCCGGTGTGTTGAAGCCTGTCCGTCGGGCGCACTGCAGGACGAGGGTGCTGCCGACTGCCGCCGCTGCCTGTCGTGCCTGCTCATCGAGAATCATGACGACGAGTTGCCCGATTGGGTGGGTGGCGCCATAGGCCGGCGCGTCGTGGGCTGTGACGAGTGCCAGCTGTGTTGTCCCCACAATGCCCATGCCGTGGCCACCGGTGTCGCCGATTTTGCCCCCACCCAGGCGGTGATGACCCTCACCCGCGAGCGCATCGAGGGGATGACGGGCGGCGATTTCAGGCGCACGTTTGCCCACAGCGCGATAGCGCGCCTGCGCCTCAAGACCCTAAGGCGCAACGCCGCACTAGGCCAAGATAAGTGATAAAAGATTCTGCGCCAACCTTTCAACTCGAGAATCAGAACTTTAAAAAATAAATTGTAACTTTGCCAATTGTTCACTAACCAGAAAAAAGAGTAACATGATAACCTTTATTATCAGTCTTGTGGCCCTGGTGTTGGGCTATCTGATTTATGGCGCCATTGTGGAGCGCGTGATGCGCCCCGACGACCGCGTGACGCCCGCCGTGCGCATGGCCGACGGTGTGGACTATGTGGCGCTGCCCACGTGGAAAGTGTTCATGATCCAGTTCCTGAATATCGCAGGCACGGGGCCCATCTTCGGTGCCATCATGGGCATGTGGTTCGGCCCGGCCAGCTACCTGTGGATTGTGCTGGGTTGCATCTTTGCCGGTGCGGTCCATGACTTCATGAGCGGCATGCTCTCGCTGCGGCACGACGGTGCCAACCTGCCGTCGCTCATCGGCCGCTATCTGGGCGGTGGAGCCCGCAACGTGATGCTCGTGTTCACCGTGCTGCTGTTGCTGTTGGTGGGTGCCGTGTTTGTCTACAGCCCTGCGCTCATCCTCAAGGACATGTGGGGCGGCGATGCCGCCACGATATGGTGGATTGTGGCCATCTTTGCTTATTATGTGGTTGCCACCCTGTTGCCCATCGACAAGATCATCGGCCGCATCTATCCCCTGTTTGCCATCGCCTTGCTGGTGATGGCAGCTGGATTGCTGGTGGGCCTGTTCGTGAAGATGCCCCACCTGCCTGAGTTGTGGAACATGGGTGACATGTCACAGTGGACGGGTACTCATGTCGTCGACGGGACCGACACGCTGGGCGTGGCCGCATATCTGAAGAACAATCCCTTGTTCCCCTGCCTGTTTATCACCATTGCCTGTGGTGCCATCAGCGGCTTCCATGCCACCCAGAGCCCCCTGATGGCCCGTTGCCTGAAGAGCGAGCGTCTGGCCCGCCCCGTGTTCTACGGAGCGATGATTACCGAGGGCCTCGTGGCGCTCATCTGGGCTACCGTCTCGTCCTACTTCTTCTACTATGGCGGTTGGAAAGAGGTGGTTGACCCGCAGGTGGTCAACGATTTCATGGCCCAGGTG
Source organism: uncultured Prevotellaceae bacterium (assembly GCA_946409635.1). Lineage (GTDB taxonomy): Bacteria > Bacteroidota > Bacteroidia > Bacteroidales > Muribaculaceae > Sodaliphilus. The sequence continues at coordinate 5,658 of CAMJXD010000060.1, forward strand.
CAGCTGGCCGACGGCAAGACCCTCATCCAGTACTTTACCGCGCCTCAACTGGTGAACCTGGTGTGCAGCAGTTGGCTGGGCATTGTGGGCGGTACACTGGCTCTGCTGGGCGTGGTGGCTGCTCCCATCACCAGTGGCGATACGGCCTTCCGCAGCGCACGCCTCATCATTGCCGAGGCCCTGCACTTTGAGCAGAAGAGCATGGCACGACGGCTGGCAATCAGCGTTCCGCTGTTTGTGGTGTCGCTGCTGTTGCTCATCTGGCAGATGAAGAATCCCAATGGCTTCAATGTGCTGTGGCAATACTTCGGCTGGTTTAACCAGACGCTGTCGGTCTTCACCCTGTGGATGATTACCGTCTATCTGGCCAGCAACAAGAAGGCTTATGTCATCACGCTGATACCTGCCGTGTTCATGACGGTGGTGTGCACCTCGTTCCTGGTCGCTTCGCCTCAGGCGCTGGGCCATGCCGAGTTGACGCCGTGGGTTGCCCTGGCCGTGGTTGCCGTCTCGGTCGTGTGGTTTGCCGTGTGGCTCAAGCGCCAGCGTGCCAACGCACCGCTCACCCGCGAGTGACACCGTGCCGATATCAAACAAGAATCCCCGACGACCATCGGTCGTCAGGGATTTCTTTTTGGTGCCCAGGGCGGGACTCGAACCCGCACACCTCGCGGCACACGCACCTGAAACGTGCGCGTCTACCAATTCCGCCACCTGGGCTTGTGGTTTTGCGCTAGACGTTTTGCGTTTAGCGGTGCAAAGGTAGTACTTTTTTTTAATATGCAAGCGTTTTATCAAAAAAAAATCAATTTTTTTTTGATTTTTGGCCTCTTTTGGGCCCCCTGTCACTATTCGGCGAATCAGATGCCGAAAAACCTCACGCTAAGCCGCTAAGTCGCCAAGTGAGTTTGATGTTAAATGATTTCCAATCATTAACTTGTTGACGATAATTGATCAGGTATTATGAATAACAGCTCTGTGAACACAACAATTAATCATCGTTTTATGCTGATAATAAATAACTTAGCGTCTTAGCGACTTTGCGTGAGACCCGATGAGCTAAAGAGTTACGGCTTCTTGTCACGATTCGGCGGCTGATTCGGTGAATAGTAACCGGGAACAGGCTACCGCAACTGTCGTTGCAGCACATGACTGTTTTCTGTGGGGGCGATGAGCTAGAGGCGGCTCCGCGGCTGGCGGCGGTTGTTGCGCTTGGCGTCGTTGTACTTGTTGCCCGTGTAGGCGCCGTTGGTGATGCCGGTCGAGAACTCGTCCTCTTCCTCCTCGTCGGCGGTGCCGTCGGTCTGGTTCTGCTTCTTCTCGACCTTGTTCTTGGCCTTCTCGGGCTTGTTGTGCTTGATGTCGTCGGGTTTCTGCAGGTCGAGGGCCGTCTGGTAGATGTTCCAGCTCTCGTCGAGGTCCCAGTTGGCCCTGAGGCGCAGTTTCTTGGGGTAGTAGTACACTTCCTCGGGCTGCAGGTGGCTGCTGTAGTTGCCGGTGTCCCACTTGCCGTTGCCGTTGCTGTCGATGACGAGCCTGAGGTAATAGGTGCCGGGGCTGACGTTGAGCAGTTCAAAGGCGCCGCCGTTGACGCTTGTCGTGCGCATGACCTTCTCGCCGCTGCCCAGCAGCTGGACAAAGGCGCCGTCGTTGACGTTGACCCGGCAGTACACGTTGGCATACTGCTCGAGGCCTCTCACCTTGATTTCCTTGGCCAGGCGGTCGTTGTGCAGGCCGTAGACCGACGTCACTGCTGCGCTGTCGACGGTGAGCCGGTAGGTGGAGTCGGGCTGGGTGGTGAAGGGCAGCCAGTAGAGCATGGGGTTGTAGTCGTTGACCAGGCGCAGCGCGCCGTGCCCGTCAAGCGGTATCCACAGGGTGTCGCGCTTGACCTCGAGGTGGATGCCGTCAGGGTCGATGTCCGCCACGGGCGTGTCAAACCTGAGGATGATGCTGTCGCCCACGTCCACGGTGCCGCTCTTGGTCAGATCCATGACTAGGCGGGGCGTGTCCTCGGGGTCGATGTGTTGCAGCTCCTTGAGCTCCTCGAGCTCGCCCTCGTTGAGTTCCTTGCCCTGCTGGGCGGCCTTGGACTGCTTGTCGAGCAGCTGTGCCAGGCGCTCCTCGCGCTCCTTGCGTTCCTTGGCCTTCTTTTGCTCCTGCTTGACCTGGGCACTGGGTTTGCGGTAGCCCAGATGCACCGTGTCGGTCACCAGTTCCAGGCTGTCGTTGCTGTTGCTGCGCAGGTAGGTCATGGCCATTGTGATGGTGTCGGCCTTGATCAGGGCCGAGTCGGTGAGCCAGTAGATGAGCGAGTCGTTGGCGGCGGTGTGCTCCACGCGGCACCAGTCGCGCTGATGGGTGCTCGGGCTCAGGATGTGGATGCGCGGCAACGTGTCGTTGGGCGCTCCAAACAGGATGTAAAGCTTGTTGGCCTCGGGACGGGCCGTCTGCCTGACGTAGTGGCTGCGGTAGCCCTCGTTGAACATGCACAGCAGGATGTCGTTAGGCAGGTAGAGCGTGTGGGTCGCCGTGGTGACCGTGTCGATGCGGTGATCGTAGGTGAACACCGTGTCCTGGGACGTATACTGGTCGGTCGACGGGACGATGACCTCGTCAAGGAAGGCGACATCCTCGGTGCGGGCCATGCGGTAGTCACCGTCGACGTCGTTGAGGGCAAACACATGGTAGCTGCCGGGCTTGAGGTTGCGGATGGTGAACTTGCCGCGGTCGTCGGTGCGGCTCACGCGTTCGAGCGGCAGCGCGGTCAGGGCCGTGTCGCTCAGGTTGCTGTGCAGCCCTACGATCACGTGCTGCATGGGCTCGAGGTCACGCGCCTGCAGCACGATCCCCGACACGGCCAGCGTGTCGATCTCGTCGCCGGTCGAGAAGGCCAGCGTGTAGCCCTCGAGCTGGTTGCCCTCGTTGTTGTCCTCGATGGCGTTAGAGAAGTCGATGACATAGGTGGTGCTGTCCCGTAGGCGGTCGCGGAACTCGATGGTAACTTTCTTGCCCACGGTGCGTATCAGCGGCTGTGTCTCGGGCGCAGGCGAGATGATGACCTTCTTCTGCTGGTCCTTGAGGTTGATAATCTCGTCGAAGGTGATCTCCACCTTGTTGCCCTTGAAGTTGAGCGCACCGTCGGCCGGCGAGGACTTGACCACACGCGGCGGTGTGTAGTCGCGTGCACCGCCCTCGGGCGAGCCGATGCTGGCACAAGCCGCGAGCACCAGGCCCACGACCATAATCATCAACCGATATGTCCAGCGCTTGTTCATCGCCCAATTGATGCCGCAAAGTTAGCTATTTTATCTATTTCCCACAAATCCGGCCGTTTGAAACGAGGGCAACCGCACCAACATTTGTTGTGGAACACCCAGAGGGTGACCTTTGACTAACCCGGGAGGCTGTATCATAATTCAAGCCTTCATGAGTGTCCGTGCTGCGCACGGAAAAATTTAACAAAATTATAAATAAAATTAAAATAAAAATTGATTTTGCTTAATTTTCAGCCGTTAGGCCGATTAAAAGCCAGCAACTGAATTATGGCACAGCCTCACACTAGAAAGAGCCATGAAAACTTTGAGAGCCTTTTGAGGTGTGTGATTCCTCCAAGATTTGATGGGGTTATATTTAATATGCTGTAAGACAGCGCATTATAATTAAAAATATTTGGTCTTATTTTTTGTGAACAGATTTTAATTGTTTAATTTTGCATAGAAATCACGAATATAAACCGAGAAATCTATGCAAA
>CAMJXD010000061.1 GCA_946409635.1 uncultured Prevotellaceae bacterium
ACAACACCGGCGTGGTAGCGCCCAACACCGCTGCCGACATTGCCCGCAAGTATGGTATCAAGATCTACACCATCGGTGTGGGCAGCAACGGCACCGCCGACTACCCCGTGGCCATCGACTATGCCGGCAACATCCAGTACCAGCGCATGCCGGTAGTCATCGACGAGGCTACGCTCAAGAAGATTTCGGCCCTCACCGGCGGCAAGTACTTCCGTGCCACCTCGGGCAGCGCACTGAGCAACATCTTCAAGGAAATCGACCAGATGGAGAAGACCCAGATGGACGTTCAGCGCTTCACCCACACCGAGGACCACTACGAGCCCTGGGCCATGTTGCTGCTGGCGCTACTGCTGTTGAGCCTGCTGCTGGATTACACCGTTTTAAAGCACATCCCCTGAGTCTAGAAAACTAAGGACTAAAAACTAAGGACTAAGGACTGAATATGATCAATTTTGCCCATCCACAATATTTCTACCTGCTGCTGTTGTTGCTGCCGGCACTGGTGCTGCTGTTCCTGTGGAACCGGCGCAACCGCAACAAGCGGCTGCAGCGTTACGGCAGGCGAGCATCCATCGAGCCGCTCATGCCCGAGGTGTCACGCTACAAGCCGTGGATCAGACTGGCCCTGGAGCTGCTGTTGCTCACCATGGTTGTCGTGGTGCTTGCCAGGCCACGAGCTGGCTCAAGCAAGACGACCAACAAGGTGCACGGCATCGAGGTCATGGTCGCCGTCGACGTGTCTAACTCGATGAACGCTTCCAGCACCGACAACCCACAGGACGTGAGCCGCCTGCAGCGTGCCAAGATGATTCTGCAGAAACTCATCGACCGCCTGGACAACAACAAGGTCGGGCTGATCGTGTTTGCCGGCAATGCCTATATGCAGATGCCCATGACCAGCGATGCCGCTTCGGCCAAGTTGTTCCTCAACGGCATCAACACCAACATGGCGCCCACCCAGGGCACCGCCATCGGATCGGCCATCAACCTGGCACTCAACGGATTCTCCCAGAGCAAGAAGTCACAGAAGGCCATCATCATCATCACCGACGGCGAGAACTTTGAGGACGACGCCGTCTCCATGGCCGAGGGGGCTGCCGAAATGGGCGTCCAGGTCGATGTCATCGGCGTGGGCTCAACGACGGGTGCTCCCATACCCATCGACGGTGGCTATCTCACCGACGACAGCGGCAATCCCGTCACCACCTACCTCAACGAGGAGATGGCCCAGAAAATCGCCAAGGCGGGCAAGGGCGTCTACATCTCGGGAACGGCAGCCGACGCCGTCTCGACCCTGCAGGAGACCCTCGACAAACTCGCCAAGAGCGACCTGGCTGTCGTCTCCTACACCCAGCACGACGAGCAATTCCCCGTGTTTGCCACGCTGGCACTGCTGCTGCTCATCGCACTGCTGTTGCTGCTTGAGCGCAAGAACCCGTGGCTCAAGAAGTACAATTTCTTCACCAAGGACAAGAAAGATATCACCACAGCTAACAATGAAACGATTCAAGATAAGAAGGATAATCCCGGCAACCAGTAGGCTGCTCATTATGGCCCTGACCGTCGTCATGGCCATGACAGCAGGCACGTCGATGGCCCAGGGCAAGGGCAATGCCCCCAGGTCGACCAAACAGGAGCGCGTGAGCCTGCGCAAGGGCAACAAGCTCTATGAGAAAAAGCGCTATGCCGAGGCCGAGGTCGAGTACCGCAAGGCCCTCCAGGCCAACCCGGCCAGCGAAAAAGCCATGTTCAACCTGGCCACGGCCCTCATGCGCCAGGGCAATGTCACCGCCAAACAGGACGACGAGAACAACCCCATGAACCAGGCCGAGGAGCTGCTCACCCACCTGGCCAAGGGCGCTCAGGACAAACTCCTGCGCGGCAAGGCCTGCTATGACCTGGGCAACATCGCCTACGGCCGTCAGGACTACGGCAAGGCCATCGAGTTCTACAAGCAGGCCCTGCGCTGCAACCCCGACGACGACCAGGCCCGCCAGAACCTGCGCCTCGCTCAGCTCCAGAAGCAGCAACAAGACAAGAACAAGGACAAGGACAAAGACAAAGACAAGGACAAGGACAAAAACAAAGATCAAAACAAAGACCAAAACAAAGATCAGGACAAGGACAAAGACAAGAACAAGGATCAGAACAAGGATAACCAGAATCAGAACCAGAACCAAGATCAACAAAACCAGGATAAGCAGCAGCAACAGCAGGGAGGCATGAGCCAGCAGAATGCCGAACAGGTGCTCAAGGCCATGCAAGACCGCGAGCGGGCCACCCAGCAGCGCATCAACGCCCAGCAGGCCCAGCAGCAGCGCCACGAGCGCCAGCGCACTAACAAGAAGTGGTAACCCCCTGTGATGTGAATCTCAACACTCAATCAGTTTCAATGAAGCGAATCATCAACATAGCAATCCTGCTCCTGACCGTGATGGCGGCCCGTGCGGCATCGTTCACGGTCGAGGCGCCGCGGCACGTGGTCGAGGGCAACAAGTTCAACGTCACGTTTGTGCTCCAGGGCGGCGAGGGCAGCAGCTTCACCCCGCCCGAGGTGAGCGGCGCCAAACTCATCTACGGTCCCAGCGTGTCGCACAGCTACAGCTCCACGTGGATCAACGGCAAGTCGAGCAGCAGCTCGAGCGAGGAGTACACCATGATCTACAAGGCCACGTCGAGCGACAAGTGCCACATCGGCGCCGCCTCGATCGTGGTGGGCGGCAAGCGAATGTCGACCAGGGCCTTCACCATCGATGTCGTGCCCTCGGGCAGCAGCCAGAGCCAGCCCAGCCACCAGCCGCGCACGCCCGGCGCTCCCACCCCCTACAGCGACCCCATGACCCAGACGGCCGACAAGGAGGTGAGCGGCAAGGACCTGTTTGTGCGCATCGAGCTCAGCAAGCCGCACGTCTATGAGCAGCAGGCCGTGGTGTGCACCATCAAGCTCTACACCAAGTACCAGGTGTCGCAGTTCATGCCCACCATCCAGCCGTCGTTCGACGGATTCCTCATCGAGGAGATCCCCATGCAGCCAGTGCTCAACAAGGTCGAGACGGTCAACGGGCAGCAGTACATGGTGGCCGTGCTCAAGAAGTGCATCCTCTACCCGCAACAGAGCGGGCAGCTCACCATCACATCGGGCAACTACGACGTCACGGTTGTGCAGTTTGACACCTACCGCAGCATCTTTGGCACCATCTCCAACCCCGTCGAGAAGGACCTCAAGGTCACCAGCAACAAGGCCACAGTCAACATCCTGCCGCTGCCCGAGCCCAAGCCAGCATCGTTCACGGGTGCGGTGGGACGCTTCAACGTCACCACCGACCTCAAGCCCGCCACGGGCCTCAAGACCTACAGCGCCGCCACCTATCGCTACATCATCAGCGGCACGGGCAACATCAAGTATATCAAGGCGCCCGAGGTCAAGTTCCCCGACCAGTTTGACGTCTATGACCCCAAGACCGACGCCCAGGTCAACGACGGCGCCGGCGACATGAGCGGCAAGGTGGTGATGGACTACACCTTCATCCCCCAGTATGCGGGCGAGTTCGAGATTCCCCAGGGCGAATTCTCCTACTTTGACCCCGACGCCGGCAAGTATGTCACCGTCACCATCCCGGCACGGCACCTCACCGTGGCCAAGGGCGAGGGCCAGCCCAGCAACCACTATCGCCTCAAGAACATGGACATCCGTCCCATCAAGGATGGCGACCTCGGCCTCAAGAAGTTCCACAGCTACATCGTGGACAGCTGGACCTACTGGCTGTGGTTCCTGCTGCCGCTGCTGGCTCTGACGGCCCTGCTGCTCTACTACCGCAAGCAATTGAAGGAGAGGGCCGACGTGCGGCGCATGCGCTCCAAGCACGCCAGCAAGGTGGCACAGCGACGCCTCAAGGCAGCCCGCGGCTTTGCCTCGCGTGGTGACAGGGGTGGTTTCTATGCCGAGATGCTGAGCGCCATGTGGGGTTACATGAGCGACAAGCTGTCGATTCCCGTGAGCGAGTTGAGCAAGGACAACATCAATGCCGAGTTGGAGAAGTATGGCATCGACGAGAAGCTGCGCAAGGAGTCGATGGACCTCATCGACAAGTGCGAGTTTGCCCAGTATGCCCCCGAACTCGCTTCGGACGACATGAACGCCGTGCTTGACGAGGCGGCGGGCGTCATTGACCGATTGGAGAGAGTCAAGAGAAAGTTAATAGTTAATAGTTAACAGTTAATAGTTGATAATTGTACTGAAAACTGACAACTGACAACTGAAAACTAAAAAAAGACAATGAAACAAGTCATCATTTCCATATTGACCATTGTGCTGGCCCTGCCCATGCTGGCGGCCAATGAGGGCATTGACAAGGCCAACCAGGCTTACAAGCAGGAGCTTTATAACGAGGCACTGAAACTCTACCTGCAGGAGGCCGAGAAGACGGGTGTTTCGTCGGACCTGTATTGCAACATCGGCGACACCTATTACCGCCTCAAGGACAACGTGCACGCCGTGCTCTACTATGAGCGCGCCCTCATGCTCGACCCGTCGAACGGCGACGCACGGTTCAACCTGGAGTTTGTGCGCAGCAAGATGGAGCTGCCCGACGATGCCGGCGACTCGTGGTTCAGCAACTGGGTGGACCAGACAGTGAGCCGCATGTCCAGCAACACTTGGGCCGTTATCGCCATCATCACTTTCCTGCTCTTCCTGGCTGCAGTGGCGGCCTACCTCTTCCTTGACAACGTGACGCTGCGCAAGGTGGGCTTCTTTGGCGGCGGACTGCTGCTAGTCATCAGCATCCTGGCCAACCTGTCGGCCTTCCATGTCTACAACAAGGCCACCAGCGGCGTCGGGGCCATCGTCATGCCCGAGACCGTCACGCTAAGCACGGCACCGCGCGAGCCCCGTGCTGGGCAGGAAGAAGCCTTCAAGCTCATGCAGGGGACACGCGTCGAGATTGTCGACTCGGTGAGCGACCAGAGTCGCGGCAAGTGGCTGCAGGTGTCGACCGCCGGCGGACACAAGGCCTGGATCAAGGCCAGCGACGTCGAGGTCATTTAAAACCCATTGTCCACAACGCTTCATGCCATGCTCGACTACCTGAACCAACTAGACACCGAGGCCCTGCTGGCCATCAACGGCCTGAGGGGCTCCTTCCAGGACACCTTCTGGTGGCTGGTGACGGCCAAGTGGTCGTCGTGCCTGCTGGCCCTGGCTCTCGTGTGGGTGCTCCTGCATCAGCACCGCCGCCACCTGTTGCTCGTGCTGGCCATGCTCGCGCTGGCCATTCTGCTGGCCGACCAGCTGGCATCGGGCCTTATCAAGCACCTGGTGGAGCGCCTGCGCCCCACCCATGACCCCTCGCTCGAGGGCTTGGTGCACATCGTCAACGGCTACCGCGGCGGCATGTACGGTTTCGTATCGAGCCATGCGGCCAACTCTCTTGCCGTTGCCACGCTCATTGCCCTGATCATGCGGCACCGGGCCGTGACCATAGCCCTGCTCTCGTGGACCGCGCTGCAATGCTACAGCCGCGTCTACCTGGGCGTACATTATCCCGGCGACATCCTGGGTGGCCTGGCCGTTGGCCTGTTGGCGGCCTGGGTCGTCTGGCAACTGATGCAATGGATACAGCGCCGCTGGCGCCTGCCCCAAGGTCACTACACTCCTGCCCACGCTGCCGTCATGGCATCGGCTCTGCTCATCACCGTCATCGCCCTGTTAATCACCGCAACCATCTATCAAAGTTCAAGTTTCTAAAGTAGCTGCGCCACTTTAAAAACTTGAGGATTAGTGATTAGAGAACGACTGAAATATCCAGGTCAGTTCAATTCGTAATCGATGCCTATTTAGTTGAATTTGCGTAATTCGTAGTTAAATAGAGCAAGTTATCTACTTGCAAAACTTAAATATCAATGAATATCAACGATACCCTCGACATCAAGATACCCATCCTGGCTGCCCCGCTGCAGGGTGTGACCGACAACGTGTGGCGCATGGCGCAGCACGACGTGTTTGGCGGCGTGGACGCCTATTATGCGCCCTTCATGCGCGTCGAGCATGGCGAGGTCAGGCGCAAGGACCTGCGCGACGTCTCGCCCGAGCATGGCCAGGGCATCACCCTCATTCCCCAGATTCTTGCCTGCTCGCCCGAGCATGCCCTGATGATGGTCGAGGCCATCAAGTCGATGGGGTATCACCGCATCGACATCAACCTGGGATGCCCCTTCCCGCCCATCGCCCTGCACCGCAAGGGCTCGGGCATGCTGGCCTGGCCCGACCTGGCCGAGACCCTGTTCATCGCTCTGGCCACCGTCCCGGACGTGCAATACAGCATCAAGATGAGGATTGGCTGGGACAAGAATGACCAGTGGCGCGACATCCTGCCCCTGCTGGACATCATCAAGCCCTGCCACATCACCGTCCATCCCCGCACGGGCAAGCAGCAATACAAGGGCGACCTGGACATTGAGCAGTTTGAGGCCCTGCTAGCCGCCTCGCCGTGGCCTGTGGTCTATAACGGAGGCCTGCGCACCGTCCAGGACATTGGGCAGATCATCCAGCGCTACCCCACCCTGGCCGCCGTGATGGTGGGCAGCGGGCTGGCCGCTAATCCCGGAATGCTCAACCCCGATGCCACGCCTGATGACTACAGGCGTTTCCACGACATGCTCGTCGACGGCTACACCGAGCAGCTTAACGGCGGCGAAGCCCAACTCGTGCGCCACCTGCAAGACATCTGGCAGACCTTCCTCCCCAGCACCAGCCACAAGCTCTTCAAGGCCATACGCAAGTCGCGCACCCTCGACCAGTACCTGGGCGCCGCTGCCGCTGCCCTGGGCGACGTCGAGGCCGCCCTCGCCCGCCCCGTGGGGTAAACCATGGCAATGCTCCCCCAACAACAACAGCAACAGCACAATAAAGATGCTGTGTCATAATGAAGTGCCTGCACGGGTGTCCGTGCTGCGCACGGAAAAATTTGACAAAATTAAAATAAAAATTTTTGCAACTTTAATCGTTTTTATTGAACAACAGTACTAATTATGAAAATCTATCATTTATTAGCAATGGTGGCCCTGGTGGCCCTGATGTGTGTACCTGTCAAAGCCGAGGACGACGAACTGCGCCACGAGATTGGCATCACCTACGGTGCCCTGTCCAACTCGAGGTGGATCGATGCCATGACCGACATTGGTGCTGCCATGGCCCAGCAAAGGTTTGATCGGCAGAAGGCCTTCGGCTCGCTCGGTGTCGAGTACTTCTACCACACCAGCCCCCTGGTGGGCGTAGGCGGCATCTTTGCCTTCAGCACCGCCAGTGAGGACGTCTATCTTGCTGACAAATTGAGTTTCTACCGCTCCAAGTCTTATTTCTCACTGATGCCGGCCGTGAAGTTCAACTTCCTGCGCAAGGAGCACTGGGGCCTGTACAGCAAGATCGGCGCCGGCGCCATCCTTGGCCGTGCCTCCGACAAGAGCTATGACTCAAACGGCAAGAAAACCGGCAAGAGCGACATCATTACCGCCTGGGACTTCAACTGGCAGGTGTCACTCATCGGTCTCGAGGCCGGCGGTGAACACTGGCGCGGTTTCACCGAGCTGGGCATTGGCGAGCAGGGCATCTTCCTGGCGGGAGTGCGCTGCAAGTTCTGATCACCTTGCCTCCGCCCCCCGCTGCGGGGCTAATGCTAATTGCACGGATTAGTTTTAAAGTATTCAAGTTTTTAAAGTGGCGTAGCTACCTTAAAAACTTGTTTTTTTAAAGTAAACTGTAGCTTTTTGTAGTTTTTTATTTAATTTTGCATGTGATTTTGCTATAGATTTTGATTAACAATTATCAATTAAGATACTATCATTATGAACAGGAACACAATCTGGCAATGCACATGGCTAGTCATGGCGTTGTTTATCATGTACTCCTGTGGCGTGGACATGCCCAAGGAGAAGCAGTCGTCCTATGAGACGATGACTGTCAACAAGTCGGATATCGAGGTGCCCGTTAAATTCAGCGCCAAGATGAAGGGTCAGGCCGACGTGACGATCATGCCGCAGGTGAGCGGCCAGCTGATGAAGATCTATGTGACCGAGGGACAGCAGGTGCGCAAGGGGCAGACGCTGTTTGCCATCGACTCGCGCAGTGCGCAGCACGAGCTGGAGTCGGCACGGGCCAACCTGCAGGCTGCCAATGCCAACCTGCAGGCTGCCATCTCCCAGGCAAACAGCGCCAAGCTGGAGTATGAGAGCAACAAGAACCTGTATGAGAAAAAGATTGTGAGCAACTATATGCTCGAGAGCTCGCTGAACACCTACAAGCAGGCACAGGCCACCGTCGGCCAGGCCAGGGCAGCCGTCAGCCAGGCTCAAGCAGCAGTAAACCATGCGCGGGTGAACCTGGGCTTTTGCACCATCAAGTCGCCAGTGTCGGGCGTCATCGGCGAGATTACGGTCTATGCCGGTGACCAGGTGACACCGATGACCCAGCTGACCATCGTCAGCGGCAACAGGCAGATGGAGGCCGAGTTCTCGCTTCCTGAGTCAATCATCGAGGAGATGGCACAGGAAGGCGTGTCCCAAAGCGATAAGGCCAAGCTGATAGCCCAGATACCCGAAGTGACGTTCATCATGAAGAACGGCACCGAGTATAAGCACAAGGGTCGCGTCTCGAGCTTGACTGGCGTGGTGAACGCGTCGACGGGTACCCTGGCTTGCAAAGCCACTTTCCCCAACCCCGAGGGGCAGCTCTTCTCGGGCATACAGGGCACGCTGGTCTTGCCCTATAGCGTGCAGAACGTGATGGTGATTCCTCAAGCGGCAGTCGTGCGCCTGCAAGACAAGACTCTGGTATATAAGGTAAATGCCGACAGCACCGCTAGCGCCGTTACCGTAGTGACGACCGATATCGGCAATGGCAAGGATGTCGTCGTGACCCAGGGCTTGAATGTTGGAGACCGCATCGTGACCGTCGGCGCCAACAACGTGCAGGAGGGCCAGCGCGTCCTGTTCCCTGCCGAACCTAAAAAAGATAAGTAAACGACTATGAAGAACAATATCTTCATCAACCGTTATGTGATGGCATGCGCGATATCGATTGTCATCACGCTGGTGGGTGCCATCTGCATCGGCACACTGCCCA
>CAMJXD010000062.1 GCA_946409635.1 uncultured Prevotellaceae bacterium
CCTTGGCGAGGTCTTTCGACCTCATGCTTGCCCCCGCTAATTTTCCGCTGAGCCATGGATGCCCCGGTGGAGTCGTTATGGGCCAAAAAAGACCGTGTCCTGTTGCGGGACACGGGTCTTGATGCCTTTTTTTTGAATTTGGATGTTAGTCGTTGACCTTTAACAAGCCGGTACGGTATGCTTTACCGATCAGTTCGGCAACGTTGCGAGAGTTGGTTTTACGCAATAATTGCTTGCGGTGGTACTCTACGGTGTTTGAGGAGATGAATATCTTCTCTCCGATTTCCTTGCTGTTATACCCTACTGACAGCAATTCTAGTACTTCCCGTTCACGGGAGGTTAGTTCGATTTTGGGGGCACTCATAATATCACGATTTTTGATAAGTTGCTTATTTTAACATAGTTGCAAAAATAAATAGGAAAACCTACTAAACCAAACAAATTGGCAATAATTTGGACAAAATGATATCAAAACTATGTATTTCAGTAGAAAAATATGACCAAAACCGACGATTTGTTTATCCCTTGCTTTCGTCTTTGAAATCTGTAGGTATCTCAGGGCCGCTGTTTGACCCCTATCGGAAAGGGGCAGACATCGTGCCCGTGCCCCGGTCGTCACGACAGGGCGCAGGACAAAGTAGGCTGCCCTTCTTTCAAGCTGGCTGGCAGGAATTCTACAGGTCGATGATGGCGGTGTGGTCGTTGATGACGCTCTCGTGGCTGGTGCCGATGTCGTTGCGGTCCTCCAGGATGCTGCGCAGCACCAGGCGGGCCGTGCTGTAGATGCGCAGCCGCAGGGCAGCTTTGACCAGTGGCTTGAGGATGCCTGTAACGGTCTTGTTGACCACCTGGTCGGCGCCATCGATGAGCTGCTCGATGAGCTCATTGTTCTCGCCGATGCTCCCCTCGTTGCCCTCGGCAAAGGTGATGTAGGCGCGCGTGACGGGTTCCTGCAGGTGAGTCAGCAGCAGCTCGGCGATGCCATCGGGGGTGTCGGGAATCTTGACGTAGCGCATCACCAGCGGGTGTTTGGCGCTGAAGTTGCCGATGGCTTGGCTCACCTCGGGCCAGTAGCGTTCCAGCACGCCGTGCACGATGCTGGGGATGCTGCGGGTGAACACCTCGCGGGCCGTCTCGGCGAACTCTGGTTGGCTGGGCAGACTGTACAGCGTGCGCGTGTGCAGCTGTATCTTGCCGCTCACGGGGTTACAGGTGGCAACGCGCCACTGGCAGGGATAGCCCACGGCGGCGGCTGTGGCCACCTCGACCATCAGCCCTGACTTGTGGCTCACCTGGCTGATGTCGCTGATGTGGAGGTGGCCGGTGAACACGACGTGCAGGCCAGCATCAATCAGGCGTTGGCACAGTTGGTCGGCCCCGTCGACCATGTAGGGCGACGCCAGCGTTTCCTCCATGTGGAAGTGGGGCACCAGGTGGTGGTGCATCATGGCGATGACGCGCCGGCCGCTGGCCGTGGCCTGCCGGGCCTGGTCGACGAGCCATTGCTGCGTCGAGGCCTCCAGCCGCCCGCTGGTCTTGCAGTGGTCGCGGGCATCGCCGCGAGAGATGAAGGTGTTGAGACGGTCCATGCAGGCGTCGATGCCCAGGATGGTGAGACGCTCGTTCACGTCGCGGCAGTAGCTCAGTGTGTCGGCGTCGCGCCGTGACCGCTCGTCATAACCCATGTTGCGGTAGATTGTGGCAAACTCGCTGCGGCTGATGGTGTCGGCGGCTGTGGTCTGGTCGCCGTCATAGGTCCTGGCGTCGGGGTTGTTGATGTCGTGGTTGCCGGGGATGACAAGGACCTGGATGCCGGCATCGACCAGCCGCTGCAGCTGCTCGGCAACCAGCTGGTGGCTGCGGCGCTCGCCGTCCTTGGTCAGGTCGCCGGTGACAATCGTCAGCTGGGGTTTCAGCTCCAGAATGTCGTCGACCAGGGTGTGGAGTATCTCCAGGCTCTCCTTGAGCATCTTGCGGTCCTGGTTTAAGTACTGCTGGAATGCCTGTCCGTCGTGGATGAGCAGTTCGGGCGCCATCACGTGCAGGTCGCTGATGATGGCCATCTTGATGCGGGTGGTTTCGGGTCGGTCCATTGTCGGTGTCGGGTAGGGTTATAGGGTGAGGGTGAGATGCAGGTCATCGGTGTGTGACTCAGTGGGGGTGCCCACGGCATTGCGGTCCTCGAGCACGCTGCGCACCAGCGGGTCAAGCTTGGGGTAGACGCTGGTCTGGAAGAAGTCCCACAGGTTGTCGGCCTGGTCGGGAACGACTTCCTGGATCATGGCCCGTATGCCTTGTTGGCCCTGGGCGATGATGCCTTCCACGTCCTTATCCTGCTCGTTGCCCTCGACTACGGCCAGCAGTGTGCGGGCAAGCACTTCTTTGAGGTGGCGCAGGGCGAGCTGGGTGGCCTGCTGTGGCGTCTCGGGCAGGTTCGCCTTGCGGCCGCCCATTTCGAGCATCGCCTTGAGTTGGGCCATGCGGCCGCCCATCTTGTCCCAGGCTTTGCCCGACAGCATCGCGGCCATTCCGGGGGCGGCGTTGATGATGCGTTGGCGGCCCTGGTCGCGCAGGGTGGGGCAGTGCTTGGTTGCCGTCAGCCACCGGGTGTCGATGCTCAGTCGGCTGTGGTTGCGGTTCAGTTCAGCCACGCGCAGGGCAAATGGGTAGCAGATGGCCGAGCCTGTCGCTACCTCGACAAGGCTGTCGCTCGTGGCGGCATTGTGCAGGGTGACGGCATCGGTCACGTGCAGGTGCCCGGTGAACATGGTGTGAATGCCGGCCTGCATGAGCCGCTCGGCAATCTCCTTGTGGCGCTTGACGATGTAGTTGGTGAGCAGCTTGTCCTCTTGGTCGAAGTGGGGCGCCAGGTGGTGATGCATCATGGCTATGACGTGTTTACCCTGGCTGCGGGCTTGCGCGGCTTGCTCGACGACCCACTCCAGGGTCTCGGCCTTGATGCGACCCCCGTTGTGGTAGCTGTCGGTGCTGTCACCACGGCTGGTGAGGGTGTTCTGCTCGTCCATGTTGCTGTCGATGCCTATGACCACGAGGCCCTCTAGAGGTTCGCAGCAGTAGCTCAGCGAGGCTGGGTCGCGCCGCGAAGGGGCTCCGTAGCCATAGTCGCGGTAGATCGCGGCAAACTCCTCGCGCGTCACCGTGGCGGCTGGCTGGGTCTTCTCGCCGGCATAGCGGCTGGCATACGGGTTGTTGCAGTCGTGGTTGCCGGGGATGACTAGCGGCTGGATGCCGTGCTGGGCCATGCGCTCCAGGTAGCGGGCCATGCGCTCGTGGCTCGCGCGCTCGCCGTTATGGGTCAGGTCGCCGGTAATCAGCACTAGCGATGGCTTGATGTGGATGATGCTGTCGGTGATGGCTTCCATGATGTCGTCGCTCATCGCCATCATCTTGCTGTCGCCGCCATCGGCGCGGTCAATGGCGGAGCCCGGTGTCACCAGTTCGGGCGCCAGCAGGTGGGTGTCGCTGATGACGACGATGCGGTCGGTCTTGGGGCGGGCCGTGGCTTCTATGGCGAGCAGTGTCGATAGTAACATGATGATTAAGTTGAGTCTTGTCTTCATGATCTGTTGTCGCTTGTGCATTTATTGTGCCAGTTGGGTGATGGTAAATCCGCTTTTCTCCAGGTGGCGCCAGTAGGAGGGATATGACTTGCCGACGACCTCGGCATTGGTGATGACCAGGCCGGGAAAGCGCACTGCAGCCGGCGCCAGGGCCATCGCGATGCGATGGTCGCCGTGAGGGTCGATGACGGGTGGCTGCGGTCCTGTCTCAACGCGCTCGCCATACCACGAGATGGCGTCTTCGCCTTCAATCTTCAAGACGTACCCCAGCTTGAGCAGCTCAGTGCGCAGGGCCTCGATGCGGTCGCTCTCCTTGTGGCGCAGCGTGCGCGTGCCGGTGATGCGGAACGAGCGTTCCAGCAGGCACAGCAGCACGGTCCACGTGGGTATCAGGTCGGGCGTGGAGCTCATGTCGGCATAGCTCGAGCAGCAGCAGTCGATAAACTGGCTCGTGTCGAGCGTCACGCCTTGGGCGTCAAAGCGCGATGCGATGCCTAGCCGGCGGCCCAGTTCCACCAGGGCGGCATCACCCTGGATGCTGTCGGGGGTGAGCCCTCGCAGGGCGATGTGCGACTGTGGCAGCAGGGCAGCCAGGGCATACCATGGTGCCGCGGCGCTCCAGTCGCCCTCGACCAGCAGGTCACGGCCCCGGTAGCCGTTGGCCACGTTGATGGTTTGGCCGGTGATGTCTGCGCTGGCACCCATCTGGCGCATGACGGCTATCGTCATGTGGATGTAGGACGGCGACACGATGTCGCCGGTGAGCAGTAGCCTCCCGCCGCCCACGACGGGCAGAATCATCAGGATAGCCGAGGCAAACTGCGAACTCTCTCCGCCGGCCAGTGTCACGTCGCCGCCATGCAGCTGTCGCCCGTTGATGCGCAGCGGGGGATAGCCGTCCTGGCCCAGGTACTGGATGTCGGCTTCCATCGTCCGCAGTGCGTCAACCAGGGCTCCGATGGGGCGCTGGCGCATCCGGGCGATGCCGTCAAGGGTCACCGTTACCCCCTCGCGGGTGGCATAGTAGGCGGTGAGAAACCGCATCGCGGTGCCTGCGGCTCCCACGTCGATGTGCCCTCCCCCGGGGTGGGACAGGGCTTCGACCATCACGGCCGTGTCGTCACACAGTGCAGGCCTCAGCACCTGCACGTCGTTGTCACACAGGGCGGCAATCATCAATCCGCGGTTGCTCATGCTCTTGGACGTGGGCAGCTCGATGGCGGCTTCGGCCCGCCGCGGGGCTCTCAGTTGCAGCTTCATCGTTAGTTTCGGGTTATTCGCTGATGTCCTCGACGGGAACGGGTTCGATAAGGTCTCGGTATAACTTCAGGGAGTCGCTGGGCATCTTGTCGCTCCCGAGCACGCGGGGCATCAGGTCGATGGTGAACTCATAGGGCTTGTTGTCCAGCATGTGCTTGGTGCCGAAGGTCGCCATGTCGGGATTCATGGCATACAGGAGATTCAGACCGATGCTCAGCACAAAGGCATACTTGAACATGAACAGTAGCGCGCCGCCCAGTTTGTCCAGGAATCCCAGGTTAACCGAGTGGATAACCCCCTTGAACAGCCTAGTCACCAGCCTGATGGCCAGCATCACCACGAGGAAGGCCAGCGCCAGCGACACGCTCTTGACGGTGATGCTCGACAGCGGCCACTCGGCGGCACTGGGCACGATGGCAAGGAAGATGTCGGCAATCACGTCGCCGCAGCAGTAGCACAGCACGATGGAGGCTATCCACGAGACAATCGACGACAATTGCCCGAGCATGCCCTTGCGGTAACCGATCACGATGCCGCCCAGGACAATCAGCAGGATAAGTATGTCGATAAAGGTCATATCTTTCTTTCTTTTTGGGCTGTTGAGTTGGATAGATATAAATGGTCACGCTTGGCGTGATACATGCCTGATAAGGTCTGTCGGCAGGCTACTCCTCATCTTTTGGCAGCAGGATCTCGTCAATCCAGCCGTCCTTGCGGTAGCGGCACAGGTCCACATAGGCGTCGATGCCGGGTATGATGCCTGTCTCGCTATATTGCCAGATGGTGTAGTCGCCTTCCCAGTTGATCTCGGGCTCCAAGCTGGAGTACCTGCCGATGTATAACTGATGCTTGTTGAAGTGTGGCGCCAGGTTCTTGTTATAGAATCCCATCGTGCTGTAGATCATGGGCTGAACGCCATAGTGGTGCTCAATGAGCTGGCAGAACTTGTCCACGCTGTCGATGAGCTGGCTGCGTGACCAATCGCCACGCACCTCCACGTCGAGCATGGGTATCAGGTCCTGGACCGACTTCAGGGCAAACTTGGAGAAATTCTCAAACTGCGCGTCGATGGTCGACGTCGACGTGACGTAGTGGTAGCTGCCCGTCAGCAGGCCGTTGCGACGGGCCTGGGTGATGTTGTGGGCATAGTGTGGCGAACGGTAGGTCGCGCCCTCGGTCGCCTTGATGTAGACAAAGCGGATGTCCTTGTCACTGCTCACCTTGGCCCAGTCGATATAGCCCTGGTAGCTCGAGATGTCGATGCCGTCATACTTGGCCGCCTCGTTGCGCGGAGCGACCCGGCGCGCCGTCTCGCGGCCTCCCTTGCCGTCGTGGCATCCCACCAGCATGGCCATCACCAGCACGATGGCTAGCAATGGTCTGCCCTGTGGTATGTGACGGCGGGAATCAGTCATTGTCGGCCGAACTTTTGTTGATCTTGCGGCCTTTATATTGCGCCGACCGGATGCTGTCGTTGCGCTGCGACTTCGACAGGTCGGCCGCGCCGCGCATCATAGCCCCCGACTTGCTGCTCTTGCTGGCCTTGGATTGCTTGGCTTTGGCTTCGCGGGCTTTCTTGGCATCGGCTTTGCGCTTCTCTTTGGCGGCTTTTTCCTTGGCGGCTTTTTCGGCGCGGGCCTTGTCGGCTTTCTCGCGTTCTGCTTTAGCCTTTTCTGCCTTTTCTTTTTCTGCCTTTTCCTTGTCGGCTTTGGCTTTGTCGGCCTTGGCCTTGTTGGCTTTTATCTTGTCGGCCTTCTCCTTCTCGGCTCGGGCTTTTTCGGCTTTTTCTTTATCTGCCTTGGCCTTGTCTGCCTTGGCTTTTTCGGCCTTGGCCTTATCGTTGGCCGTGGGCTTCTTCTCTTCCTTGGCCTTGTCGCTCTGGGCGGGTTGCTCCATCAGTGTGGCGGTCGTCGGTTTTGGCTTGTTGCGGTCCACGGCATCCTTGACGCTCACGCGGGGCTTCCCCTTGGCAGGTCGGTACAGGATGTCCTGCAGCGAGTGCCCCTTGTTGAAGCGGCCCAGGTCCACATAGCCGTTGATGCCGTTCACGGTACCGCTCTCAGAGTACTGCCACAGGATCCACTTCACCCCGTTGATGTTGGGACGGTCGTCGGCACTGCGGCTGTACTTGGCAATGAAGATGGGATAATCGGCAAACGCCAGGCCCAGGTATTTCTTGAAGAAACTCTCGTAGGTGTAGATAATCGGCTTGCAGCCATAGTAGTCCTCCAGCATGTTGGCAAACACCATCAGGCTGTCGCGCAGCTGTTGGGGACTCCATTGGCGGCACACCTCCACGTCGATGACGGGAATTAGGTCTTGCTCGTCGCGCGGCGCGTTGGTGGCAAAGTTCTTGAACTGGGTGGTAACGCTCGACTTGTTGGTCAGGTAGTGGTAGCTGCCCACCTTGAAGCCAGCCTTGCGGGCGTTGCGCAGGTTGTACTGGTACTGCTCGTCAACGCGGTCGCTGCCCTCGGTGGCCTTGATGTAGACATACTGGATCTTGTGGTCCTTCTTCACCACGTCCCATTTGATGACGCCCTGGTGCTTCGACACGTCGATGCCGTTATAGTTCGGGTCGGCAGGGGGCGGAACACGCTTCACCGGGGCGGCTTTCTCGTCCTTCTTGCGGGTGCTGTCGACCTTGTCGTCTTTCTTGTCGTCTTTTTTGTCGTCTTTCTTGTCCTTGTCGCTGGCGCTCTTTTGGTCCTTCTGGTTCTTGCTGGCCGCCTGCTTCTTGTTGTCGTTCTTCACCCGCTCGCGTGTGGGCTTGGTGATGTCGTCCTTCTGCTGGGGCATGCCAAGGCCTGTCGCCGGCAACAGCAACATGATAATAATGGCCAAGTATTGTATAATAGTCTTCTTGTGTAATTCTGTGTAATCCATTGCTATCTATATTTCGGAGTAAAGTTGGCTGCAAAGATAGGAAAAAAGTTTTGAATTTTCCTTTTTAAGCTTTTGGAAAATATGAGCGCCTGGCCTTTTTCCTAAAAAAATGCGAAAAATGAAACCTCTCTCCCGTAGTTTCAATAAAAAGCGTTATCTTTGTAGGATTGACAACTTCAGTCAAGTCAATAACGAGATCAATTATATGGCAAGAAAGAGTGGATTACAATCATTGAAACAGGAACGTCGTGAGTACCACGACAGGGTCATCAACTTTTTTAATCAGCAGGGCGAGGCGCCCTTCAACTACAAGCAGGTGTCGGCGGCAGTCGGGGCCAACACGCCCAAGCGGCGCACGCTCATCGTCGACATCCTTGAGCAGCTGGCGGTTGATGGCTTCCTCACTCAGGTGGGACCTGGCAGCTACAAGGCCGTGAACCGCTCATCGGTGGCCGAGGGCATCTTCATACGCCGCAGCAACGGCAAGAACAGCGTCGACACGGCTAGCGACGACGGACAGCCCATCATGGTGGCCGAGCGCAACTCGATGCATGCCCTCAACGGCGACCGCGTGCTGGTGCACATCAGCGCTGCCCGAGCCGGCATCGAGCCCGAGGCCGAGGTCATACGCATCCTGGAGCGCAAGGAGCAGGTATTCGTCGGCACACTGCAGGTGATGAAGTATTTCGCTCAGCTGGCTACCGACAGCAAGTTCCTGGCAACCGACATCTTCATCCCGCTCGACAAGCTCGCGGGTGGCAAGACGGGCGACAAGGCGGTCGTCAAGATCGTCGACTGGCCTGAGGATGCCAATACGCCCATCGGCGAGGTCGTCGACGTGCTGGGCGTCGCTGGCGAGAACAATGCCGAGATCCATGCTATCCTGGCCGAGTTCGGGCTGCCATACAAGTATCCTGACAATGTGACCCAGGCCGCCGAGGAGCTGGATGCCGGCATCACCCCCGACGAGGTGGCTCGCCGGCTCGACATGCGCGACGTGACCACGTTCACCATCGACCCTGCCGATGCCAAGGACTTTGACGACGCCCTGTCTATCAGGAAGATGAAGAACGGCAACTGGGAAATCGGTGTCCACATCGCCGACGTGAGCCACTACGTCACGCCGGGTTCCGTCATCGACAAGGAGGCCTACGAGCGCGCTACATCGGTCTATCTGGTCGACCGCACCATCCCCATGCTGCCCGAGAAACTGTGCAACAACATCTGCTCACT
>CAMJXD010000063.1 GCA_946409635.1 uncultured Prevotellaceae bacterium
CGTCGGGAGGTTTTTAAAGGTTTTGGGAGGCGCGAGCAGTGCCGGACATTCTGAGATTTCCACAGGTTTTGACAAAATAAATTGTGAGATTGCTACAGTATTTCCATAAAAACATTTTGAGATTTGCCCAAATTGCATTGGGGCACTGACTAGAACAGCTGGCGGGACTTCATCTCGAGGTAGCGGTTGATGACGTTGACCGACAGGTTCTCGGGTGTGGAAAGCAGGCTGTAGATGCCGTGCTGGCGCAGGGTGCCCATGATGAGCGTCTGCTCGTGGTCGATTTTGGCGGCAATGGCGTGTTCGTAGTAGCCCCGGATGCTGCTGGGCTGCTGGTTGATGAAGTCACGCCGCTCCTTATCGATGAAGAAGACGACCAGCAGCCGGTGGTGGCTGTTGAGCTGCCTCAGGTAGGGCAGCTGCCTGAGCATGCTGGTGTAGTCAAAGAAGTTGGTGTATAGAATGAGAAGGCTTCTTTGGCCGACCAGGTGGTTCACGTTGGTGACCAATGAGGAGTAGTCGCTCTCGGCAAAATTGGTACTCTGGTGGTAGAGGCACTCGAGGATGTCGTTCATCTGTGACGGGCTGCGGTCGGGCTTGACAAAGTCATCAAACTTGTCGGCAAAGGTGATGACGCCGGCCTTGTCGTCGCGGTGCAGGGCTACGTAGGAGAGCACCAGCGATGCGTTGATGGCATAGTCGAGGATAGTCATTCCGGCAAATGCCTGTTGCATGATGCGTCCCTTGTCGATGACGTTGATGATCTGCTGCGAGCGTTCGTCGGTGTAGACGTTGACCATGAGTTGATGTGTGCGTGCGCTGGCTTTCCAGTTGATGAAGCGGTAGTCGTCGTCTTGCACATAGGGCTTGATCTGTTCAAACTCGGTGTTGTTGCCCACGCGACGGATGCGCTTGATGCCCATCTCGGTCAAGTTGTTGCTGATGGCCAGGAACTCATACTGTCCCAGCATGAGGTAGCTGGGGTAGACTGCCACATCGGTGGGCTGGCCGCAAGTGAAGCGGCGCTGCACCAGGCCAATGGGAGACGAGGCAAATGCCCTGATGTGTCCAAAGCTGTACACGCCGCGCTTGACGGGACGCAGGGTGTAGTCTACCGTCCCTGTCTCGCCGGCCTTCAGGCGCAAGGGGAAATTGATGTCCCGGCGCTGGAATATGTGAGGAATCTCGTCGATGATTGTCAGCCTTACGGCATAGGGGTAACTGTTGTCTACCTGCAGGCTCACCGGGTTGTCATCGCCGTTGGAGAATCGTGAATTGCAGTGGCGGGTGGCTGTAATGCCGCGGCGAGTCCACAGCATGGCGATGTCGGCCAGGGTCATCAGAGCCAGCAATGCCAGCAATGAGGCACCCACGTAGAAAAGCACTGGCCACAGTTGTCCAAGCGCCAGGCAGGCAATCACCACGATTGAGCAATAGTAGAAACGAGCAGGCAGAAACATAGCAGCGGCTGATTAGTGCATCACTTGGGCACCTCGACGTTGTTGAGCAGTGTTGCCACAATCTTGGAGGCTGTATAGCCTTGCATCTCGGCTTCGGCCGAGATGATGATGCGGTGGTCGAGCACGGCCGGCGCCACAATCTTGATATCGTCGGGGGTGACGAAGTCGCGCCCGTAGATGAGGGCGATGGCCTTGGATGCCTGCAGCATAGCCACGGCTGCGCGCGGCGAGGCACCCAGGAGCACGGCCTTGCTGGAGCGGGTCTGATGCACGATCTGGGCGATATAGCCCAGCAGCACGTCGTCTATCACCACGCCCTGCAGGGTGTGGCGCAGTGCCAGCAGCGACTCCCTGGTGATGATGGGCGAGATGTCTTCCAGCTTGGTCAGGCGTGCGTTGGCCTGGTGTCGTTGCAGGATGATTTTCTCTTCGTCCACGGTGGGATATCCCATCACAATCTTGAACATGAAGCGGTCGAGCTGTGCCTCGGGCAACTTGTAGGTGCCTTCCTGTTCAACCGGGTTCTGGGTGGCGATGATGGTGTAGGGCTCGTCCATGCGGTGGGTGATGCCGTCGATGCTCACCTGGCGCTCTTCCATCACTTCAAACAGGGCCGACTGGGTCTTGGCCGGTGCGCGGTTGATCTCGTCGACAAGTACCATGTTGGCAAACACCGGGCCTTCATGGAAGTCAAACTCGCTCGTCTTCATGTTAAACACCGTGGTGCCCAGCACGTCGCTGGGCATCAGGTCGGGGGTGAACTGTATGCGGCTGAAGCGGGCATCAATCAGTCGTGCGATGAGCCTGGCCAGCAGCGTCTTGGCTACTCCTGGCACACCCTCGAGCAGCACGTGGCCGTCGGCAAGGATTGCCCCAATCAAGAGGTCCACGACTTGATTGTGTCCTACCACTACTCGAGCGATTTCTTCTTTGATCTGCCTCACTTGGGCCGAGAATTGCGCCAAATCCAGGCGGGGAGCTGTCGTCTGTTCCATTGTCTTGTATCTTGTTTTAGATGTTGATTCTGTGCATAATATCGTTCATCACGTCGATGAGTTGTTGTAGTCTCCTGTCACTGATCCAGGTTGTCCCGGTTGCTTCCTGAACATCGTGGATGTGCTGCTTGATCTGGTCAATGGGGATGCCAGTGCGGTGGGACAAAGCCTGGAGCTCATCGTCCAGGTAGTCATAGTTGTCGATGTCGATCATCGCCTTGACGCGCAGGTCGTTGCTGAATGTGGCATATCTCTTGCTGAGCAGGTCCACATTGTCGTGCCGCTTGTAGTAGATGCCGCCGATGCGTTTCACAAAGTCCATCATGTGGTTGACCGGTGGCTTGATGACTGGAATGACACGCTGTCGGCGCCGGGCCGAGAACACCACAAACGCCACCAGTGTCGCCAGGGCGAGATAGAATGCCCATCGCAGGGGCCGGTTGGCCAGCAGGTAGCGCAGGGGGGATTCGGATGCCTGATTGGAGCGTGTCGCCTGGCTGTAGTGTGAGGGGTCATACCGCACCACAGGCTTGTTGCCGCACTCGCTCAATAGCCTCAGCACCAGTGGCCGGATGGTATCATTGAGTATGCCATAATTGGTGAACAGCAGCGGCATGCTCATCACCACCACCTTGCCCTTGCCGTAGTCCCTGACGCCTGCTACCACCGACTCATGTCTATAGTAATAGCCGTAATAGCCTGTATGCATCTTTTGCGCCTTGTTGAGCGTGGCCAGGACACGGAACGACACTGACAAGTCGAGCCCCTTGGTGCAAAAGGCGCTACTGGTCAAGTAGGTAGAGCGATTGAACAGACCGTCAGAATGCCAACTGATGGTGTCATAGAGCGAGCGGTCGCTCAGTGTCGCTTTGCTGAAGTAATCCGTGTATAGATTATCTATTGCCTGATAGGAGAATCCCAATTTCTCACCGATGCTGGTCTCGTCATAGTTGTAACCGGCATAATCGGCAGCGATGACAACATTATTGCCTTCTTGTATCAACTTGAGCAAATCGACGTCATGTGCCTCGATAAAATCTGTATGATTGTTCAGGAAGAGGAAGGTGTGACCGCCTCTACGGGACTTCTGGCCAAGATACTTATCGATGTCATACCCGCACACCTCATATCCCTGTGGCACGGATGCCCGCAGCACGCTGTCCATCACATAGCAGCCTAGGGGTTGCTTGCTGTTGCAGCTCTGTGACATGTCGTCCCACTTGAAGTGGGCCGGTGCGTTGAGCTGGAAGAGTATCATTACAGCCATGAGCGCAATGATGATTGCAACAAATGCTCCGTTGACCTTCATGCCTGTTCACCTCCTTCCTGCCCGTCGTCGGTTGACTGCTTAACCTCGCTGCCGGCAATGCGCTCCATCACAGCCGCTTGACGTGAGCGCATCTCGTCGGCAAGAGCGGCTGTGGCATTGTAGTGGCCATACCGAATGCGCAAGAAGTGATTGGTCATGGCGGCGAAGTCCTCGTCATGCCACTCCATGGCATACTGTGTGGGTGTCTTGTAGCGCCGCCAGGTCACCAGCGAGGCGTCGCTGGCGGCTTTCAGGGTCTGCAGGTAGCGCAGGCGGCACAGCTGCAGGTGGTCACCGCTCTTCTCGGCCTGGGCGATGAGTTGGTCAAGGTCTACCTCGTTGATGTCATCCTCGGTAACCTCTTGGGTATTGAGCTTGACATCCCTGGGACCGAATATTCCAACCCTGTATTTCCAGATGATATAGCACACGCCCGCTAGCGCCAGCGCTCCCATCGCCCACCAGAGCCACTCGGGGATCTCAACGGTGGAATCTCCCATGTCGAACAAATCCTCGAGGTATCGCCACAGGCTGTCGAAGTAGTTGCTATTGCCGTGATCGGGGACCAGCTCCCGTGCATAGTCATAGTTCCTTGAGTGCCTGAACGCATCAAGGATCGAATCATTGGCCGTTATCGTGTCACTGGGCGATATCATAATCACGGTTTATTTCAGGTTGGCAAAATTGTCAATATCATTCTCCAGGCCGATGTCCTCAACCTCGGTGGCCACGCTGCCATAATGAATGGTCATGGCAAGGACAAACAACCCTATCTCGACAAATATCATGAAGCAAGCCGCCACACACAGGACATATCGGATGACATCCATGACAAATGACCATATCATCGAATCGGAATCTGACTGCTCAAAGAGTGATTCCACGACCAGAAAGATGCCCAGGGGAAACGTGGCTGCATTGTTGATGAGCATTCCAACAAGGCTCATGACCACAGCAATCACGATAAGCGCTCCCCACTTCTTGAAGCCAAGCGAAAAGGCGCGCCGGCTCAGGTCCGCCAGCGAGTGGTCAGACTCCAGCAGCATAATAGGACACAGCAAGAATATGGGCAGTGCCGCAAAGATGGCTGCAAAGCCTATCACTGGGATGATGTTGCAGAGTATCGCCAGCAACAGCAGCGGGGTCCACAGCACGATGATGCCCAGGCACTTGAGCGTGGTCTTGGGCATTATGTGCCACATGTCGGCTACTTCACATTGGTCAAGCGTGCCGTCGTGGGCCTCATTCCACTTGACGAGCAATATCTGCAGTGCCGTGACCACAGCGCAACCGCCCAAGAACAGTATGGCTGATACCACATAGGCCATGGTGGACATCGAGTCGCTGGACTCGTCATAGAACGTGGCAATCGTCGTGCCAAGCAGCACGCTGAACGGCAAGAGGAAGTAGATCATCAACTTGAACCACTTTCTCCAATTCTCTCCCACAAAGTCAAACACCATGTTCACGGTGTCGGAGATTGAGCGCTGGCGATATAGTCGATTGCTACTCATGGCTTGCTGATGAATTGCGACGTTTGCGCCCCACCCAGCAAGGCAGGACAATATAATAATAGATGATAAACGCGGCCGACAGGGCAATCACGAGCAGCCTGAAGGCGAGCGGATACTCGGTGTGCCGCGTGAGGTACCCCTCGATGAATGCTGCCACGATGGTCACAGGAAACACGCTCAGGGCGATTTTGAGGCCCTCCTTGGCCTTGCGGCGAAAGGCTTGCATGCGTCTGTAGGTGCCGGGAAACAGCCATCCCGACCCCATCACAAAACCAGCCCCGCCCGAGAGCACGATCGTCGAGATCTCGAGTGTCCCGTGCTGCATGATGGCCAGCAGTGCCTCGCTGAACACGCCATGCTGGAAAAAGAAAAAAGTGAATGCCCCGACCATGATGGCGTTGTACATGATGACCAGGGATGTGGCAAATGGCGTGAAGATGCCCAGTGAGATGCTGATGACATCGACCTGCAGGTTGTTGAGCATGATGCCGAAGAATGAGTCGGCTTCAGCCCCCTGGCTATAGACGTCGGTGGGAACACCGTTCTTGATGTTCTCGATGGTCATGTCCACATAATCATCTCCCAGGATGAGCCGGGCAAACTCTGCATCGTTAAGCAGCGAAACGATGCCCACGCACAGGAAAAAGACAAACACGGCCAGCGCCGCGAGCATAGCCCGGCGGTTGTCATAGACAGCTAGGGGCACCTCCCGTGACCAGAAAGTCCACAACCGCGACCAATTTTCCTGATGTCCACTATAGATCTCGTTGTGAAGCCTGAGTGTCATGGCATTGAGCCTCGAGGTGATTGTGGCATCGGGAAAATGAGTGCGAGAGAAGGCCAGGTCGGACGTCAGCTCAGTATACATCTGTGCCAGCGTGTCGGGCGACTCGGCCGATGGATTATCAATGCGACGTTGATAATCTCGCCAGCGGACAATGTTTTGCTTGATGAATACCGACTCTCTCATGACGCGTGAACTACAATAACGCTTTTTTCTGTTGCAAAATTAGAATATTATCTGTAATTTTGCAACAAAATTAAACCTAAGATATAAAAAACTGATATGGCGCAATCGTCAATCATCACCGGCCAATATGTGGAACTCACCCAGACGCCTGCCAGCGTGGGTGACCGTATGATTGCCGCCATCATCGACTATGCCGCGCTCACGGCCTTTTCTATCTCGATGGTCTCGGTCGCCGTCAATGTCCTTGACGGGCCGTATGATACCAGCGGCCTGTTTGAGATTTTGATTTATTCTCTCATCTTTTTCCCGGTCATTTTCTACTATCCGGTATGCGAAATCTTTGCCAAAGGGCAAAGCCTGGGAAAGATGGCGATGAAAATGCGCGTGGTGGCCCTCGATGGCAGTTCGCCCACCGTGGGCAGCAGCCTGTTGCGCTGGTTGCTGTATCCCATCGATACCTTCCTGACCGGCTATGTGGGGATTCTGTTTGTCGTCTTCGGCAAGCACAGGCAACGCTTGGGCGACTTGGCTGCCGGCACCATCGTCATCAAGATGACGCCGGCCCAATATGACTTCTACTCCCTGAACGATTACAGCTATGTGCAGCAGGGCTATGAGCCGTCCTACCCCGAGGCGGCCAACTTGTCCTCCAGGCAGATAGAGGTCATCACTCGCACGCTTTATAATACCTATAACGATCCCAATCGTCGCAGCGAGCTCGTCTATAAGCTGGCTATTCAGGTGCAGCAGTACCTGGGCGTGCAGGTTGCAGCCAACGTGTATGCCGATGCCTTTCTCACGACTGTGCTCAACGATTTCTACTACTATTCCTCGACGGTAGAGGTGTAAACTAGCCTATCACATCCTAGCAAAATAAGATGAAACAGACTGTAATGAGATTCTTATGGCTTCTCACCGTGGCGGTGATGGCTGTAACGATGAGCGCACTTGCCGGTGAGCCCGCCCGGGTGAGAGTGGGCCTGGCGTGGCAGCCTAACGAGGCAGCCCGCGAGCGTGTCATTCTCTCGATCGAGGCGGCTGGCGGCGAGGCCGTGCTGCTGCCGCAGCTGCGGCCTGCAGGACTGGAGTACGAGGGCATGAAGCTGGCCTCGCGGTATGTCGACCAGGACGGTGTGTTGCTCCAGCCCTGGGCCGACGTGGTCAAGCGCGACACCTATCACGGCACCGATGCCGACTCGTTGCTGGCCGGCGTGCAGGCTGTCGTCTTTCTGGGCGGCGGTGACGTCAGCCCGACGCTGCTGGCCGTGCCGCAGCCGTGGCATGGCCTGGCCGATGACAGTCCTGCCGATGCCACACGCGACGTGTCGGAATACCTCACGATGGCCTATTGCCTGGACCATGATGTGCCCGTGCTGGGCCTGTGTCGCGGCATGCAGATGCTGGGCGTCGTCTCGGGCGCAACGCTGATCCAGGACCTGCCTGCCTATTATGAGTCGCAAGGCCAGCCCTATCATTACCTGCACCGCATGCAGCGTGATGCCTCAGGCAAGCGCTACTACACACCTCATGACGTGATCGTGACCGACAGCGCCTCGCTGCTGAGTGCCATTGCCGCCGTCGACACGATACATGGCGTGCCCTCGTGGCACCATCAGGTCGTGGGTGACGTGGCAGGCACGCCGCTGCGCGTGACGGGCGTCACGCCCACTGGCGGCATAGACATCATCGAGGCCATCGAGCGCACCGACAAGCATTTTGCCCTGGGTGTCCAGTATCATCCCGAAGAAGCCGTCAAGCAGTATCTCAAGGCCGAACCCGGCGCTGACCGCTTCATGCCGCTGGCCGATGCCGTCGCTTACTTCAAGGCCCTCATTGCCCATGCCCGACCGGCCCGCCGGTTTATTGCTGGACGGGCCTATACCGCGTCGGACACCACTGTCTATAACAAGACGGCCGAGCAGTGCTACGGCTTCTTTGCTGTGCTGGGCCGTGCCGAGCAAGGCTCCCTGGACGGAGCCGCGGCCGAGTTGTCGTTGCTGCTCAACCTGTTTGAGCGTCGTCATCCAGGCGTCACCAGCGCCTCGATTCAGGAGGTCGCCAAGTGGGCTACCGAGTGTGGCTGGTTTGCCCATGCGGCCCGCCGCTGGGAGAAAGAGCCGCTGCCCGAGTATGTCGCTGTGGCCCGGTCGGTCCTGGCTGGCAACCGTGTGCTGCCGCCGGGTATCGTCGAGCATGACTGTATGGAAGATCTGGCCTATATCGAGACCAATGGCGTGAGGTACAGCCCCTACCAGCGAGACAAGTATGTGAGCGGAGTGACTGTGTGCTACCAGGCGCCGGTCCATGAGCACAACGGCCGCAGGTTTGGCTTCAGGAAACCCGTGCATTGGGTGTTCTACGGCTTCCCGGCCGAGCGCAGTGACCCATTCGGCTCGTTGTGTGACGAGGGCTGCCCCCACGTGAACGTGACGAGCGAGGACGACATCGTGCGTTGACCTGATGAGGGACCGACAGGGAGGAGCGGAAGTGTTAAAAGCAATGATGCTAGAGCAACATCAAGGGCATCACCAGCGGCGATTGCTTGAATAGCCAATCTGCTAACTGATTGATTGTTAGCGTGGTCCTGTTTTCCGCACTATCATTTTGCCAAATGAAAACGAGTCTGATATACAGTG
>CAMJXD010000064.1 GCA_946409635.1 uncultured Prevotellaceae bacterium
ATCGCTCTGCATGCTTGCTTACCACTTCTACACGCTGTCAAAGCCAGTCAGCCCCAATAGTATGTGTCCGTGTAAACGGCATGCAAAGATACTACAAAAATCGTGCCATGCAATGGCATGAGGCGGTTTTTTTTGAAAAAAAGGCAGCGAATTGCTGCACCCGGGGCGGTCTATAGCTGCTCGACGGGCTCGTGCCAGTAGGGTGACTGCTGGGGAATGAAGTTGCCGTCGCGCAGGTGGCGGTAGATGCGCTGGCAGGCCCATGCGTCGATGGCGGCATAGGCTTGCTGTGCGTCGGTCAGTTGTGGGGCTTCCCAGTTGGTGAGCTGCTGCCCCTTGCTGATCTTGTGCTGGAAGAGGATGGCGTAGATCTTCTGCAGGCTCATGTCGCTGATGCTGTATTGCTTGACGAGGTCCTGGAGCTCGATGAAACCGGCGGGATGGAAGTCGCACACGCTGGCCAGCTGGTGGAAGTCGTCGGGCGTGGAGAGGCCTACCTTGATGCTCTGGGGGTCCTCGAGGTATTGTTTAAGGGGCTGCGGGATGCCGGTCTTGTTGATGCGGAAGAGGAAGGCGTCGCTGTCGGTAGAGAGCTGCAGCAGGGCAATGCTGTGGCGCTCGCCTCGGCGAAAGCTGGGGCGGGTCTCGGTGTCGAATCCGACGATGGGCGCGGTGCGGAGCGCGTTGACGGCGCTCCTGACCTGTGAAATGGCGCTGATGACGTGGATGCGGCCGGGGAAGGTGACCCGTGGCATCTCGTTGACGGCCTGTTTGTCTATCGATACTACGTGCATGACGGTGCAAAGGTAGTGCTTTTTTTTCAGTTATCGGGGCCTGAGGGTGAGTTTTTGCCACAGCGTGGTGAATCGTGGCCGGGCCATGGCTGCCTGGGCCGTGGGCGGACGATATGTCACGGGCTTGCTAGATGCGTTCCACTTCCTTGACACCCTTGACGTTGAGGATTCTCTTGCTGAGTTCGTCGAGCAGGGTGATGTCGCTGACGTTGACGGTGAGCATGCCCTCAAAGAGTCCTCCCTGGGACTGGATGTTGATGCCTCGCAGCAGGCAGTTGTCGGTCTTGTTGATGACCGAGGTGATGGACGAGACGATGCCGATGTCGTCGCGCCCGAGCACCTTGAGCGTGGCCACGAAGCGGTTACCTGCCTTGCCGGTCCAGCGGGTGCGGATGATGCGGTAAGGGTAGCGCTGCCTGAGGTGCTGCAGGTTCTTGCAGTCGTGGCGGTGAATCTTGATGGCGCCGTCGCTGGCGATGAAGCCCTGGATGCGGTCGCCGTAGATGGGGTTGCAGCACCTGGCGAGCTTGTAGTTGACGCCCTTGACGTCGTCGCCGATGGTGAGGATGTCGTCGTCGGGCTTGGCGTCGTGGGCCGGTTGCTGCTGGAGGACGAAGTCCTGGGCTGTGGCTCGCGCGTTGCCGGCCTCGTCCTGCTTGGCGGCCAGCATGGCTTCATACTGCTCGACGACGTCGTTGACGTCGATGATGTCTTCCTGGATAGCGACAAGGAATTGGGTCGACGTCTTGTAGCCCATCTTCTTGATCACGCGGGCCAGTGTGGAGTCGTCGAGCTCTACCTTGCGGTTCTTGAAGCGGCGTTGCAGCGTCTCGCGTGCCAGCTGTGCCTGGTGGGCCTGGCGCTCGTTGATGGCGCTCTTGATCTTGTTGCGGGCACGGCTGGTGACGGCAATCTTGAGCCAGTCGAGGCGCGGCATCTGGGTGGTCGATGTGATGACCTCGACGGTGTCGCCGCTCTTGAGGCGGTAGTTGATCTTCTGGTTCTTGCCGTCGACGCGTCCGCCCATGCAGGTGCTGCCCACGCGGGTGTGGATGTGATAGGCAAAGTCGAGCAGTGTGGCGCCTTGTGGCAGGCGGAACAGGTCGCCCTTGGGGGTGAAGACGAACACCTCGTCGTTATACAGGTTGGTGTCCATGTTGCGCATCAGGCTCATCTGTCCTTCCTGTCCGCTGGCCTCGAGCATCTGCCTGACCTCGTTCATCCAGCGGTCGACGTCGCCGTCGCTCTTGATGCCCTTGTATCGCCAGTGGGCTGCCACGCCGCGCTCGGCGGTCTCGTCCATGCGCTTGGAGCGTATCTGCACCTCGACCCACTTGTTGCCAGGCCCGTAGACGGTGATGTGCAGCGACTCATAGCCGTTGCTCTTGGGGATGGTGATCCAGTCCTTGAAGCGCTTGGGGTTAGCCTTGTAGATGTCGGTGACGACCGAGTAGGCGAGCCAGCAGGCGCGTTTCTCGTCCCTGGGCGGGGTGTCCAGGATGATGCGTATGGCAAACAGGTCGTAGATGCCGCTCAGGTCGACGCCCTGCTTCTGCATCTTCTGCCAGATGGAGTTGATGGACTTGGTGCGCCCCTTGAGCTCAAAGCGCAGCCCCTCGGCCTTGAGGCGCTGGTCGATGGGCTTGATGAAGTCCTGGACGTACTTCTCGCGCTCTTCCTTGGTGGCGCGCAGTCGCTCGGCAATCTGTGAGAATACCTTGCGGTTGAGGTACTTGAGCGAGAGGTCCTCGAGTTCGGTCTTGATGGCATACAGTCCCAGCTTGTGGGCCAGCGGGGCATACAGGTAGCGCGACTCGCTGGCAATCTCGTGGACAAATTTCTCGTTGGGATGGTGGTTGATGGCTCGCATGAGGGCCAGGCGGTCGACGGTCATGATGAGGATGACGCGCACGTCCTCGGCAAAGGTGAGCAGCAGCTTGTGGAAGTTCTCGTTGGCGACAGCGGCCTGCTTCTTGTAGAGCGGGGCCACGTGGAGCAGGCCGTGGACCACGCGGGCGATGTCGTCGTCGAACAGCTTGCTCACGCGCTTGGTGTCGAGGTAGTCGCCGCGGCACAGGTTGTAGATCATCGTGGCGATGACCATCGTGCGGTCCGGGGCGATGTTGTCACACAGCGTGGCCGCCGTGAGCAGGTGGCGCACGACGGGGTTGAGCCCGTACTGGTCGCGCTGGAACAGCCCGGCCTGTACGATGCCGTCGTGGATGAGCCGGTGCACGGTGGCGATGTCATGGGTGGTGAGCTGGTCGCCCATCGCGCCGACAAGTTTCTTGACCAGCCGCAGCATCAGCTCTTTCTCCTCGCGAGTGAAATAGTCCTTATGGGTCATCATCAGGGAATATTTTTTGGGCAAATTTAGGCTTTTTGTGTCAAATTGCTTGCATGAACGTGAGTAAAAAAGTAATTTTGGGACAAATTTAAAAATTCAAGTGCTATGTGGACTGACAAAGACAAACAACTGATGGCCGCCAAGGGCATCACCGAGCCCGTGATCGAGGCTCAACTCAAGCGGTTTGAGACTGGCTTCCCCTGGTTGCGCCTGGAGGCTGCAGCCACGGTAGGCAACGGCATCCAGCGCCTGGACGCCAAGCAGCAGAACCAGTGTATCAAGGTGTGGAAGGAGTTCCAGGGTGGGGGAGCGTCGATAGAGAAGTTCCAGCCCGCCTCGGGAGCTGCCAGCCGCATGTTCAAGAACCTGTTTGCATTTATCAACGAGGGCCGTGCCGTGCCCGAGAGCGACTTCGAGAAGCAGTTCTTTGAGGGCATCACCCAGTTTGCCTTCTATCCCTTGCTTAACAAGACGTGTGTGACGCTGTACAAGAACAACGTCGGCGAGCTCATCGAGGCCGGCCGTTATGCCGACGTGCTGCGGGCCCTGTTGCTGCCCGAGGGCATGAACTACGGCTCGCTGCCCAAGGGGCTGCTGCGCTTCCATCGCACGGCCTCGGGGTCGGTGCACACTCCGCTCGAGGAACACCTTGAGGAAGGAGCCCAGTATGCCGCCGACGCCTCGCGCCGTGTGCGCATCCACTTCACAGTGTCGCCCGAGCATCGTGGCGGCTTTGAGCGCCTGATCAAGTCGCGCGTCCCGCTGATGGAGAAAGTGTGGGGCGTGAAGTATGACATCACGCTGAGCGAGCAGAAGGCCTCGACCGACACCATCGCCGTGAACATGGACAACACGCCCTACCGCGACAGCGAGGGCAAGTTGCTGTTCCGTCCTGCAGGCCACGGTGCCCTGCTCGAGAACCTCAACGAGCGCGATGCCGATGTCGTGTTCATCAAGAACGTGGACAACGTCGTGCCCCTGAGGCTGCGCAGCACCACCATACGCTACAAGAAGGTCATCGGCGGCTACCTGGTGATGGTGCAGCGCCAGTTGAGGAAATACCTCGAGGCGCTGGACAAGGGCAACGTCAAGCCAGCCGACCTCAAGGCCATGCTGCACTATGCCCACCAGACGCTGTGCATCGTCGACCCGTCGACCGATGGCATGGACGACACTGCCCTGGCCGCCTGGCTGCGCGACAAGTTTGACCGGCCCATCCGCGTGTGCGGCGTCGTGCCCAACGAGGGCGAACCTGGCGGCGGCCCCTATCTGGCCTATAACGCCGACGGCTCGGCATCGCCCCAGATCCTGGAGTCGGCCCAGATCAATCCCGCCGACCCCGCAGCCATGGAGATGATGCGTGGCGGCACCCACTTCAACCCCGTGGACCTGGTGTGCTACATCAAGGATTACAAGGGCATCAAGTTTGACCTGCGCAAGTTTGTCGACCCCGAGACAGGCTTCATCAGCATCAAGAGCAAGGACGGCGTGGACATCAAGGCCCTGGAACTGCCGGGCCTGTGGAACGGCTCGATGAGCAACTGGAACACCGTGTTTGTCGAGGTGCCCATCGACACGTTCAACCCCGTCAAGACCGTCAACGACCTGCTGCGCAAGGCTCATCAGTAAACAGCATTCTAGAAAAAGTACGATATATTTCATGTTGAAAAAATTATTATTTGTTATGGTCTTAGCCTTGGCTGCCATGGGTGCCAAGAGCCAGACCTATGCCCCCGACACGGTCTACACCGTGCACTCCATCGACCAGGACCGTTTCAAGGACGTCATCGCCGACTGGAACGCCGTGGACTGGGTGATGCGCAGCGAACGTCCCGTCGTGGTGGACTTCTATGCCGACTGGTGCCAGCCCTGCAAGCGCCTGGAGCCCATCCTGCGCCATGTGGCCCAGCATTACAACGGCGAGGTGGACTTCTACCGCATCAATGTTGACCAGAACAGCGACATCTGTGACGTGTTCCAGATACGCAGCATCCCCTTCCTGCTCATCTGCCCGCTCCAGGGCGAACCCAAGAGCGTCATCGGCCTGTATCCCGAGCAGGAATACATCCGCGTCATCGACATCGCCCTGGGCCGCCATTAGGCTCGGGGGTGGCCAAGTAATAGAATCCGCATTGACTGACGAAAAGCAGGATGCGGATTTTTTGTCGTTATGGGCAACATGCTGATTGTCAGCATGGAGACAATCCGGTTTTTATTGAAAAGTAGGGGCGGAACTGTTAACGAGGTGTTAATGGCTCCAGTGGCTACCCTCGGTGCAAAGGTAGCATGACTGCCTGCCGTGTCGCCATATCAAAAAGCAATGGCGGGTAGTGTGCCATGACCCTGTTGCCCGTCCTGATTCTCGACCGACGGGCCTGGACTTGTATGAAAATTTGACACTTTCTGGAATAATAGAGCAAGATAACCATTTTTTTGCATGATTTACTTTGTCGGTGTTGATGATATGGTATAATTTTGCGTTATAACACCACGAACTTGAGTCTTTATTATTTTATAAAAAAAGTGTCATGATGAAAGTTTTTTTCAAAACCCTTATCTGCTTGTTCCTGTCGCTGATCGTGCCGACGGTCGCCATGGCTTACGACTTTGAGTCGGATGGTATCTATTACAACATCATCAACGAGAACGAAGTTGCAGTCACCCATCAGGGTGAAAAGGAATGGAATTATACGGTTTCCTATTCTGGAGATGTGGCCATTCCACAGGCTGTTCTCCATGATGGTACAACCTATTCCGTTGTCTCAATCGATAACGGGGCGTTCTGTGGCTGTACAGAACTTGTCGCTGTTGACTTGGGCAGCAATATCGATAATATAGGCTTCAAAGCCTTTCAAGGCTGCACCGCTCTGACCACCGTATCTATCCCCAATTCAGTAACATCTATAGGAAAATTTGCATTCAAGGACTGTACCGGGTTGACTAGCGTTACAATTGGCGGCTCGGTCAATAGCATCGGCGATGAGGCCTTTGATGGCTGCCGCAGCATTGCACGCGTCAATATCTCTGACCTGTCGGCATGGTGCAATATCAAGTTCAGTAACAGCTTGTCAACTCCATGCACTTATGGCAGCCATCTGTATCTTAATGGTGAAGAGGTTACCGAGCTTGTCATACCTGATGATGTGAAAATCATTAGGGATTATGCGTTCTATAATTGCCAGGGATTAACGAGTGTCATTGTTTCCGATTCGGTTATCTATATCAAGGATTGGGCCTTCAGGGACTGTCACGACTTGACTGAAGTGTCAATCGGCTGTTCTGTTAAGACTATTGATGACCTCGCCTTCTACTATTGTGATCAATTGGCCAGTGTGAACATTCCTAATTCGGTGACTGACATTAACCGTGAGGCGTTTTGCTATTGCAACAGTTTGTCCAGTGTGACCCTTGGTGACTCGGTCAGTACCATCGGCAAGCGGGCGTTTGGGTCGTGCAAGCGGCTGTCCAGTATAGTTCTGCCAAGCTCGATTGTTTATATCTTTGCAGAAGCCTTCGATGGGTGTGATGACCTTGCAGATATATCTTTCCCCGATAATCTGTACTACATCAGCGCTGGTGCGTTCAACGGAACCGCTTGGTTCAACAACCAGCCCGACGGGGTCGTCTATGCAGGGCGGGTCGCTTACAAGTATAAGGGTTTGATGCCTGAGAATACGAGCCTGGTCTTGCGGGAAGGGACGACAGGTGTTGCAAACTCTGCGTTTGTGGACTGTGCAGGCCTTACAATGGTAGATATACCCAACACGTTATTGCGCATTGGCTCCAAGGCGTTCTGCTGTTGCACTAATTTGTCTAGCGTCAACTGGGGTA
The DNA here is from genome assembly GCA_946409635.1 of uncultured Prevotellaceae bacterium. GTDB lineage: Bacteria > Bacteroidota > Bacteroidia > Bacteroidales > Muribaculaceae > Sodaliphilus. The sequence goes on from CAMJXD010000064.1 coordinate 6,973, forward strand.
ATTCGGTGAGAAATATTGAGGCTCAGGCCTTTGCTTGCTGTGATAGCCTCACCAGTATAACTGTTCCTGACTCGGTGACTTTTATCGGTGCTTATGCGTTTAGTCATTGCGCTGGCTTGACAAGTGCGACCTTAGGCCGTTCTGTGGCTCGGGTTGGGCGTGATTTGTTCTACAATTGTAACCGACTGGCAACCTTGACCTGCCTGGCTGTCGAGCCGCCAACTTCGGCCATTTCTATCTATGACCCGTTTGATCCCGACATTTACTCTAGCGTGGCGCTGTATGTACCCGCCGGGTCGGTATCGGTCTACCAAGCTGCGCGTTACTGGGGACAGTTTGCCAGTATTCTTCCTCTTGCCGATACTGTTTCTGGTGACGTGAACGGCGACGGCCTGGTTAATGTGAGCGATGTTATCCTGCTGATATCCAGCCTCCTGGACGGTGCTGGTGGACAGGTGGACGAGTCGGCCGCCGATGTCAATGGCGATGGCGTTGTCAACATCTCCGATATCACGTTGCTCATCAATGCCGTCCTGACCGGCGAGTAATCCCCTTTGCTCATAGCGAGGCTGTGTCATAATTCAAGCCTGCATGATTGTCCGTGCTGCGCACGGAGAAATTTAACAAAATTATAAATAAAATTAAAATAAAAATTGATTTTGTTTAATTTTTATACAAAATTTTAATTTTTCGGCCATAAGGCCGATTAAATGCCAGCAACTGATTCATGACACTGCCTCTCCAAAACTCATTTTGTCAGCTAATGAGTAAATGTTAATTTTGGTGCGGTTGCCTTGGAAAAAGTGGTGATTATGGTTGTGGTTTCAAAAAAATGTTGTAACTTTGCACCGCTTTTTTGGCAAAACTTTTATTAATCAACTTATTTTTAACGATTTATGAACAAGTACGAAACCGTTTTCATTTTGACTCCCGTTTTGTCTGATGATCAGATGAAGGAAACGGTAGAAAAGTTCAAGAAGGTGCTCACCGACAATGGTGGCAACATCGAGAACGAAGAGAACTGGGGACTGCGCAAGCTCGCATATCCCATCGAGAACAAGAACACTGGTTTTTACACCCTGATTGAGTTTGAGGGTGAACCCACCATCGTGGCCAAGCTGGAAACCGCTTTCCGCCGCGACGAGAAGGTCATCCGCTTCCTCACCTTCCGCTTGGACAAGTTTGCTGCCGAGTACGCTGTTAAGCGTCGCGCCGTGCGCAAGGCCAAGCAGGAGGAGCGCGCTGCTCAGGAAGCTGCTCAAGCCGAGGCTGCACCCGTAGTCGAGGAGGCCGCACCCGCCACCGAGGAGGCTCCCGCTGCCGAGGCATAATTAAAACCAAACGAGTAAAACTTAATTAAGGAAGTAAAAAAACAATGGCACAAGAACAACAGAGGCCCTACAACCAGGGCGAAATCCGTTACCTGACCCCGCTGTCAGTTGACAATCGCAAGAAGAAATACTGCCGCTTCAAACGCAGTGGTATCAAGTACATCGACTACAAGGATCCCGAATTCTTGAAGAAGTTCCTCAACG
>CAMJXD010000065.1 GCA_946409635.1 uncultured Prevotellaceae bacterium
TTGCCGATGCCCTTCACGCCGTCGAGCACGCGCAGGGCGTGTATCAGGCCGCTGGTGACGCTGCGTGGCAGGTCAATCTGCGTTGTGTCGCCGGTGATGATCATCTTGGAGCCCATGCCCAGTCGGGTGAGGAACATCTTGATCTGGTGGGTCGTGGTGTTCTGTGCCTCGTCGAGCACGATGATGGCGTCGTTGAGGGTGCGGCCGCGCATGAAGGCCAGGGGCGCGATCTGGATGACATTGTTCTCCATGTACTCCTTGAGCTTGGCCTGCGGAATCATGTCCTCGAGCGCGTCATACAGCGGCTGCAGGTAGGGGTCGATCTTGTCCTTCATGTCACCGGGCAGGAAACCCAGCTTTTCGCCTGCTTCCACTGCAGGACGCGAGAGGATGATCTTGCGGGCCTCGCGGTTCTTGAGGGCCCTTACGGCCAGAGCCACGGCCAGGTAGGTCTTGCCGGTACCGGCAGGGCCGAGGGCAAACGTCAGGTCGTTGCCGGTGAAGGCCTTGACCAGCAATTGCTGATTGGGGGTGCGACCGCTGATGGGCTTGCCGTTCACGCCGTACACGATGACGTCGTCCATCTTGAGCTGCTTGGGAGGGGTGCCCTTGATGGTGTCGATGATGACGTCCTCGGGCAAGGTGTTGTATTGGGCGCAATAGTCGGCCAGGGTGTGTATCTTCTGCTCAAAGTCGGCCGTCTCGTTGTCGTCGCCGATGACCGTGATGACGCTTCCCCGGGCGGCCATGCGCAACTTCGGGAAGAGGTTGCGAATGAGTTGTATGTTGCTGTTGTTCACCCCGTAAAAGGTTACGGGATCCACGTTGTCGATGATAATGTGTCGTTCAATCATTCAATCCTTGTCTAATTGTGTCCACAAAATTAGTGCCATCAGCCGACAAAAACAAATAAAAATATGATTTTTGTTTTTTTTGTCCGCAGGCGACAGACACTAACTATTCAGCGAAAAGTCCTCGCTAGGTTTCACGCCGCTAAGCCGCAAAGTTATTTATTATCAACACAAAACGATGATATAAATGTTGGCCCGAACCCTACGGGTGATTATGATCGTGGTAATTATATCTGTACGCGCGGAAAAATGAGAAAAAATCATTGGGGTCGACTTCAGCGATAGCCTATTTCTCACCATCACACCCTGTGAATCAGACTCCCTGGCTATCGCTCGACAGCCTGATTTACTGAGGGTTACTCCGATAGCCGTCCTTCGGGCGTCAAATACTCATTTTGTCAGCTAACGAGTAAATGTTAATTTTGATGCGGTTGCCCCTGTCGATTCATCCCCAAGAAGGCTTGTGATAGAAAAAAAATGATTACCTTTGCAGGTTATATTTTATAGTAGTATTTATCAGACGAGATGCTGGAATCTGGCTTATATCTGATTCCCAATCAGTTGAGCGACGTGCCGCTGGAGAGGGTCTTGCCCGCACACAATATCGAGGTTGTGCGCGGCATTCGCCACTTTGTCGTCGAGAGCCTGCGCTCGGGCCGCCGCTTTATCAAGAAGTGTGACCGCTCGATCGATATCGACAGTCTCACCCTCAACGAGCTCAACGAGCACACCGACCTGAAGGACACGACTGCCCTCGAGGCCCTGCTTGAGCCCATCGGCCGCGGGGAGCCTGTGGGGGTCATCAGCGATGCGGGATGCCCGGCTGTGGCCGACCCTGGCGCTGACTTGGTGGCCATTGCCCAACGCAAGGGATACAAGGTGTTCCCGCTCGTGGGCCCGTCGAGCATCCTGATGAGCCTGATGGCATCGGGATTCAATGGCCAGAGCTTTGCTTTCCTGGGTTATCTGCCTGTTGATGCCCATGCCCGTCAGGCGCGCCTCAAGGAGATGATTCGCCGCATCGAGCGCGAGCATCAGACGCAGATCTTCATCGAGGCACCCTACCGCAACAACCAGCTCATTGCCGACCTGGCAACCCATCAGCCGCCCCAGTTGCGGCTGTGTGTGGCCAGCGACATCACCGGCGAGAACCAGTGTATCGTTACTCGCACGCTGGGAGCGTGGAAGCAGGCGCGCTACGACTACCACAAGATTCCCACCATCTTTCTCTTGTATCAATAAAAATCGGTCATCGCTATGGCAGGACATAAATACAAAGGATATCCCAATACGGGCCGGCCGCTCAAGATAGCGTTTGACGTCGATGGCATCGACACGCCACCGATGGGGGAACCTGTCGAAGCAGCCGAACCCCGACACCCGGTCAAGCCCCTGGGAAAGGGGCTGTGCTTCATCAGCCTGGGCAGCGGAAGCAGCGGCAACTGTGCCTATCTGGGTACTCCCACTGGAGGCATCCTCATCGATGCCGGCATCAAGGAACCGCCCAAATCTAACCGGCGGCGCAAGAAACCCGAGCAGGACGTGCTCAACCTGGGTGAGGCGCTGGCCGAGCTGGAGCGCAACGGCGTGAGGGCTGATATGGTCAAGGGTGTACTGCTCACGCATGCCCATCAGGACCACATGCGCTGTCTGTATCCTGCCGTCACGCGCTGCCGCTGCAGCGTGTACTGCACGATGGGCGTGATGAGCCAGCTGGTGCAACGGTGCCGCATCTCGAGCCGCATCCACGATTACCATGTGCCCATCTTCAAGGAGATACCCTTCCGCATCCAGGACATGGAGATCACAGCCTTTGAGACGAGCCACGACGTGAAGAGCGTGGGATTCAGTATCGAGTATGAGGGCGAGCGCTTTGTCGTGGCGACCGATATGGGCATCATCACCGAGCGTGCGGCCTTCTACATGGCTCAGGCCAATTATCTGATGATTGAGTGCAATTACGACCTGGAGATGTTAAAGAACGGGCATTATCCCGCTTATCTCAAGGCACGTGTTATCGGCGACAAGGGACACCTGGACAATGAGGTGGCCGCGCGGTTTGTCGCCGACCATTACCATGAGGGCCTGCAATATGCCTTCCTGTGCCACTTGAGCAAGGACAACAATACCGAGGAGAAGGCGCTGGCGGCCATGCGCCATGCGCTTGAGTCACGTGGACTGAGCGTGGGTGACGGCTCTAACGCCGCCTCGCAGCGCGACTGTGATATCCAGATCTGTGCCTTGCCCCGCTATACCGCCTCCGACTTTTATATCTTGGCTTGACATACCCCCTCTTGCGGTAACTGCTCTTGCTCTTGCCGTAGTGGCTCTTCTTGTCGGTTACCGAGGTGGCCCGTGTGGCTGACGGCTGCCCCACTGTGGCGTTGATGGGCTCGGCCTTGATGCCGTCGTTGAAGAGCTTGTAATCGTCGTTGTTCTGTACCAGCTGCAAGAAGTCGGCTGTCAAGAAGTTCTCCAGCTTGTCGTAGCCGATCTTGACCTCGACAGGCGTGCTGGCCAGTGACCCTTGCTTGTACTGGAAGATGATGCCGTCCTTGCTGCAGCACACCTCCGATGGCACATTGATGGCGTGTTGAAGCTTGTTGCCGTCGGCGCGGTTCTTGTTCAGGTCATCGATCTTGTCGTTGATGACTCTGACGAGCTTGTTCTCCTTGTCGCGGTCGGCTGGCAGGATGTCCAGGCGTGACATCACGCGCTGGAGCTGGCGGTCGTAATGGACGTAGACGTTGTCCTCAGAGTGCGTGCTGCCGTTGTACTCGATCTTGTCGATTTCCATGACCAGCAGCCTGTTGGATGTCATGTAGGGGTAGACGAGCACCTGGGTGACGTTGCCATAGACCGGCACAATCGTGGGAGCCGAACTGAGCTTTTTGTAATCGTCGCCAATGGGCTTATTGAATGCCGGAGTATTGAGGAAGACGTAGCGGGCGTCCTTCATCTGGGACTGCGTGTTGCCGAAGGCCTTGGTGATCAATTCCTTGTTCAGCTCGTCGAGCTCGCTGTTGCCGTTGACCTTGAGCGGCCAGCGCACCTTCACGTGCTTGATGCTCGTGTAATAAGAACTGTTGTCGCCACTGATGGCCGGAGAGTTGGACTTGAAGTAGTAGGTGTTGTGCTGGACCTCGTCGAACAGGTCTTCCTGGAACGTGGTGACCACGGTGTCGGCCTCGACGACGACTTCGCTCGAGTCGCGTTGGGCAAACAGGTCGCTGCTCTGGCCGGCCTCGATGCGGCGGGACATATACCACGCGGCAGCCATCAAGTCGATGATGGACAGCAATATAATGACGATGATGAGGTTTTTCTTAGTCATGAAAACGTTGCTGATGTATCTCTCTTGTTTAATTTTGGTTATCGGTCAATTGTTGCACGGTGTCGCTCACGCGCTGCATGAGCCACCGTGGGGTGGAAGTGGCGCCGCAGATGCCGATGCGCTGCTTGCCTTGCAGCCAAGCCGGGTCGATGTCGGCCTCGCTGCTCACCAGGTGGGAGTCGGCGTTGGCATCAAGGCACTCGGCAAACAGGATGCGCCCGTTGCTGCTCTTGGCCCCGCTGACAAAGAGGATGAGCTCGTGACGTGAGGCAAACTCGCGGATTTGAGGGATGCGGTTGGCTACCGAGCGACAGATCGTGTCAAAGCTGCGGAAGGTGACGCCGGGCTGCACGCGCCGCTTGATTTCCTCGACGATGCGGCCAAACTCCTGCACGCTCTTGGTCGTCTGGGAGTAGAGGTAGATGTCGCGCGTGTAGTCGATCTTGTCGATCTCGTCGATGTGCTCGATGACGGTTGCGTGTCCCTGGGTCTGGCCCACCAGTCCCAGCACCTCGGCATGGCCACGCTTGCCGTAGATGACAATCTGGGGCTGTGCCTGGCCGTCGTCGGCATGATAGGTGGCGTGGATGCGTTGCTGGAGCTTGAGCACGACGGGGCAAGTGGCGTCGATGATCTCGATGCGGTTGCGGCGCGCCGTCTCATAGGTCTCAGGCGGCTCTCCGTGGGCCCGGAGCAGCACCTTCACGTCGTGGAGCTGTTCGAGTTGCTCGTGGGTGATGGTTTCCAGGCCGCAGTTAGCCAGGCGGTCGACCTCGGCCGTGTTGTGCACGATGTCGCCCAGGCAGTAGAGGTGCCCTGTCTTGTTGAGCTCCTCTTCGGCCTTGCTGATGGCTGTCGTCACGCCGAAGCAGAATCCCGATCCCTTGTCAATCTCGATGATGGCCATTGGCAGTTTTCTGTTTTCAGTCCTTAGTCCTTAGTTTTCAGCTGAATGTGGATGCTAACTGTTAACTATTAACTATTAACTATTAACTGTTAGCTCTCTCAAGGTAGAGCTGGTACAGCCACTCGTTCTGCTCCTCGATGGTCATGTAGGAGTTGTCGAGCACTACGGCGTCGTCGGCCTGGCGCAGGGGACTCTCCTTGCGTGTGCTGTCGATGCGGTCGCGCTCGGTGACGTTGGCCAGCACCTCCTCGAGGGTGGTGGTCGTGTCGCCCTTGGCGCGCAGCTCGTCAAAGCGTCGCTGGGCACGTACCTGGGCACTTGCCGTGGCAAACACCTTCATCTCGGCATCGGGAAATACCACAGTGCCGATGTCGCGGCCGTCCATCACGAGGCCCTTGTCCTTGCCCATGGCCTGCTGCTGCTTGACCATCGCCTTGCGGACAAAGCCGATGGCGGCAATGATGCTCACCACGTTGCTCACCCGCATCGAGCGGATGTAGCGCTCCACGTTCTTGCCGTTGAGGCAGGTGACACTCTTGCCCTCCTTGGTTGGGCGGAAGGTGATGATGATGTCGCCTTGCTTGAGGTGCTGCTTGAGCGCTGGCTCGTCGACCTTGCCGCGCTTGATGAGGTGCTCTCGCAGTGCAAACAGGGTCACAGCGCGGTACATTGCCCCAGTGTCCACATAGGCATAGCCGATGCGCCGAGCGAGCGACTTGGCCATTGTGCTCTTGCCCGTCGACGAGTGTCCGTCGATGGCTATCGTAATCTTCTTCAGTGTCATGATCACAGATTAATGTTGATTAGTTGCCCACAAAATTACACATTTTTCAACACAAAGCATCCATTGAATGCAATAATTACGGTTTTCTGCACTCCATGTGTGCCTTCCTGTCCTTCATGTCGCCGTTCAGCCCTTGGGCACTGAGTGAAAAATTCATTTTATCTCATGCTGAGTGGCGACAGTTAAGAGTTTTTTTGTAAGTTTGCAGCAAAATAGATTCCAAGATGAAACAATTGCTATATATAGCGGCAGCGGTGGCCGTGCTGTTGGTTTCATGTGGCGAGAAGAAGTCGCCGCTTGACGCCGAGGCTCGCGACAGCGGCATGAGAGCAGCTGCGGCCCTGGTTGTCGTTGACCACACCGACACCATGGCGATGGAACGTGCCGTGATGGACGCCAAGGCCAAGCAGAGCGTGTATGCGCTGAAACGCGATTCGGCGGCGGTGCGAGCCTTTGACGAGGCGTTCCGAGCCTACCTCAAGGAGAAAGACCGCGCGTTGTATCAATCCATATTTCCCGACGACCCATGAGACGCTTGCCCATCATGCTGATAGGCCTGATGCTGCTGTTGACGGCCTGTGACGGCGCCTCGCGACGTGGCGAGGCGGCTGGCCGCATGTTCCTGGACTCGTGGGGCGACACAGCCGCGATGCGCCAGGCAGTGGCGCGCTTCGATGCCCTGCGCCACGACAGCCTGATGTGGCCCTGGGACGAGAAGGCTGCCACACGCGCGTTTGCCACAGTGCTGCTGGCCGACGGCCGTGACTCACTGCTGCAGGCAGCGCATGTTATCTCGCTCTCGCCACGTGAGTTGGCCCAGATCAAGTGTCCGCCCATGGTCGAGCTGTTGAGGCGCCGGGAGTTTGACACCGACTCGGCCGCCGACTATGTCTCGCTCATCCACTGGCTGTGCCACACCGTGGGCTATGAACGCCACATCGAGGTGTTTGACAGCACCATGCAGGGCATCGTAGACGGATTCTCGCTCAACGAGCAGATGAACGTCTACGTGCAGGCATCGCGCCCTGCCGCCCTGGGTGCAGCGCTTGCCGACGATGCCAACCAGCCCGATGCCGACATGGACGACATCAATGCCCGCATCGACGAGCTACGCAAGATATACACCCCGGCCGATTTCAAGACCTTTGAAGCGGCTTACAAGGCAGGACTCAAGGGCAATCATTAGTTTACCCGAACTAAAAACTAGAAAAGTCATCAACCAATATTATAACGTATCATCATCATGAAGACATTCCAAGCATATCTCGAAATGGTCAACCAGGCAATTGCCTCCATAGCGTATCCTGAGCGGCCATTACATCTGTATGAACCCATAGCCTATCACATGTCGCTGGGCGGCAAGCGCATCCGCCCCGTGCTGACACTGATGGCCTGCGAAGCCATGGGCGGCGATGCCGAGAAGGCTCTCGATGCCGCTGTGGGCCTGGAGATGTTCCACAACTTCACGCTGCTGCACGACGACGTGATGGACAATGCCGATGTGCGTCGCGGCCAGCTCACGGTGCACCGTCGCTGGAACGACAACACCGCCATCCTGAGCGGAGACACGATGCTGACCATCGCTACACAGTTCATAGCGCGCAGCAGAGACTTGCGATTGATGGACCTGTTCAACAAGACGGCCATCGAGATCTATGAGGGTCAGCAGTGGGACATGGACTACGAGCAGCGCAGCGATGTGACCGACGAGGAGTACATCAACATGATCAGGCTCAAGACCTCGGTGCTGCTGGGCTGCGCCCTCAAGACAGGGGCCCTGATTGCCGGTGCCGATGAGGCCGATGCCGACTTGCTGTATGATGCCGGCGTGAACATGGGCCTGGCTTTCCAGCTGAGGGACGACGTGCTCGACGTTTGGGGCGACCCGGCCACCTTCGGTAAGGAAATCGGTGGCGACATCATGCAGGGCAAGAAGACCTACCTGCTGATCAATGCCATGCGCCTGGCCCAGGGTGATGATGCCGATGAGCTGCGTCACTGGCTCAACGATCCCTATGCCACCCGCGTCAACAAAGTGGCCGGAGTCACGGCGCTCTATGAGCGGCTGGGCGTGCGCCAACTGGCCGAGGATGCCATCGCCCGTTACAACGACCTGGCCGTTGCAGCCTTCAACCAAGTAAATATGGCCGATGCCGACAGGCAGGCATTTGTTCAGCTGGCCAACCGACTCGCAGGAAGGAATTACTGATTATGATTGATTCGCATAGTCATATCTATTGTGATGCCTTTGACGAGGACCGCGATGCAGTAGTCCAGAGGGCCCGAGAGGCCGGTGTGCGTCACATCGTCCTGCCCAACGAGAACCTGGCAAGCGTGCCGCAGCTGGCCGCGTTGCATGAGCGGTACCCCGACTACATCTCGATGACGCTGGGTCTGCATCCTGAGGACGTGCACGACGACTACCTTGAAGTGCTCGGCCAGATGCGTCCCATGCTTGACCAGTATCCCATTGTGGCCATCGGCGAGATAGGCATCGACCTGTATTGGGACAAGACCTGGCGCGAGCAGC
>CAMJXD010000066.1 GCA_946409635.1 uncultured Prevotellaceae bacterium
CCGTCGGTGAGCAGGATGATGCTCTTGCTCTTGGCCTTGCCGTCGCGAATGCGGTTGATGGCCGTCGCGATGCCGTCGCCGATGGCTGTGCCGTCTTCAAGCAGATTAGTGTTGACCTGGCCGATGGCGTTGACCAGCATGGCGTTGTCCATGGTCATGGGCACCTGGGTGAAACTCTCGCCGGCAAACACGACAAGCCCGATGTTGTCGTGGTCGCGTCCGGTGACAAACTGGGTGGCGACGCGCTTGGCGCTCTCGAGGCGGTTGGGTTTGAAATCCTTGGCGAGCATGCTGGTCGACACGTCAAGAGCAATGACGATGTCGGTGCCCTCAACGTCGCTCGTCGACCAGCTGTCCCGGGTCTGGGGCCTGCACAGGATGACGATGAGGCAAGCCAGTGCGGCCATCTTGAGGGCAAACGAGGTGTGCTTGAGCCACACCTTCCAGCTGGTGCCCATGCTGTCGAAGGCTCGCGTCGACGACACGTTGAGTTCGGGCTCGTTCTTGTCCTGGCTATAGATGTACCACGCGATGAGCGGAATCATGAGCAGTGGCAGCAGCCAGAGTAATCCTGGATGAGCAAGGTGCATCATTTCTTGGCCTCCTCTTTCTTTTCGGGTTGTTCTATCACAGGCCTGGTGGCCTCGACAAAGTTGACGGCGCGCTGATAGGCTACCTCATTGTCGTCGGCCAGCGGACGGGCGTTGGCAAACTTGACGATGTCGGCGATCTCGAGAATCATCTCCAGCTGCTCGTTGACAGCGCGGGTCTCATCGTTGCGCTTGAGCGTGTCGATGATCTGTGACGAGGTCATCTCCACGGCATTGATGTCAAAGCGGCGGTCGATGTACACACGCAGGATGTCGGTCAAGCCGGTAAAGTATTCTTTCTCCTGGCCGCGTTGCCACAGCTGGGCCGCCTTCAGGTTCTGCAGGTTGAGTATCGCCTCCTCGTAGGGCGGTAACCGCTTCTTGACGGGCTTGAGCGGATTGATGCCCCGCTTGTAATACTTGTGGTAGATCCAGATGCCAGCGGCGATGAGCAGCAGTGCCAGCAGCCATGCCCACCAGTAGTCGGGCAGCCAGTCTAGCAGCCTGAAGGGCACTTGCTCGACCGGCTTGATGTCGTTGATGTCCTTTAAGCGGCTTACGTCGACGGGCAGCACTTTGAGGCTGAGCTGGTTGCTGAATGCCGTGTCGCCGTTCACCACATAGGGGATGGGCTTGATGACCCACATGCCCGAGTCAAAGCTCTGGATGATGAGGTCGCGGTTGATCTGGATGCGGTCGTTGCCCAGGTCGGTGGTGTCGGCTGCGGGACGGCCGGCAATCTCGATCATGGCGTTGAGCGTGTCCAGCTGTTCGCCAGGGAAGAAGCCGCGGGCGTTCTTGTCCTGGGTGATTTCCAGGTGCAGGGCCGTGGTCTTGCCCATGAGCAGGGTGGCACTATCGAGCTTGGCCCTGAAGGTGACATTGCCGCCCCATGCCGCCAGGCTAGCCGCCAGCAGCACGGCGGTAATGACGATATGTCTCACACGATGTGACATTTGTTATTCTAGTTTTAGTCCTTCATTGTTGGCCGATGCCAACTATTAACTATTAACTGTTAACTATTCTATCTCACTCCTCGGTTCTTGAACAGCCCCATCAGGGCAGTCACGTAGTCCTCGTCGGTGGCCACGCTGGCCATGTCGACGTTGCAGCGCTGCAGGGTGCCGTTGACGGCCTGCTGCTGGTTGTACCACCAGCGGCTGTAGGCATCTCGCACGCGCTTGCTGCTGGTGTTGACCCACTTGGTGGTGCCCCGCTCGGCGTCGCGCATGCGCATGAGCCCCACATCGGGCAGCTGTGCCTCACGCTTGTCGTAGACTTGCACGGCAATTACGTCGTGCTTGTGGTTGGCAATCGAGAGGGACTTGCTGTAGTCGTGCTCGTCGATGAAGTCGCTCACCAGGAAGGTGGTGCAACGTTTCTTGAGGGCGCCCGTCATGTACTCGAGAACCATGTTGATGTCGGTGCCGGTATTCTCGGGCTGGAAGTCGAGCAGTTCGCGTATCACGAGCAGGATGTGCTTGCGCCCCTTCTTGGGCGGGATAAACTTCTCTACCTTGTCGCTGAAGAAGATGACGCCCACCTTGTCGTTGTTCTGGATAGCCGAGAAGGCGATCGTGGCCCCTATCTCGGCCATCATCTCGCGCTTGGCGACGCCCACGGCGCCAAAGTCTTTACTGCCGCTCACATCCACGAGCAGCATGACCGTCAGTTCACGCTCCTCCTCATAGACCTTGACATAGGGACGGTTGTAGCGCGCTGTGACGTTCCAGTCGATGTCGCGCACGTCGTCGCCATACTGGTACTCGCGCACCTCGCTGAAGGTCATACCCCTGCCCTTGAAGGCCGAGTGGTACTCGCCGGCAAATATGTTCTGCGACAGGCCCTTGGTCTTGATTTCGATTTTGCGGACCTTGCGCAAGAGTTCATTGGTATCCATTATGAGTTGTCAGTTTTCAGTTGTCAGTTTTCAGAGTGCTGATGCGACTCCTGAGCCCCTAACTGAATCAGGGCACTGCAATCTTGTCGAGGATGTTGCTGATGATCTCGTCGGCGGTGATGTTGTTGGCCTCGGCCTCGTAGGTCAGACCCAGTCGGTGGCGCATCACGTCGTGGCACACGGCGCGCACGTCCTCGGGGATGACGTAGCCGCGGTTGCGCAAGAAGGCATAGGCCCTCGAGGCCAGCGCCATGTTGATCGAAGCGCGCGGCGATGCACCAAAGGAGATCATGCTCTTCAGGTCGTTCATGCCGTAGTCGGCCGGGAAACGCGTGGCAAACACGATGTCGACGATATACTTCTGGATCTTCTCGTCAATATAGATCTGCTGCACTATCTTGCGGGTGTCGACGATGTCGGCCGGGGTGACCATGGGACGCACCTGCACGGGGTCGGGGGCAATGTTCATCTTGATGATCTCGCTCTCCTCGCTCTTGCTGGGATAGCCGATGAGGACTTTCATCAAGAAACGGTCTACCTGGGCCTCGGGCAGGGGATAGGTGCCCTCCTGCTCGATGGGGTTCTGGGTGGCGAGTACCAGGAAGGGGTCGTCGAGGCGGAACGTCTGTTCGCCGATGGTTACCTGGCGCTCCTGCATGGCCTCGAGCAGCGCACTCTGCACCTTGGCGGGAGCGCGGTTAATCTCATCGGCGAGCACAAAGTTGGCAAACACCGGGCCCTTCTTGACCTCAAACTGCTCCTTCTTGATGCTATAGATCATAGTGCCCACAACGTCGGCGGGAAGCAGGTCGGGGGTGAACTGGATGCGCGAGAAGCGCGCGTCGATGAGCGATGCCAGGGTGCTGATGGCCTTGGTCTTGGCCAGACCGGGAACGCCCTCGAGCAGCACGTGACCGTTGGCGAGCAGCGCGATGAGCAGCGAGTCTACCAGATGCTTCTGGCCAACGATGGTCTGATCCATACCCTGGCGAATCATGTTCACGAAATTACTTTTACTTGCAATCAGGTCGTTTAACTCCCTGATATTGACTGTTTCTGCCATAACTGTATCGTATTATTCTCTCTTATTGTCCTTGTTTACCTTTAAACAACGTGCAAAAATACGGCATTCCCCTAAACCCCCGTCTAAAAATCACGTTAATTTAACAAATATATTGTTAAAAGATTAACACCCATGGGGGCTGCAATCGTCCAGCAAGGGATAAAAAAAATCCCCGACTCGCGCCGTGGATCATTGAAAAAAATCTAATTAACCTCTAATACCATTAACATAAACCTTAAAACTAAATCTTAACCTTATCAACAATAATCTCATGCCTCACGGCAACGATATTCTTGCTTATGATGAAAAATCGACTGCAAAGGTAATGCCAAATATGTTATAAAACATACTTTTTGAGCAAGAAAATTGCAGTAGTTAACATTTTTTAATAGATGGGTACTATTTTTTACCATTAAGCGGAGCCTTTTAGGGCTCCGCTTAATGGTAATCGGTAGTTTTGGGCTGAAACCTAGGTCAGTGCAGCAACAGGTACTGGTAGGGCTGCAGGGTGAGGGTCCTTGACAGGTCAGTCTCCACGCCGGTCATGAGGTTGGTGACGGTGCGGCCGGCCCACATGCTGGGCACTTCGATGGACGAAACCTGATTGCGCACATTGACGACAACCAGCACGTTGTCGTTGTTGAGCACGCGGTCCACACACAGGACGCTGTTGTTGTCGTCGTCATAGGGGAGGACCTTGCCGCTCGAGCGCAGGGCGGGATGGCTGTTGTAGATGGAGATGAGCCGCTTGTACTCGTCGCGCAACTTGGGATTGGCATTCCAGTTGACGGGTACGTACTTGAAGAAGTTGATGGTCTCGGGGTAGCCCACCTCCTGCGAGCCGTAGATGAGCATGCCGCCGTGCAGCATGGTGGTGGCCACAAAGGCGGCCATCGAAGCCCGCTCTCCGCCGTAGAGCGTGATGGGAGAGGCCTTGGTGGCCTCATCGTGGTTGGTGGTGAAGCGCAGCTTGAACTTGTCGTGGTCAAGGTTCTCATACTCGTGCTTGTCGACGGTGACGAGCTTGCCCACGCGGGCTTCGCCCTTCATGACCTCGGCTATGGCGCCCATGAATTCCCAGGCGTAGTTCAAGTCAAATCCGGCTTTGAAGTTGTCGGGGTTGGCGCCCTCGGCAAGCATGATGAGGTGTTTGGGCTTGGCTGCGTCACGCAGGGTGGTGATGCACTCTTTCCAGAAGGTGGTAGGCACCTGGTCGGCGACATCACAGCGGAAACCGTCGATGCCCACCGTGTCGACCCAGAAACACATGGCGTCGATCATGGCCTTGCGCATGTCGGCGTTGTCGTAGTTGAGGTCGGCAACGTCGGTCCAGTCGGTGCCAGGGGGGAAGATGATGTTGCCTGTCGAGTCGTGGGTGTACCAGTCGGGGTGCTGCTGGAGCCACACGTTGTCCCACGCGGTGTGGTTGGCGACCCAGTCAAGGATGACGCCCATGCCGCGCTCGTGGCACGACTCCACCAGCATGCGCAGGTCATCGATCGTTCCATACTCGGGAGCGACAGCCTTGTAGTCGCGCACCGAGTAGGGCGAGTTCTTGCTCTTGACTTCCCCGATAGGATAGATGGGCATGATCCACAGCATGTTTACGCCCAGGTCCTGGATGGAGTCGAGACGTGAGATGATGGCTTGGAAGGAGTTGGATGGCGCAAACACGCGCGGGTTGACCTGATAGAGGACAACGTCGGCGACCTCAGGAACGTCATAGTTCTCGGTCACTGAAATGGCGTGGTGATCGGCGGGCTTGCAGCCCATGGTCACGACCACCAGTGTCAACAAGAAAGCTAAAAATACCTTTTTCATCACATTATTGGGTTTTTATGTTTTTAATTATCAAGATGGTTGCATCATTGAAGGGTCAGGCGCGTGGCCTATGCTAGTGATTGCCCAGCGACTGCTTGAAGAGTTCAAACTGCTCGTTGCTCACCTCGGTGACCGTGATGGTCGTGTGGCCGGCATCGTCCTTGCCGATGGTGAACACCAGCACGTGGTCGCCCACGGTGTAGCCGGTCTCGATGGCCTGGGTCTGGCTGTTGAGGCGCCAGGGCACGGCCATGCGCGCATCGCTGCCCTTGAGGGCGTTCTTGATGGCGAGCTTGGCCATCTCCACGTCTTTGACGGCGGTGGAGTACATCGTGCAGCCGTTGTCGGTCATGGCCGTCTGGGTGAAGTCATATTTCTCGCTCAGCCACAGGGCCACGTCGTCGTGGTGGTAGCCAGTGGTGGGCGCCGGGGCGGTTTGTTGCTGGGTAGTCACGGCCTGCTGCTGTCGCTTCTCGGCTTGTTGCTGCCGTTGTTGCTCGCGCTGTCGCTTCTCTTCCTGCTTGCGGGCACGCTCCTCTTCCTTGCGGGCGCGTTCCTCTTCTTTGCGGGCGCGTTCCTCCTGCTGGCGCAGCTTCTTGGCCTCGGCCTTCTTCAGTTTCTCGGCCTCTTTTTGGGCCTTGGCCTGCTCGCGCTGCCGTTCTTGCTCGCGGCGCTGCTTGGCGCGTTGCTCACGGCGCTGCTGTTCACGCTGCTGGGCTTCGAGCTTGCGTTGCTCTTTGGCGCTCAGCGCGGGGGCTTGCTGCTCTTCCTCGTCTACGGCTTCTTCGGGAATGTCCACCTCATTGTCGGGGACAACGACGGGCTTGCGGTCGCGGGTGGAGCGCTTGGTAGGGCGGTCCTTGCTGGCTGTCTTGCTTCCCTGTTCGCTGGTGGTCTCTTCCTGTTTTTGCTTTCCCTTCCCTGCCATCGACTTGTAGTAGCTGGCGGTCTCGGTAACGCTCACGTAGTAGGTGCCGTCGTCGAGCGCCTTGCGCTTGACACTGAAGCGGAACTTGTTCTTCTCGTAACGGAATTCTTTCCAGTAGGTCGTGCTGGTCATGTGCCAGTCGCCGGTAGCCTTGACATCGTCATAGCTGGCCATCAGGCGGTCGATCATGTCGCGCACCTTCTTGCTGTTGAGACCTGCGGGACTGTTCAGGAAATAGTTGACCTCGCCATTGGCTCGCTGCTGCTCCATGTCGGCCGCACTGGGCTGGTAGTAATATTCAAAGTAGTTGCGGCCCACAAAGGTCTCGCTCACCACCTCGTCGAGGTACCACTGCCACTCATGCTGCTGCTGTGTGGGCTGTGCCGACAGTGCCAGCGCGATGCTGGCAGCGAGGGTCAATATGATGCACTTTATTTTCATAGGCCCAAAATCCTGATTTGGTTGCAAGAGGCAAAGGTAATGCAACTCAAACACAATAGCAAGCAAACGGCTAAAAAAAGAAAATATTTTAATCAATTAAAACAATAATGTAATAAGAACAAACTTTCATTACATTATATAAGATGATTGGGCAAAAACCTAGAGATGATGATACGGTCCCTCCATGTTTTCATTTCGCTGTTGTGGAAATTATGATTACCTTTGCAGCAGATACCAAAATGACAAGACTATGAGACTGAGACAATTGTTCCTGGCCATTGTAGTGGTGACGGCTGTGCTGCCCGCTGCTGCCGATGTCCACCCGCGCTACACCACGGTGGTGAGCGACGCGACATCAACCTATGTGTCCAAGCGCCCGCCTGCCGAGGAGCGTCTGTTCACCAGCGCCATCATCGAGAAGCGCATCAAGGCTGTGCTCAAGCAGATCCAGGCCAACCCCAAGCTGGCATGGATGTTTGAGAACTGCTTCCCCAACACCCTCGACAGCACGGTGCATTACCGCATCGGTGACGACGGCGAGGACGACACCTTTGTCTACACGGGCGACATCCATGCGATGTGGCTGCGCGACAGCGGCGCCCAAGTGTGGCCCTACGTCAAGTATGCCAGGGAAGACGAGAAGCTACGGCACATGTTGCGCGGCGTGATTCTCAGGCAGCTCAAGTGCATCGTCCTGGACCCCTATGCCAACGCCTTCAACGACGGCCCAACGGGCAGTCAGTGGGAGAACGACCTGACCGACATGAAGCCCGAGCTGCATGAGCGCAAGTATGAAATCGACTCGCTGTGCTACCCGATACGTCTGGCCTATGAGTACTGGCTCGTCACGGGTGATGACAGCATCTTTGGAGACCTGTGGATCGAAGCGATGCAGGCTGTGCTGCGCACCTTCAAGGAGCAGCAGCGCAAGAACGGTGACCGCGGCCCCTACAAGTTCATGCGCCGCGACATCGACGCCAAGTCGTCGCTCACATGGTATGGCTGGGGACCTCCCGTTAACCCCGTGGGACTCATCGTGTCGTGCTTCCGTCCCAGCGACGACGCCACGGTGCTGCCCTTCCTGGTGCCCAGCAATTTCATGGCCGTGAGCTCGCTGCGCAAGGCCGCCGAGGTCTTGCAGAAGGTCAATAGCGAATACCTGCTGGCCGAACAATGTCGAGGTCTGGCTCAGGAGGTCGAGGATGCCCTGCACAAGTATGCCATCGTGGAGCATCCCAAGTATGGAAAAATCTACGCCTACGAGGTGGACGGCTGGGGCGGACGCGTGCTGGCCGACGATGCCAACGTGCCCAGCCTGCTGGCGATGGGCTATCTGGGCGACGTGCCCATGGACGACCCCGTCTACCGCAACACGCGCCGCTTTGTGTGGAGCCAGGACAACCCCTGCTTCTTCAA
>CAMJXD010000067.1 GCA_946409635.1 uncultured Prevotellaceae bacterium
CAGGACCTCCGGGTTATGAATCCGACGCTCTAACCGACTGAGCTATCCCGCCATTGTGCCCAAAAGCGAGTGCAAAGGTATAACCATTTCCCCAACTGACCAAATTTTTTTTGAAAAAAGTTTATTTCGGCTTTTTGACTCAACACATTTTTCAAAGATAATAACGCGATTTTCAGGAAAATGATTATCTTTGTCATTGCCGACGATGCGAAACTGCGGGATCGGATGTGCAAGAAGAAATCATGATGAAACGATGTTTCAAATATCTGCTGGCCTTGATGATTGTGGCTGCCGCATTGCCGACAGTGGCCCAGACGGTCGTGTTTGACACCGACGTCGACGCCGGTCGCTACTACCGCATCCCTGCCATCGTGCAGCTGCATGACGGCCGGCTGCTGGCCATCGCCGATGACCGCCACGGCAGTGACCTGGACATCGGCGCGGGCTGGGGAATCGACGTCGTGGGCAAGTTCAGTGATGACGGCGGCAAGACGTGGAGCCAGGCCGTCATGATTGCCGACGGCAACGGGCGCCGCGAGGGCTTCGCCGACAGCCACGGTGATGCAGCAGCGGTCGTGGACCGTGTGACGGGTCGGGTGCTGATTATGTGTGCCTC
The DNA here is from genome assembly GCA_946409635.1 of uncultured Prevotellaceae bacterium. Classification (GTDB taxonomy): domain Bacteria; phylum Bacteroidota; class Bacteroidia; order Bacteroidales; family Muribaculaceae; genus Sodaliphilus. The sequence continues at coordinate 617 of CAMJXD010000067.1, forward strand.
GGGGGCACGGGGATTCCTGCAATCCTCGCTCGACAGCCCCATCGCCGTGGGTCGTTACCTGAGCGATGATGGTGGGCAGTCGTGGCAGGAGAGGGACGTGACCAGTAGCATTTACGGCATTTTTGCAAGTTGTCCCGAGGTGAACGCCCTGTTTTTCTCCAGCGGCAGGATTTGCCAGAGCCGTCGTGTCAAGCAAGGCGACTATTATCGCATCTACTCGGCTGTCGATGGCCCGTGGGGCGTGGGTTGCCTGGTGCTCTACAGCGATGACTTCGGGTTGTCGTGGCAGGCCCTGGGTGGACCCTGTGCAAGGCCTACGGTCATGCCCTATGGCGACGAGGCCAAGGTCGAGGAACTCCCCGACGGCAACGTCCTGCTCAGCTGCCGCTCCAAGCTGACCGCCACAGGCGGGCGGCTGTTCAACATCTATGACTACAAGACAGGCTCATGGGGAACAATGGCTGTAAGCAATGACCCGCAGTCGGGCACCTATAGCCAGGACTGCTCCTGTAACGGCGAACTGATTGTCGTGCCGGTGGTGCGCTGCAGCGACATGAGGCCGATGCACCTGGCCCTGCAGTCGGTGCCAAGCGGCCCCGGCCGCCAGCGTGTGAGCATCTATTACAAGCCGCTCATCGGTGCCACCGACTATGATGAGCCGCTTGACTTCTCGTGGGGGTGGACACGATATCAGGTGACCGACCGCCCCTCGGCCTACTCGACAATGATTGCCACATCAGGTGGCGACATCGCCTTCTATTGCGAGGACAGCCATGACAACTCGAGCTCGACGGCCTATGACTTGCTGTTCCAGCTGCTCACCATCGAGGCTATAACGGGCGGCCGTTATATCGCTGACAGCTGTTTTTGAGATGAAAAATGCCCATCGTATAACCTTTTTTTGGGGATTTATTTTGTGGTTTGTGCAAAATGACCTATCTTTGCATAAATCACTGTGACACGGCAATATGAAAACAAAGTTTTCCTGTTGCCTGATGTGTCGTGGAACAACTGTATTTTACCGCTATACCGCATTATTATTTTATTGTCAATCCATCTTAACGCTTATGTCGAGAACCATCACATTTAACGAGCTGAGGCGCATCAAGAATCAACTGCCCGAAGGCTCAATCCATATCATCGCCGACAAGCTTAATCTGTCGGCACAGTCGGTCAGAAACTACTTTGGCGGGTCAAACTATGAGTTCGGAACCAACATGGGTTTCCATCTGGAGCCCGGCCCCGACGGGGGACTGGTCGTGCTCGATGACCCGCAGATTCTGGAAATGGCGCTCGAGATCCTGGAGCAGCAGAACGCGCAATAACCACGTCAACCGATAATTCAAGATCACGCAATCATGGATAACAACAAGAACAACGACCCCAACAGGCTGGTAACGGTGGCTATCCACACGTTTGACCGGGCCGTGGATTTGAAGAATACTCTCGAGGAAGAGGGCATCGAGGTGAAGCTGCACAACGTCAACCTTGACGAGAAGGTGCTGGCCTCGGGCGTGAGGGTGCGTATCCGCGAGCGTGATCTGCCCCGGGCGCTGCAAGTGATCGAGTCGCCCGAGACCACGTCAAGTGCCCAGCGCTGTGTGCTGCTGCCGGTAGACTTTGGCAAGTATTCCCTCAAGTCGGTCAAGCTGGGTATGGAGTATGCCCAGCGCAGCCGTGGCCGTGTAGTGCTGCTGCATAGCTACATCAATGAACGCCACACGATGTCGTTGCCCTTTGGCAGCGACCGCTACGAGACTCCCGAGGATGAGTTCAAGAGCATCAAGAAGAATGCCCGCCAGCAGATGGACGACTTCAAGCAGATGCTCGTTGAGAAGATTGCCCGCGGCGAGCTGCCCAACGTGAAAATCGAGACCAAGGTGGCCGAGGGCATCCCCGAGGAGCAGATTCTGCACTATGCCCACAAGTATGACGTGTCGCTCATTGTGATGGGCACCAGCGGCACCAACCGCCGTCGTCAGAACCTCATCGGCAGCGTTGCCGGCGAGGTGATGGACGCATGCAAGTTTCCCATCTTTACTGTCCCCATCGGCATGCCCGACGTGAGCCTGGCCGACATCATCCATGTGGCCTTCTTCTCTAACCTGATACAGCAGGACCTGATTTCGTTTGACCGCTTTGCACGCTTGTTCAACATGCGCGGCGTCGAGGTGACCATCGTCCCCGTGGTCGACAAGAAGGACCGCCGGTTGGTCGACCAGTCGTTGCAGCAGCTGTTGCAGTATTGCCGTGACCATTACCCCGAGTGCACCTTCAAGACCAAGCGCATCGCTGCCAAGACCTTTGTCGACAGCTTTGCCCAGTATGCCCAGGAAGAGAATATCCAGCTCATTGCCGTGCCCAACAAGAAATCAAGTATCTTCTCGCGCCTGTTCAATCCCAGTATAGCCCATCGTGTCCTGTTCCAGACCGACACCCCGATGCTAGTCGTCCCCGTGTAAATGCTGGAGCGCCATGAATGCTATTCAGGCCAAGCCACGTTATCAGATTCTAGACGGACTGCGAGGTGTCGCGGCCCTGCTCGTCGTGGTGTATCACGTGTTTGAATGCTTTGACTGGTCGCCCGTGCCTCACGGTTATCTGGCGGTGGACTTCTTCTTTGTGCTATCGGGGTTTGTCATCGGCTATGCCTACGACAGCCGTTGGGGCGAGGGTCTCACCATGGCGCGTTTCTTCAAGCGTCGCCTCATCCGCCTGCATCCCATGGTGATACTGGGTGCTGTCATCGGCGCTGCCTGTTTCCTGCTGCAGGGCGGGGTGCGCTGGGATGGCTCTCACGTCTCGGTCGGCTGGGTGATGGTGGCGATGCTGATGGGCATGCTGATGTTGCCGCTATGCCCCGGCTCGGCGGCCGATGTGCGCGGCAACGGCGAACTTTTTCCCTTGAACGGTCCCTCGTGGTCGCTGTTTTTTGAATACATCGGCAACATCCTGTATGCCCTGTTGCTACGTCGACTTTCCACGCGATGGCTTGCTGTGCTGGCATGCGCGACGGGTGCTTGCCTGACAGGTATCGCCGTGAGTGACGGCTACTTGGGGGTGGGGTGGTCGATGGCCGACGGCGGCCTGTGGACGGGGCTGCTGAGGATGTTGTTCCCCTACACGGTGGGCATGCTCATGGCACGATGCTTCAGGCCCATGAGGGTGAAGCACGCCTTCTGGTCGTGTGCAGCGGTCATTGTGCTGGTGGGCTGCTTGCCGCTGGCATTAGGGGAGATGGTGCCGTGGATGAGCGGCTTGTATGATGCCCTGTGTGTCATCGTGGTCTTCCCCTGCCTGGTGTGGATGGGCGCCTCTGAGGTATCGGCTGGGGCTGTGGCCCATCATGTGAGCCGTTCCTTGGGCGAGTTGAGTTATCCGCTCTATGCCGTCCATTATCCGCTGATGTACCTCTTCTATTCCCACATAGGGTTTGATGGCCGTCTCGTGCCCATCGACAGGATGCAGCAAGTGTGGCCACAGGCTCTGTTGTTGCCGGCTGCGTGCCTGCTGCTGGCGTGGATGTGCTGGCGATGGTATGACAGGCCCGTGCGCAGCTGGCTCACGCGCCGACTGGGCTCGTAATGCTGTGGTCGCCTACTTCATCAAGGCCAGCAGGATGACCCAGCACAGGGCCAGCAGGGCAAACAGCGATGAGAACATGTAGAACTGGCGGCGTATGTAGCGGCGCTCGGGACGCTGAAAACTGCCGCGGGCAAACATGTAGGCTGCCATGAACACAAAGCAGTCGTCGATATATCCCACGATACCCTTGTTGTCAAAGTCACCGCGCCAGACGAAATATCCTATCGCGGCCATCAACATGACAACACCTACAATGCGGCACACTTTCAAGCCGGTTCCCACTTCAACTGGGGCTTCTTTCTTTTCCATTTCCTTGTTTTTGTTGATAAGGTCCTGGGGACCATTAATGCTTAGGTTGGTCGATGCCCTTCATCGACAGGGCGATGCGGCCACGGTCCATGTCGATGCCGCTGACCACGACGCGCACGTGCTGGTTGACGTGGACCTGGCGGGCGGCAGGCAGGCCTCGCTGTGGCATCTGTGAGACGTGGACCAGGCCGTCCTTGTGGATGCCCAGGTCAACAAAGGCGCCAAACTGGGTGACGTTGGTCACGATGCCGTTCAGCTCCATGCCTTCGCGCAGGTCCTTGATGTCGTTCACATTGTCGTCAAATTCCCACACTTGTACCGTTGAGCGCGGGTCGCGGCCGGGCTTCTCGAGCTCGCTCATGATGTCGCGTAGGGTGGGCTCACCCACGTCCCGCGACAAGTAGCGTTTCATGTCGATTTTGTCGCGCTGGGCCTTGTCGTTGATCAGGTCGGCGATGCTGCATCCGCAATCCTTGGCCATGCGCTCAACCAGAGCATAGCGCTCGGGGTGGACAGCGCTGTTGTCCAGCGGGTTGTCGCTCTCGGGGACACGCAGAAATCCTGCTGCCTGCTCATAGGTCTTGGGCCCCAGCTTGGGCACCTTCAACAGTTGCTGGCGTGAGGTGAAGTGGCCGTTGGCAGCTCGGTAGTCGACGATGTTTTGGGCCAGCGTTGGGCCCAGGCCGGCAATGTAGGTGAGGAGCTCCTTGGATGCTGTGTTGACGTTGACACCCACGCTGTTGACGCAGCTCTGCACGGTAAAGTCGAGCGCCTCCTTGAGGCGGGTCTGGTCCACATCGTGCTGATACTGCCCCACGCCGATGCTCTTGGGGTCGATCTTTACCAGTTCGGCCAGCGGGTCGAGCAGGCGGCGTCCGATTGAGACGGCTCCGCGAACGGTCACGTCCTTGTCGGGGAACTCGTCGCGGGCAATCTTGCTGGCACTGTAGATCGATGCGCCGTTCTCGCTCACGACAAACACGTCGACGGGCCTGCGGTAGCGTATGCGTTTCAGGAATCGCTCGGTCTCGCGGCTGGCCGTGCCGTTGCCCAGGGCAATGGCGTCGATCTTGTAAGCCTCGGTGAGCGCGTGGATCTTCTTGGTTGCGCCCTCGATGTCGTTGTGGGGGGCGGTGGGGTAGATGACGTCGTTGTGCAGCAGGTTGCCCTGTTCGTCCAGGCAGACGACCTTGCAACCCGTGCGGAATCCGGGGTCGACGGCGAGCACGCGCTTGTGTCCCAGCGGCGGTGCAAACAGCAGCTGGCGCACGTTCTGGGCAAAGGTCTCGATAGCCTCGTCGTCGGCCTTGAGCTTGGCGGCCGATGCAAACTCGGTCTCGATCGATGGCTTCACCAGTCGCTTGAAGCTGTCCTCGGCTGCCTCGTCTACCAATTGGGAGGCCTCGCCGTTGTTCTTGACCACGATGCGCGCGATGTTGTCAAGCGTGCGGTCGTCGTTGATCTCGATGGTTACCTTGAGGAATCCCTCCTTCTCGCCACGGCGTATGGCCAGCAGCTGGTGGGACGAGATGCGCTTGAGCGGCGCCGAAAACTCGTAGTAGTTCTCATAGTTGCGGCCCTCAATCTCCTTGCCCTTGACAAAGTGGGACACGAGTCGCGCGTCATACTTGAAGCCGCGGCGCACTGCATTGCGCACCGCCTCGTTCTCGCTCACCCACTCGGCGATAATGTCCTGGGCGCCGGTGATAGCGGCGTCGGTATCGGGAACCTTGTCACCGTCGACAAACTGGCGGGCACGCTGCTCGATGTCGTCACCTCGTTGTGCCATGATGATTCGGGCCAGGGGCTCCAGGCCTAGTTGGCGGGCGGCCTCGGCGCGGGTCTTGCGCTTGGGCTTGTAGGGCAGATAGATGTCTTCCAGGGTGTTGGCATCCCAGCAGTTGTTGATGCGGTCGGCCAGTTCGGGCGTGAGTTTGTCCTGGGCCTCGATGGTCTTGAGGATGGTGGCCCGGCGCTTCTCCAGCTCGCGGTAGTAACGCAGTCGCTGGTCGATGGACTGGATGGAGAAGTCATCGAGGTTGCCGGTTGCCTCCTTGCGGTAGCGGCTGATGAAGGGGATGGTGGCCCCATCGTCAAGCAGACTGACCGTGCCAGCCACCTGATTGATGGGGATATTGAGCTCCTGGGAGATGAGGGTTGAGAGTTTGTCTGCCATAAAATTTTATATCTTTTATCTCTTATCTCTTATCTTTCTAAGTGTGATGACGGTGATCTCGGGTGTGGCGCCGATGCGCATGGGCGTTCCCACCATGCCGGTACCGATGTTGACATACAGCCAACGGTCGCCCTCATGGTAGGCGCCACCCCACTCAGGGTATCGCAGGCTGGCCGGTGACCAGCGCCAGCCGCCTAGTTCAATCATGAACTGCCAGGCATGGGTGTGGCCTGCCAGCATCAGGTCAATGTTGCTGTTGGTCAGCGTGTTGGCTCGCCAGGCATAAGGGTTGTGCTGCAGCTGTATCTTGAAGTTGTTGTCGTGCAGGCCGCTGTAGGCCTTGGCCAGGTTGCCGCGCTTCTCACCAGGACGGTCGCCATAGTTCTCGGTACCGATAAGCACCAGCTGGTCGTTGCCGCGCTTGATCAACGCATAGTCGTCATTGAGCAGGTGCCAGCCCGCTTGGGCCTGCAGGTCGCACAGGGCCTTGCGGTCGGCGAGTTTGTCCTGTTGATCCTGCCACGACACGTAGTTGTCATAGTCATGGTTGCCCAGAACCGAGTAGATGCCGTCGGTGGCCTGCAGGCTGCCCAGCAGCTCGCGATAGGGCAGGGCCTCGTTGGTCTCGCGGCTCACCAGGTCGCCCGTGAAGCATATCACGTCGGGCTTCAGGTCGTTGATGACCTTGACCTGCTTCTCGACGATGGCCGTGCGCCCGTTGTAGGTGCCCAGGTGGGCATCGCTCCACTGCACGATGCGGTAGCCGTCGAATGCCTCGGGCAGGTTGTCAAATGCCATCTCTACCTCTCGCACCTCGACTTGGCCCGGCGTGACGATGGCGCCCCACCACATCATGCCACAGGCCAGGGCCGCCACGACCAGGCCGCAGGCTGCGGCCCAGCGGCGCTTGAGCCACCGGCCTATGCCATAGGCTGCCAAGCCCAGTGCCTTGGGCATCAGGATGGTAAAGAAGGTGTAGAGCATGTACTGGCCGGCGACAAACGTGCTGTTGGCCGTCGTGGCTTCGCTCAGCGGCATGACGGCAACGGCGGCCACTAGCGCTGCACTGAGCACTGCCAGGCCGGCATTAAGCCAGGCCAGACGGTGATGGCCGCTGCTGCGCAATCGCCTGCAGATGTAAACGTCCATGACGATGCATAGCACCGCCATGACGATCAATCCTAGCCAGTGAATTTTCATCAGTTTTCAGTCGTCAGTTTTCAGTCAATGCGGATACTCACTTCACGCTCCTGACTTACTTTGTGGCCTCGAGGTAGTTGCTCAGCGGGTTGCTGTACATCTGCAACATCTTGTTGTACATGTAGAAGCGGTTGGCCTCGCTCAG
>CAMJXD010000068.1 GCA_946409635.1 uncultured Prevotellaceae bacterium
ATCAATCAGTCCAATCGGCAGAATCAAACGCGATGCTGAAGGTTGAGTCGGTTTTCTTGCCTTCGGCGTCTCGTGCAGGTTTGATCTTATGGATAAGGCCAGCAACCCTCAATGCCTCTTTCTCGAAGGGTGTACCTAGTTCATTCAGCACTCGCGGATTGGACACGTTTCCTTTTTTATCGACATCCAGCTCAACCATAACATACTCGTGCCCCGTGACATCATCAGGACAAACGAAGTTCTTTTGAATGAATTTCCGTAATGCCTTATCCCCGCCAGGGTATTGCGCATTTTTTGCACGAGAATTCACTACAACGCACACTTCGCCTAATAGCACATTATCACTGGGCTTGAGCGTAATAATCATGCCATCCGTGGCCGTGACAACAACATCTTCATATCCTACATAGGCCACCTTGATCTTGGAGCCTTTCGGGACATCCAACTTGAAGTGACCGTCGATGTCGGTAGCAGCACCTTTCTTGGGATTACTCAACAATGCAATCATTGCGCCGACGAGGGGCTCATGGTTCTCGTCAAGCACGGTTCCGCTAACTTGAACCAGGGTTGCCTCCTCAACTAATCTATCTGTGGCATTCTCTTGTGCTTTAAATGAGATGGGCAAGGTGTACCAGAAGTCGATCGCCTCGCCATCTTTGCGGGCAGGTTCGAACCTGGGCAGCGACTTGCAGACGCGGACCAATTCGCGTTCGAGCAATTCATGCACTGGAGGGGCAACCTTAACCTCGGCAACCCAGCCTGTCTTATCAACGAGGAAGTTCACCACTACACGACCTTGAAAATCAGTCCCGGCGAGTTCGGGCGGGTACTTGATGTTAGCACCCAAGCATCTCATCAAAGCGGCATCACCTCCTGGAAATTGAGGTAACGATTCGCTAATTTGCCCTACTACTTGATAGACCTCGGTCGTGTCACGCAATTGGCTTGCATGATTGTCAGTGGACATCATCGGCACGCTCGACGAGGCAGTGGAAGCCATGGCTGACAGGCTGGACAGCCCCATGCTCACGCCAGCGACAAGGGCGGCTTTGCCGAGGGCGCGGCGGCGAGCGATCTCCCGCTCCAGGTAGCGCATCTCGCTCTCACATGCCGGGCAGGTTCCCGCGCAATTGCCCTCGTGGTGACACTCCTGAGGGGCATAGTTGATGCCGTTGGCACGCGCAATGTCAAGGCGAATGGCCTTGAGCGTGTTGCAGATATGTTTACCGTGATTCATAATCATGAGTTATCTATGATAGAGCCGCTAACAAAGCGTTTTTTACCAATCAATAATGATCTTAATTGTTTTTGGGTGGCCAGAATGTGATGGGCAGTGTGTACCATACCGGCACAACTTGACCTTTCTGGCGACCGGGAGTGAACCTGGGCAGTGACTTGCAGATGCGGACAGCCTCATTATCGAGATACTTGTCCAGCGAGTGGACTACCTTGACTTCACCCACCTTACCCGTCTTGTCAACAACAAATCGCACAACCACATGACCTTGAACGCCATTAGCCTGGGGTGGATAGTGGATATGGCTCTTGACGTACTTCATTAAAGCTGCTTCACCTCCAGGAAAGCGAGGCATTTCTCAACACTCCTGTAAACATATTCTTTTGTCTCAACTGGGTGATCATCTTTTGAGCCGACTTCTTCACCGCAATAGGTGCCCATGAAGTAGATGGTGCCCGTGCTCTCTTCGATGAGGCAATAGACAAACGGGCGTGTGGCATGAAACGCTATGAACTGACTAGAGACCATAGCCGACCGCGCCTTCATCGCTGCAATTGTGACCGCGGCGGCCTTGGTTCCATCCTCGTTGACTTCAATCTTGGCCCTTTGCTTCATCATGGACACATACAGGTCATTTTCATTTACCATGTTGCGGAATTCTGCAAATCGATAACTAAACGCCCTTGGCATGCCCATTACTGAAAGCACATCATTCAGTAAAGTCTCGGTGCTTGTAGTGAAACTAGGCATCAAAACATCAACTGTATGCATCTGCATTTCATTCTTTCGTTGCTCTTCCAGTCCTTGAGGCGTGAGGCTATGGATCACGTCGCCAACAGTCTTACCCTCGCGCGGCAGGAGAACATACATACTGTAGGCCTTGTTGCCATAGGGCATCCGCAGCATCTCGTACAAGTCGTTACAGCCATAGGCGAACTGCGCCTGACGGTGCATCATCTTGAGCTTGACGGTTGTGCCGTCTTGCATGGTGAAACGCCCGTTCCGTGTTTCGTTCGGGTCAAATTTTTTAGTCCATGAGGCCTTGAAATAGACGGCGTTGAGCAGAAACATGACAACAGAAGGGTCTATTTCGTCAAGTATCTCAGGAATCATTCCGTCGGTTTGCTCCTTGCACCAGTCGTTAATCTTGATTAAGTAATTGCCATCGTTAAAGTCCAGCACACCACATTGCGCATGGTAGTATTTCTGCATGTCGGCCTTGTACTGCGGGATAAAGGTGAAGGCCGGGTTGACATCAATACGGTTGGCTATTTTTATCGCCACACTCGTGTCAACCCGTGAAGCCTGTTCCATCAACGTCTTGAAGTGCTCATTGATGTCCTGCACCGAACCGTACAGCCCCAGCACTTCAGTGATCTGCTGGCGCGTCTCGTCGTTGGCGCCCTCGCCCAACATGCCCAACAGATAGGCCACGCTGATGGGCGACACGACAAAGCTGCCTGTGCCACGTTTCTGCTCATAGACAGCACGAAACAAGTTGCAGGCAAAATAATTGTTGTTATCAAGCATCAAGGCTTCGGTCGGTGCGATGTCTTCTTTCACCGGCTGTGTTTCTATGCCATCGCTGGCATGAGCCATCAGAGCGGTCGCCAGTACCACAACAACCAAGGAGCCTAGTATCCGATTCCTTTTCATATCTGTCATCTTATTAAAGTGGATAACAAAGGGTTAACTCTCGATTGCAAAGTTACAACCTTTTTTTGAAATAACGGTGAAAATGGCCAACATTTGGTAATCATTCCTTAAAATTTAATCAACTGATTTTCAGGTGATTGAAAAACAAAAAGTTCATTATTGGGTAATCCGTTGATTAGCGCATAGCATTTCAAACCAAAATGTAGATTCTCCTGGAGGGGTTTATTCGGTCTGCCCAATCAATGGGAAGAGTACTTCACGCAATCGGGCGCCTGCCGCTGTGAAGGTGGTGATGTCATAATAATTCCCACGATAATACAATGAGAACTGATCATAATAGGCCACACGCTTGTTGCCGTCTCGTTGATACAAGGTAATCTTGCCCCGCGTGTCAAGATGGCCTTGAGAGAGTTTCGCCAATCCGCCCATGGCGTTGACCATTTCCCTGATTTTCCATTTTTTCTTAATCACGACCGTCTTGCGGCTCGGGCTGAACTGCCCGGCATCATAATCGGCTGGCGTGATGGCCCTGGGGGCAGTGATATCCAGGTTGCAATAGTCAATCTGGATCGAATCGACGTCATGGATAAAGGACAACAGATAGGATATGTCGTTGTTCAGTTTGAAATTCACTGGGAGTGTATACCACACGTTCACCGGTCTGCCCATGCTGGTCCCGGCCGTGAATCGGGGAAGCGACTGGATAACGCGAACGGCCTCCCGATCAAGGTTGGCATCCACCGAACGGACTACCCTCACGTCGCCCACCTGCCCGGTCGAGTCGACGACAAATTGTACGACTACTTTACCTTGTATGTTTTTATCAGCCGCCTCGGTTGGATAGGAGATATGGTCCCTGATAAACGTCATCAGCGCAGTTTCTCCGCCGGGGAAACGGGGCATTTGGTCGACCGTCGTATACACCTCTTGGCTATGACTCGGTGTGACTTGCGCATTACATGGCACCGTGAGACTTGCCACAACCAGTCCCATCACCATCAACAGTCCTGCAATCCATCGATTGCAATAAGCGCCGAGCCCAATGTCTCTGGAGATTCGATTGTTTTTCATATCAGTTGCATTTGGATCCATCTCTTGGTCGCAAAGTTACAATGGCTTTTTATAAATCGCAAAAAATCGCCCATATTTCTTAGGTCATTTTGCAAAATGTCTTGACTTGATTTCCAGCGTTTTAAATAATTAAAAGGTCATTATGGGCATTTTTGACGATTCAGGATATCAACTCACCACAAAAAAAAGCTTATTTTTGCAGAAAAATAATTTATCCGTGACAACGGTTAACATCTAATCATGGCACGTTATGAGTCTCAAATCTAAATATCATTGGGTCGGCCTTCTGCTCCTGTTGATTACTCTTGGTGTGACGACTGGAGTGAGCGGTTGCTCTTCTCACAACGAGTCCCACAATGCCGAGTTGATTGCCATCGACTCGCTGCTGTACCAGAACCGTATCCTCCAGGCTCGTGAGATGCTGTTGCGCATGAATACCGAATTCTTAAATGATGAGGATCAGGCCTATTTTACGCTGCTATTTGTACAGAGCGACGTTGAAAACCACACGGCTATCGGTGATGTAGGACCGATCGAGGAGGCCATCAAACATTATAAGAACAGCGGCCAACGTGAGAAATACACGCGCGCCCTGCTCTGTCAAGGCGGAGCCTACGCCGAGGCAGGCAATCCCGACAAGGCTATCGCCCTGCTGCGCCAGGCCGAGGATGTTGCCGCCAGCGATGACATCAAGAATCGCGCGATGGCCAAGATGCTGATGGGCCAATTGTACCAGAGCCAGGTAGTGGGCGCCAAGACTGTTGGCGCCGAGAAATACCGCGAGGCCCTCGACCTCTTCAGCCAAATCGGGGACAGGCATCACCAGATCATCTGCCTGAGCGAGCTGGGCGGCCTGTACCGCATCAACAAGGAGAAACAGGACAGTGCCATGCTCTATATCAACGCTGCCATCAATCTGGCCAAGCAGGAAATCGAGCCTCAAGCGGTGGTGGCCAACCTCTTCAGCCGTGCCGAGTACCGCGCCGCCCGTGGTGATTATCAGGGTGCCAAAGACGACGCTGTCGAGGCTATCACCTGGAGCTCCGACCTGAAAATCCATCCCAGAATCCATTACACCGCTGCTTCGGCATTCCTGCACCTGGGACGCATCGACTCGGCCCGATATTACCTACAGCATGCGCCTGCTATGGCCAGCGCGGCCGATAGCATCATGCACTACCAGCTGCTGGCCGACTTGGCGCGCCACGACCACAAGCTGGATGAGGCTATCGACTACCTGACTATGACCCACCGCCTGGCCGATTCTGTAACGATGAGCAGTATGAACGGCAAACTCATGGAGGTAGAGAGGGAATATGATAACCAGAAGGCCGACCTCGAGAATGCCTTGTTGTCATCACGGCTCAGGGGCACCCTGCTGGCTCTGGCTTTGCTGGCACTGGCTGTCGGCGCTATGGCATTCGGGCTATGGCGCTACCGCAACCGCTTGAAGATTCAGCAAGCCGAGCACGAACTCATGAAGGCCGACCTCGACCAGTCAGTCACAAGCCTCAAGCAGATGCAAGCCTTGCTCGATCAACGCGAGAATGCTCAACAGCAATCCGCCGAACTCAAGTCTATTGTCGACGATCAGTTACAGGTCGTTCACCAACTGCTGCAATGGTCCTACGAGTGCAACGAGGCCACTTTTGCCAAGCGGTTCAACAAACTCATGACCATGCGGGCTCCCGATGCAGTGGGTAAGTCCTATTGGGACAATCTCCAAGCCCTGGCCAACGAGCTCTACGGCAACGTGCTCGTCAAGGCCCAGCAGAAGGCTGCCGGCACGCTGCGTGACGACGAGATCAACATGATTGCCTTGATGTGCCACGGTTTCTCACGCACTGTCATCATGATGTGCATGCACTACACCAACCTGCGCACCGTCTCTAACAAGAAGACACAGATTGCCCACAAACTCGGTGTCAATTCGCTCGATGAGTTCCTGCAACCCTTCATTGGAGTCAAGAATTAAGATGATGAAAAACCAGACGACCATACAGTTTGTGCAAGAGCATCGCCAGCACGATGTCAGGACGCTGGCGTTGCAGGCTCGACGCGACCCCGACATCGACCTGCCATGGGCACTCGACCAGATTCAGGGATGGCAGACGGCTCGGCACAAGCTGCCGTCATGGGCGGCCATCGACGGCATCGTCTACCCGCCGCACCTGTCCATGGAGCAGTGCTCTAGCGAGGTGACAGCGTTATATAAATGTGCTATTGTGGATTCCCTGCCACCGGGCTCCCATGAGATGTTGATTGACTTGACGGGAGGATTCGGTGTGGACTTCGCCTTCATGGCCCGGCATGCCCGGCAGGCTGTATATGTCGAGCGCCAGGAGCACCTGTGCGAGACGGCACAGCACAACTTCGGCCTGCTGGAACTCAATCATGCCACAGTCATGCATGGTGAGGCCCAAGGTGTCCTGCGCGATGCGACAACCATGCCGTCCTCAACGCTGATCTACCTGGACCCGGCTCGTCGCGACAGCAACAGCAGCCGCACCTATGCCATTGCCGACTGCACGCCCAATGTGCTGGACCTGAAGGAACTGCTATTTAAGGCGGCCGACCACGTGCTCATCAAGCTGTCTCCCATGCTCGACTGGCACAAGGCCGTGAGCGACCTGGGCAACCAAGTGAGTGAAGTGCACATTGTGAGCACCGGCAACGAGTGCAAGGAGCTGCTCTTGCTCCTGAGCGCCGGCCATGACGGCGGACCCACTATACACTGCATCAACGACGACCAGTTGCTCGCCTTCACGCCTTCAAGAGATGCCCAGCCATTACTCATAGCCGATAATGCCCAGGCGGCCTATCTCTACGAGCCCAACGCCTCGGTGATGAAGGCCGGATGCTTTGAAGTGCTCACCAGCCGCTATCCGGTAAAGGCGTTGGCTGCCGACAGTCATCTGTTCGTGTCGGATGATGCCATTAGGGACTTTCCCGGACGTGGCTTTGCCATCGATGCCGTGACCACAATGAACAAGAAAGAAGTGGCACGGGCTCTGGCAGGCATTACCAGGGCCAATGTGGCGACACGCAACTTCCCGATGACGGCCCAGCAGTTGCGGCAACGGTTGCGGCTCAACGATGGCGGCGACCGCTACATCTTCGGCACCACAACGGCTACAGGCCAGCGCATGCTCTACCTTTGTCACAAACTGTAAGACTATATAATAAGAATCAGATGATTGAACGAGGGCTAAAATATCTGTTGACATTCATTGTGATGTGCATCGGGGCATTCATGGCGATGTTTGCTTTCGACTCGCCGTCCTGGATTACTAATATCCTGTTGCTGTCATGTATTCTGTTGGCAGCCGGTGCATTAATCTATTTCATTTGGGAAAAACTATAGTTAATCGATACGCTTATGGAACCTAGATTCACCATCACCACCTCCTACAGCGAGGAAGAATTTGTCCGATACAACCGCGCCGTGCTCTACAACGTGTGGCACTTCAAGCGCTTGATCATCATGACCAACATAGCCCTGCTGGTCATCATCGCCACAGCAGTATTCACCGGCGACCGCATCTTTGCATTCAGCATGCTAGCGGGTGCAGCTATTCTCAACTGGTATTTCTTTATCGGTGTTGACAAGAAGGCGGCCAAGGCTTTCAGGAAAAACAAGCTAATTAACGGGCAGGTGTTTGACCTGGCTTTCTTTGACGACCACTACGAGGGGGCATCAGAGCTCGGCACATCTGTCCTTCCTTACACCAAGCTGAACCGCATCATTGAGACGCCTACCAACTTCTACATCATGAACCAGCCCACAGTGGGAACCATCATCAACAAGGCCGACACGCCTGAAGGCTTCATCGACTTCATCCACGACATCAAGGCAAACTATAACCTGTAATATATGACAAGAGCCCCTCAGCATTGCTGCCGGTGGGCTCCTGTCTGGTAGAGAAACAGGGACTCGAACCCTGGTTTCCGCCGTGAGAGGGCGGCGTCC
>CAMJXD010000069.1 GCA_946409635.1 uncultured Prevotellaceae bacterium
GCGCCGGCGGCCAGGGCAAGTGCGGCTCCAGCTACGAGTGCGCCGGCGGGGGCGGTAAGTGCGGTTCAAGCTACAGTTGCAGCGGACAAGGCGCCGAGGGCAAGGGCAAGTGCGGCTCCAGCTACGAGTGCGCTGGTGGGGGCGGCAAGTGTGGCTCCAGCTACAGCTGCGCCGGCCAGGGCGCGGGGGGCCAGGGCAAGTGCGGCTCCAGCTACGAGTGCGCGGGTGGGGGCGGCAAGTGCGGTTCCAGCTACAGCTGCGGCGGACAGTCACGATAACTCCTGGCTACCATGCGCTACAGGCTACCCGAGCAGGTACAGGCATTCCAGCGGGGGGATAAATATGTGTTTATCAACCCCATGCTGCCGTCGTGGGTCGTCACCAACGAGTTGGGACGCATGATCATGACGCTGTTTGACGGCAGCAACACGATTGACGACATCGTCCAGGCCGCCTGCGGCATTCTGGGCGACGATAAGCGCGAGCAGGTCACAGCATTCTGCCAGCATGTGGTCGACTCTTCCATCTTTGAGACCAGGCCCCACGAGCAACCGCCTCGCGACACGGGGCTGCATTGTGTCCACCTCTCGCTCTCGAGCGAGTGCAACCTGCGCTGCAAGTATTGCTATGCCGCCGAGCGCATCGAGAGCAGACACCCGCGCCTCACCCTCGACGACTACAAGCGCCTCATCGACGACCTGTGTGACCTCTCCGACAGGCTCACCGTCACCATCACGGGAGGCGAACCGCTGCTCAACCCGCTGTGGCAACCCGTGTCGGCCTACAGCAAGGCCAAGGGGTGCACCATGCTCCTGCTCACCAACGGCACACTCATTACCGAGGACAATGCACCATTTATCAAGGAAACTTTTGACCTGGTGACCCTGAGCGTCGACGGCCCCACCCGCGAGACCCATCGGCTCACGCGTGGCGACAACTTCGACCTGGTGATGCGCGCAGCGAGCATCCTCGATCGCCACGGCATCGATTACACCCTGTCGATGACCGTCACCCGACTCAACATCGGCCAGGTCGAGGCCATAGCACGACGTTTCGGCTCAAGGCTCAATTTCGCACCGTTGTTCCCTGTCTCCGACCTGGCCAACGACGAGCTCTCAATCACAGGTCAGCAGTACTACGATGCGCTGGCAGGAGCTTTCGGCGTCAATCCGCTCAGCTATTGCGAGAGTTCTCTCGATTTGTCCAAGTGCATCCACAACCGCAAGTGTGCCATCGGCGACAACGAAATCAGCATCTCGCCCACCGGCGACGTCTATCCTTGCCAGTTGCTCCACATGGACCAGTTCCTGGCCGGCAACGTCCACGACCGCAGCGTCAAGGACATCTATCACCACTCCCCTGCCCTGCAGCGCTGTGCAGCCCTGGATGTCGACACCATGGCCAAGTGTAAGGACTGTGCCATCCGCTACATCTGCGGCGGTGCCTGCCGGGCTCGCGGCTACTATGAGACAGGCGACATCAATGCCACGGGCGACTTCTGCGACTATGAGCTGAACGCCTTCCTTGACGGAATCGTCAAGATCTACTCCAGCAATGCGCTATAGCACAGCGGCCCAAGCACAACAAAGCCGGACAAAACGGTTTTCGCACCGTCCTGTCCGGCTGTTTCTGTAATATCGGTCTCCTGGCTTACTTCAGCGCGAAGGCCACACCGCCGACGCCCACCAGTTCCTGATAGGCCAGCACTCCGGGCTGCGAGAGTTCCACGCGGGTGTAGTTGCCGTCACGGGTGATCACGTCGACATGGGTGTCGTCGACAAAGGTGAACAGCTTCACCTCCTGGCCGTTGTTCTCGAGCCACCACGAGTTGTCCTCGGCCTTGTAGTTGAAGCGGGTCACCTGCTTGGTGGTCAGGTTGGTGATGGCATAGCCGGTCTCGTCGCTGGAAACGAGGTACTTGGCATCCTTGCCGTCGATCACGCGGTTCTGCGACAGGGCAGGATTCTCTCCCGACCAGAACTCGATGCTGTTCAGGATAAACAGGTCGGCAACAAAGCTCAGCTCATACACGGGCAGGATCCACATGGCCACAAACACGATCTCGTTGACAAACTTGTCACCGACGTGATCGTTCCAGGCTTTCACCTTATTGTACAGGGCAAAGCTGCCTATGCACGACTGCATCATCATCGATGCCGACAGCGCCACAACGGTGGCAATGATCAATTGTTTCTTTTTCATAATGACTCCTTTCTTGAATGATAGTTATTTCTTGTAATTCTTCTTGTAATTCTCATAGCAGTTGAGCACCTTGACCACATAGTCCACGGGCTCGGTGCCGCGGCAGTAGCCGTTGGAGCACACCGAGTCGTTGTAGTACTCGGGATCCATCTTCCACAGCATGGCCTGCTCCACGTTCTCGCTCCACACGCGCGGGTTAAGCTCATGCTTGCGCGCCAGGGCGATGGCATCGGTCACGTGGCCCGATCCGGCATTATAGGCCGCCAGCACAAACTTGATGCGGTCGCCGGCACCGGTCTTGCCGCGCATGATGCCGTCCAGCTCCTTGAGTATCTTGGATGCCACACGGATGCTCACCTCGGGATTGGACAGGTCCTCCTCGCTCACGCCAAACGAGCGCGCCGTCTTGGGCATCACCTGCATCAGGCCGCGGGCTCCCATCCACGACGTGGCGTTGGGGTCAAACCCCGACTCTGAGTAGGCTATCGCTGCCAGCAGGCGCCAGTCCCAACCCAGTTCCTGGGCATACTGCTTGAACACGTGGTCATAGGGCGAGATGCCGCCCGGAGGGGTCACGGCCAGCGTGTCGACCTTGATCGAGTCGGGCTTGGGACCACGGTTCATCTCGAAATAGTGCTTCAGAGCCTGCTTGGAGTACTCCTGGGCATTGACGCTGGCAGCCCACTCGTCGATGCTGTCGGCCAGCCAGCGTGACCGCGGATCAACGGCCCACGACGACCGCTGGGCAAAGCCCACCCTGAGCCCGATGTTGATGCTGTCATAGTAGGTGAGATTCATCTGAGCGATGTCACTGTCAACGATGGTATAGCCAATCTCGCGGCGCGACACCTTGTTGATCAGTTCGGTGGGCAATGCGGCCTCGCCCTCGACGGTGTGGATGTCGATGCCGCCGCCCACCTCGTTGTCGAGGTTGCGCAGCCGCGACTCATACTTCGAACCCTTCTCGACATACACGTCACGGCCGATGAGTTGAGTGACGTCATAGATCATGTTCTTGCCGCTGTGCTGCACAAGCACCTGATAGGTCTCGTTGACGGCTCCGCAGTGCAGCACGCGCGTCTTGTACTCGGCCGTCACGGGGATTTCACAGGCCAGCACATCCACGTCGCCGCGCTTGAGCATCTCCAGCAAGGCCGACATGCTGCGCGCCACCTTGAACCGCAGGGCAATGCCTCGCGAGCGGGCAAAGTCGCAGATGCGGTCATAGTCATAGCCCATCGTGTCGCCCTTGAGGATAAAGAAACCCGTCGGGCTGTACAGGGTACCCACGTTGAGCGTGTCGGGCAAGCGGTGCTCGACCGGCGCCTTAGCCCTGTCGCCGCCACACGAGACGGCTACAGCAAGCGTCCACACCAGTAACAGGAACGGGAAAATACTGCGCATGACTGATCAAAATGAGATGTGCGTGTTATTGCGTGATGTTGGGCACTACCAGCAGCAAGTAGATCAGGACAGCAGGCGCAACCAGCAACAGGCTGTCGATGCGGTCCAGGATGCCGCCATGACCCGGCAGGATGCTGCCCGAGTCCTTCACGCCCACGGTGCGCTTGATGAGCGATTCCACCAGGTCGCCAAAGGTGGCAAACACGGCAACGGCCACACTCAGGCCCAGCCACACCTCCATCCCGGGTGACTGGAAGAACTCGTCAAACCACGTGTGTGTCACATAGGCTCCGGCCACACAGGCCAGCACACCGCCCAGCACGCCCTCCCACGACTTCTTGGGAGAGATGCGTTCAAACAGGCGATGGCGCCCCACGAGCATGCCCACACAATAGGCGCCCGTGTCATAGAGCCAGATGAACATGAACACGCCCAGCAGCAACCGCGGTGCCGACAGGCTCACGATGCAGTTGAGCAGCGAAACGGGCAACGCGATATAGCCCAGCGAAAAGAACGAGCGTTCCAGGCTGTGCACAGCATTCTGGCGCGGGCGATACAGTTGCACGATGGTGCGCAGCAGCAGATAGACTGCCATGGGCAGTATCCACAGCATGCGAGGCTGCAAGTTGGTGGCACTGTAGTGAAGGTAAAACGACACAAACACGCCGATGCCGCCGAGCATATCGATGACATTGACCAGCCACGACTGCGTGGCATCGTCCTTGGCCATGCTGATCATCTCGCCGATGCCCAGCACAATCAGCAGTGAGAACACCAGCAGATACATGACGGGGGAGTTGTCCAGCAACATGATTGCCGACACAATCAGCGCGATATAGATGACGCCCGAAAAGATGCGTTTTATCAGATTCATCATGATGGTTTACGATATTTGGTGCAAAAATACACTTTTATCACGACATGGACAACACCTGCAGCCCAGTCGACAAAAAAACAGCCAAGCCTTCCCTACAGATAATCGTGGCGGGAAGGCTTGACTGATGTTTCCTTGGGAGAGGGGACGATGGATTCAGTTTAAAATCATCGACTCCAGCCCTCGCGGCAACTCGACGTTATACTCGTAGGCTCTGGCAAACTGCTTGAGCAGCTCGATGGTGGATTGCTTGGGGCCCTTCATGCTTGTGATAACGTCATTTTCATTTTCAGTAGAAGTAGTCGTTCTGTGCATAGGCAGTCCTGTTTTAAAATTGTTACACTTTTATAACGCAAGGTTATCGCATAATATTATATCAGGACTACAGATTTAATATTTTTTTTGTTTCTCACGACTTCTGCTGGCAAAGATCCAGTGCCCTGGCGCCCGTGTGGGACTAATCGCACAGGCGGTCCAGCACGGTGCGCACCAGGTCGTTGACGGCCGTCTTGTAGTTGGGGTTGACGTCGGTGGCCACACGATTGGCGATAATCGAGCAGACGGTCATCGCACGATGACCCAGCATGCGGGCCATACCCTGCAGAGCGGCACCCTCCATCTCATAGTTGGTGATGTGGCCGCCGTCGTACTCAAACTGCTCGATGCGGTGGTTCAGCTCGGGCTCCGTCAGGTCCAGGCGCACCCGTCGTCCCTGGGGGCCATAGAATCCCACCGCCGAGATGGTGTAGCCGCGCACCATGTCGTCACGGCCGATTTTCTCGACCAGCCACGGGTCGGCATCCACGACGTAGGGCTTGGCAAACAGCTCGTTCCACTTGACGAACTCGCAGAAGCGCCGCTCAAAGTCCAGGTCGGCGACCTTGTTGCGGTCGGCATAGTAATTGATCACGCCGTCAAAGCCGATGGCCTTGGCCGCAATGACTGGAGTGCCCACGGGAACATAGGGCTGCAGGCCGCCCGAGGTGCCGATGCGCACGATGTTGAGCGTGCGGTGCTCGGCCTTGGGGGTGCGGGTGTTGAAGTCGATGTTGGCCAGGCCGTCGAGCTCGGTCATGACGATGTCGATGTTGTCGGGGCCGATGCCGTGGGACAGGGCCATCACGGGCTTGCCGTGATAGGTGCCGCCGATGCCGTGAAACTCGCGGCTCGAGGTCTCCCAGTCACGGGTGTCGAAGTAGGATGCTATCATGGTCACGCGACCGGGGTCGCCACACACGATGATGTCGTCGGTCAACTGCTCGGGCTTGATGTGGATGTGGAATGCCGAACCATCATCGTTGATGATAAACTCTGAATCGGGAATTCTATCAGTATTCATATCGTTGTGCAATTTAAAGTTCAGTCTTGAAACGGAATAGAAAATGTAAAGGTACTCCAATAATTCCACATGGCAGCATCATGGCCCCTTAAAAAATGCAAAAAAACACGTTTCCGGGCCAGGAAGCAGCCTGATACAGGGCCTACAACAGGGCGTAACGGCAGCCCGGCAGCGTGGTGATGACTTTCTTGCAGTCCAGCTCCACCAGCACGCTCATGAGCTTGTAGACGGGCTGTCCCAGGGCCTGGGCAAGCGTGTTGAGGTGTACCTCGCCACGGTCACGTATCGCGTCGACCACGGCCTGCTCCTCGGCCGTGAGCCGCGGGAACAGGTCAAGCTGGCGGGGCTGGCCGGCGGCGCTTTCCCACCGCATGGCAGCCAGCAGGTCGCCGGCGCCGGTGATCAGGGCGGCCTTGTTGGTGGCGATGAGCTTGTTACAGCCAGCCGAGTACTCGTCGCCCGGTCGGCCTGGCACGGCCATCACGTCGCGGTTGTAACTCATGGCCAGCGAGGCGGTGACAAGGGCCCCGCCCGACCCGGCCGACTCCACGACCACGGTGCAGTCGCTCAGAGCCGCCACGATGCGGTTGCGGGCCAGGAAGTTACTCTTCTGCACGGCATCCTGGCTGGTATAGTCGGTCAGTAGCATGCCACCCTGCTTGACGATGGCGACAGCGTCGCTGCGGTGCATGGCGGGATAGATGCGGTTCAGTCCACGGGGCAGCACGGCCACGGTGGGCACGCCGTGCTTGAGGGCTGCCCGATGGGCCGCGATGTCGATGCCATAGGCCAGACCGCTCACCACCACCAGGTCGGACACGCATTGCGACAGCTCACCGATGAGTCTGTCACAGAAGGCCAGGCCATATTGCGTCGCGTGGCGAGTACCCACCACACTCACCACATGGGCGCTCTCGAGGTTGCACCGGCCCAGGGAGTAGAACATTGCCGGCGCGTCAGGCGCCTCCAGCAGGCGATGAGGATAGCCCTCGTCGGCAAAATAGGTGGCGCTGATGTTGTGCCCGGTCACAAAGGCTTCTTCCCTGACGGCACGCTGCAGGCACTCGCGGCGATAGTCGTCGCGGTAAATCTTGCTGCGGCCCCCTGTGAGGGCACGCAACTCCTTCTCGTTCATGCCAAAGAAGCGCTCCTCGCTGCCCACCACGTCGAGCAGCTTGCGCGCCAGGTCCACACCCATGCCTTGCATGCCGGCCAGGGCGATGCGATAGGCCAGCGGGCTGTATCGGTCAGCAGTGTCGCTCATGGCCGGTCGAGGTATTGTGCGACGTGCCTGGCCAGGTCATCGCCGCGGTTAATGCGTCCGTCCCTCTCCATGCACACGATGGTGACGACGGCACTCACCACCAGCTCACCACCGGCCTTGCGATAGACGTCCTGATGAAAGACGAAGCGGGCTCCACGGCGCTCGAGCCACAGGCGGCTCAGCATCACGTCGCCGGTGCGCAGGGGAGTGCGGTAGTCTATTTCCATGCGGCGCACCACTGGTATCAGGCCGTCGCTGGTGAGGCTGCCGAATGGGATGCCCTCTTGCTTGACAAAGGCGTGTCTGGTGTGCTCCAGGTAGTGCAGATACACAGCATTGTTGACGATGCCCTCGCTGTCGAGTTCATAGTCGCGCACCGCGATCTCCAGCGTGAAGATGTATTTGTCCTCGTTCATTGTCCAGTCATCTATTGGTTAGCGTGGTACAAAGGTAGTCAAAACGTTTCAACCAGCCGCAAGCCTTTGCCACCTTTTAGAGGCATGCACATGGGGTTTTCTCATTTTTTCACGCGCGTGGAAAAAATGGAAAAAATGGAAAAATGGAAAAAATGGGAACGATCTGGCAGCCCTGCCGTTTTTTTCCTGGGCACCAACAGCTGCAAGATAAGCAGCCTGCCCGCGGGCTGAAGCATCAGCGGGCGGGCAGGCTGTTTTTTATTATGTGGCCTCAAGGATTACTTGAGCCAGTCCTGTACCTTGTCGTTGGGGACCATGCGCTCCTCAAACACGTAAGCGC
>CAMJXD010000070.1 GCA_946409635.1 uncultured Prevotellaceae bacterium
ATGGACCGCAACCACAACCCTGAGTTCACCTGCATGGAGCTGTACGTTCAATACAAGGACTATAACTGGATGATGTCGTTCACCGAGCAGCTGCTCGAGAAGATCTGCATCGCCGTCAACGGCAAGCCCGAGACCGAGATCGACGGCCAGGTCATCAGCTTCAAGGCGCCCTACCGCCGCCTGCCCATCCTCGAGGCCATCAAGGAGAAGACCGGCCACGACCTGGAGGGCAAGAGCGAGGAGGAAATCCGCGAGGTGTGCAAGGAGTTGAAGCTCGAGATCGACGACACGATGGGCAAGGGCAAGCTCATCGACGAGATCTTCGGCGAGTTCTGCGAGGGCACGTTCATCCAGCCCACGTTTATCATCGACTATCCCGTGGAGATGTCGCCCCTGACCAAGATGCACCGCAGCAAGCCCGGCCTGACCGAGCGCTTTGAGCTCATGGTCAACGGCAAGGAGCTGGCCAATGCCTACAGCGAGCTCAACGATCCCATCGACCAGGAGGAGCGCTTCAAGGAGCAGATGCGCCTGGCCGACAAGGGTGACGACGAGGCCATGATCATCGACCAGGACTTCCTGCGCGCCCTGCAATACGGCATGCCTCCCACGAGCGGCATCGGCATCGGCATCGACCGCCTGGTGATGCTCATGACCGGCAACAGCTACATCCAGGACGTGCTGCTGTTCCCGCAGATGCGTCCCGAGAAGGTGCCCGCCCGCGACAAGGTCGAGGCCTACACCGCCCTGGGCATCCCCGAGGAGTGGGTCGCTCCCATCCAGAAGGCCGGCCTGCTCACCGTGGCAGCCCTCGGCGCCCTGGAGAAACCCGGCAAACTCTTCCAGGACCTGCTGGACATCAACAAGAAGTACAAGCTGGGCTACAAGGTGCCCGTTGTCGACGAGGTCAAGCGTTGGGTCGAGGCCGCAGCAGCGGCTGCCCCCCAGCAGTGATTTTTTCAAGATAATGAAATAGCGATTGGCGGCCCCTCGGCTCCAATCAGCCATCAGCTAAACGAATCTGTTGAGTAACAGGTTCGTTTAGCAATTTTTAAGAAAGATTTTGCAATCTTATGGGCGCTAAATGCCCTCGTTTTTCATTATTTATTTATAACTTTGGCATTTGATTCAGTGGGTCTTGTGTAAACTGGTTACATATCTCACTGTTAATCAGTGTGTTATAATAATCTGGAAAATAATATTAAACAAACTAGATATGCTTAAAAAACAGTTCCTTCTGGTGATGCTTCTTGTGATGGCGGCCATCGGTGCCAGTGCCAGTACATGGAAGATCCATCCCTATTATGTCGACTCCAAGATTCAGAACATCTTTGACACGGGCGACAAGGTGTATTACTTGAACAGTGCCCGCCTGTTTGAGTTTGACAAGGCCACCTCGACGACCATTGCGTTAAACAGGCAGAACAAGCTGTCGGACAACACGATTTCCGACATCTACTATGACTGCGAGCGCAACCTGCTGTTTGTGGCCTATGCCAACTCTAACATCGATGTCATCGACGGCAATGGCGTTGTGACCAACATCAACGGCATCAAGAACATGGTGAGCGTCGTGCACAACTTCCAGATTATCAATGGCGGTGAGCTGGCATCTCACATCGGCAAGCCCATCAATGACATCAACTTTGGCAACGGCATCGCCTATGTGGCAGTGGGATACGGTTACGTCACCATCGACGAGGAGACGCTCAAGATCACTAAGAACTACGACCTGGGTCAGGGCGTATGCATCAACTCGGTGGCTCCCATGGGCGACCTGCTGCTGATGCTGTCCAACAACAGGTGCTACTATGGCGCTCCTGGCGATCCCGACCCCTTGAAGAACTACCAGAATGTCACTGGCTCGTTCACGGGCTGCAAGATGTATCCCATCGATGACCACTCGGTGTTTGTCTTCGGTACGACCTCAGGCGTCTATAATTACGACTTCTCGGGCACGACGCCGTCGCTGAGCAAGCTGTTCGACGGCAAGGCTACCAACGTACAGCGCACGCCGACCGGCTTCTTTGCCAACATGCCTGGAACGGCTGCCTGCTATAGCATCAACGAGACGGGCAAGACGCCCACCAAGTTCAAGTCGGTGCTGTCGGCCTGCAGTTCCAATCCCAATGGTGACGGCACGGTGTGGATGTGTGACGCCAACGGCCTGCACATCAACGGTAATACAAATTACTATAAAATCAACTCATTGACCACCGACGCCCCCTTCTGGCTGAAGTACAATGCAACGTTAAACAAGCTCTATGTGAGCAATTCGGCTCCCATTTTTAATACGTTGCCTAATAGTACTCCATACACTAATCCTAATGTCACCAATACCTATGATGGTGTGAATTGGGTCAATGCTACGCCATACACCGGCTCCAATACTAACAGTTATGCCTTTGTCTTTGATCCGCTTGACCCGCACACCTATGTTCGCCACAGTTGGAACAAGGGTATATTTCAGGTGACCGATGATGCCCAGAAAGCGAATTACACCAGAAACAATGCAGCGATTGGCGCCTACGTGGATGTTGCCTTTGACAACTACGGCAACTTGTGGACGGTATCCAGCTATGGTTCTTATGCTACGGCCAATCCCACGTCGGTGCTTACCCACGATAAGCTGGGCTCGACCAGAAAGACCGATTGGTTCATTCCCAGCGGCATGTCAAAGCTTGTCACTAGTTCGTTCCAGCGTTCCCAGTTCATTATTCCCAGGAAGAACAACGTGAAGATTTGGAGCGACTGTGACTATAACAGCGCACCCACTGGCGTCATCTATTGCTGGGATAACGAGAAAGTCGATCCCACTGTTGACAATTACAAGATGTCAATTATCAACAAATTTGTTGACCAGAACAACAGCATGATCGATTGGATTTACCTCAGCCGCTTCAAGGAGGATAAGGACGGCATGATTTGGGTCGGCCACACGACAGGTCTGTTTATGTTTGACCCTGACGTGGTGTTCGACGAGACTCCTCATGCCATCCGTCCTTACGCCTCCAAGTTCAGCGAGGGTAAAGGTTACCTGTGCGAGGGCTATTCGGTATATGACATCGGCGTTGATCGCGACAACAACAAGTGGATTGCCAGCAACAATGGTCTTTACTACGTTTCGCCCGACGGCAGCGAGGTGTACAACCACTTCACGACCGACAACAGCGACCTGCCCAGCGACGTGGTCTACAGCGTCGAGTGTGACACGGTCAACGAGCGCGTGTACATCGTTACCGACAACGGCTTTGCCGAGTATGTGCCTCAGGGCGATGCCGCAGCGTTGAACTTCGACAACGTATATGCCTTCCCCAATCCTGTTGAGCCCGACTTCACCGGCATGGTCAAGATTGCCGGCCTGATGGACAACAGCTATGTCACCATTACCGACCGCAACGGCGCCGTGGTGGCTCAGTTTGGTCCCGTGATGGGCAGCGCCCTGTGGGACGGCAGCGGCGAGAACGGCGAGCGCGTGCCCACCGGCCTGTACAACGTGTATGCAGCCCAGGGCGCCCAGCCGGCAACTACCGGCACGCCGCACACAACCGTGATGATTATCAAGTAACCAGCTGTAAGCTGCAAGCGATTAGCTGTTAGCATTTAGCCTTTTGTTATTAGCTGGTGGAGATGCCTCCAGATGCTAACAGCGACGGCTAAGAGCTAACAGCTAATTTCACATTGTTGAGATATGCTCTTTAACTCGTTCACATTCATGATATTCCTGCCGGTAGTGTTCCTGCTCTACTGGTTTGTGTTCAAGAAGTTGAGGTGGCAGAATCTGCTCATCCTCGTGGCGAGTTATGTCTTCTACGGCTGGTGGGACTGGCGTTTCCTGCTGCTCATCGTCATCACCTCGGCCAGCAGCTTTGCCAGCGGCCTGGCCATCGGGCATTATGAGGGTAGGCGACGGGTACAGAAGGCTGTCAGCGCGGCCAACATCGTGCTCAACCTGGGCATCCTGGCCACCTTCAAGTATTTCAACTTCTTTGTCGACAGCCTGTCGTCGCTGCTGGCGCTGTTTGGCCTCACTGCCGACTGGCCCACGCTCCACGTCATCCTGCCGGTGGGCATCAGCTTCTACACGTTCCAGGCCCTGAGCTACTCGATCGACGTGTATGCCCGCCGCATCAGGCCCACGCGTGACGCGGTCGCCTTTTTCTCGTTCATCAGCTTCTTCCCGCAGCTGGTGGCAGGCCCCATCGAGCGGGCCACGAGTCTGCTGCCCCAGATGCTGCGTGAGCGCCGCTTCGACTACTGCCAGGCCGTCGACGGCCTGCGGCAGATGCTGTGGGGCTTCTTCAAGAAGCTGGTCATTGCCGACGGCTGCGCCGAGGTCGTGAACCAGACGTGGGCCTCGATAGACTCGGCCACGGGCCTGATGCTGCTGGTGGTCTCGCTGCTGTTCACCTTCCAGATCTATACCGACTTCTCGGGCTACAGCGACATTGCCATCGGTTGTGCCAAGCTGTTCGGCTTCAGGCTCACGACCAACTTCAGGGTGCCCTACTTCTCGCGCAACGTGCGGGAGTTCTGGCGCCGGTGGCACATCACGTTGATGAACTGGTTCACCCAGTATGTCTACTTCCCGCTGGGAGGCAACCGTCGCGGACGCGGGCGCACTATTGTCAACACGCTCATCGTGTTTGCCCTGAGCGGCCTGTGGCATGGCGCCGACTGGACCTTTGTGCTGTGGGGGCTGTACCACGCCCTGCTGTTCATCCCGCTCATCATCCTGGGCTCGCGGCGCTACAAGGACACTGTGGCCGCCGGCCGCCTGCTGCCCTCGTGGCGCGAGCTGGCAGGCATGCTGGTCACCTTCCTGCTCGTCAACCTGGGCTGGGTGCTCTTCCGTGCGCCCGATGTCACGAGCCTGGGCGCCTATGTCTCGCGCCTGTTCTCGCCCTCGCTGTTCACCCTGAGCGGCCTCACCAAGCCGATGGCCGTGATGGTGCTGTGGTGCATCGGCCTGTTGCTGGTCGAGTGGCTGCAGCGTGAGCGCGACCACGTGTTGGAGCTCGACGGCTATCGCTTGTTCGCCTCGCGACCGTCGCGGCTGGCGGTGTATGCGGGCCTGGTGTGCCTGATCTTTTATTTCGCCGGGTCGGTGCAGACGTTTATCTACTTCCAGTTCTGAGTCCAAGCCATGAAGAAGTTTCTCATCAACATATCCTATACCGTCCTGCCCCTGTGGCTGCTGCTCGTGGGGCTGGCGACCTACCTGACGATAACGGGCGACAACTCGGGCGACCTGATGCGCCTGGGTCTCATCGACAGCGGCCCCGAGTATGCCGACTCGGTGCGTGCCACTGCGCTGCCCGAGGTCTACTACACCACCGTGAGCAGCGACAGCGTGCTGCGGGCCGACACCTGCGACGTGCTGGTCATCGGCGACTCGTTCTCCCATGGCGGCGGTGTGGGCAAGCAGGGCGACTATGTGAACTATCTGGCCCACGACAGTGGCCGCCGGGTCACCGTGTTCTCGCCAGGCGAGGCTCGGCTGTCCAATCCCGTGCAGCTGGCCTACGACGTGATGAAGGCGGGCTTGGTCGACTCCACCCGTGTCAGGAACCTCGTGGTCCAGGAGGTGGAGCGATACATCGTGGGCCGCCACTGCAGTTTCAATGCGGGCAACGAGGTCGATTTCACCAGTCAGCAGCCTGCGGCCCAGTCGGCTGCGGCGGCTCCCGCGCGCCAGGAGTCGAGCCCGCTGCTTCGTGTCAAGGACTTCGTCTTCTACCGCTTCTTCGGCGCTAACCCCATCTACAAGGCCCGTCTGTCGAGGCCCGTTTTCGGCGGCCAGGAGCCCGATGTACTCTACTTCTACAACGACGACGTCAAGCTGGGCGTCAATCTCACCGACGATGAGCGCCTGGCAGTCACCGGCTGCTATCGCCTGCTCATCGCCATGGCCCGCGAGCGCGGCGTGAACCTCATTGTGGTCGTCGCTGCCGACAAGTATGACATCTATCAGGACTGGATTGTCGACAATCCCTATCCGGCCAAGACCCTGAGCGAGGACATCTCCCGCTGGATGGCGCCAGAACTCGACCGCTTTGTCATCGCCCGCCAGGTGTTGCATCCGCTCGTTGAGCAGGGCGTCAAGGACGTCTACCTCTTCAACGACACCCACTGGTCACCCGCCTCGTCGCGCATCATAGCCGCCCAGGTTATCAACAAGCTCAAGTGATGGATCTGCACTCTCCCGAATTCTACACGCTGGCCTTTGTCGTGGCCATGGCCCTGGTAGCGCTGCTGCTGGGACAGCGCGAGAAGCAGCCCCCCAGCACCTACATCGTCCCGCTCACCGTCGAGCCCGCCGCCGTCGACCAGGACGACCGCCTCACCATCGAACCCGGCGGCGACGGAAGTCTGGTTATCAAGCGCACCGGCCTCAGCCTGGGCGACGAGGAGACCGTCCATCTCGTTATCACCGTCCAGGACGACCGCCTCACCATCGTTGAGAAAAAAGGCGTGCGTCGCCGTGGAGCCCCGCAGCATCCCGTCACAGGCCAGGCCCGGCTCAAGAAGGGCTTGCGCCCCCACACGCGCTATAGGCTGCGTTACGAGAGCCAGCTCACCAGCGCCTGGGCCATCCTCACGCTCGACACCGCCTCGCCGCGTCCCGTCAGCGCTGATCTCCGCTACTGACGGGGGGCATCTATCAATTACCGAAATGTTGATGTTTCTTGTTGACTGTATTTTGGATAAACTTGGCGGCATCTCAGCAAAGCTCAAGCGAGCTTGGTTTTGCATTCGATTTGCTCAAGTTTTGTATCTTTTTGGCCAATAGCCTTAAGCATTAGTTCTTGAAATCCACTTGATTACCATGTTTTCCGTTTTTCTGTTTTTTTCGCTATTATATATAAAACGAAAAAAAAGAAAAAAACGAAAAACTTCATGTTATCGCAAGCTTTAACATGATAATTATTTCTTTATCATCTTCTACCGACAACGACGGGAGAAGAAAGAAGATATAATGTTTCTCTTTCTTTTTTCATTTTTCCGTTTTTCCGTTTTTCCGTTTTTCCGTTTTTTACGCACACGTGTAACAACCCTTGAACAATAATAACAATGACTAAAATGGAATGACTACCGCCTGACGTGAGTGGCCCTCGACGAGGCCCGTCTGCGGTTTGCCTTATACCCCACGCCACACGAGGCCTACGGCCTGTGCGCCGTGGGGTTACTTCAAGTTCAAGGCCGCTGGCCTTGCTGTGGCCTTCGACCACACCGCCCCCACCTTTTATCGGGTGAGCGTGAGGTCACACGTGCACACGCGGAAAAAAAGAAAAAACGAAAAAACGAAAAAAACCTTAGCGACTTAGCGGCTTAGCGTGAGGCCACGGCTCAGCGGAAAATTAGCGGGGGCAAGCATGAGGTCGAAAGACCTCGCCAA
>CAMJXD010000071.1 GCA_946409635.1 uncultured Prevotellaceae bacterium
AGAACCAGAAGCAAATCCTCAAGAACATCTACCTCTCGTTCTACTATGGCGCCAAGATCGGCATCATCGGCCTGAACGGTGCGGGCAAGTCGACGCTGATGAAGATCATCGCCGGCCTGGAGACGCAGTACCAGGGCCAGGTGGTGTTTGCACCGGGCTACACGGTGGGCTACCTGCCCCAGGATCCCCAGCTCGACCCGACCAAGACGGTCAAGGAGGTCGTGCAGGAAGGCGTGCAGCACGTGGTGGACGCCTTAAAAGAGTTTGAGGACATCAACCTCAAGTTCGGGTTGCCCGAGTACTATGAGGACCCCGAGAAGATGGACCAGCTGTTTGCCCGCCAGGCCGAACTGCAGGACATCATTGACGCGACCGACGCCTGGAACCTGGACAACCGGCTGGAGCGCGCGATGGACGCCCTGCGCTGCCCCGAAGGCGACCAGCTCACCGAGCACCTGAGCGGCGGTGAACGGCGCCGCGTGGCCCTGTGCCGACTGCTGTTGCAAAAGCCCGACGTGCTGTTGCTCGACGAGCCCACCAACCACCTTGACGCCGAGTCGATCGACTGGCTGGAGCAGCACCTGCAGCAATATGAGGGCACGGTCATCGCCGTGACCCACGACCGCTACTTCCTGGACAACGTGGCCGGGTGGATCCTGGAACTGGACCGCGGCGAGGGCATTCCCTGGAAGGGCAACTACAGCAGCTGGCTGGAGCAGAAGACCCAGCGCCTGGCCCAGGAAGAGAAGACCGAGAGCAAGCGCCAGAAGACGCTGCAGCGTGAGCTCGAGTGGGTGCGCATGGCCCCCAAGGCCCGCCAGGCCAAGGGTAAAGCGCGCCTCAACAGCTATGACAAGCTGCTCAACGAGACCGTCAAGGAGAAAGAGGAGAAGCTCGAGATCTTCATTCCTAACGGCCCCCGCCTGGGCAACAAAGTCATCGAGGCCCAGCATGTGGCCAAGGCATTTGGCGACAAGCTGCTGTTCGACGACCTGAACTTCATGCTGCCGCCCAACGGCATCGTGGGCGTCATCGGCCCCAACGGTGCAGGCAAGACCACACTGTTCCGACTGATCATGGGCCTGGAGAAGCCCGACAGCGGCACCTTTGAGGTGGGTGAGACGGTCAAGGCCGTATACGTGGACCAGCAGCACACGAGCATCGACCCCGACAAGACGGTCTATGAGGTCATCTCGGGCGGCGTGGAGCTGCTGCGCATGGGCGGCCGCGACGTCAACGCGCGAGCCTACCTGTCGCGCTTCAACTTCAGCGGCGTGGACCAGCAGAAGAAGTGCGGCGTGCTGTCGGGCGGTGAGCGCAACCGCCTGCAACTGGCCCTGGCGCTCAAGGAGGAGGGCAACGTGCTGCTGCTCGACGAGCCGACCAACGACATCGACGTCAACACCCTGCGCGCCCTTGAAGAAGGTCTTGAGGACTTTGCCGGCTGTGCCGTGGTCATCAGCCACGACCGCTGGTTCCTGGACCGCATCTGCACCCACATCCTGGCCTTTGAGGGGAACAGCAACGTGTTCTTCTTTGAGGGCAGCTACAGCGAGTATGAGGAGAACAAGCTCAAGCGCCTGGGCAAGGAAGAGCCCACCCGCGTGCGCTACCGCAAACTCAATTAAGGAATCAACAACTAACTGGATATGAGACACTTCGTTTTAATCATTCTGGCTCTGGCCATCGTGTCGTGTACCGGCAAGTGGCAGCATGGTGACGATATCAACAACGGTCACGACTACCTGTGCAGCGTGGGCATCTACGAGGACTCGCTGATGGCCAGCGACACGGAATTCCGCTACGACAACGACGGCGAGAAATTGCCTCACCGCATCCTGGACCTGGGCACCTGTGAGGCCCTGGGGCTGGACAAGGTGATGCACATCGACACCAACACCACAATCGTGCGCGTGTGGGGCATCAAGGAATACCCCGAGCAGGGCATCAGCCTGCTGTTGGGACAGACGTCGTACAGCGACACCCGCACGTGCTGGCTCGCGACATTCGGCAAGACGGGCATGCTCGACTTCATGCGACTGGGCGAATGTGGCGGCATGAACCTGGCCTACTGGGACGACATCGACGAGCACACGCGCCATGTGGGCATCGACTCGATGCGCATGGTTATGCCTGACAAGTGGGGCAAGCCCATCAACGTGAGCCGCTGGATCTCCTATAACATCCAGCGCGACGGCGAGGACACCGACTCCACGCTGTGGTTCATCGACCACGAGATACCCGTGACGATTGGTGCCGACGGGCACTTCACGCTCGGCAAGATAGGCACCGTCTACAGTGCCGACACCACCCTGCTCAGCAACTACTGGCGCCACAAACGACAACTCGAGGTGCTGGCATGGACGCCGATGAGCGACACCACCTTGTATGACCGCATCAACACCTACCTGGACAACGCCAAGGGCACCATTACCGACCCCAAGCAGTTGCTGGGCGACTTCCACACGCTGGTGTTCAACCGCCTGTACTGCGACACCGAGCGATTCATGCAATGGTGCTGCGACCATCCCAAGAGCCAGCTGACACAGGGCACAGTCAAACTCATCAGCGAAGTCAGTCCCGAGTATGTGCTGGGCGAGTTCAAAAAGATCAAGGATCCCGCACTGCAGCAACGAGCCCGCCGCCTGGTAAAGCTATAGCCGGCACTCGAGCCCAGGACAGCAGATCCCTCCAGCGGCACAATCGTGCTGGATGTTGAGGGTGTGTCAAAACATGGGCTCATCCTATTGTCGACATTGTAAAAAACTCCAGTTCTCCCAACAGCCTGACGGCCCCGTTGAGTAGGAACAAGAAAAAAGGTTAACTGTGCGGTGATGATAGAACAAGGTAATGGCTGCGCACTGCTCAATGCGGTGAAGGACAACGTGCGGCTGGCGAGCCTCCTGGACGAGGGGCACGTCCACATCATTGTGCGCAGCGGTGAGATGACATTCTGCGACGGCAAGAACATCCATCACGCCCATGCCGACGACTTGATCATCTGGCAGATCGTCATCGCAAGCATCCGCACCGGCCAGTTCAAGCTCCGGCAATGATTTCATAAACGCTAGTATGCGCAGAGCCTGACCACAATACAAGCTGGAAACAACCACAATTATTATCATGACTATGACCGAGAAAGAGAAAATGCTGGCCGGGAAGACCTACTCGGCGGTCGATCCCGAGCTGCTGAGGGAACTGAATGAGTGCAAGGATGTCATTCATCGCTACAACGGGCTGTTGCCGTCGCAGCAGGCCGAGCGCACCGCGATACTGATGTCGCTGCTGGGACACGTGGGCGACGACAACATATTGATCAACCAGCCGTTCTACTGCGACTATGGCAAGCACATCAGCGTGGGCAAGCGGTTCTTTGCCAACTTCAATTTCACGGTGCTCGACGAGGCACTGGTGACCATCGGCGACGACTGCTTCATCGGCCCCAACGTGAGCATCTACACGGCTTGCCACAGCACCGACCCCGTGGAGCGCAACACGCGGCAAGAGTGGGCCCTGCCGGTAACCATCGGCGACAACGTGTGGATAGGCGGCTCGGTGACTATCCTGGCCGGAGTGACCATCGGTGACAATGTGACCATCGGCGCCGGCTCGGTCGTGACACGTGACATTCCGCCCGGCGTCGTAGCCGTGGGCAACCCCTGCCGCCCCATCAAACCGGTGCCTGCCGATTGATGGCCCGCCCGCACATGCAACCCGCCTCTTGTATGCAACAAATGCCGTTACGGTCGTTGACCATAACGGCTTGATGCTTTGTAGAGTAGCGGGCTTAGTGCCGCCCGCTGCGTCACTTACAAGTGGGAATTACTTGTAGACGGTGTCGCTGACAGTGAGGCTGTAACGACCCTTGGCACGACGACGAGCGAGGACCTTGCGGCCATCGGCAGTGCGCATGCGACGACGGAAGCCATGCTTGTTGGCTTTCTTACGGTTCGAGGGTTGGAATGTTCTTTTCATTTCTTATCTCTGTTTTTTAGTTGTTCCGAAAAATTTTCGCAAAATGCGGTGCAAAATTAGTCCTTTTTTTCAAATTACACAAGTGCAAACGCTTTTTTGCAGAAAAGTTTTTGTTTTTTTTCTCAAAATCACTACTTTTGCACCCACTAAAGTCTGTCAACAAACAATATTTACATAAAACAATAGTACAGCAATTATGATTAATGCTCAAGACATCAAGAACGGAACGTGCATCCGCCTGGATGGCGATCTGTATTTCTGCATCGAATTCCTTCATGTAAAACCCGGTAAGGGAAACACCTTCATGCGCACTAAGCTCAAAAACGTCGTTGACGGCCGCGTGCTTGAGCGCCGCTTCAACATCGGCGAGAAGCTTGAGGACGTTCGCGTGGAGCGCCGCCCCTACCAGTACCTCTACATGGACGGCCAGGACGCCATGTTCATGAACAACGAGACCTTTGAGCAGATTCCCATCAGCAAGGACTTGATCACTGGTGCCGACTTCATGAAGGAAGGCGACATCGTTGAGGTTGTCAGCGACGCTTCGACCGAGACCGTCCTCTTTGCCGAGATGCCCATCAAGACCCAGCTCAAGATCACTTACACCGAGCCCGGCGTGAAAGGCGACACCGCCACCAACACCCTCAAGCCCGCCACCGTCGAGACCGGCGCCACCGTTCGCGTGCCCCTGTTCATCGACACCGACGAGATCATCGAGGTCGACACCCGCGACGGCAGCTACCAGGGCCGCGTAAGGTAATCACCCCCATTACGCTGAACGATCACGAGGGATGCCCCGTCAAGGTGGCATCCCTCGCTTGTTTTACACAGTAGACGTATCAAACCCAAAGGGAACGATATAGCAGCAGCAGTTGGCCCGAACCCTGCGGGGCTAATACCAATTTCGCGAATTAGTTATATTTTTCACTGATGGTTTTAATTATTTTTCGTGAAATACGTTTTTCTTAGCGAAATGAGCATTAAAAGACTTTTCAGGGTCAACTGCTAAAATATTGGCCAGCCACACCTTACGACAGACCATCTTGAACGGCGGTGCGGCCGTGTGAGCGTGACTAGAGGCGGCGCAATATCCAGGGCAGCGGTTCCAGAATCTTGAGGCACACCCGCTGGTCGATGTCGTGCAGGAAGGCGGCCGCGTCCTCCTTGTTGTCATAGCCCTGTGCAACGACAAGGTACTGCTTGTCGTCGCCGCCAAACAGGATATAACTCTCCCGCAGCCCACACTCCTGGCGCAGGCGGTCGCAATAGCTCTTGGCATTGATGCGCTGGGTAAAGGAGGCGACCACGACATTATAGTCCCGTGCCACGGCAGTGGTGTCGACGGCGACATTGGCGTTGACATAGAGCAGCCGCACGCTGTCACCGTTGATGATGGTGGTGTACCGCTGGCGCTCGGCCTCGATTTTGGCATAGGTCTCGGCTCCGATTCCGGTCTTGCGACGCTCGATGGCCTTCTCATAGGCCTCGCGGTAATTCTTCTCGCTGCTGTGACACGACGTGAGCGCAACTCCCGCCATGAGCAACATGGCTATTATATATAATGTCTTTTTCATCTCCAATCTATCATTTAGCCAACTCGATGACCTGGGCATGAGTGATGTTGCCGTTGTCCAGGGTCAGGGTGACAAGGGTACGCACCACCTGCCAGCCCTGTACGCCGGCGGCACCGGGATTGACGACAAGGCAGCCCAGTGCACGGTCGGGCATCACCTTGAGGATGTGGCTGTGACCGCACACAAACAGCTTGGGCCGCGACAACTCCAGCCTCGACTTGATGCCGGGGGCATACCGTCCCGGATAACCGCCGATGTGGGTCATCACCACCTTGACGCCCTCGACCTCAAAGATTTCCATCTCCTTGAAGCGCCGCCTCAGGCTTGCCCCGTCAACGTTGCCACACACGGCACGAAACACGGGAGCAATCGCCTCCAGCCGGTCGGCCAGCTCGTCGCTGCCGATGTCGCCCGCGTGCCACACCTCGTCACAGTCGGCAAAGTGCTGCGCGTAGCGGTCGTCCCACCACGCGTGAGTGTCACTGATGATCCCTATCTTCTTCATTCTTACGTTAACTTAAGTTTCGCAAGCTGATAACTCGCTCACTGATTCTTGTCCATGGGGCCGAAATCATTGTCAACGGCACATCAATTAGATAACGTGATGGCCCCCGCCTTTATTGCCTTTCGCTTGATGATTGCCAGCCATCAGCCCCAATTTCACACGTTACAACGGGTCATATTCACTTAAAACAGGCCAATTTCTGGCCTTTTTCCGTCATTCTGTAAAAAATAATCAATATTCTTGCGTGATTTTCCCGACAATATGTTAATTTTGCGGCGTTAACCTTCACACCAGATTTATTGATGGGAAAAACATACATACACATCGGTAACGCAATCCATGAGGAGATGTCTCGACAAGGATGCACCGTGCAGTGGTTGTCACAGCAGCTAGGGTGCAACCGCACCAACATCTACAACATCTTCGTACGCGAGAGCATCAGCACCGACTTGCTGCTCAAAATCAGCATTGCGCTCCGCAAGGATTTCTTTGCCCTATACTCGGGTCTGCTCGAGACCGACCCTGAGTGACCATTGTCACCCCCACGCGGTCATCTCGACCGAGAGCTGTCACAGCCTGGCACCACCATCGGTTCCAGGCCTAATCTGCTTTACAACAACCCTGATCACACCGGATTCCACACGGCCGAAGCACAGCGACAAGAAAAATCCCCGCCTCCTGAACACCAGGGACGGGGAGCAAGCTGTTTAGAAGTTAAACTTTATACTTAAAGTCTGTCGGGCGGGGAGCCCTTGGGACGATAAGCCACATGTGGGGGCAGGAGTATCACTCCTTGCCGAACTGCTCAAAGAACAGCGTGTAGGAAGTCTTGTCGACGAGCTCCTCGGGACCGAAGAACTGGATGGGACCCGGATAGATGTAGCAGGTCTCAAGCGCCCACTGCTCGCGGTTCTCGACAAAGTGCTTGAAGGGTGCTCCCTCCAGGTCCACAAGCGCCTTCTTGATCACGGGCTTGTCCTTACCCGAGCGACGCTCCATGTTCATCATCATCGTGATGGGCACACCACAGGCCACCCAGTCCTGAGCCTTGCGGCCCAGATGGGTGATGGCCGACATGTAACCCGTCGCGCCCACAAAGATCAGGTGCGACGCATTGTAACCCAGCGAGTAGCAGTAGTCGGCATCAAAGTTCGACGGGAACGAGCAACGTCCCTCGTAGCCGAAGAAGTGGTGCTGCGTCTTGAACTTGATACGCTCAATCTCACCGGCTTCGGCACGCATCTCCAGCACATGGGCCACCATGCGGCTGAGCAGACGCTCGCTCTC
>CAMJXD010000072.1 GCA_946409635.1 uncultured Prevotellaceae bacterium
AGCCCAAAACTTATCGTTAACTTAACAGCCTAGGACGGTTCTTTTGTCCCATTTTGCGCTCAAAATGGGACAAAAGAACCGTCCCCGTGTCCCAAAACAACCATCCCTGGTGTCCCATTGAAAAATTTCTTATTAATAATGTTGTAACTCCCGCCAAAATTTAGTAATTTTGCAGGCTGTTTAGCAAGACTATCTGACAATTCATTATATAACAACCATTTAACAAACAATTCACTAATGAAGGTTTACAAAACTAACGAGATCAAGAACATCTCTCTCGTCGGTGGCAAGGGCGCTGGCAAGACCACTCTCACCGAGTCGATCCTCCTTGAGGGCGGCGCTATCAGCCGCAGGGGCACCGTCGATGGCGGTAACACCGTGAGCGACAACACCCCAGTTGAGAAGGAGTACGGCTACTCCGTTTCCTCATGCGTCTTCTTTGCCGAGAAGAACGGCAAGAAGCTCAACTTCTTTGACTGCCCGGGTAGTGATGACTTCGTGGGTAACACCGTGACCGCTCTGAGCGTCACCGATGCAGCCGCGCTGGTCATTGACGGCCGCAATGGCGTGGATGTCGGTTGCCAGAACAACTTCCGCACCGTCGAGCGCATCGGCAAGCCGCTGATGTTTGTCATCAATCGCCTCGAGGACGAGAAGTGCGACTTCGATAACGTATACAACCAGCTGCGCGAGACCTACGGCAACAAGGTCGTGGCTCTGCAGTTCCCCGTCAACGCCGGCCCCGGCTTCAACAGCGTGGTCGACGTGCTGGCCATGAAGCAGTACACCTGGCCCAAGGACGGTGGTAAGGCTACCGCAGCCGACATCGACGCTGCCCATGCCGACAAGGCCGAGGAGTACCGCATGGCACTGCTCGAGATGGCAGCCGAGAACGACGAGGAGCTCATGATGAAGTTCCTCGACGAGATGACCCTGACCGACGAAGAGGCCATCAAGGGTATCCGCCTGGGTATGGTTGACCGCAGCATCTTCCCCGTGATGCTCGTCAGCGCCGAGAAGAACATCGGCACCGACCGCATGCTCGAGATCATGACCGAGATCGTGCCCGACGTGACCGAGATGCCCGCTCCCAAGAACACCAACGGCGACGAGGTTCCCTACGACGAGAACGCTCCCGTCAGCGTCTTCTTCTTCAAGACCTCGGTCGAGAGCCACATCGGTGAGGTTTCCTACTTCAAGGTGATGAGCGGTACCCTCAAGGCTGGTGCCGACCTGACCAACATGAACCGTGGCAGCAAGGAGCGCTTGGCTCAGATCAACGTCGTTTGCGGCCAGAACAAGACTGCCATCGACGAGATCCACGCCGGTGACATCGGCGCTGCTGTTAAGCTCAAGGACGTGCGCTGCGGCAACACCCTCAACGAGAAGGGCTGCGAGCACGAGTTCAACTTCATCGACTATCCCGCTCCCAAGTTCCAGCGCGCCATCCGCGCCCTCAACGAGAGCGAGACCGAGAAGCTCGGTGCTGTCCTCAACCGCATGCACGAGGAGGATCCCACCCTCTTGATCGAGCAGAGCAAGGAGCTGCGCCAGACCATCGTTTCCGGTCAGGGCGAGTTCCACCTGCGCACCCTCAAGTGGAACATCGAGAACAACGACAAGATCCAGATCGAGTACCAGGAGCCCCGCATCCCCTACCGCGAGACCATTACCAAGGCTGCCCGTGCCGACTATCGTCACAAGAAGCAGTCTGGTGGTAGCGGCCAGTTCGGTGAGGTTCACCTGATCGTGGAGCCCTATCGCGAGGGTATGCCTGAGCCCGACACCTACAAGTTCGGTAACCAGGAGTACAAGATGAACATCAAGGACAAGCAGGAAATCCCCATGGAATGGGGCGGTATGCTGGTTGTCTATAACTGTATCGTTGGTGGTGCCATCGATGCACGCTTCATCCCCGCCATCGTCAAGGGTATCATGGACCGCATGGAGCAGGGCCCGTTGACCGGTAGCTATGCTCGCGACGTCCGCGTCTGCATCTACGATGGTAAGATGCACCCCGTTGACAGTAACGAAATCTCGTTCCGTCTGGCAGCCCGCAACGCCTTCTCGGCAGCATTCCGCGATGCTAACCCCAAGGTGCTCGAGCCCGTCTATGACGTCGAGATCCTGTTGCCCGGCGACTGCATGGGTGGTGTACAGAGCGACCTCCAGGGACGCCGCGGCATCATGATGGACATGTCGAGCGCCAACGGCATGGAGCGCGTTAAGGCTCGCATCCCCTTGAAGGAGATGTCCAGCTACTCGACTTCCCTGAGCTCCATCTCGGGTGGCCGCGCTTCGTTCAGCATGAAGTTCTCGAGCTACGAGCTCGTGCCCGCCGACGTGCAGGCTCAGCTGCTCAAGGAGTACGAGGAGAGCAAGCAGGACGAGGATTAATCCCCCACTGTCCTACACATTATATAATAATGGGCGACCCACTGCGGGCCGCCCATTATTCATTGTGTTGTCAGCAGAAACTCCGTCTTGAAGGCGCGCCATAGTCACCCTGGTGCAGGGCAACCACATGCCTGTGCAGTCGCCCCGTGACATCGTTGACTTCATGCGCAAAAACGAGGCCTCGTTCCCGCATTTCCGCAACTCAGCCACCTTACAAACTCTTCGAGCCCCCGTGTTCGAGAACAAAAAGCAAGCAAGTGGATACTGGTTTTGATTCTGGGAGTTTATGGGTCAAAAATAACCGTTCATTGAATTGACTGTCAGAAAACCTTAATAATCAAAAAGATAATGTATATTTGTGGACCTAATCCAATAAATCCAGAATCATTATGAGGAATTGCGTCTCATTACTCATTTCATTTATGTTGATCTCATCGACAATACATGCCCAGGAATATCTTCGTGGCGATGTGAACAATGATGGTCAAGTCAATATAACTGATGTGACCAGTTTAATCGATTATGTACTACACGGGGCTTGGCCCGATAAAGACAACCACGAGTACGTGGATTTGGGTTTGCCAAGCGGTACGCTGTGGGCAACGTGTAACTTGGGTGCAAGCACCCCGGAGGAGGGTGGAGACTACTTCGCCTGGGGAGAGACGGTACCCAAAGACGAATACACCTATGGGAACTACAAGTGGTGGTACTATGACGAGAACGGATATCGGTACATCTCAAAGTACAATACCGACAGCTACTTTGGCCCTGTTGACGACAAAACAGAACTTGAGCCCGAGGACGATGCCGCTTATGTTAACTGGGGCACATCCTGGCGTATGCCTTCATACGATCAGGTGGTCGAACTTGTCAACTCTTGTTCCTGGCAGTGGACGTCAAGAAATGGCGTGATCGGGCATTTGCTTACAGGCCCCAACGGAAATACCATGTTCTTGCCTGCGGCAGGTTACTGTGACGGCAGTTCGCCTGAGTACGTGGGCACTTACGGTAACTTTTGGTCGCGAGCACTTTACCCGACCCTCCCAGACCGGGCTTTCGCGCTTTACATCGATTCACAGTACTGGGACTCCGAAGACATGAGCCGCTACATGGGCCATGTCATTCGTGCGGTGCGCATATCGCAATCAAGATGATACAATAAGCTAATCAAAGTGGTTTTGCGAAGTAAAATCGCAAAGCTGTTATGTTTTATGATTGACAATTGACGACTCACAGTACTGATCTCAGCATTCTGCGTCGAGAGTGAGAAATCTGAGATTCAGTGATGGCGAAGCCACACTTGTTTGGGCTCACCCGATAAAAGGTGGAGGATGAGTGTGGTCGATGACCACAGCAACGTCATCTTGTCGCTCATGGCACGCAGCATGGGCGACGGGGCGGCATCGACGCTCACGCTGGTCATCGGCCCCGCCACCCGCAACCGCGCGGGCGTGCTCACCGCCGAGGGTCACAAAGCGTTTTTTTCAATCACGCAATCAGACAACCATAACAACGATTACACAACTTCAACAACAATAATAAAAGTTGTTGC
This sequence comes from uncultured Prevotellaceae bacterium, assembly GCA_946409635.1. GTDB lineage: Bacteria > Bacteroidota > Bacteroidia > Bacteroidales > Muribaculaceae > Sodaliphilus. The sequence continues at coordinate 3,950 of CAMJXD010000072.1, forward strand.
GGTTGTCCAAATGTTGTAGTGGTTGTTTGATCATTATCCTTGAAGGGGGTGTTTTAACATTTCAGGTTAAATTTTTCAGCGAAAAGTGAAGGGAAATTTTGGTTTTTCACAATAAAGTGTTAATTTTGCCGTTGATTGTTAAAAACAAGGTTTCATCAACAGTGTAATATACTCTCATGAAGAGATCTACTATATGGATATTGACGGTCGTCATGGCGATAGCCCTGCTGGGACTGCTCGCCATGCAGATCGTCTACATGGAGAAGATGGTCGCCATGCGCAACAGCCAGTTCAGCGAGATTGTCATGCGCAGCCTCTACAGCGTGTCCACCATGCTCGAGCAGAACGAGACCAAATACTTCCTCGACCAGGACCTGGCCGAGGCCGAACAGACCTACTCGGGCATCAGCCAGCAGAGTTTCAACTTCAGCGACCGGCACGAGGCGTCTATCGACACCACACTCAACGCCCAGGACCCCGCCAATCTGCGCCCAGCCAACCGTAACACCCTCACCGACCTGAACGACTCCTATCAGCAGAAGCAGGAAATCCTCAAGGGACAATACCTGTACCAGAAGAGCCTGCTCAACGAGGTCATCCTCACCATCCTCAACCACTCCAGCGACCGACCCATCCAGGAACGCGCCGACAGCGCCACCGTGGCCTCATACCTGCGCTCCGAACTGGAATTCAACGGACTGACCTTGCCCTTTGAGTTTGCTGTCGTCAACCGCACCAACGGCGTGGTCTACAAGACCCAGGGCTACTCCCCCATGTCGCAACAGGACGTCTACAGCCTGGTGCTCTTCCCCAACGACCCCAAGAGCAAGCAGAACACCCTCAACGTCACCTTCCCCAACAAGAGTGACTACATTTTCTCGTCGGTCAAGTTCCTCGTGCCATCGCTGGCTTTCACCTTCCTGCTCCTGGGCGTGTTCCTCTACACCATCTCGCTGGCATTCAAGCAGAAGAAGCTCAGCGAGATCAAGAACGACTTCATCAACAACATGACCCACGAGTTCAAGACGCCCATCTCGTCGATCTCAATTGCCGCCCAGATGCTCAACGACGACAGCGTGCGCAAGAGCCCCGAAATGCTCAAGCACGTCTCAGGCGTCATCAACGACGAGACCAAGCGACTGCGCTTCCAGGTCGAGAAGGTGCTGCAGCTCTCCCTGTTCGACCGCAAGAACGCCACCATGCGGCTCGAGGAGGAGGACGCTAATGCCAGCATCTACAGCGTGATCAACACCTTCAAGCTCAAGGTCGAGAAATATGGCGGACACATCAATGCCGACCTCGATGCCGAGGACCCCATCATCAACGTGGACCGCATGCACTTCACCAACGTCATCTTCAACCTGCTGGACAACGCCGTCAAGTACCGCCGCGACGACGTGCCGCCTGAGCTCGAGGTCTCCACATCCAACCCCGACGAGGACCACATCCAGATCATCGTCGCCGACAACGGCATCGGCATGTCACGCGAGGACCTCAAGAGAATCTTCGAGAAGTTCTACCGCGTCTCCACAGGCAACCGGCACGACGTCAAGGGATTCGGACTCGGACTGGCCTACGTGCACAAGATGATTGACCTCTTTGGCGGATCCATTCGTGCCGAGAGCGAAATCAACCGTGGATCGAAATTTATCATCACATTACCACTATACAAATAAAAAAAACGACAATTATGGAAGACAAACTCAGAATTCTGTTATGCGAAGACGATGAGAACCTGGGTACCCTCACCAGGGAGTATCTCGAGGACAAGGGCTACAAGGCCGAACTCTTTGCCGACGGCGAGGCCGGTTACAAGGCCTTCCTCAAGGGCAAGTACGACATCTGCCTGCTCGACGTCATGATGCCCAAGAAGGACGGCTACCAGCTCGCCCAGGAGATTCGCGCCGTCAACAGCGACGTGCCCATCATCTTCTTGACCGCCAAGGCCCTCAAGGAGGACATCCTCGAGGGATTCAAGATCGGTGCCGACGACTACATCACCAAGCCTTTCTCCATGGAGGAGCTCGTGCTGCGCATCGAGGCCATCCTGCGCCGCGTCAAGGGCAAGAAGGGCAAGGAAGTGACCGTCTACCGCATCGGCAAGTTCACCTTCGACACCCAGCGACAGGTACTCTTCACCGACGACCGCAGCGACAACCTCACCACCAAGGAAAGCGAGCTGCTCAGCCTGCTGTGTGCCCACATGAACGAAATCCTGGAGCGCAACTTCGCCCTCAAGACCATCTGGATCGACGACAACTACTTCAACGCTCGCTCCATGGACGTCTACATCACCAAGCTGCGCAAGAAGCTCAAGGACGATCCCACCATCGAAATCATCAACATCCACGGCAAGGGCTACAAGCTCATCGCTCCCGAAGCCGAGGCCGAGTAACGCCCCCGCACTCCGTTCCCACATCACATCGCCGCCTTCACTTGCCAGTTCAAGTGGAGGCGGCGTGATTGTTTGCCGCCCCCTCTTGCAAGTTTAGCGACTTTTCACTACCTTTGCCACACCATTCACCACGATTCATAGAGAAATGATTTACTTGTATCGGATATACCAATGGTGCATCGTCTCGCCCATTATGCTGGTGCTCAGCATCATCACGGCGCTCGTCACCATTGTCGGCACACTATTCAACCAGAACTACTGGGGCTACTTCCCCGCCAAGTGGTGGGCACGCACATGGTGCCTGCTCCACCTGGTGCGCGTCCGCGTCGTGGGACGTGAACTCATCGACCACGAGACCAGCTACGTCTTTGTCGCCAACCATCAGGGCGCCTACGACATCTTCTCGATCTACGGCTTCCTCGGCCACAACTTCAAGTGGATGATGCGCAAGGGCATCACCAACATCCCCATCATCGGCACGGCATGCCGCATGGCAGGCCACATCATGGTCGACACCCACACGGCTCAAGGCCTTCGCGACACCATGGCATCCGCCAAGAAGAAGCTGCATGGTGGCATGTCGATTGTGGTCTTCCCCGAAGGGCGCCGCACCGACACCGGCCTCATGGGCCCCTTCAAGAACGGAGCCTTCAAGCTGGCACTGGAATTTGGATTGCCCGTAGTCCCTATCACCATCGACGGCAGCTACAAGGTGATGCCCCGCAGCACCTTTAACGTCACCCCAGGCACCATCACGCTCACCTTCCACGAGCCCATCCAGCACCAGGGCGGCAACGACATCGCCCAGGTGAGCCACCAGTGCCGCGAGATCATCCAGCGCGACCTTCCCGCCGACATGCGAGACCAGTCATCCGCAGCCCAATAGCCGCCTACCCGTCCCGCATAAGGCTGTTGCACAATGCATTCGCTTGTTTTTAACCGGCCTTACGGCCAATACATCAAGCCTCAACT
>CAMJXD010000073.1 GCA_946409635.1 uncultured Prevotellaceae bacterium
CCTTGCTGTGGCCTTCGACCACACCGCCCCCACCTTTTATCGGGTGAGCGTGAGGCCACACGTGCACACGCGGAAAAAAAGAAAAAAACGGAAAAAACTTAGCGTCTTAGCGGCTTGGTGTGAGTTTTTGCGACGTGCCGATTCGCTGAACAGCAAGCCCAATAGCACCGCTGAAAAAAAAGAAGGGTGCCCCGCTGGTATCCTGCAGGGCGCCCCCCCCTTGATGGCTGTGCGTGCCGTGGCATTGACGCGCATTGGTCAGTGCTGGCTGTTGTCGTTGTCGGCAGAGCGTTGCTTCGACCGCCTTTCCTTCTTGCTGGTCTCGCTGCTGCTGGTGTCTTTTTCTTCTTTAAGGTCGATCTCGTTATGGTCTTTGTCGATAACTTTATACTCAAGGTAATTGAGCGACTGGTCGGGCAGGATGCGGAATTTGCGCTTAAATTCGCGGCGCCATTTCCAGTATTCACTCATCAGACCTTTTTTCAGGTAGGCATCGACAAACGGATGGACATACATAATGAAGCCGCTCTCCTTGAGCGTGTTGACCAGGTAATCAACCTTGTCCTTGAGCTTGTCGGTAAAAAGCAGTGAAGGTTGCACCTCGCCGGTGCCGCCACACGACGGGCAGGTTTCGGCAGTGGCTATATCCAGGGCAGGGCGTACTCGCTGTCGGGTTATCTGCATCAGCCCGAACTTGCTCAGCGGCAGTATGTTGTGCCGAGCACGATCCTTCTGCATGACTTCACGCATGTGCTGGTAGAGTTCTTGGCGGTGCTCGGCCTTGGCCATGTCGATGAAGTCGACCACGATAATGCCACCCATGTCGCGCAGGCGCAGCTGGCGGGCAATTTCGTCGGCTGCCAGCAGGTTCACGTTGAGCGCGTTGCTCTCCTGGTCGGTGCTGGTCCTCGAGCGGTTGCCCGAGTTCACGTCGATGACATGCAGCGCTTCGGTGCTTTCTACGATTATGTATGCGCCCGACTTGAAGGATACCGTCTTGCCAAACGACGACTTGATCTGTTTGGTAATGCCGAACTTGTCAAATATCGGCATGTCGTCGCTATACAATTTCACGATATCACTGCGATCGGGGGCTATCAGGTTCACATAGTCATGAATCTGCTCAAACACTTCAGCATTATTGACTTGTATGCTCTCAAATTCAGGACTGAAGATGTCCCTTATCTCACCGACGGCACGGCTTTCTTCCTCATAGACGAGGGCAGGAGCCGATACGTGCTGTATCTTGGCTATCGCGTCATCCCATGCCTTAAGGAGCGTTTTCAGCTCGTTGTTCAGTTCAGCGGCTCGCTTGTTCTCGGCCGACGTGCGAACGATGATCCCAAAGTTCTTGGGCTTCATGCTCTCAATGAGTCGGCGCAATCTTGTCTTCTCGGCATGGTCCTTGATTTTCTGTGAGACCGAGATGCGGTCATTGAAAGGTGTCAGCACCAGGAATCGTCCTGTGAAGGTGATTTCGGTGGTCAGTCGGGGACCCTTGGTCGAGATGGGCTCTTTAGCAATCTGTACCAGCAGTTCCTGTCCTTGAGTGAGGACGTCGGTGACGCTTCCATGCTTGTTGGTGTCGGCCAGATTCTTGATTTTGCTGATACTGGTGGGCCGCTTCGAGGGATTGTCTCGTACCGTCTTGATGTATTGAGAAAAAGTGTTGAACTGTGAACCCAGATCAAGGTAATGAAGGAATGCGTCCTTGGAGTGTCCCACGTTGACAAACGCGGCATTCAGTCCTGGCATAAGCTTCTTCACCTTGGCAAGATAGAGGTTGCCCACGGCATAGGAGGCGTCTCTCGTCTCCCGTTGCAATGACACCAGGCGTCCGTCTTCGAGCAGAGCGGTCGTCATGTCATTGGGCGTGACGTCAACTACTAGTTCACTTCTCATCGCAGATGGTGGGTGAAAAACTTAAATAATAAGTTGCTGTATCGAATGTGTAAAAGATGATTAAACATAAGTATCATGTAATAAATATGATATCTCATCGGCATCTGGCCGCCTGGCTGAATGATTGTGTCCCGCTGGACACGGGCCTTGACGGCAGTGCGAGGGTAGTAGGGGACGGGTTGATGCCGCTGCGCCGAGCGCGTGGAGGGGTAAACGTTGTCGGCGGCACCATTGAAATAGCAAACAGGAACAAACATATTGACGGGGCGGGTTTCAAGGGGGGCGAAGGTCTAGACACGAGCCTTTCACTCTTTACCCGTCATGGGGCGCGCCAATTTGTTTGTTCCGGCTATCTCACAGTTGTCACAGATTGCAATTTAAGTAATTACTTCTTGTTTTTGTGACGGTTCTTGCGCAGTCTTTTTTTACGCTTGTGCGTTGCCATCTTGTGGCCTTTACGTTTCTTTCCGTTTGGCATAGTCGTAAATTGTTAATTGATTGGATTATATGATAGGGTTGTTATATGGCGCGATTACTTCACCTGCTCCATGAAGACCTTGGCGGGCTTGAAAGCGGGAATCTTGTGCTCCGGAATGATAATCACGGTGTTCTTGCTGATATTGCGGGCGGTCTTCTCAGAACGGGTCTTTACGATAAAGCTGCCGAAACCACGCAGGTAAACGTTCTCGCCGTTGGCCAGCGAATCCTTAACGGTGTCCATGAACTTCTCTACGGTCTCCAGAACCGATGCTTTGTCAATGCCTGTCGATTGAGCAATCTCTCTAACGATTTCTGCTTTAGTCATTGTATCTTTTAAATTTAAAACTTGTGTTAAATAATAAATAATTATATTCTCTTAAGTGCTTGACCAACAGGGTGTTTGTGCTTTCGTTTTGTGCAGTGACAACAAACAAAAAGCGCTCAATAATGAGCCCCTTGTCGATTTTGCGACTGCAAATATCGCACTTTTTTTTTAATTAAGCCCTAATATTCAGCATTTTTTATGATTTTTTTTTTGATTTTGCCCGTTTTTGATATTGTAGCTGCAAATTCAATTTTTTTTCGCTTTTTGTCGCCTTTTTCATTTTAATATGGAATCAGGTGCAGTGATTTGGAGTTTTTGACTACATTTGCAGTCACATTATGGAACAAGAACAGAAATTGAAGATTGAAGAAGACATCATCAAGATGTTGAAGACGGTCTACGACCCCGAGTTGCCCGTCGATGTGTATAGCCTGGGACTGATCTACAAGATTGACCTCAATGATGAAGGTCATGTCGACATCGACATGACACTCACCGCACCCAATTGCCCGATTGCCGACTTTATCTTTGAAGACGTCAGGCAGAAGGTCGAGAGCGTCGACGGCGTGACCAGTGCTACGGTCAACCTGGTCTTTGAACCCGAGTGGGACCCCCGCATGATGACCGATGAGGCCAAGCTAGAGCTGGGCATGATGTAGACTCCAGGCAGTTGGTTCACGACGTGGCAGGCAATAAGACATATTTCATTTCAGACCTGCATCTGGGCGCCAAGTACATGAGGGACGACCTGGAGCGGGAACGACGAGTGTGCCGTTTCCTGGACAGCATCAAGCCCGATGCCGCCGAGCTGTTTCTGCTGGGCGACATCCTGGACTACTGGTACGAGTACAAGTATGTCGTCCCCCGTGGCTACATCCGCTTCCTGGGCAAGTTGGCCGAGTTGGCCGACTCGGGCGTGAAAATCACCTGGGTCACCGGCAACCACGACGTGTGGCTGTTTGACTACTTGCGCGACCAGATCGGCCTCACGGTGCTCAACGGACACACCATTGTGGAGACACAGGGCAAGCGCATCCTCATCTCCCACGGCGATGACGTGGGCGTCCAGCCGGCCATGTACCGCTTCACCCGATGGTGCTTTTATAACAAGGTGTGTCAGTGGCTCTATGCAGCCATCCATCCGCGCTGGACTTATCCTATTGCCACCGGGTGGTCGAGTGAGAACCGCACCAGCCGCACTCCTGAACGGCTGCAAGCCATTGCCGAGCGTGCCGCCCAGCGTCTGCTGGATTTCTCGCGCGAGTACTACACGGCCCACCCCGATGTCGAGGCCTTTGTCTACGGCCACCTGCACATCGCGCGCGTCAACCGCTCCGACGACATGCCGCCTGTCATCTTCTTGGGAGACTGGATCAAGCAATGCACCTATGCCGTCATCGACGCCGACGGCCAGTTCAGCCTGTGCCACTACGAGGATTAGAATTGTTTAACGCTGTATGTTAATAAATGTTATCAGGGTTTCTATCGGCCTGAAATATAATTATTTGTATTATTATAATTCAAATCTTGAGTTGCTTGAGAAGGCCAGTGAACAAGAAAATATGCTTTAAAACATATAAAAAAGCTATACTGGGTTCCGAAAATGGCCCTATATTTGTGCCATAAACCTGAAACAATCTTTTTTACCTTAGAAATTTTACCTATTTGAAACCTAAAAAAGGAATCTTAAGTCAGTGCTTAAGGTTCCTTTTTAAATTTTTACCCTATAGTTGATGAGCGCGTGCCCATATTTTTTATTACATTTGTGGTCACTAAACGGGAGAATCAATGAAAACGACAATAATCATAGTGGCAGGGGGGAGCGGAACCCGATTTGGAGCCCAGCTGCCCAAGCAGTTTCTCGACCTGGACGGCACCCCCATCCTGATGCGCACCATCCAAGCCTTTGGTGAAAATAGGGACGGTTCTTTTGATGTAATTTTGACCCTTCCCGAGGGGCAGATGGACTTGTGGCGCTCCTTGTGCGAGCAGCAAGGCTTCGACCTGCCTCATCGTGTTGTCCCCGGAGGCGAGACCCGATGGCACAGCGTGAAGCATGCGCTCGACAGCCTGGGTGGCGCTAGCGACATCGACGTGATAGCGGTTCATGACGGCGTGCGACCGCTAGTCACGCCCGACCTCATCTCACGCGTGCTCGACGCTGCCCGCGAGGGCGGTGCGGCCATTCCGGTGGTGACACTTAATGATTCGGTGCGGCAGCTTGACGGTGATGGCAGTCATGCCCTCGACCGCTCTACGTTGCGAGCAGTGCAGACACCCCAGGCGTTTGATGCACGGCTGCTGCTTGAGGCCTATGGTCAGCCGTTTGACCCGACGTTTACCGACGACGCTTCGGTCGTGGAGTGCTTGGGCCACGAGGTGACCCTTGTCGAGGGCGACCCCCGCAACCTGAAGATTACCCGTCCCATGGACCTGGCGCTTGCCAAATATCTGCTGAATCAAGATGCCTGACCTGCGCCACACCGACATACAGTACCTGCACGGCGTGGGCCCCAAGCGTGCCGAGTTGCTCAAGAAGGGGCTGGGCATCGTCACCTACTATGACCTGGTGTACTACTTCCCGTATCGCTACATCGACCGCAGCGTTGTCAATCATGTGAACGACTTGCGGGGCGACGAAGCTGCCGTCCAGCTGCGTGGACGATTCCTCACTTTCACTACTGCCGGTGAAGGGCGCAAGCGCCGCCTACAGGCTTTGTTCACCGACGGCACCGGCACCATCGAGGTGGTGTGGTTTAACCGGGTCGCGTCGATCCAGAAGACTTATAACACCAACACACAGTACCTGTTGTTTGGCAAGCCATCGATGTTCAACAACCGGCTCAACATCGTCCATCCCGAGGTGGATGTGGCTACAGCCGACAACCTCCAGCAGGGCTTGACGGGTGTGTACAGCCTCACTGAAGTGCTGCGCAACCGCTCATTTACCTCGCGAGCGATTCACAAACTCGTGGTCAACGTGCTGAACACCCCTGCTGTCCAGCACATTGCCGAGACGTTGCCCCCTGAACTGATGCAGCGCTATCACCTCATGCCGCTGGCCGAGGCCCTGCGCAACATCCACTTGCCGGCCGATCAGCAGACGCTGCAGCGTGCGCAGTTCCGTCTCAAGTTTGAAGAACTGTTCTTCCTGGAGCTGAACATCCTACATTATATTAAAGGTAGCACTCGACGCCTGGTGGGCCACAACTTTGCCCATGTGGGCTATTACTTCAACAACTTCTACCACCACGTGCTGCAGTTCCCGCTCACGGGGGCACAGAAACGTGTCATCCGCGAGATGCGGCACGACATGGGCAGCGGCAAGCAGATGAACCGCCTGCTGCAGGGCGACGTGGGCAGCGGCAAGACGATTGTCGCCTTCATGACGGCCTTGATTGCCCTGGACAATGGCTACCAGGCATGTATCATGGCGCCCACCGAGATCCTTGCCGGCCAGCATCTGGAGACCATCAAGCCGCTGGCCGAGGCGATCGGGGTGAAGGTGGCCCTCTTGACCGGGTCGACGCGCAAACGTGAGCGCACGGCCATCCACGAGGCGTTGATGAGCGGTGAGCTGCAGATTCTCATCGGCACCCATGCCCTGATCGAGGATACCGTGCAGTTCCGCAACCTGGGCCTGGCCGTGATCGACGAGCAGCACCGCTTTGGCGTCGCACAGCGCGCCCGACTGTGGAGCAAGAACCGCACGGCGCCCCCACACGTCCTGGTGATGACGGCGACGCCCATCCCCAGGACGCTGGCCATGACCGTCTATGGCGACCTCGACGTGTCGGTCATCGACGAGCTGCCGCCGGGCCGCAAACCCGTGACCACGGTGCTCAGGCATGAACCCGACCGATTCAAGATGTACCAATTCGTCGGCTCACAGCTGCGCGAGGGACGGCAGGCCTATATCGTCTATCCCCTTATCGAGGAGAACGAGAAGCTAGACCTGCATGCGCTGGAAATGGGCTACGAGCAGGTCAAGGACGTGTTCCCGCACTACAATGTGGCGATGGTGCATGGCCGCATGAAGCCCGCCGAGAAGGATTACCAGATGATGCTCTTTGCCACGGGCAAGGCCCACATCCTGGTGGCGACCACCGTTATCGAGGTGGGCGTGAACGTGCCTAACGCGTCGGTCATGGTCATCGAGGATGCCGAGCGCTTCGGCCTTTCACAGTTGCATCAGTTGAGGGGCAGGGTGGGGCGAGGTGCCGACCAGAGCTATTGCATCCTCATGGCCCGCAGCGACTTGAGTCGCGACACCCGCCATCGCCTTCAGGTGATGACGCAGACCAACGACGGCTTTGTCGTTGCCGAGGAGGACATGAAACTGCG
>CAMJXD010000074.1 GCA_946409635.1 uncultured Prevotellaceae bacterium
CACTGTATATCAGACTCGTTTTCATTTGGCAAAATGATAGTGCGGAAAACAGGATTTCATCAATCAGTTGCTGGCTTTTAATCGGCCTAACGGCCGAAAAATTTTTCCGTGCGCAGCGCAGACACCCGTGCAGGCTTGAATTATGACACCGCTTCTATTTTTCAGTTAGCCTGTTGATGGTTTTGAGATCCCGTGGCTGGCTTGCTCTGCCAGGCAGGCATGTGCGGCTATGTGATACTTCTTGCCCCAAGTGTTGAACACATGGCGGGGTCATGGGCACCGCAGCACGATGCGCTGCTCATAGGCCCGCTTGACGGCCGACTTGAGGGTGCGCAGGGTGGAGTACTCGCTGGCTGCATAACGTCCGTCGCGCATCAGGTGGCGTGTGATGACGGTGACCGTGTTGCCATGGTCCTCGAAGGTCTGGCTCAACTCTCCCATAGGTGTCACCTCGTTGAGCGGCTGTGGCAAGGCTTCAATCACACAGCCCTCGGGAATGGTCATTACCAGCGTGTCGATGTCGGTGTAGCCATATTCGATGTCGACGGGTTGCGTGCGCTGTTGCAGTGCCCGTGGCACGCTAGGCTTGTGGAACAGTCCCACTGGAATGAACATGCGTGAGCCTGTGATATTGCCCAGCGTGCGTGTCTCGAGCTGCATGGACACATCAATGTGAGGCACGGTATAGCTCTGCTTGAACTCGGTGACGTTGAGGTCGCGCAGTGTTACCCCCGACAGGTTGACGCCCTGGAGCATAGCGTCGCGGCGTTGTTGCTCGGTGAGGGACAACAGCGGCATCATGTCCTCATACTGGCGGCACTCATACCGCGACTTCACGTCGATCTCCGCACTGCCGTCGTCATGCAGTGTGACGTATGCACAGTTGCTGGACACATTCTGCTCAGCTGTGTAGACAGGCAGTTTGACCAAGTGGCCGCCGCTGTCGTCGACCAGCAAAGCATCGTTGCCGGCAATACCCTCATGCACATATCCCAGTGGCATGTGGGCCGCGGCCGTACACTCGAGCCACAGGGTGTCGCCCGGCAGCGGCACCTGGGCGATGGCATGGTTAAACTGGTTGGATGAAAAATCGGTGATGAGGCGGTGCCCGTTGTTGCGGATGATCACATAGTTGGCTGGCAACCCCACCTCGTGCATCATGGCACACAAGTAATTGGATAAGCCCTTGCAGTCGCCAAACCCGGTGCGGCACACCTCGTCGGCAGGTGCCGGTTGCCATCCGCCGATGCCCAGCTGTATGCTCACATAGCGCGTGGTTTGAGCCAGGTAGCGATAGATGACCTCCACCTTGCTGTGGTCGCTGGAGCAGGTGTCGGTCATGGCGTGCAACTGCGCCTTGAATGCGGGTGTCAACTCTTGTTGACCGGTGAGCAGGGTGTGGATCCACTTCCCAAATCCCTGCCATGAGGACATATCGCCCGCCACGCTATGGAACTCAAACTTGCCGGGCGCCCACAGTATCTGTGGCACACACTCCCTGGTCGGGGGAGAATAGGGTTGGCTGTCGATGGCTGGCAGATTGTCCATGTGGGCCTCATAACGGATGCGTCCATCATCCAGTGGGGTCTCACTCACCTGGACCGTGGTATTGAGGCACAGGTGGCGGCAGGACATTAGGGCCGGTGCTGTGAGCGTGTAGCTGGCATGTTCCACTTGGGTGTTATAGGCCTCAACAGGAGCAAACGTCGGGAACCCGAAATTGCCATGATTGCCTTCGGTGGTCCAGTTGAACTCGATCGTGATGGGGTAGGAGGGTGGTGTGTAGTCGAGCCAGAGCGTGTAGATGTCGTCGGCAAAATTGGTGCTCAGGTCGCTGCGCTTGAGGTCGCCTTTCTTGAACTTGCGTATCACCTTGCCGGCGGCATCGGTCACTTGAGCATTGAAGTCGGTCAATCGAGTCCACTTGCTGCATCCTACAGCAAATCGCGCCATGTCGCTCGCGCGCTGGTTGATTAATCGATAGACGCGCTGCTCGCCGATGCGTGTGTTGTGCATGTCGCGGCAGTCGACCTGGGTGGTCGATAGTACCACCACCGCATCGACAGCCTGTGACTGGGCATGCGTGGCACATGCCAGCAGCAAGAGCATGACAATAAGCGTTCTCATGGCACCTTCTTGATAACGATGACATCCTGCAAGCGCTTGTATACCTTTTCCATGAAATCTTTCACAAATGGGTATTCATTGGGCGTGAAGAAGGTCTTGGAAACCTGAATCTGGCATCGGGATGACAGTGTCGAGCCGTTAACCCCGAGGCAATGAAGCAACTCATATTGCCGTCGTCGCTCTTCATTACCAAGGGTTGAGGCAATTCCTCAACGGCATAACCCTCGGGGATTGTCACCACTGTGGTCAGATTGTCGGTGAAAATGTTGGGAAACTCGATGGGCAGTGTGCGTTGCTCGTCGGTCAGCGGGTTCTCGCTCATGACGTTCAATACCCATGGGTTGAGGTATATCATTTCGCCCATTGCTTCGCACTGCTTGGACACGTGCATGTTGCGCACCACTTCGGGCCCCAAGCCGCGATGCTTGTCGAGTGTGAAGGACTCAATCTCGCAGTTCAGGTCCTGGGCCAGTTTGGAGACAAAGGTTGCGCTGTCGGTAGCCGTGCGGAACTCATGACGCAGCGATGCTGCCTCTGAACCCGTGAATTTTGTCTGTATGTCGGCCTGGATTGTGCCATCGGCGTTGAGCTCAGCATTGACCATGCTGCGTGTCTTACCCTCGGCAAGTTTCGACAGGTCGATCCATTGTGCGGGCTGGTCCTTGGTCACGATGCGTGCTCGATCAACCAGCAAGTGACTGGGCAGCACATCAATCCAGCCGTCCTCGATTGACCCGTCGAGGAATGAAAATGAGTCGCCCGTCTTCACCGCTACGACAATAGTGTTCAATTCCTTGGCTGTGGCATGGGTCACCGTCAAGAATCCCTTGTCGCGTGACCGCATGACTGTGGGATAGACTTCAAAACCAGCATCCTTGAGCATGTTGATCAGGATGAAGTTGATGCTGGCATTGCTGCCAGAGCCTTCCTTGAGCACTTTGCTGGCCGCATCGCCATAGAGGGCGTATTTTCCGTTCCACTTCACCCGCTCTTTGAGCAGACTGTAGATGGCCATGATGCGATCCTTGGGGTCGGCGATGGCGGCGACGCCAGCCTCTTGCATCTCGGCCTTGAGCGGGTTCTTGCCTAGCCTGCCGCCAAACTCATCGTCGCTCAGCAGCCTCTTGTCCACGTCTTTCCAGTCGCTGGTGAAGGATTTGGTCATGATGCCGGGAATCTGGATACCGCTCAACTCCATCGACACCCGTTGTCCATAGGACAGCGGTGCGTAGAGGAGTTTGGTCTCGCGCAGGGCCGGCAAATCGCGGCCCACAAAACGGTAATGCATGCCCCGGCAGTTCAATATGCCATTGCCTGCTCCTGCCGACAAACTCACGTTGGTCGGCTCGATCACGCTCTCCAGCCGATGTGAGCCTCGCTCATCGACGTTGAAGGTGAAGTATTCAGGCACTGTCACATCAAACGATGTGTACAGGACCGGAATTTCCTCTTGTGCACACCAGTCATTGATGTCATAGAAGAAATCACTGTCAATCTCATACTCTATCTCGATGACAGTGCCCACGGTGACCTGTGGAACCGTGTATTTGGTCAAGCGTAACGTCTTGCTCACATCCTCATGATTGACCATGTTACCTTCCATCTTGGTCTTGACTACTTTCCCGTCGACTAGATTAAAGGCCGTGGCCTTGAGTTTCGCCAGATTTTCACACTGCTCGGAACGGTGCCCGTTGTACAGATATGTGATACTTCCATTGGCCTGGTCTTTTCCCTCTTCCTTGAGGATCTTTATGCGTTTTTTAGTAAATTGCTTGAGTTGAAACGTAGTGGTCGATAATTCATATCGAAGCTCAGTCTGGCTGCACAGCACCACCGCCTGGGCCTCGGGGTCGGCAGCATAGGTTGTCATGTTCAATTCAGCCTGGGTGGGCTGGCCCCATTTCAGGTTGGGCTCCATCGTCTGTGCCCATGCTACAGTGGCGACACACAACATCGCCCCTAAGATTGCCGATTGTAATGTTCTCATATCAGGTAAGATTTATTAATGATGTCGCAAAACTACTCAAATTATATAGATATTATATATATTGATGTGAAAATCTTTGAAAAAGGCTGATTTTTTTTGAGTTGTGTATCGTGAAAATGCCTCTGTGCATCGATGGGTTAGAAGTCGAAGCCCAGTGAGATGTAGGGGTATACCTGGCGAGTGAAGTTGCTCCAGCTCAGCGAGGCACCCAGCGGGCCGACGATGCTGTTGTAGCAGTAGCCGAGCTGTGCGCCCCAGATGGGTTTGCAGTCAAAGATATGGCCCAGCTTGTCGTTCTGCTCAGCAACCTGACCCTTGACGATGATGTAGTGCTCCTGGAACACACGCTGCTGCAGCTTGAAGCCTGCCACGAGCAGCTTGCTGTCCATCACGTGGCAGTGGCCAAAGCCCGCAAAGGGCAGCTGTTGCCGATAGTAGATGCCAAAGCGGTTGCCTCCCATCATGTTGGCAGCGGTGGCGGGGACATCCTTGCCAAACATCAGGCGGCCATAGAGCATGGGCTGCACGTGTGTCGTGCGGGACAGAGGCACGGTCATGCGCCAGTGGGCAGTCACCTCGCTCAAGCCGGTGTGACCCTTCCACCGGGCAAAGTTGTCGGTGATGTAGGCATAGGACACGTCGGCGCGCATGCCCTTCTGGGTAAAGTACCAGTTGTCCTCGGTATTGTACTGGGCCTGGGCATGATAGCTGAAGCTGTACTCGTTCTTGCTGAAGGCGCTGCGGCTCCAACTGTTGCTCAGCACATCATAGTTGCGGTAATAGTCCCATGCGATGCCCAGGTCCAGGTTCAGGTTCAGGGCATCGAGCGAGAGCAGGGTGGCATTGGCCCGCTGGTAGAGGAATAGCATGTTGTCACTGCGATGACCCCGCTGGTACAGGTTGATGTCGTCGTGCCATATCTCGTAGGAGAAGCCCACGCGCTGGTGTGGCCTGACGCTCATGCTCCACTCCAGGCGGCCCATGGTGCGACGTCCCAGCCTGAGGGTAAGGTCCAGCTGATGGTCCAGTTTGTTGCCGAAGTAATAGGTCGCCCCGACCTGGGCTGCCACCAGTTCCTCGATATCGTAGCGCAGGCCCAGGCTGGCCTTGATCGTGTTGCGGGCGCTCTCTTCCTGGGCGAGTTTGCTTGCCTCGGTGCTCACAACGTCCTCCAGCTGGATGAAACTGTACTCGGGCCGGTAGTCTTCGGGAACGCCTGCCTTGAGCTTGAGCGCCTTGATAGCGGCCATCTGGGCCCGGGTGGCTTCCTCGCCGCGGTTGATCAGGTTGCGTATGGCCGAGCGGTAGAAGTCGGCCGCCGAGTATCCCCTGGTGGGGACGTGGATCACCAGGTCACACAGCTTCTCGTTCTCGTCGCTGCGCTGGTGAATGTCGCTGCCCATCGATCGCTCCAGGATGTCTGACAAGGAGAAGTAATTATCGTTGATGCCCAGGTCGGTCACGATACCGATGACGATGTCGGCACCCATCTTGCGGGCCAGGTCGGCCGGGAAGTTGTTCTTGGTGCCGCCGTCGACCAGTACATATTGATCCATTCTCACGGGGGCAAAGACGCCGGGCACAGCCATGCTGGCGCGTATGGAGCGGGCCAGCGAGCCGTGGTCGAGCACCACCTCGCTGTCGGTGACCAGGTCGGTGGCAATGCAGCCAAAGGGGCGCGGCAGTGACTTGAAGTCGATGTCGTCGCCCTGGCGTAGGTATTGCCGCAGGGTCTTCTCGATGTTGGTGCCGCGTATCAGGCCGCCCGCCAGCGAGTCCTTGCTGTGGTCCAGAAAGATGCGGTAGTCGAGCAGGTAGATGTTCTGGCGCTCACGCTCGTCCAGGGTCTGATTCCTCATCGACAGCCGGTCGCGCAGCATGTCGCCCCAGTCGATGCCGTTGATAAAGGTCTCGATGTCGGCCGCATTATAGCCCGTGGCATACAGGCCGCCGATGATGGCGCCCATCGACGTGCCGGTCACCATGTCGATGGGCATGCCGGCCTCCTCGAGCACCTTGAGTGCCCCGATGTGTATGGTTCCTAACGCGCCGCCGCCACACAGCACCACGGCGACCTTCTTTCGATGATTATCGGCAGACTCCCTGGGCTGGGCAACCATGCCCGCGGCTGTCAACAGGAGAAAGACATAGGTCATGAATCGTTTCATATTCACAATAGTATTATTTTTCATGCAAAGGTACGCTTTTTTAAGAATTCTTGTTACCTTTGTCAATCAATTATAAACCGAATCGCTTTATGAAAACTTATCTCGTGACGGGAGCCGCCGGATTTATCGGCTCTAACTTTGTGAAGTATATCTTGGGCAAGTATGGCGACAACATCGAGGTCATCATCCTCGACGCCTTGACCTATGCGGGCAATCTCGCCTCGATCAAGGGCGAGATCGAGCGCAGCAATGTCACCTTTATCCGTGGCGACGTGCGCGACCGCGAGCTGGTGCAGGGCATCATGCGCGACAACGACGTGGACTACATCGTCAACTTTGCCGCCGAGAGCCATGTGGACCGCAGCATCACCAATCCGCGCCTGTTCCTCGAGGTCAACATCCTGGGCACCCAGAACATGCTCGACTGTGCCCGCGAGGCCTGGTTCACGGGCAAGGACGCGCAGGGACGCAACACCTACGCTCCGGGCAAGAAATACTTGCAGATCTCGACCGACGAGGTCTATGGCTCGCTCAGCAAGGACTACGACGAGCCCCACGAGCTCGAGGTGAGTGACGACGTGCGTGAGGTCATCGAGGGTCGCACCGACCTCAAGACCTATGGTCGCCGTTTCTTCACCGAGGAGACACCCCTGGCACCGCGCTCGCCCTACTCGGCCAGCAAGACCAGTGCCGACCTCATCACGATGGCCTATCACGAGACCTACGGCCTGCCCGTCAACATCA
>CAMJXD010000075.1 GCA_946409635.1 uncultured Prevotellaceae bacterium
ACTGTATATCAGACTCGTTTTCATTTGGCAAAATGATAGTGCGGAAAACAGGAAAGACATTCATTGACCAACCGATATTGCAAAGACGGATCTGCTGGCCAAGACGAGCGAAACCGCCTGTAGAAATTGATGCGCTCGCAGCAACAATACCCAAATGGGTGAAGTTTATCTTGCCTGGTATGACTATGTATAAACGTAGTACCTCGATGATGACTGACTCAAAACTTTTGCTTAACTTTGACGCGCAATCCTGCAAGGCCTCCTTGCAGATGCCCGTATATTGGTCGAGTGCTTCTGAAATATATCTCATATCTTAGCAGTGTTTGGCGACCACTAAGTTGCTGAATATCAGGCACTTGACCAAAATTTATCAGTTATATATTGTTAAAATAACTCATTGATTTTCAGATATTTAAATTAATTATTAAATAAGTATTGTGATAAAGATCAAGAAAAAAATGACCAAGCACATTGTAATGTTTAAGTTGCGTGGCACCGCCGAGTCCAGGCGCGAACTCGCCTTGCGTTTCAAGGCTGCCCTGGATGCTCTGCCTGCCCAGATCGACGTGCTCCAGAGCATGGAGGTTGCGCTGAACGAGAATCCCGGCGAGGACTGGGACATCGTGCTCACGGCGATTGTTCCCACGCTGGCCGATGTGGCCACCTATGCCAACCATCCGGCCCACCTGGCCGCAGCCGCTATCATCGGCGAGGCTAGGGAGGCTCGCGCATGCGTCGACTACAGCCTGTAACCAAGCTCAGTCACGCCATTGAAAAACAGAGAGGGCAGGATCCCATGATGCGGGATTCTGCCCTCTCGAGTTGCTTGTGTAAGGCCTGGCACTAGGTCAAACTGCTGACCTGGTGGTCAAGCCTGTTGACGATCACCAGTTGCCGTTGAGGATGTAGTTGACAAGGCGGGTAACATCAGAGATGTTAACCTTGGTGTCGTCGTTGACATCGGTATTGCCCTGGTAAACACCTGCAAAGTCGCTGTTCTGGATTGCGGAAACCAGCTTGATGACGTCAGAGATGTTGACAATGCCGTTGCCGTCAACGTCGCCACGCAGGTAGTTGATCGTGAGCTTCATGTTGTCGACATCAAGGGTCAGCTGCCAGCTGCCGGCGGGAATCTTGTAGGCGTCGCCATACATTTCCATGCTCAGCTCCTGACCAATGAGCTCGCTGGTAACCAGGAAGTCGCCTTCGCTCACGGCGCCAAAGCGGTATGCACCGATGCCGTCCCAGTCGTTCTCGTCCTCGGCCAGCTGCTTGGTGAAGCTGAAGTAGTTGTAGCCGATGCCGTCATTCTCGTCGACGTTCTTGCCGTCGGTGGTGATGATGGCGGTGTAGACGTTGTTCTCGGCGTCACGCACCATCTGAGCGCCCACGTTGGGTGCCCAGCCATTGCCGTTCACCTCACCCAGGATGTAAACCTCGCCGGTGTAGGGCTCGGGTACAACGGTGTCGACGGGCCACTCGCCGTTGACGGTGAACTTGTTGTTCACCAAGTTAACAGTAATTGTCCATTCACCCTCGGGCAGAGCGATCGACTCGTAGCTGCCATTGGTAGCCAGAGCGCACTCAGTGCCGAGAAGTTCCTTGGTCATTACAAATGCACCTTCGCTCTCGGGGCCGAAGCGGTAGGCTTCGATGTCGTCCCACGGAGTCTCGCTCTCGGTATCGGCAAGCTTCTTGGTGAAGCCTACGTAAGCATACTCCTGACCCTCGCGCTTGGTAGCGTTAACGGTAGCGGTGTAGATGCCCTCGGCATAAACCATCTGGATACCCTGGGTGGGATTCCATTCGTAGTTGTTCACATCACCGAAGACGTAAACATCGTCAACGACGGGCTCGGGGATGATGGTGTCGGTGGGCCACTCGCCATTGACGGTGAACTTGTTGTTCACCAGATCGACGGTAACAGTCCAGGCGCCCTCGGGCACAGCGATAGAGTTGTAGCTGCCGTCGGTAGCCAGGTCGCACTCAACGCCCAGCAGCTCCTGAGTCATGACAAAGGCGTCCTCGCTGACGGGACCGAAGCGGTAGGCTTCGATGTCGTCCCAAGGAGTCTCGCTCTCGGTATCGGCAAGCTTCTTGGTGAAGCCTACATAAGCCAAATCCTGACCCTCGCGCTTGGTAGCGTTAACGGTAGCGGTGTAGATGCCCTCGGCATAAACCATCTGGATACCCTGGGTGGGATCCCATTCGTAGTTGTTAACGTCACCGATGATGTAGACGTCGTCAACGACGGGAACGATGTCACCCTTCTTGACCAGCTTCACATAGTCGCTGCTCAAGCTCACCTCCACGTCATAGATGCCAGGCAGCACCTTGAAGGCTGCGGTGGTGCCCCAGTCGGCGAGATCAGCGTTCACGCCGTCCTCAACAAGGGTGCCGTCCGCGAGGGCACCACGACGATACTCGCCGAAGCTCCAGTCGTTGGCATTCTCACCCAGCTTGGAAGTGAAGCTGAACCAGGCATAACCGTCACCGCTGTCGGCAAAGGTGGCGCCGGTGAGGGTGAAGATGTCCTCGTCGGTGGTAGCCATCTCGATGCCGGTCGAGGGATCCCAGTTGTTGCCGTTCACCTGACCCAGTGCAAAGAGCTTGCCGGTGATGGGATCAACAACAGGACCATCCTGAACCTTGTTGGCGGCAAAGCCAACATTCTTGGTCTCGGGGTCGATGGTGAACACCAGGTCATAGGTGCCGCTCTCGGTGATGTCGTGGGTGTAATTCTCGGCAGGCCATGCATAACCCCAATCGTGGTTGCCCACAATCTTGAAGGCAATCGTGGTGCCGCTGCTCAGCTCAACACCGTTCTTGGTCCAGGTGTAGAGACCGTCCACGAGCGTCATCTCGGTCTCGGTGGCCTTCTCGTTCCACGTCGTCTCACCAAATACAGCAGCGGGTTCACCGGCTACGCTGTAGGTGGTGATCTCTACGGGAGGAACATAACCTTCAACCTTGAATTTCATCGTGTTGGTGTCGAATGTGAACTGGTAGGATTGACCAGCTTGGCCGTTAAAGCTGTAGGAGGCGTTGCCGTTGGTCGATTTCTGGGTTGTGTACTCAGTGTTGGGGTCGATGGGCTGACCTGAGTTGGTGGGACCATAACGGTAGTTGCCGTTGAACGTAGTCCAATCGTCATTGGGACCAGGAGTCAGGTTGTCGGCAAAGACAAACCAGACGGTACCATTGATCTGATCGGTCACATAGGTGTAGACGCCATTCCCGTCGTCGGTCATCTGTGCACCGGTGTAGGTGTGCCAGTTGCCGAAGGGATTGTTGCCCACAATGTACATAGCCGCATTGGCCTTGAGGCCAACGAGGGCGAGCATCAATGATAAAATTAAAGTTAATCTCCTCATGCTTGTAATTTGGTTATTAAGTTAAACAAAGGTTTAATGTGCTGTTGTTACCTGAAACTTGAGCTGTCTCAAAATTACAAAGACTTTTGAAACATACATTAATTAATTAAAGAAAAAATTGTGATAATTTTACGCAAACGATTGCACGGGGCGATTGGGCTGAATCGTCCCGTGTCGGGGTCATGAATGGCTTGGTGTAGTGGCTGGCGGGGCTATGCCTTTACAGGGCTTGGCCCACCAGTTCAAAGGGCATGGCCTGCTGGATTTGCACCTGGCAGAAGTCGCCCACGGTCAAGGGGGCATTCTTGTGGATGAGCACCTCGGGGTCGACCTCGGGGCTGTCCCACTGGGTGCGACCCACATAGTAGTCCTCGTCCTCGCGGTCGACGATGACGCGCAGCGTCTGTCCCACCTTGTCCTGCTGCACCTGCATCGAGATGTCCTCTTGCTGGGCCATGAGGCGCTGCAGGCGGTCCTGCTTGACCTCCTGGGGGATGTCGTCGCTCAGGTTCTGGGCGGCCCATGTGCCGGACTCCTCGCTGTAGGCAAACGCTCCCATGCGCTCAAACCGTGCCTGGCGTGCAAAGTCCATCAGCTCCTCAAACTCCTGCTCTCCCTCGCCGGGGAAGCCCACCATGAGGGTGGTGCGGATGTGTATGCCGGGCACCTCGCGGCGCAGGCGGGCCAGCAGGTCGAGCGTCTCCTGGCGTGTGATGTGACGGCGCATGTTGGTGAGCACCCTGTCGCTGATGTGCTGCAGGGCGATGTCCAGATAGGTGCACACATTGTCGCGGCCGGCCATCACGGGCAGGATATCGTAGGGGAACTGGGCCGGATAGCCGTAGTGCAGGCGTATCCACTCCACGCCCTGGATGTCGGCCATGCGGTCGATGAGCTCGGGCAGCATCATGCGGCCCGTGAGGTCCAGGCCGTAGGACGAGAGGTCCTGGGCGATGATGTTAAACTCCTTGACGCCCTGGTCGACCAGGCGCTTGGTCTCGTCGAGCAGCAGGTGCATGGGCACCGACGTGTGGCGGCCCGTGATCAGGGGAATGGCACAGAAGGCGCAGAAGCGGTTGCAGCCCTCTGAAATCTTCATGTAGCAGTAGTGGCCGGGCGTGGTCAGGTAGCGCTCGTTGTCCAGGTCGTCGCGATAGGCGTGGCCCAGGTCGGCCAGCATCGTCTTCCAGTCAAACTTGCCGTAGAAGCGGTCCACCTCGGGCAGGGCCTCGATGAGGTCGGCGCGGAAGCGCTCGGCCAGGCATCCCATCACAAACAGGTTGCGTATTTTGCCCTCGCGCTTGGCCTGTCCCAGCGACAGGATGGTGTCGATCGACTCCTGCTGGGCGTCGGCGATGAAGCCACAAGTGTTGACCACCACGGTCTCGCCGTCGACGCGCGACGCGTTGTGGGCCACGGTGTAGCCGGCGGCCTGCAGCTGGCGCAGCAGGTGCTCGCTGTCGACCAGATTCTTGGAACAGCCCAGCGAGATGATGTCAATCTTGTTCTTCCTCATGGTGGGAAATCTGGATTGTCTAGATGATCTCTAGAGCATCTGCTTAGTCCTTGTTGACACCGAACAGCGACTTGACAAACTCCCGCTTGTTGAAGATCTGCAGGTCGGTCATCTGCTCGCCCAGGCCGATGTACTTGACGGGAATCTGGAACTGGTCGCTCACGCCGATGACCACGCCGCCCTTGGCCGTGCCGTCGAGCTTGGTGATGGCCAGGGCATTGACCTCGGTGGCTGCCGAGAACTGCTTGGCCTGCTCAAAGGCGTTCTGCCCCGTGGAGCCGTCGAGCACGAGCAGCACCTCCTGGGGGGCATCGGGCAGCACCTTGCGCATGGTGTTCTTGATCTTGGTCAACTGGTTCATCAGGCTCACGTTGTTGTGCAGGCGGCCTGCGGTGTCGATGATCACCACGTCGGCCTGCTGGGCAACGGCGCTCTGCACAGCGTCATAGGCCACGGCTGCAGGGTCGGTGCCCATCTTGTGCTTGATCACGGGAACACCCACGCGGTTGCCCCATATCTCCAGCTGCTCGTCGGCAGCGGCACGATAGGTGTCGGCAGCGCCGAGCACGACCTTGTTGCCGGCCTGCTTGAACTGGTAGGCCAGCTTGCCGATGGTGGTCGTCTTGCCCACGCCGTTCACGCCCACGACCATGATGACATAGGGCTTCTGGTCGGCCGGCACGGTGAAGTCCTCGAGCTCGGCATTGTTGTTGTCGGCCAGCATCTGCGAGATCTCGTCACACAGCAGCTCGTTGAGCTCGGCAGTGCCCACATACTTGTCGCGTGCCACGCGCGCCTGCAGGCGGTCGATAATCTTGACAGTGGTGTCGACGCCCACGTCGCTGGTGACAAACACCTCCTCCAGGTTGTCGAGCACGTCGTCGTCGACGGTCGACTTGCCGGCCACGGCATGCTTGATCTTCTCAAACACGCCCTGCTTGGTCTTTTCCAGCCCCTTGTCGAGCGTTTCCTTCTTCTCACGCGAGAATAATTTCTTGAACAGTCCCATACGCTTGTTTCGTTATTTGATATTTGGGGACAAAGGTACAACAAAGTTTTCACTTTTCTGTTTTTGCCCTCCAGTTATTTGATTCTGGGACACGGGGACGGTTCTTTTGTCCCATTTTGAGCAAAAAATGGGACAAAAGAACCGTCCCCGTGTCCCACTGAAGCATTCATGGCTGTCTTTTTTTTTGTAAATGCCAGCATTTCACTAATTTTGCATGTCTGTTGAAATAGACATGTGAATCAGTATGAGACGAATTGCATTATATCTGACCTTCCTGATGTTGGTTGTGGCTTGTGGCTCCAAGCAGGAGACGCAGCCCCAGGAGCCGTCGGCGCTGGAGCAGGAGATGAAGGCCCTCTACGGCGAGAACAAGGTCGTTGAGGGCGAGTACCCCGACTCGCTGGCCGTCGAGGCCGCCAACGGCACCTTTGTGGGCCAGCGTGACAGCACGCTGCTCGTGTTCAAGGGCATCCCCTATGCCTTGCAGCCCACCGGCGACCGCCGGTGGCGGGAACCGCAGCCCGAGCCCGACAGCCGCCTCGTGCGCGAGGCGCGCTACTTTGGCCACACGGCTATCCAGTGGCGCAGCCAGGGCAATGCGGCCTCGCTCTACCCCCAGGGCGAGGATTGCCTGACGCTCAACGTGTGGACGGCGGCCAGTGGAATGCGCACGGCCCGCCGCCCGGTGATGGTGTGGATCCATGGCGGCTCCTATGTGTGCGACGGCACGGCCAATCCCCGCAATTGGGGCGACCGTTTTGTCAAGGCGCACCCCGAGGTGGTGTTTGTGTCCGTCAACTACCGGCTGGGCCTGCTGGGCTTCCTTGACCTCTCGTCGTTG
>CAMJXD010000076.1 GCA_946409635.1 uncultured Prevotellaceae bacterium
GTCCTTCTTGTCTTTCTTGTCTTCCCACCCGTTGTAGTAGTGCAAGCAGCAGTGTTGAAGTTTTACGAGCCGGTGGCTCGTAAAAAAAAAAGTTGTCGTCCCCATTGTCTAAAAGTTGTCCCTGTTGTCTGATAAAACCTGCGTGTCTGAAAATACGTCGAGAGCCCCAGGGGCGACATGCAACGCCTTCTGGACATAAAAAATGATATTTTCAGCGCTTTCCGTTTGCCTCACAAAAAAAAGTTCCTAACTTTGCAAGTTAGACATTATTAATGATACTATCGACAATGACCAAACGATTTTTTATAGCATTTTTCACCGTCTGCATCGTCGCCTTGAGCGTCGTCGCCGACGGCAAGCAGGCCGAGGCCACCTTTGCAGTCAAGAGCCACGACTTCGGCAACATCAAGGAAGCCAATGGACCCGTGTCGTGCACCTTCGAGTTCACCAACACGGGCGACAAGCCCTTGCTCATCATCGACGCGACGGCATCCTGCGGCTGCACTAGACCAGAGTTCCCTACCAAGCCCATCAAGCCGGGCAAGAAAGGCAGCATCAAGGTGACCTATAGCCCCATCGGCCGCCCTGGAGCGTTCAAGAAGACCGTCAAGGTGAAGACCAACGGCCGAGAGCGCACCACCGTCCTTCACATCCACGGCACCGTCATTCCTAAATAAGTGAAGCATATCCTCACTATAGCACTGGTCGCCCTGACGGCTCTGATGGCCGCCGGACAGCCTCGTGTGAGCTGGCTGGAAAAAAAGCACGACTTCGGCGTCATCCTCGAGGAGAACGGCAAGGTCAAGTGCAACATGAGGCTGGTCAACTCTGGCGACGCCCCGCTCGTTATCGTCAAGGTGCAGGTCGGCTGCGGCTGCACGGCCATCGACTATCCTAAGGCTCCCGTCGAGCCGGGAGACACCGCCTGCCTCACCATCTCCTACAACCCGGCAGGACGACCTGGACAGTTCACCAAGCAAGCGCTTATCTTCACCAACACGACCCCTAAACGCTCCATACTGGAAATCAGCGGGAACGTGATTCCCTGTGAAGCCACACTGGACAAGCAATACCCGCTACGCGCCGGGGCTTTGCGCATCAGCCAACAAAACATGCCTTTTGGCGAACTGGTAAAAGGCGAGAACAAGACCTTGTTCCTCAGCGCCTACAACGCCTCGACCGACACCCTGCTGGTCAGCGTCAGCGGCAATAGGCCCCACATCCATCCCGCAGTCGTCCCCGACACGGTTCCGCCTGCAATGGTTACGGCGCTCACAGTCCATTACCTCACGGCACATGCGCCGCAATGGGGACTGAACGTCGATACTTTGACGCTGCATTGTCAACCGCTACGCCCCTCGGCTGGCACAATGGCAGGAGCGGCAGCCATCAACGTGATGGCTCAGGTGATTGAAGATTTCAGCAGCATGACCGAGCAGCAGCGACTCGACGCGCCGGTCGTCACCGTCGATTGCGGCGACAGGCTGGACTTCGGCAACATGACCTCTGGCCAGGTGGTGACTCGACGCTTCGTCATCTCTAACAGGGGCAAGACTCCGCTCAATATCAGGCGGCTCTGGGTACCCCAGGGCGAGGGAATCACCGTAAGCACCGACCGCATTGAGGTAAAACGCGGCAAGAAGGCAACCGTCACGGTAACCGTCAACACGTCGCAACTCCACGACAGCGTGCTCAACGTGCCGCTCACCCTGCAGTGCAACGACCCGGTCACTCCACGACAAAACATTCGCCTCGTCGGCATCATCGACAAGTAATCAACTCAAACCATTCATAATAACCATGGCAAAGAAAAAGACTAAGATTGTACAACATACCCAAGGCTGCCCCTCACAGGACCACCCCGAGAACGACGAGCAGTTCGCTGGTCTGCAAGTCAACACCGGCGTTGAGCAACCGCCCATTGTCAACCCCTACCTCAAGCGCAAACGCAAACCCCAACTCACGCCCGCCGAGTATGTCGAGGGCATCCGCAAGGGCAATCGCGCCGTGCTGGGACAGGCGGTGACGCTGGTCGAGAGCCGCAATGCCGAACACCAGATCATCGCACAGGAAGTCATCGAGAAGTGCCTGCCCTATACGGGCAACTCGCGACGCATCGGCATCACGGGCGTGCCAGGCGCCGGCAAGAGCACGTCAATCGATTCCTTTGGCATGCACGTCATCAAGCAGGGACACAAGTTGGCTGTGCTGGCCATCGACCCCAGCAGTGAGCGCTCCAAGGGGTCAATCTTGGGCGACAAGACGCGCATGGAGCGCCTGGCCGTTGAGCCCGACGTGTTCATCCGCCCTTCTCCCTCGGCTGGTTCGCTGGGCGGCGTGGCTCGCAAGACGCGCGAGACCATCGTCCTCTGTGAGGCTGCGGGCTACGACACCATCTTTGTCGAGACCGTCGGTGTCGGACAGAGCGAGATTGCAGTGCACTCCATGGTCGACTACTTTCTGCTCATCCAGTTGGCAGGCACCGGCGACGAGTTGCAGGGCATCAAGCGCGGCATCATGGAAATGGCCGACGGCATCGTCATCAACAAGTGCGACGGCGACAACGTCGAGCGCGCCAACCTGGCTGCGGCCCAGTTCCGCAATGCGCTGCACCTCTATCCGCTGCCTCCCAGCGGATTCCTGCCCGAAGTGATCACCTACTCGGGCTACTACGACCTCAACATCGAGGGTGTCTGGGACATGATCGACCGTTATTTCAAGCATGTCAAGGCTAGCGGCTATTTCGACGAGAAACGCCACGAGCAGGAGCGTTACTGGATGCGTGAAACCATCAACGAGCAATTGCTGGCCCGCTTCTACTTCGACCCCGAGATTGAGCGCTTGCTGTCCATCAAGGAGGACACGGTGCTCGCCGGCAAGCAGACGTCGTTTGTAGCTGCCAGCGATGTGCTCAACTTCTACTACAACAAGATCACTAGCGAGCATTCAAAATCATGAGTAACATGGGAGAATACTGTTATCGATATCCACACCCTGCCGTAACGACCGACTGTGTCGTCTTCGGCTACGACGGTCTACACCTCAATGTCCTGCTCATCGAGCGCGGCGGCGAGCCCTTCATGGGCTACTGGGCTTTCCCAGGTGGCTTCCTCAATATCGATGAGGATGCCCCCGACGGGGCTCGACGCGAACTCCTCGAGGAGACGGGCCTGCAGGTGACCAATATTGACCAGCTCGGAGCCTTTGCAACGCCCGACCGCGACCCGCGTGAGCGTGTCATCTCCATCGCCTTTTTCACCCTGACCCACGTCCAGGATGTCAAGGGTGGCGATGATGCCAGGGTGGCACGATGGTTCCCTATCAACCAGTTGCCACAGCTGGCTTTCGACCACCAGCTCATGTTTGAACAGGCCTTGCAACGACTGTCCGACTGCCTCAAGCTCAAGACTGGCAACTTCTTCAGCGGTGATTTCTCCTACGAGGAAATCGACATGATATACTTCGCCACGCTCACCAAAAGATAAAGACACAACTGTTAATAACTGTAAATTTTGCGATAAATCCTACGTTTATCGCAAAATTTTGTTAATTCTTGGCCAAATAATGCTCAAAAATTATGTTATAAAACATATTTAGCACTATTTTTGCATCGGTTTTTCATGGTAATAGTTTTTAAGGTTACGAGAATTCAGTTGTCGGGAGGCAGTTGCTTTCTCGGAAGAAACAAAAAAGAGATTAAGGTTTATGTTAATGGTATTAGAAGGTTAATTAGTTAAGCAATCCCCGACGTGAGTCGAGGATTTTTTTTACCTGCTTGGACTCATCTCGATAATAATCATTACCTTTGCATCCACAACATTAAACAAATTACCTATCATGAACAAGAATCTCATTTTTACCCTCATGGCTATGACCATTCTCTGGTCATGCAGCAACAGCAACCTGGCCAGCGGCGACAAGACAGCCACCGACAGCACCCTGTGTCAGTTCAGCAACATCGATATCGACAAGCTGTTCTCCTACATTGACGACGATGGCGACACGCTGTATTTTGACAACTCATTCTCGGCTTTCTGGCCACAGGTCATCAACGGCAAGCCCTGCCCCAACCTCCAGCAGGCCCTACTTCGCGCCATGACCGACAGTGCCGAGCTCAACCAGCTGGACATGGTCACAGACTTCCTGCTCAATCCGGGCAATTACACCGACTATGACGCCAAGAAATTCACTCCTGTCAACAGCGTCAAGGACGACGGCAAGCTTTCGACCAGCGAAGTGGACGTGATTATGCAGAGCATGACCGACCGGCTTGTTTTATACCACTTGGGCACATCTTCCTACATGGCCGGCGGCGCGCATGGCATCTATGCCAACAACTATGTCACCTATGACCTCATGACCGAGAAAGCTGTTGCCATGGATGACGTCATTGCCGACACGACTCTGCTGCGCAATGTCACCTACAAGGCCATCAAGCAGGCCTATGACTACGACAAGGACGACCTCTTCATCCCCGACAACGGACTACTGCCTCTGCCGCGCGACTTCTATCTTGAGGGCAGTGTGTTTCATGCCGTGTATCAGGTCTATGAAATCGCCAGCTATGCCCAGGGCGCAATCGATGCACCCATCTATCCTCACATGCTCAAGCCCGAGGAGATGAAACGCCTCTACACCCCCTACGGCATGGAACTCCTTGACTTAACGGAATAAAGCAATGCACGTCAAGCCTACAGCAGCCCCTGATTGGTGGCAACGGTCAGCGCCTCGGTAATGCTACGCACGCCCAGTCGCTCAAATAGCGCTCGCTTGTAGGTCTTGACGGTATCCACCGCGCGGCACATCTTGCCGGCAATCTGCGGTACGGTATAGCCCTGCGCACTCAGGATGAGCACCTGCTTCTCCTGTGGGCGCAGGGTAATGCTTTTGCGCTCCCGCCAGCGGTGACTGTCAAGGTCATACTCCCAATAGCTTGACTGCCCCTTCTGGCGAAACTCGATGTGTCCAGGCGTGGTGTGATGAGACAGCGACACCACGCACATGGCCAGCCAGACACGCCCGTCGGGCGCGAGGACAAACGGTGTAATCTTGTGGTTCACCAGATAACAATCTTCACCATTCTTGATGTGGAAGTCATAGCTCATGAAGCAGTGACTGCGCTCGTCGATGGGTTCCTCATTGAAGCGCTTGAAGCCCACTTCGTTAATTTCGATCAGCATGGGTTGCTCCTCGGCAGGGACGTGGTCGATATACAGACGGTAGCCCATCTGCTTCACCTCCTCGGCTGTATGACCGCACAGAAACAGCGGGTTGCTTGCCACGTGCAGGAACCCCTTCTTCAGGTAGTCGATGACATAGATGCTTTGGTAAGTGGCATTGGCCATCGCATCGATGGCGCGTATCATGGGGGCGAGATGCTGGTATCGCACGTCATCAATGCCCTCAATTCTGTTGGTCAACGTAAAAAAGTCCTCAACTTTAGCCATATCGGTTTTCAGGTTTATAGTCATGCAAATGTACACCAAATGCCTCGCCCAGCAAAGCGATGAACCTTAAAAAGCCTTATCATTAAGAAGCAGTAACGCAAACCCAGTATTTTTAACACCCTAAAGTGTGAAAATGCGGTTTCTTCGTTCCAGAATTGCAACTTTTCACCCTTATGTGCGTGTCTCTATTGAGGTTGGCCGCGATAATTTTGCCATCGAACAACCAAAACAGAGACATGATTATGATCCAAAGATTTATTTCAATTATTCTAACTATCATAGCGGCACTCGCCGCTATGGCTGGTACTATTACTGGCCGTGTGCTGGACGAGAACCAAGTGCCGATGCCCTATGCCAACGTAGTGCTGATGAATCGGGTCGACTCGGCCTTTGTTCAAGGCATCGTTACAGGCGAGGATGGCACCTTTGCCCTAACGACCGATTGCGATGACTGCCTGTTGAAGATTTCATGCGTGGGCTATGCCACCCGCTGGGTGGAAGTGCGCACTGCAAGTGTGGGCGACATCGTGATGCAGCCCGATGCCTCACTGCTGGGCGAGGTGGTCGTGAAGGGCGAACGCCCTGCTCACAAGTTGGGCCGCGAGGGATTGCTCACGAGTGTTGAGGGCACCATTCTGAGCAAGCTGGGCACCGCCGAGGATGTGCTGCGCAACATCCCGGGCGTGCTGAAGAAGGACGGTGGCAAGCTGGAAGTCTTCGGCAAGGGCACACCGCTCATCTACATCAACAACCGCCTCATGCGTGATGCCAGCGAACTCAATGAGTTGAAATCACAAGACATCGTCAGCGTTGAGGTAATTACTAACCCTGGCGCAAAATATGATGCATCGGTGCAGAGTGTCATCCGCATCAAGACGCGCAAGGTGCAAGGCGAGGGTTGGGGCGGACACCTGCGCAGCAGTTTCTATCAGGGCGAAATGTCGCGCACCTACAATGCCTTCCTCTGGAACTACCGCCACCATGGACTAGACATCTTTGGTACGGTTAGCGACTTTGAGAACGGCTGGTTGCAGAAGTACCGCATTACCCAGGACGTTGCAGCAGACACTATCTGGCATCAGGACAATCACGGCCGCAGCCAGGGTAATTACAACATCTTGCGTTTGGTTCTGGGAACCAATTACCAGTTCAATGACAAGCACTCGGTGGGCTTCCAATACACCAGCAGCATCAGGATCTATGATAAGAGCACTGGCCGTTTTGTGGCCGACGTGCTGGCCGATGGCAATTT
>CAMJXD010000077.1 GCA_946409635.1 uncultured Prevotellaceae bacterium
CCCAGAAATGAGTTTTCGCTTTTTTCTTGCACTTGTCCTTGATAACATCCAGCCATTCTTCTTTCTTAATCAAGTATAAATCTTCCAGTTTCATAATGATCTGTTGTTAAAATGATTCGTGTAACAATCAAACTTATTTATCTTTTATCGCAAATATAGCCACTTTTCTTCTAATGACAACTATAAAGAACAGAAATTGATTAAAAACAGTAAATTGTGTATCAAGTTTTGTATCAAGTAACACTTCATTTTTTCTTCTATTACGATACTTTGTTGTTAGGCACTATTTGATCCGACTTTTATCATTTTGGTATAAGTTCTTCAACCGCGTATGTTTTGAAAAGGCGGGGTTATTTCATGTCGATGAGATCTTGCAGCCGGTCGGTGATTTCCTCGTCGCGGCGGGTCTTGTATCCCCGCCACAATCCGACTTTAAAATATGCGTATATCAATAATGCAACCAATGCGACCTTAAACGTCAAATTGGTTAATGTCCATATCAAATCAAAGTATTTGAAATGGTAAGCCACCTCAGGATAGAAGGAGATAATAAGCACCAACACTAACAGAAATGAAGCGTTTCGGTTGTTCTTAATCATGTTTTCATACCAGTGCAACAAATGTTTAGGAGTGTCTAGTCTGTCCACTAGCAGGAGAAACCTTAGATTGTTCACAGTAAGCCAGACATCTGCAAAACATAAAATAGACAACAAACAGATGTAAAAAGCATTAGTATAAAACTCAAATTCTTGAGGCTTGCTCACCACGATGTAAGTAATGACCGCTAAGATGAGGAGCAAGATTACCACCCCACCACAAAGTCTCTGTTTTGCTTGAGCCCGGCTCTCGTCCTTGAGCCTCTCAAAGCACTCTTCTTTACTCAGACTGTAAAATTCATCAAGTGTCATAATGCCTAAGTTTTTTATTGTTTTTATTATTAGACTCTTATGAGCACAAAAAGTTACATAAAGACAGGGATTGTTTTGCCAACCGCTGCCTTTTTAGAACCTGATGAATGATTGAGGGCTGGCCTTGTTATTGGGGCCAGGCATTGATCTGCAGGTAGCTGATCAGAGCCACGGTGTCGCTGACGTTGATCAGGCCATCGCCGTTGCAGTCGGCTCCTTCCTGGCTGATGCCGTCGAGGCTGCTCGAGAGCAGACAGCCGATCAGGGCCACGGCGTCGCTGATGTTGACCAGCCCGTCGCCATTGACATCGCCGCGCAGCGAGCCGCCATGCTTGGCAAGCCGCCACAGGGTGAGGTGTCCGCCGGGATAGTACTGGTAGATCATGACGGTGCGGTCGTCGATAACCTCGGCATTGAGCCAGTTGGCCTGATAGGTGTTGGCATCGGCCGTGGCGGTCTGTGGCACGCTCACCAGGGGCTGGGCGGCGCCTGGTTGGGCTACGGCAAAGCCGTCGCGGTAGTTGTCGAGGGTGGGGTAGACCACATAGTCCTTGCCGTTCCACACAAAGGGGAACGCGCCGTTGCAGGCACCCTTGTTGGGCAGTGAGATGTCGGTGCCCACAAAGTCATCGCCGTTGAAGGTCATCTTGACGATTTGACTCGAGCGGTTCACATAGAGCACTGCTTCTTCGCCATCGGCATCGATATAGTAGTTGAGCACGGTGCCGCTGTTGGCGCTCACTGCGTCGCAGTTGGCAAGGAAACTGTTGTCGGTGTCCACTTCACCGTCGGCGATGGCGATGCGAGTGATGGAACTGCCGCTGTTGCTACCTGCCAGATAGAGCTCACCGTCGGCCAGCAGGTTGCCTTTGGGAAAGCCAAAGTTGTCGCTACGGCCAAAGTTGATGAGGCTGGTGGGCAATGAGTGGGTCACGGTCTGGCCTGTCGTGGGGTTGATGACCTTGATTGTCGGGCTGCTGGTCCACGGGTTGGGGAAGTTGGCATCGCTCACCACCAGGTTGCCTGCCTGGTCGCGTGTGAGTCCCACGTTGCTGCCGCCCTCCATGGTAGTTCCCGTGAGACCGTTCTGGTCGATCTCATAGATGACTTGTGCCGTCTTGTCGTTGACATAGAACTTGCCGTTCATGCCCAGGCCCTGACGGGCATCGGTCGTGGAGAGGAACGACAGGTCGGTGATTTGCCACACCTTTTCGATGCTGTAGGTGACTGGCGTGGGTGTCGGGCCACTGTCGTCCAGATAAGCCGGCTGGCTCTCGTTACCGTAGCCGTCGATGACACACACGGCATAGCGGTAACCCTGCAGCTGGGTGTCGGGTAACGTGAATGAGGGCCTGTATGTCACGCCCGACAGGTAGTCGGCGCTGATGCCGCCATAGGTCGCGCTGGCAGCCTGGTCGTCGGTGACTTGCTCAGGGATGGCATATACCGAGTACTTGACCAGGGTGCCCTGCTGTGGTGTCCACGAGAGCATGTCACCGTCCAGGGTCAGGCCCGTCGGGGCGTGGTAGCCCGGGGCCGTCTTCCAGGTCACCGCAGGAATCAAGGCGGGCTGCTGGAACGTGTGTCCGAGCAGATAAGCCCCCAGGCCGCTCTTGCGGGGGCCGTTGATGTAGCGAGCCGAGTAGAGGACGGCTCCGGGAGCGTTGTCCTCGGTATACTGCCGCGAGAGACTGATCTGCTGGGCAACCTCGGCCCAGTCGGCAGTGGTGTTGCTGGAGTCAAAGAACGAGATGCTGTGGCTGGCATAGTGGTGGCGTCCAAAGTGGTGTGCCACATAGCTCCACCAGTCGGTCAGGGGACCGAAGGGGTTGGTCGAGTGGTTGGTCTTCCAGTAGAGCTGCGGCGAGATGTAGTCGATGGTGCCTTGCTCGAGCCAGGCCAGCGGGTCGCTGAAGATGCCGTTGTACTGCCAGTCGCTGCCCGTGGGACACGGTGTGACGCCATGCTGTGCGGCCGAGGTGCTGCGCGTGCCGGCGACTCCGGCGGGCGAGATGCCGAAGCGCACCTCGGGCTTGGTCTCTTGTATCATGTGATAGACGTCGCTCACCATCATGTTGACGTTGTTCCGTCGCCAGTCGGCAAAGGTCATGTCGACGTTGGAGCCGTTCCACAGGTTGTAGTCGGCGGCGCTGCTGTTGGTGGGGATGCCGTTGGGGTAGAAGTAGTCGTCAAAGACGATGCCGTCCACGTCATAGCCCGTGATGATCTCGCGGATGACGTCCACGATGCGCTGGCGCACGGCGGGCAGGCCCGGATTGAGGATGGTGTAGGTGCTGGAGCCGTTGTTGTAGGACAGCAGCATCCCGGCGGCCTTGAGGGCCTGGTCCTGAGCCGTGTTCCAGTCGGTGCCGGTGCTCCAGCGGTAGGGATTGACCCACGCGTGGCACTGGATGCCGCGGGCGTGGCACTGCTCGACGGCATACTGCAGCGGGTCGTAGCCCGGG
Organism: uncultured Prevotellaceae bacterium; assembly: GCA_946409635.1. GTDB lineage: Bacteria > Bacteroidota > Bacteroidia > Bacteroidales > Muribaculaceae > Sodaliphilus. The sequence continues at coordinate 3,374 of CAMJXD010000077.1, forward strand.
TCCTTGCCGCGGGTGCCCGTCAGGTAGCTCGACCAGGGCTCGTAGCTCGACTTGTAGAAGGCGTCACACATCGTGCGCACCTGCAGGAAGATGGCGTTGAAGTTCTGGGCCTGCAGGTTGTCCAGATAGGCGTTGAGCTCGGCCTTCTGGGCCGAGGCGTTGTTCATTGTCGATGGCCAGTCGATGCAGTACACGGTAGCTACCCATGCGGCGCGCATCTCGCGCTTGGTGGCTTCGTCGGCCCGGGCTGTGAGGGCCGTGCTCAGGGCGAGGGCCGCGAGCAACAACAGGGTTATACGTCTTGTCATCATAGTCAGGCTTTTTTAAAGAGGTTGGAAAACATTTTTTGGTTAACAGCCACAAAGTTAGCGATAAATTCGATAATTTTTTTCATCTTTGTGCAACTTTTTTGATGCCGTGGTGCGTCTAATGCATGAAAGCGGCCTGCAAGCTTGGTCGCAACCCAATTCAATTAACAACAGTTATCCATTAAAAACGATAAAACAATGAGAAAGACGATTTTGACACTGGCAATGATGTCGATGATGGCACTCGCTGCCACAGCAGCACCCACCATCGAGTCCACGCCCAACAAGAGCAAGACCAATGTTGAGTTCAAGGGCGACACGCTTGTCATCAACGACGGTGACGAGCAGGTGACCGTGAGCGGCCTGCCCGAAATGCAGAAGGTGCGCGACCGCATCAACAGGGCCCTTGACGACACCCTGACGACGGGCAGCGGCACCACCGTGGAGATCGGTGACAGCAGGGGCGAACTTGCCCCTGAGGATATCAAGGAAATCAGCAACCAGTGGGCCAGTGTCGTCAAGCAAATGGCCATCAGCGGCTCTTTCTGTTTGCTGGGACTGGTAGGCCTGGTGCTGTTCTTCCGTTACCTGAACCGTCGCAATAAGTACCGTGTCATTGAGCGGGCGATAGAAAACAACTATCCGCTCGACGAGCTGTCGCTGGGCGACGTGAAGCGCAGTGCCATCTATGTGCAGCAGCCCGTGGTCCAGGCGCCGCCGGTGGCCGGTGCAGTGCCGCCCCAGCACGACTCTGTGCCAGTCGGCAAGCCCCTGGAGGGACAACGGGCCGCTAGTCCCGTGGTAATCGGCAACATGGTCAACTGGCGTGCCCTGATGCCAGCCATCAAGTGGGTAGGGTGGGGCGTGCTGATGGTGCTGTTCAGTATCGCGATAGGCAATGGTGGAGAAGATCCGTTCTGGCCCGTCGGCCTGGCCCTGATTGTCGTGGGCGTGAGCAAGGGATTCATCCTGTACAAGGAGCAGCAGGCCCTGCAGCAGGCATGGCAGCGTGCCCAGCAGCGTGCCGCCGAACCCCGCCGTGCAGCCATGGGTGAGGGCGCTCCGGTGCCACCGCCCGCCGACGAGGACTACAGGGACGAGGACAACAACACTTATCAGCCATATTGATCCTTCAGCCACTGTAACAAGAAATGCTGTCCAAACTTGATGAAATAAGACTGCTGTCGCAATGCGCCCTGGCCGACAACCGGGACGCATTCGGCAGGCTCGTCGAGGCCTATCAGCCGCGCGTGCGCCGGTTCCTGCTGAACCTGACCACGGGCGACGAGATGCTGACCGACGACCTTGCGCAGGACACGTTCATCAAAGCCTATGTGGGCATTCGCAGTTTCAAGGGGCTTTCGTCTTTCGGCACCTGGCTGTACCGCATTGCCTACAACGAGTTCTACAACCACACACGCCGCCACCACGAGGAGCACGTCGAGGACATCGCGGCCATGGGAGAGGCGAGCACGGCCGCCGGCGACGCCCTCGATGCCACGATGACCGTGCAGGAAGCGTTGAGCCGTCTGGGTGAGAACGAGCGCGCCGCCGTCACCCTGTTCTACATCGAGGACCAGCCGCTCAAGCAGGTGGCTAAAATCATGCAGCAGCCCGAGGGCACGGTGAAATCGCTGCTTTACCGGGCTAAGGGCAAGATGAAACAATTTATCGACCAAACAACCGTTATCTAGATATGAATGCCAACCAAGAAGAAGACAAGCAACTGGCCCGGATGCTCAAGCAGGGCGCTCACGACCCGGGGGAGAACGAGTGGTTCACCCGCCGTGTGCTCAACAAGCTGCCCGAGAAGCAACCGCGCGGCTCGTGGGCTACGACGGTGATTTATGCCGTCGCGTTGGTGGTGTGCATCGTGTGCTGGCTGGCGCTGTGGCGCGGACAGGATCCGGGAGTCATCACCGTGCGCGACGTCCTCTACCACGTGATGATAGGCATCGTCACGCTCACCGTCCTGTGGCAGACTGTCGTGTCGGTGCTGCACAACGCCGACGTGTGACGCTTCAGTGGAATTTACTTGATGGCTGTGTAGATGGTGCACACGCCCAGGGTGAGACGCTTGAAGCGGGTTTCGTGCAGGCCTGCCTCACGCATCAGTTGCAGCATGTCGTCGCCCTGGGGAACGGCGGCGATGCTTTGTGGCAGGTAGCGATAGGCGCTCTTGTCGCCACTCTTGAGCGATCCCAGCCAGGGGATGATGTGCAGTGTGTACAGGTCATAGAATCGGCGTATCAACGGATGGGTGGGCGTGGACAGCTCCAGCACGCACAGCATGCCGCCCGGACGTAGCACGCGTGCCATCTCGCGATAGCCCTGCAGCAGGTGCTCAAAATTGCGAACGCCGAAGGCCACCGTAACCGCGTCGACCGAGGCGTCATCCATGTGCAGGGCCATGCAGTCGTCTTGCCTGAAGGTGATGACCTGGCTCAGGCCTCGCGCCTCGACCTTGCGCCGTGCCTCGTCGAGCATCCCCTGTGACAGGTCGATGCCTGTGATGTGCCGGGGATTCAGGGAGCGTTGCAGCTGTATGGCGAAGTCGCCGGTGCCTGTGGCCACGTCAAGGATGTGCCGGGGATTGTAACGCCCCAGCCGCTTGACGGCCAGCCGTCGCCACCAGATGTCGATGCCCAGGGTCATGGCGCGGTTCATGAAGTCATAGGCCGGGGCGATGCTGTCAAACATCTGCCTGACCTGCTCGGTCTTGCCCGTCGATTGGTCGGAGTAGGGCGTGACCTGCTCGACGCTGGAGCCGCGTGGTGTGTTGCCGCCTGGGGTCATGGCTGCTGGACGGGTTGCTGGTAGTCGTCACGGCCCTCGCGGCGCTCGGTGCCGTAGATCTTGTTCTCCTCCTGGAAGCGCTCGTAGGCCTCGACAATGCGCTGCACGAGCTGGTGGCGCACGATGTCCTTCTTCTCAAACTCCACTTTGCCGATGCCCTTCACGCCGTCGAGCACGCGCAGGGCGTGTATCAGGCCGCTGG
>CAMJXD010000078.1 GCA_946409635.1 uncultured Prevotellaceae bacterium
CCTGGCGACCATCACGGGCTTGGCCGATTGCAGGGCCATCACCCATCTGGACTGCAAGGACTGCTCCATCACCAGCCTGCCTGGCGTGAACAACATGTCCAACATCACGACACTGCTGGCCCGCAACAACAAGTTGAACGCGCTCTCAGTAACCTACAAGAGCAATCTGACAAACTTGAACGTCAGAGGTAATACGACACTGACCGTCCTTCATTGTAATTCAAATGACTTGACCACGCTTGACGTGACAGGTTGCACTGCATTGAGTGCTCTCTATTGCTTTAGTAATGCTAACCTGGCCAGTATCACGGGCTTGGCCGATTGCAGGGCCATCACCCATCTGGACTGCGAGGACTGCGCCATCACCAGCCTGCCTGGCGTGAACAACATGACCAACATCGCTACACTGCTGGCCCGCAACAACAAGTTGACCACGCTTGAAGTAACCAACAAGAGCCAACTGACAAATCTGAGGGTCAGTGGTAATACGACGCTGACCACACTCAAGTGCTTTAATAACGCCTTGACTTCATTAGATGTAACCTCTTGCTCAGCAATGACTTTGATGAGTTGCTATGGCAATCAACTGACCTCGCTCAGTGTGGAGGGTTGCACTGCATTGAATGCTCTTTATTGCTACCAGAACAAGATCAGCGGCACGGGCATGACCACCCTGGTCAACAGCCTGCCCACACGCTCGTCAAGCAATAAGGGCGAGTTGCGTGCTATCTTTAATGATGGCGAGAACAACTCGATGACTGAAGCCCAGATCACGACTGCCCGCAACAAGTATTGGCTGCCCAAGAAGTACAACGGCAGCGCCTGGGTAGATATGACGGCCTCGACGCGTGGCGATGTGAATGGTGACGACAGTGTGAACATCAGCGACGTGACGGTGCTGATCAACTACCTGATGTCGCAGGACGCCAGTGGCGTCAACATGAGCGGTGCCGACTGCACCCAGGACGGCTACGTCAACATCAGCGATGTGACAGCCCTGATCAACTACCTGCTCAACGAAGCGTGGAATTAGGGAACGATATAGCAGTTGGCCCTGAATAGTTTTTAATGCTAATTTCGCTAAGAAAAACGTGTTTCACGAATAATATTTTATAATAAATCACGTAATTAGCATTAGCCCAGCTGGGTTCAGGCCAACATCTATATCATCGCTTGGAATTAAGAGTGCATCAAAACCTAAGTTTTTCCCTCATGCTCATCGCGGGTGTGAGGGATTTTTCTATGCAATGATATAGATGTTGGCCCATTGGTGGTATTAACCGCCCTGTCGGGCGGGAAATTAATTTTAAAATTTAATTTTCTTTTAATTTCCCGTGCGTTAGCACGGTTTGACGTAAAAACGTTTCAACGCAGGGTCAATTGCTATATCGTTACCTTTTTCTAGACCTATAGGTCTAAAATTCAAGTTTTTAAAGTGGCCAAACCGCTTTAGAAACTTGAATTTTAAGTGAAAACCATAGTCTGGCTGGATATGGTTTGAGAAATAAGTGTTACTTTTGCGGCAAAAAAGTAAAAAGAAGACCGATGATTAAATTCTGTGTGCGATTAGTGCAACGTTGGTTGCCCGAACCATTTATATTCGCCATACTGCTCACCCTGGTTGCCGCTCTGGTTGCGATGCCACTGTGTCACCAGACCCCACTCGAGGTGGTTGAGCACTGGGGTGGCGGTGTGTGGAATCTGTTGGCGTTTGCCATGCAGATGGCTCTGGTGCTGGTGTGTGGGTCGACCCTGGCCGCAGCGCCGATTGTCAAGCGAGCCATCGGCGCCATGGCGCGTCTGCCCCAGAGTGCCCCTGCTGCCATAGCCCTGGTGACCGTCGTGTCGGCCCTGTCGTGCTGGCTCAACTGGGGCTTTGGCCTCATCGTGGGCGTGGTGTTTGCCAAGGCCATAGCCCGCCAGCGCAGTGACGTCGACTATCGGCTGCTTATCGCCTCGGCCTACAGCGGCTTTGTCGTGTGGCATGCCGGCATCTCGGGCTCCATCCCCCTGACGATGGCCACGCCCGGCGAGGCACTCGCGATGGCTACCGACGGGGCGCTGACCGACCCCGTGCCGCTGGCTCAGACCATCCTCGACTGGCACAACCTGGTGATGGTGCTGTTTGCAATCATCGGCATCACCGTGGCCAACACCCTGATGCATCCCAAGCAAGGCGTCCTCACCATCGACTCGGCGTTGCTGGCCGACGATGATCCGGTCACGCCGGGCGCCACCCAGTCGGCTCCGTCTCCGGCCCAACGGCTCGAGCAGAGCAAACTGCTCTCGTGGATCGTGGCGCTGATGCTCGTGGCCTATCTCGTGATTCATCTCGCCGTGCGCGGTGCCGGTCTGGACCTGGGTGGTGTCATCATGATATTCCTGGCGTTGGGACTGATGTTGCACTCCACGCCGGTCGACTACGTGCGAGCCTTCGGGAAAGCGACCACCGGCGCTGCCGGCATCATCTTGCAGTTTCCCTTCTATGCCGGCATCATGGGCATCATCACGGGCATCGGTGCCAGCGGCATCAGCCTGGGCGGCGTCATGGCCGAAGCATGCATCCGCATCAGCAGTCCCGTCACCTATCCGTTGCTCACCTTCCTGTGTGCCGCAGTGCTCAACATGTTTGTGCCAAGTGGCGGCGGTCACTGGGCCGTGCAGGCCCCGGTGATGTTCACCGCCGGAGCCAGCCTGGGCGTGGACCCCGGCTTGACGGGCATGGCCATTTCATGGGGCGACGCATGGACCAATCTCATACAACCCTTCTGGGCGCTTCCGGCCCTGGCTATAGCCCGCCTTGACGCCAAGGATATCATGGGCTACTGCTTGATCGACCTGCTGGTCACTGGTGTCATCATCGGCGCCGGCCTGCTGCTCTGGGCCATGTAGGGTGGGGCGCGCCTGCCATGCAGCGGCCATTGTCACTGGCCCCAAATGTATCAAATCGAGTAGGCCGGGAAACGAGAGTTTCCCGGCCTACTCGATTGTATGGGTATCAGCGTCAGGCAGTCCAGCGGGGCTGCCATGACGTTACATCGGTTCTGTGCCTTTACCGAGCGGCGGCGAGGAGATCGTCGGGCAAGGTGGGCATGGCACCGTTCTGGGTGCAGACGTAGGCGCTGACCTTGACGGCCAGCTCGTGGGCCTCGGTGACAGGCTTGCCGGCCAGGATGGCGGCGCAGAAGGCACCCGTGAACGAGTCACCGGCGCCGACGGTGTCGGCCACTTCGACCTTGGGGGTCTCCTGGAAGGACATCTGGCCGCGGGTGAAGACGTAAGAGCCGTTGGTGCCGCAGGTGAGCACGAGCATGTCGAGGTCATATTTGCCCAGAATGAGCCAGCACTTGTTCTCGATGTCGAGGCCGGGATAGCCGAACATGCGTCCGATGGTCACCAGTTCCTCGTCATTGATCTTGAGGATGTTGCAACGGCGCATCGACTGCTGGATAATCTCCTTGTTGTAGAACTGCTGGCGCAGGTTGATGTCAAAGATCTTCATGCAGTCGTTGGGCGTGGCGTCGAGGAAGCGCTGGATGTTCTCTCGCGAGACGACGTTGCGCTGAGCCAGCGAGCCGTAGCACACGGCGCGGCAGTTGGCTGCGATGTCCTCGATCTCGGGTGTGAAGGGGATGTTGTCCCATGCCACGTTCTCCTTGATGTCATAGGTGGGGATTCCCTCCTCGTTAAGGGTCACCTGCACGGTGCCGGTGGGGTAGGGTACACGCGGCATGAGATAATTGAGTCCATGCTCATTGAGTGCCTCGACGGTCTCCTCGGCAAGTTTATCCTCGCCCAGGGCGCTGATGGCGATGGCGTTGTCAGTGCCCAGGAACTGCCCGGCATGATAGGCAAAGTTGGCGGGAGCGCCACCCAGTTTCTTACCTTCGGGGAGAACATCCCACAGGGCCTCGCCCAAGCCCACTACATAACGTTTGTCCATATTAGTCCTTAGTTTTTAGTTTCAGTTTTCAGTTGCTTGATGTAGGTGAACAGGTAGATAACGCCGACGGCCATCACAGCCACGGCACCTGCCTGACCAACAGCGTCGCTGGCAAAGCCCATGAGCAGCGGGAAAATGGTACCGCCAAACAGGCCCATGATCATCAGGCCGGATACCTCGTTCTGCTTCTTGGGCATTGACTCGAGAGCTGTGGCAAAACACATCGAGAAGATGTTACTGTTACCATAGCCCACGAGAGCAATAGCGGTGTACAGGATCCACTTCTCGTGGCCGAAGAACATGCCGCACATCGACAGGGCCATCATGATGACACTGATGATGAAGAACGTTCTCATCTTGAGCACGCGCAGGAAGAACGAACCCGTCAAGCAGCCGATGGTGCGGAAGATGAAGTAGAGCGAGGTGGCAAAGGCGGCATCGTTCAGCGTCATGCCCAGGCGCTCCATCAGGATCTTGGGGGCGGTAGTGTTGGTGCCCACATCGATACCCACATGGCACATGATGCCCAGGAACGAGAGCAGCACGATGGGCTCACCGAGGAGCTTGAAGCACTCCACAAAGGTCGAGGGCTTGCCCTCGATTTTCTCCTCATGGATGGGGGTTACTCCTAACAAGACAGCCGAGAAAACACCTACCACAAAGAAGATGGCGAACAGCACGCGCCAGTCAAGTCCCAGACTGGGAATCACAGCAGTGGCTCCCCACATGGCCAGATAAGGCGCGATGAACGAGGCAATGGCCTTGATGAACTGGCCGAAGGTAAGTGTCGATGCCAGGTTGCCACCACCCATCACGGTCGATACCAGCGGGTTGAGCGAGGTCTGCATCAGTGCATTGCCGATGCCCAGCAGCGAGAAGGCGATGAGCATCATAGCAAAGCTGTTGCCAAACAATGGAATCATGAGCGAGAGAATGGTCACCACGAGCGAGACCAAAACGGTCTTCTTGCGGCCGATTTTGTTCATCAGCATGCCCGTGGGAACGCTGAAGATGAGGAACCAGAAGAACACCAGCGAGGGGAAGATGTTGGCCACCGAGTCCGAGAGCTGGAGGTCTTCTTTCACATAGTTGGAGGCGATACCCACCAGGTCAACAAATCCCATGCAGAAGAAGCACAGCATGACCGAGATGATCGCGATTTTGTTTGTTTTAGCCATTATTGTTTTAGTTTTTAGTTTTCAGTTGTCAGTTTTCAGTCTTTAAACTATTAACTGTTAACTATTAACTATTTAAAGTTTTAACTGGTAAACAGTAGCCTTGCCGCCCTTGACCTTGAGGTTGGTATAGGGTGCGGTGGGGAATACGAGGTTGGTCATCGCCACCTTGCCATCGGCATCAAAGGCCTCGATGCTGCAACGGTCGATGAAGATGCGCAGCTGCTTGAGCGTGCCATGGGTGGGAGCGACGGTCACAGCAGGGAACGCCTCGCTGAAGGAGGCATCACCGCTGGCCGTGCGGTCCATGGCAAAGGTCTGCCCCTGGGCATCATATTTCATCACCACCTGCTCGCCATTGGCATTGGACAGGGTCAACTCCATCGAGTTTTTCACATCCACGACGATTTCGCAGGTCTCGGTCGGCTTTTTCACCTTGGCACCGCGCATGGCCATCATTTCGGGCGAAGGCTTCACGCTGACGTAGGTTTCCTCGCCATCGGTGAACAGGCCCAGATCGCGGGGAATCGAGTTGGCACTGCGGAATTGGCGGGTTGGCACCTGGTTGGCATACTGCCAGTTGGACATCCACGCAATGACCACGTGGCGGCCCCGGGGCGCGTTGTAGAACGACACCGTGGCATAGTGATCCTTACCGTAGTCCAGCCACTTGGTCACCTTGGGCATCGACTCACAGGTGAACTTGTGACCGTCGAAATCGCCCACAAAATACTGCGTAGCCGAACCGCCGAAGGGTCCACCAGGATTGATGTTACAGATGAGCACCCACTTGCCATCGATCTTCATCAGGTCGGGGCACTCCCACACACCACCGTGGTTGCCATATTCCTTACCGAATGAACTCTCATACTTCCACTCCTTGAGGTCACGCGACGAGTAGATGCGCATCTCCTGGCCAGCCGCCAGAATCATGTTCCAGGCATTGATATCGCTGTTCCAGAATGGGTTAGGGTCGCGGAAATCAGGCACATCGCTCGTCAAGACGGGGTTGCCCTCATACTTGTCGAAGGTCATGCCGTTGTCATGCGAGATGGCGATTGACTGCGTCTGGTTCTGTCCAGCCGAAGTGTAGATGGCCACCACGTCATTCCCATTGGTCACACATGATCCCGAGAAAATGGTTCCCAAGGCATCGGGCTCGATGGCGGTGGGCTGGTGAGTCCAGTGGATGAGGTCGGTTGAGGTCGAGTGGCCCCACGTCATATTCTCCCACT
>CAMJXD010000079.1 GCA_946409635.1 uncultured Prevotellaceae bacterium
AGCACATCAACTCCGACTACTATTCGTCAGGCATCCGTGAAGAAGAACCCAGTCGCACCTATAATGACTGGTTTCCCAATGCCTCAGTCGCCTGGAAGAAGGACAAATGGAATTGGCAACTGAATTATAGCCGCCGCATCAACCGCCCCAGCTATTTCCAGCTGCGCAATTTCATCCAGTATGATAACCGTTACACCTACGAGGGTGGCAATCCGTTGTTGCGCCCGCAGCTGAACCACCGTTTGGAGTTGTCGGCCATTTACTCGTGGCTGAGCCTGCAGGTGCGCTACACTTACAGCCAGAGCACCATGTGCTGGGTACCCGTGTTGGAGCAGGACAAGCGTTATGCCCTGCTGTGTACCCACAACTATGGTGATGCTCAGCGCTTGTTTGCCTCGCTGGTGGCTGCACCGCGCTTCGGTGTCTATCGGCCCACGGTAACGCTGAGTTTCAACAAGGTCTTCTTTGATGCAGAGCAATACGGTTCACGATTGACCCATCACAGGCCGTTGTGGCGGTTTGAACTGAGGAACACCTTTGTTCTTCCTCATTCCTGGACAGCTGTGCTGGGTGTGCGCTTCGCAAGTGATGCCGATGACGAGTTCCAGAGCGTCAAGCACTATTGGACCGTCGGAGCCCGCATCAACAAATCCTTCTTCAATAAGGCGCTGCTGGTCAACCTCTATGCCGACGACATCTTCAAGACCAGCCAGGAACGCTGGACCACCTACGGCATCGGCACCAATTTCACCAAGGATTGCTACAACTTTGACCGCACCATCGGCATGACCGTGACCTATAAATTCAACGTCACCCGTAGCAAGTACAAGGGCACTGGCGCCGGCAACGACGAGAAATCCCGCCTGTAATCAATGATATGCAGGAAATAGCTTCTACATATCGCCCAATGCAATCCACCCTCTCACCAGCGACAGCGAGAGGGTGGAAGATGGGTGCTGCGATAGATGGCTTATTTGCTCAATTCTTTAATAAAACTATCAATGTCGATTACATTGATTTTTGGAAAATCGATGTCCCGCAGAATATTGTAGTGATGATCCTGAGTGACAATGAAATGAGCATTGGACTTGAAGGCGCAATCCACAAATTTATCATCGTCTGGATCTTGATGGATCAGCTTCAAGTGAAAATAAACCTGGACTTGCAATGTGTTGGGCAGGTTGAGAATAGCCGAAACAATGTTGCTTGCAATTCTTGGACCCATTTTCTGGGTCAAGATTTCCTCGTACTCAGTGAGAATCTCATTGGAGTAGCACAACACATATTCACCACGGACAAGACTACGCCAGATGGGATAGTATTGACTGCGGCGCGAGAGCGACATCAGCAAGCAGTTCGTGTCAAGGACAACATTCATTATTGGCGATATGGTGTGCGCATGTGTTCGTGTTTCCACTCTTCAATGACCTCATCATTGAGAATGCCTTCGTCCCACAGGCGGTCGATTTCGTCTTCGGCACGTTTAGCAAAATATTCAGCCAGCATACGACGAATGTCGTCCATCTCCTCCTGTGACTGCACATGTGAAACAAGTTCCAGCATTTGCATCTGGAATGGAGAAAATGCTCCATTGGGTATGTTTATTCCTTCGGCCATATCTCTTAAAAATTATTCCTTGTTGCAAAATTACAAACTATTTTGGTATCAACAAACATATTATCAATAAAAATAGAATGAAAAAGATAATATTATATCTGTTCCTTATGCTCGTCGTGTCTACCCCGTTGCATGCGCAGCGGGTGTCGCGGTCGTTCCATGACGTGTCGATGAGCGAGGCGCTCAAGTGGCTCAATGAGCGGGGTGGGGAATATAACATCAGTTTCCTGTATAACGACTTGGAGGACTTCAGGGTGACGACCACGGTCAAGAACAAGTCGGTGCCCGATGCCATCCAGCAGTTGATCGGTTTCTATCCCATCAAGATGACCGTTCAGGGTAAGGACATCGCTGTGGAGTGCCCCCTGCGTGAAGCAACGCGCTACAAGGGCACCGTCCTCGATGAGACGGGCCAACCGTTGCCATACGCCAACGTGGCCCTGCTCTCACCGCGCGACTCGACCGTGATCACGGGCGGCGTGACCAACGAGAGCGGTCTGTTCGTCATCCCATGTGACCAGAGCGGCGTCCTCGCCCGCATCACCTACGTGGGCTACCGCCCCGTCTATCGCCACTGCAAAACCGCCCACCTGGGCACCATCAAAATGCAGCCCGATCAATACGCCCTCGATGGTGTCACCGTCAAGGGCGCCAAGCAACTTGTCCGCCCCACCGATCGTGGTCTGCTGGCTAATGTGCAGGGCACCGTATTGGAACAATTCGGCTCGGTCACCGAGATGTTGACTCATCTTCCCTTGATGATGAGTGACGGCAAGATTGCCGGTCATGGCACGCCCGAAATCTACATCAATAACAAGAAGGTGCGTAACAAGGCCGACCTCGACCGCTACCGCGCTGACGAAATCCTCTCGGCAGAAATCATCACCAATCCCGGCCCCGAATACGGCGCCGATGTGACCTCTGTCATCCGCTTGAAGACCGTGCGCAAGGCGGGCGAGGGCTGGAGCGGCAATTTCTCCGCAGCCTACCGCCAAGGCAAAGAATACTATGCCAGTGTCAATGCAGCCCTGAACTATCGCACTCCTGGCGGCATGGACTTCTTCGCTCGAGGGTTTCTGACCGATAACAACTTGGTCATTAATGCTACGTCCCAGGACCAATTGCAGGCATCCTCCACATGGGATTACCAGAAAGAAGCCTCGTGGCTTTTCAAGGTCAAGTACTACTTTGCCGACCTGGGCTGGAACTGGGAAATCAACGATAACCATTCGGTGGGCTTGACTTACACGGCCTTTAATTACATCGGCAACAGTCTCACCCGTCGCGAGATGGACGAGCAGACGTGGCGAGACGAGGTGCTTGTTGACGGTGGTCACAGCAAGACAAATACAGTCGATAAACCTCGCATGAGTCACACGCTGAATGCCTACTACGCTGGCAATGTCGGCAAGTGGAACATCGACTTCAGTGCAGATTTCTATCAGTCAGCGTCTCTTAAAGAGATGGAAGGCGGCACCGAAGGCTCGACCACAGTCAGTAGTCAAACCAACTCCGATAATCGACTTTTGGCCGAGAAACTGGTCATCACGGCCCCTGTACCTAAGGGCGAATTGACCTTTGGCGAAGAAGCCTCCTCGGTCCATCGCACTCACGATTTCATCCAAAGTGGCTTCTCAGCCGATAGTCATGTGAAACAAGAAACATCAATATGGTCGCTTTTTGTCAACTACTCGCTGCAACTGGGCAAGTTCTCAATGAACACAGGCCTGAGATGGCAAAATGAGCATAATACTTATGACATCGACGGTCAACGCAATGATGAGATGAGTCCTGACTATTCAGTACTGATCCCGCGTGTATCGTTGGCTTATAACTCAGGGAATTGGCAGCACCGATTGTCTTATAATTGTTCGCGATACAATCCACAGTATAGCCTATTGTCTTCCTCGGTCAATTATCGCAGTAAGTACGAGTACGATACAGGTAATCCACTCTTGCAACCGCAGACCCATCACAATTTCTCGTGGTCTTCCTCATGGAAGTGGATAAATGTAGAAGCATACTATCAATACCTCAAGAACACGATACGCTCTTTCCAGACTGCCTATGATGACGTAAATCATCCCGGTGTAGTCATCATGGACTACCGCAATACGCCCAAACAGGAGTATTACGGCATTACATTAAATTTCACGCCTAAAGTGGGTATTTGGCAGATGAACTATTCGGCAGACCTCTATTTCTGCAACGATGATGTTTATCCATTGGGTATTACTCACAAGTGGAATGGGCTTATTGCCGTTATAACGCTTGACAACACCTTCTCGTTACCACACTCATGGCTGTTGAACATAAAAGGAGGTTTCACTCCTTACAATGAATCAGGCCCTTGCCAGACCGAGGCCAATGGCTATCTGAATTTGCGTCTGGGCAAGCAGTTCCTTAAAGACAAGAGTTTGAGTGTTGCTATCCTTGCTAATGATATTTTCAAAACTAATTACATGGAGCGAGTTGCCTATGGCGGCATCAACATCCGCACCCAGTATCACGAGTATCAAGACAAGCGCCGCATCGGCTTTGACCTTTCATGGAAATTCAACGCGACCCGCAGCCGCTACAAGGGTAGCCACGCCGGCCAAGACGAGCGCAACCGCCTGTAATTGCAGCGGGAGAAAAATGAAAAGTGACGGTCGCGGGTGAATGCACCTGCGACCGTCAAGAGGTTTTTTCCGGGTGTAAGAATGATTGTTAGTCCTTAGTCCTTAGCTGGCGGATGCCAACTATTAACTCCTAACTCACTTAATGATTCCCATCTGCTTGCCGATCTTGATGAAGGCGTTGATGCACTTGTCGAGGTGCTCACGCTCGTGACCGGCCGATACCTGCACGCGGATGCGGGCCTGGCCCTTGGGAACAACGGGATAGTAGAAACCGGTAACGTAGATGCCTTCCTTCTGCAGCTCGGCAGCGAAGTCCTGCGACAGCTTGGCGTCGTAGAGCATCACGGCGCAGATAGCGCTCTGGGTGGGCTTGATGTCAAAGCCGGCAGCGATCATCTTGTCGCGGAAGTAGTTCACGTTGTCGACCAACTTGTCGTGCAGGGCGTTGCTCTCCTTGAGCATCTTGAACATCTCGATGCTGGCACCCACGATGCCGGGAGCGATGCTGTTGCTGAACAGGTAGGGACGTGAGCGCTGACGCAGCATGTCGATGATCTCCTTGCGGCCGGTGGTGAAACCGCCCATGGCACCGCCAAATGCCTTGCCCAGCGTGCCGGTGAACACGTCGATGCGGCCATACAGGTTGAACTGCTCGGCTACGCCGTGGCCGGTCGGACCAACGACACCTGCCGAGTGCGACTCATCGACCATCACCATGGCGTCATACTTCTCAGCCAGCTCACAGATCTTGTCCATGGGAGCCACGTTGCCGTCCATCGAGAACACACCGTCCGTAGCGATGATGCGGAAGCGCTGCTCCTGAGCCTGCTTCAAGCACTCCTCGAGCTCGCCCATGTCGGCGTTGGCATAGCGATAGCGTTTGGCCTTGCACAGGCGCACGCCGTCGATGATCGACGCGTGGTTCAGCGAGTCGCTGATGATGGCGTCCTCGTCGGTCAGCAGGGCCTCAAACAGACCGCCGTTGGCGTCAAAGCATGAGCCGTACAGGATGGCGTCCTCGGTGTGGAAATAGTCGGCAATAGCAGCCTCAAGTTCCTTGTGGATATCGCTGGTACCGCAGATGAAGCGAACCGACGACATGCCGTAGCCATGGTGAGACATGGTCTCGGTAGCGGCCTTGATCAAGCGGCTGTTGTCGCTCAGACCCAGATAGTTGTTGGCACAGAAGTTCAGCACCTCGTCGTTGGGCTTCACACGGATGTCGGCGCGCTGCGGCGTGGTGATGATACGTTCATTCTTGTACAAACCGGCAGCCTGGATGTCGGCGAGCTCCTTCTGGAGATGTTCCTGAAATTTTCCAAACATGATAAAATGACTAATTAAAAAGGTTATTAATATATTTAGGTTGATTAGATGACTACAAAGGTAGTATTTTTTTAGTTAACAGTGAATAGTTAACAGTGAATAGTTTTTTCGTCCCGAACTAATCGTTGTCGGCGCTCGACATCACGCGCCCCTGGCGGGCGGGAGCGTAGGTCGCCGGCTTTTCGCTCTCGGTGGTGGAACTCACCTCCTGAGGCTGGCGGTTGCGGCGCTTGCGATGGTGCCAGCGGCCGCTGTCGGTGGTCTCGGCGCTCTCCTCGATCACTTCCTCGGCAATGACGGTGCCGTCCAGCCGCTTGCCGCCGTTCAGGGCGTACAGCTCATATTGTTCGATCAGGTTGATGAGTTTGGCTGGGTAGTTGGCATCCTCGGCATACCCGCAGTCCCTCAGTCCCTGGGCCCAGCTGCGGTAGTCGGTCACGTCGAGGTCATACAGCACGCTGTAGCGCGGACCTTTCAGGAACTTGGCATGGTCCAGAAATGAGTCCTCGGGCGCTCCATACTTGCGGTAACCCACGCTGTTGCCCAGCGTGTCGTTGTTGCCGTACACCTCACCTTTCCAGTGATAGGCCTTGATGCCGAAGTGGTTGTTGGCCTCCTTGGCCATGCGGC
>CAMJXD010000080.1 GCA_946409635.1 uncultured Prevotellaceae bacterium
TGAAGCCCTTTGACCCCAACGAGAAGGTCATCGAGTTCATGCTCGAGGCCGACAAGAAGAAGAACCGTCTGGTGGATCTCACCGTGACCGGATTTGCCGACGAGACCTCGCGCGAATCGCCCGCGCCTGGCGGCGGCTCCATCAGCGCCTACATGGGTGCCCTGGCAGCATCGCTCGGCACCATGGTGGCCAACCTCTCTAGCCACAAGCCCGGCTGGGACGACCGCTGGAACGAGTTCAGCCAGTGGGCCGACAAGGGTCAGGCGCTCAAGGTCGAGCTGCTCCACCTCGTCGACGAGGACACTGACGCCTTCAACCGCATCATGGCAGCCTTCGGTATGCCCAAGAAGACCGACGAGGACAAGGCTGCCCGCACAGCTGCCATCCAGGACGCTACACTCTATGCCACCCAGGTGCCCCTGCGCACGATGAAGGCTTCGTTCAAGGCATTCGAAATCTGCCGTGCCATGGTCGAGACAGGCAATCCCAACAGTGTGACCGATGCTGGTGTGGGTGCTCTCGCAGCCCGTGCCGCTGTCATCGGAGCCGGCATGAACGTCAAGATCAACGCCTCGAGCCTGACCGACCGTGACGTGGCCGAGAAGCTCATCGCCGAGGCCAACGAACTCGTTGCCAAGGCCAACGCCGAGGAAGCCGAAATCACCGCAATGGTAGAAGAAAAAATCAAGTAAACTAAGGACTAAGAACTAAAAACTAAAAATATGACCAAAGAAGAATTCATTGCCGACATCCGTGGCGGTATTCCCGAGCAGCTGCCTGAACTGCAGCCCTATGACACCGAGATCAACCATGCGCCCAAGCGCAAGGACATCCTCACTCCCGAGCAGAAGAAGCTCGCCTTGAGAAATGCCCTGCGTTACTTCCCCAAGCACCTGCATGCCGCTCTGGCACCGGAGTTTGCCGAGGAGCTGAAGAAGTATGGCCGCATCTACATGTACCGCTATCGTCCCCGCTATGAGATGTATGCACGTCCCATCGACGAGTATCCTGCACGCTCACGCCAGGCTGCAGCCATCATGCTCATGATCCAAAACAACCTGGACCCGCGCGTGGCACAGCATCCTCACGAGCTCATCATCTATGGCGGCAACGGCGCCATCTTCCAGAACTGGGCACAGTACCGCCTGGTGATGAAGTACCTGAGCGAGATGACCGACGAGCAGACGCTCGTCATGTACTCGGGACATCCTCTGGGCCTGTTCCCCTCGCACAAGAATGCCCCTCGCGTGGTCGTTACCAACGGCATGGTCATCCCCAACTACAGCAAGCCCGACGACTGGGAGCGTGACAATGCCCTGGGCGTGAGCCAGTATGGCCAGATGACCGCTGGTTCCTATATGTACATCGGCCCGCAGGGTATCGTGCATGGCACCACCATCACGGTGCTCAACGCTGCCCGCAAGCAGCTCGTCAAGCGTGGCCAGAAGGGTGGCGACATCCATGGCATGCTGTTTGTGACAGCTGGTCTGGGTGGCATGTCGGGTGCTCAGCCCAAGGCCGGTAACATCGCCGGCGTAGTCAGCGTTACCGCCGAGATCAACCCCCTCGCAGCCCAGAAGCGCTACGACCAGGGTTGGGTCGATGAACTGCATGACAACCTCGACGAGCTCATTCCCGCCATCCGCAAGGCCGTGGCCGACAAGCGCACCGTCTCGATGGCCTATGTGGGCAACGTCGTTGACCTGTGGGAGCGCCTCGCTGCCGAGGACATGCACGTTGACCTGGGTAGCGACCAGACGTCGCTGCACAACCCCTGGGCCGGTGGCTACTATCCCGTGGGCCTCACCCTCGAGGAGAGCAAGCAGATGATGGCCGAGGAGCCTGAGAAATTCAAGGAGTGTGTCCGCGAGTCGCTGCGCCGCCAGTGCGCTGCCATCAACAAGTTGGCCGACAAGGGCATGTACTTCTTTGACTATGGCAACGCCTTCCTGCTCGAGTCGAGCCGTGCCGGTGCCGACATCATGACCGCCGACGGCAAGTTCCGCTATCCGTCCTACGTTCAGGATATCATGGGCCCGATGTTCTTTGACTACGGCTTCGGTCCCTTCCGCTGGGTATGCACCAGTGGCGACCCCAAGGACCTGGAGACCACCGACCGCCTGGCCGCACAGGTGCTTGAGGAAATCCGCAAGGACGCTCCCGAGGATATCCAGGGCCAGATGGACGACAACATCCACTGGATCAAGGAAGCTGGCCGCAACCACCTGGTGGTGGGCTCACAGGCCCGCATCCTGTATGCCGACGCCGAGGGCCGTACCAAGATTGCCCTGGCGTTCAACGACGCCATCCGCCGCGGTGAACTCAGTGCTCCCGTCGTGCTCGGTCGCGACCACCACGACGTGTCGGGTACCGACTCGCCCTTCCGCGAGACCAGCAACATCTATGACGGCTCGCAGTTCTGTGCCGACATGGCAGTCCAGAACGTCATCGGCGACTCCTTCCGCGGTGCTACTTGGGTCAGCATCCACAACGGCGGTGGTGTAGGCTGGGGCGAGGTCATCAACGGTGGCTTCGGCATGGCCATCGACGGCAGCGAGGATTCGGCCCGTCACATCCGCGAGATGCTCTTCTGGGACGTGAACAACGGTATCGCACGCCGCAGCTGGGCCCGCAACAAGGGCTCGATGGACGCCATCCGCCGCGAGATGGAGCGCACGCCCGAGCTCACGGTCACCATGCCCAACCTGGTTGACGACGATGTCATCGACAACGCCGTGACCATCTTCTAAATCAACTTGAAATCAATCTTACTAAACCATACAACAACAGAAATGACACATCTAATCAGTGCCGAGCATCTCACGGTCCAGAAGATCGCCGAGATCATCGAAGGCCATCATACGCTCAAGCTCAGTGACGATGCCATCAAGCGCATCACCCACTGCCGTGAATACCTGGACAAGAAAATTGCCCAAAGCGAGAAACCCATCTATGGCGTGACCACGGGTTTCGGCTCACTGTGCAAGATTTCCATCAGCAACGACCAGCTCTCGCAGTTGCAGATCAACCTGATGATGTCTCACGCCTGCGGCGTGGGCGAACGCGTGCCCAACGACATCGTCAAGATCATGATCCTGTTGAAGGTGCAGTCCCTCTCCTACGGTTACTCGGGCGTGAAGCTCGACACCGTCGAGAGGCTCATCGACCTGTTCAACAACGATGTCTATCCCGTGGTCTACAAGCAGGGCTCAGTGGGTGCATCGGGCGACCTCGTACCGCTGGCTCACCTGTGCCTGCCCATTGTGGGCCTGGGAGAGGTTGAGTACAAGGGCGAGCGCATGAGTGGCGCCGATCTGTGCAAGAAGATGGGCTGGGAGCCTGTCAAGCTCGGTTCCAAGGAAGGTCTGGCACTGCTCAACGGCACCCAGAACATGAGCGCTCACGCCGTCTGGGCCCTTATCAAGGCCGAACGCCTGAGCAAGTGGGCCGACGTCATTGCAGCCATCTCGCTTGAGGCTTACGACGGACGCATCGAGCCGTTCACCCATGCTGTGCACGCCGTACGTCCCCATCAGGGACAGATTGAGACTGCTGCCCGCATGCGCGAGCTGCTCGACGGCAGTGAACTCATCCGCCAGGAGAAGGTCAACGTGCAGGATCCCTACTCGTTCCGTTGCATCCCGCAGGTTCACGGTTCGGTCAAGGACACCATCCGCTACGTCGGCTCTGTCATCGACACCGAGATCAACTCGGCAACCGACAATCCCACTGTGTGCCCCGATGAGGACTTGATTATCTCGGCAGGCAACTTCCACGGTGAGCCCATCGCCATGCCCATGGACTTCCTGTGCATTGCCATGGCCGAACTGAGCAACATCTCGGAGCGCCGCACCTACAAGCTCGTGTCGGGCACCCGTGACCTGCCCAGCTTCCTCGTGGCACAGCCTGGCGTGAACAGCGGTTTCATGATTCCGCAGTACACCGCCGCCGCTATCGCCAGCCAGAGCAAGACGCTGTGCATGCCGTCGTCGGCCGACACCATCCCCACCTCACAGGGTCAGGAAGACCATGTGAGCATGGGTGCCAACGCCGGCGTGAAGCTGTGCAAGGTGTGTGAGAACACCGAGCGCGTGCTGGCCATCGAGCTCTTCAACGCCGCTCAAGCGCTGGAGTTCCGCCGTCCGTTGAAGTCTTCACCCGTGCTCGAGAAAGTCTTCGCCGACTATCGCAAGGTTGTACCGTTCATCAACGAGGACCAGCCCATGTATCCTCACATCGCCCGCTCGGTAGAGTTCCTGCAGAATGAAAAGATTGATTAAAAACATCGGCTGTCTGGCAGGCATTGATTCCGAAAGGAAGCATTGCCTGCGCGGCAGCGAGATGGCGACGCTCAATTGCATCAGCGACGCTTGGCTGCTCATTGACGGTGACCGCTTTGACTCCTGGGGCGAAATGGCCACTATGCCTGTGCCCGAGGACGACTGGGACGTTATCGACGCTCTGGAGGGCACCGTGCTGCCCTCGTGGTGCGACAGCCACACCCACATCGTGTATGCCGGCAGTCGTGAGGGCGAGTTTGTCGACAAGATCCGCGGCCTGTCCTATGCCGAAATAGCCCGCCGTGGTGGCGGCATCCTCAATTCGGCCGACCGTCTGCACCTCTTGAGCGAGGACGAGCTCTACACGCAGGCTATGCGCCGTGTCCACGAAATCATCGCCAAGGGCACCGGTGCCGTCGAGATCAAGAGCGGATATGGCCTGAACACCGAGGACGAGTTGAAGATGCTGCGCGTCATTCGCCGCATCAGCGAGACTGCGCCTATCAAGGTCGTATCGACCTTCCTGGGTGCTCATGCCGTGGGACGCGAATACACTGGTCGCCAGGGCGAGTATGTCGATATGCTCATCCGCGAGATGATTCCCGAGGTGGGCAAGCAGCAGCTGGCCGACTTCATCGACGTCTTCTGTGACGAGGGCTTCTTCACGCCCGACGAGACCTCACGCATCCTCGAGGCCGGCGCCAAGTGGGGCATGAGGCCCAAGATTCACGTCCAGGAGCTGGCACCGTCGGGCGGTGTTGAGGTCGGAGTCAAGCACAATGCCGTTTCGGTAGACCACCTCGAAAGCATGATTGACGAGGACATCGAGATGCTCAAGGGCACCAACACCATCCCCACGGGATTGCCCGGCACCTCGTTCTTCCTGAACATGCCCTTCGCTCCTGCACGCAAGATGATTGAGGCCGGCCTGCCCGTAGCCACAGCCAGTGACTACAATCCCGGCTCCACACCCAGTGGTGACATGAAGTTTGTCGTGTCGCTCGCCTGCATCAAGATGCGGCTGTTGCCAGCCGAGGCTATCAACGCTGCCACCATCAACACGGCAGCCGCGATGGACTTGAGCAAGGACTACGGCAGCATTGCCCGTGGCAAAGTGGCCAACTTCTTCATTACCGATGAGATTCCGTCGATCGACTTCATCCCATACTCCTACACCACGCCCATCATTGCGAGGACATTCCTCCAGGGCCAGGAGGTAAAGTAACAGGGAGAAGACAAACCCCAATACTCATGATGGGCGGTGCCGCACTGGGTACCGCCCATCATGAGTTTATTAACCAATCAACAGAGCCCTGGAAATTATGACCAGGCCAGGAGGCACAAGCGCCGTGTCCTGTCCCGTGGGCCGTGGCTCTGCCACGGTGCAGGCACGGCACAAAAAAAATGAGAGGGGAGGTCATTGCTGACGTCTCCTCTCTCAACTAGGGGG
>CAMJXD010000081.1 GCA_946409635.1 uncultured Prevotellaceae bacterium
AGAGCCGTCTTGGGCACCTTGTTCAGGTCGCCGTCAAAGAAGCGGCTGTTGGCAATGATGGTGTCCTGGGTGAGGGTCTTCTGGCGCGTGCGGGAAGTGAGCGACGAGCCGGGCTCGTTGAAGGCGATGTGGCCGTCGGGGCCCACGCCGCCCATAAACAGGTCGATGCCGCCGGCAGCCTGGATGCGAGCCTCATAGTCGGCGCACTCCTTGACCAGGTCCTCGGCATTGCCGTTGAGGATGTTCACGTTCTCGGGCTTGATGTCGATGTGGGAGAAGAAGTTGTTCCACATGAAGGAGTGGTAACTCTCGGGGTGATCCTCGGGCAAGTTGCAGTACTCGTCCATGTTGAAGGTGATGACATGCTGGAACGACACCTTGCCGGCCTTGTTCATGGCAATGAGTTCGCGATACATGCCCAGTGGCGAGCTACCGGTGGGGCATCCCAGCTTGAAGGGTTTCTCGGCAGTGGGATTGGCATCATTGATGCGCTGAGCCACAAAACGGGCGGCCCACTTGGAGACGCTCTCGTAATCAGGTTCGATAATCAGTCTCATAATAAACTTGTTTAGATCAGATTCAATATAGATAGGGCAAAGTTACTCCTTTTCTATGAAAACTCAATAAATATTTTGTAACTTTGCAGGCTAAAAAATATATTTTATTGCATATGGACAACAGACGCCCCCTTATTCTGATCAGTAACGATGATGGCTTCCACTACAATGGCATCAAGTCGCTCATCAACGTGGCCATGCGCCATGGCGACGTGTTTGTCGCAGCGCCTGCCGAGCACCAGAGCGGCAAGTCGAGCGCCATCACGCTCGATGCGCCCGTGAGGGCCCACCTCATGGAGAAGCGAGAGGGCTACACAGCCTACGAGATCAAGGGGACGCCTGCCGACTGCGTGAAACTGGCCATCAGCCAGCTCATGCCCGACCGCAAGCCCGACCTGGTGCTTGCCGGCATCAACCACGGCTACAACATGGGCATCAGTTCGCTGTACAGCGGCACGATGGCATGCGTCTATGAGGGCATCATGCACGGGGTGCCTGCCGTGGCGTTTTCCTACGGCGTGTTCACCCGCGATGCCGACACCGTCCCGTGTGAGCCCATCGTGGAGCAAGTGCTGGCCCGCGTGCTGGAGAAGGGGCTGCCGCAGGGCGTATGCCTGAACGTGAACATCCCGCCGCTGACCGGGCAACCCGCCTGTGGGCTCAAAGTCACCGTCAGCGACCTGGGCCAGTGGGTCAACGAGTGGGAGAAGCGCGAGCACCCCATGGGCGGCGACTACTACTGGATGACCGGAGATTATAAAATGGTCGACGAGAACGACGACCGCACCGACATGTACTGGCTGCGCCGCCACTATGTCACCGTCACCCCCTGCCATATCGACCAGACCGACTACGCATCGCTGGGCGCGATAGGCGACCTGCTGCTGTAACACGATTACTGACAACACATTATAAATATATAACGAAACGACTAAACCGACTTAAAAAATGGAAAGAAGAGTAAGAGTACGCTTCGCGCCTTCACCCACGGGGCCGCTCCACATTGGAGGCGTGCGCACGGCACTGTATAACTACCTGTTTGCCCGCCAACATGGCGGCGACATGATCCTGCGCATCGAGGACACTGACAGCACCCGCTTTGTGCCCGGCGCCGAGGAATACATCAACGAGGCCCTGCAGTGGCTGGGCATCGGCATCGACGAGGGCGTGCGCGAGGGCGGCAACTACGGCCCATACAAGCAAAGCGAGCGCCGCGACCTGTACCGCAAGTACATGCAGCAGCTCGTGGATGCCGGACGGGCCTACTATGCCTTTGACACCCCCGAGGAGCTGGAAGCCAAGCGCCAGGAGATCAAGAATTTCCAGTATGACGCCCGCACTCGCGGCATGATGCGCAACTCGCTCTCGCTGCCTGCCGACGAGGTCAAGGCGCTGATGGACAGCGGTGCCAAGTGGGTGGTGAGATTCCGTATCGAGCCTGACCAGGACGTGGTGGTGCATGACCTGCTGCGCGGCGACGTCACCATCAACTCATCGATCCTGGACGACAAGGTACTCTACAAGAGCGCCGACGACCTGCCCACCTATCACCTGGCCAACATTGTGGACGACCACCTGATGGAGGTGTCTCACGTCATTCGAGGCGAGGAGTGGCTGCCCAGCGCTCCGCTGCACGTGCTGCTCTACAAGGCCTTCGGATGGGAGGACACGATGCCAGCGTTTGTCCACCTGCCGCTGCTGCTCAAGCCCGACGGAAAGGGCAAACTGAGCA
This sequence comes from uncultured Prevotellaceae bacterium, assembly GCA_946409635.1. GTDB lineage: Bacteria > Bacteroidota > Bacteroidia > Bacteroidales > Muribaculaceae > Sodaliphilus. The sequence continues at coordinate 2,290 of CAMJXD010000081.1, forward strand.
AGCGCGACGGCGACCGTCTGGGATTTCCCGTGTTCCCCCTCGACTGGACCGACCCCAAGAGCGGAGAGCGTTCCAGCGGATATCGTGAGGCCGGCTACCTGCCCCAGGCCGTGGTCAACTTCCTGGCCCTGCTGGGCTGGAACCCCGGCGACGACCGCGAGATGTTCTCGATGGATGACCTGATCAAGGAGTTCTCGATCGACCACTGCTCGCGCAAGGGTGCCAAGTTTGACTTTGAAAAGGGCAAGTGGTTCAACCACGAGTACCTGATGAACATGGACGATGCCGAGCTGGCCCGACTGTTCAAGCCCGTGCTGGAGCAACACGGTGTCAACCCTGCCGACTACAGTGATGACTACATCGCCCAGGTTGTGGCACTGGTCAAGAGCCGCGCCAACTTTGTGGGCGACCTGTGGGAGCAGGCCGACTTCTTCTTTGCCCGTCCCGAGTCCTATAGCGAGAAAGACATACGCAAACGCTGGAAGCCCGAGACGCCTGAGCTGATGCACCAGCTCGCCGCCCTGCTCGAGCAGGCCGACATGAACGATGCCCAGGCCTGTGAAGCCATGGTGATGGACTGGATTGACAAGGGCGGTTACCACAAGGGTAACGTGATGAACGCCTTCAGGCTGACGGTGGTGGGCGCATGCCGCGGTCCTCACATGTTTGAAATCACCCGTCTGCTGGGCCGTGACGAGACACTCGCGCGCCTGAATGCAGGCATCGAGAAGATACAGCTGCCAGCCGATGCATAATTGGCTCATCGCCATATTGACCCTGATACTTTCCGTTTCGCCGCTTGCCGCCCAAGAGGTGGTGTGGAGCGTTGACGCCAGTTCACTGATCAACAACCGCGAGGGCGGAGACGACAGTGCCACACCCGACCAGACGTTCATTTTCACGAGGCTAGCGGCCGAAGCGGGTTTATCGCTCAACGACGGGGAGCACGTGATCAAGGGCGGTGCCGTGTGGTACCAGCCCATGATCGACGACCTGAGCGGCTATAAGGTGCTGCCCACACTGTATTACCGCTACTGCGGCCATGACGGATGGCGCGTGGCGGTCGGCATGTTGCCCCGCACGCTCATGGTGGAGCGCATGCCGCGCTACCTGTGGAGCGACTCTCTGAATTACTGCCAGCCCAACATTCGCGGCATCATGGCACAGTTTGTCAAACCCGCCGGCTACACCGAACTCGCCGTTGACTGGCGACAGATGCAGACCGAACGGCAGCGCGAGGCTTTCACGATTATGCTCAACACCGACTGGCGCATTGCCGGCCCGCTCAAGCTGGGCGGCCACGTGCAGTACAGCCACCTGGCGATGAGGCGCCACCACGCTCAGGACGAGCACGTCAACGACGACCTCAACATCAACCCGATGCTGTCGCTCGACTTCTCGCACCGCACGGTGCTCGACTCGCTACGGTTGTCGGCGGGAGCCATCATCGCCATGCAACGCGACCGTGGCGTTGACAGGTGGGAACGCCCCGCCGGATTCATCGCCACGATGACGGCACGCTGGCGCTGGCTGCAGCTCGACGAGACCTTCTACGCCGGCGAACGGCTCATGCCCCTGTATTCCAAATTCGGCAGCCAGCTCAACCTGGGTGACCCCTACTACAACGCTAAGACCTACAGCCGCACCGACCTCACCTTCCACATTGTGAGCAACCGCATTGTGGACCTCACGGGCTCATTGTCACTGCACGTCAACAGTGCCACCACAGGATTCTGGCAACAGATTGCCTGTCGGTTCTACATTGACAGCGACTTGTGGAAACGCCGTCACGACCGCTCCCACATCAAGAGCGGCCACCTGCCCTCCCTCTACTAACATCTAACGCCAAAAGAATATACTACAATGGATCCAATCTATAACCTGGGCATAGCCGCCTATCGCAATGCCGTGCGCCTAGCCGCCGTGCGTAACCCCAAAGCCAAACTGATGCTGCGTGGGCAGCGCCGGTGTTTCCGCACGCTGCAACGCAAGCTCGACCCGTCGGGCGGCTACATCTGGGTACACGCCTCATCGCTGGGCGAGTTTGAGCAGGGACGCCCCCTCATCGAGCGCATCAAGCAAGAGACCCCCGAGGCCCGCATCCTGCTCACGTTCTTCTCGCCGTCGGGCTACGAGGTGCGCAAGAACTATAGCATGGTTGACACTGTGGTGTATCTGCCCTTTGACCTGCCAGGCAACGTGAAGCGTTTTCTTGACATCGTCAAGCCCACCAAGGCCATCTTTGTCAAGTATGAGTTTTGGGGCAATTACCTGCAGGCACTCAAGCGCCGGGGCATCCCCACCTATATCATCTCGGCCATCTTCAGGCCCAAGCAGATCTTCTTCAGGCCCTGGGGCGGCATGTTCCGCAAGATGCTCAAGTGCTTTGACACGCTGTTTGTCCAGAATGAGCAGTCGCGCCAGCTGCTGGAGGGCATCGGCATCAAGAATGTCGTCGTGGCCGGCGACACCCGCTTTGACCGCGTGGCCGACGTCAAGGCCGCTGCACGCGAGTTCCCGCTGATAGCCAAGTTTGTAGAGGACGCCCGCTTCACGCTGGTCATGGGCAGCTCATGGCCCCCCGACGAGGACATCGTCATCCCCTACTTCAACAGTCACCGCGAGATGAAGCTCATCATCGCGCCCCACGAGTTTGACCGTCACCGCCTGCATGTGCTCATGTCCAAGCTCTCCAGGCCGGCACGTTTTTACAGCGAGGCCACGGCCAGGAACATCAAGGGCATCGACTGCCTGATCATCGACAGCTTCGGTCTGTTGTCGTCGCTCTACCGTTACGGGCAGGCCGCCTATGTGGGCGGCGGCTTCGGCGCCGGCATCCACAACATCAACGAGGCAGCCGTCTATGGCATCCCCGTCGTGTTCGGTCCCAAGCACCACAAGTTCCAGGAAGCCAGCGACCTCATCGCCGTGGACGGCGCCATGAGCATCCACGACGCCGACACCTTCTCGGCCGCGATGGACCCCCTGCTCGAGAACGAGCCCCTGCGGATCAAGTGCGGACAAGCCGCCGGCAACTACATCCAGTCCCACCTGGGCGGCACCCAGCTCATCTACAGCCACATCTTCGGCAACGGCGACGACGCCGATGAGGCTTAACGTCCTCGCTGCGAAAGCAATTCGCAAAAAAAAGGACGCAAAAATTGCATTATCACGACCCTGAGCAACTATCTGTCACGGCAGTGACAAGGCGCCCTAGCCCTTGCTGAGCAACCGAGGGTATCTGCTCGGCCATAGTTCCTGACACAGCACCTCACGCTAGGCGCAAGCCCCCTAATGAGCCTTCATGGCGATGCATTATCAAGGCGTTGCAGCCTAGCGTGAGGCGAATTTGCTGAATCGTTACACAGCGCGAATTCCAGTTTGAAGTGCGAAAATAGTCATAAATTTCGATAGAAGACT
>CAMJXD010000082.1 GCA_946409635.1 uncultured Prevotellaceae bacterium
CAATGCATTCGCTTGTTTTTAACCGGCCTTACGGCCAATACATCAAGCCTCAACTTCCCGAAAAAACTTTTCAGTTGGCCAGACTTTACCCGATTACAAAACTGCGAGGATAATAGTCGCTGTAGAAACGCCCGTCGGTAGCCGTGAACTTCAACACGCAATAGTTGGGGTCAGTAACACCACCGGGGTAGTATTCGGTGTCGCCTTCCCGCCAAATCATCTCTTTGCTCGCCGCATCGGTCAACACTTCCATCGTGCCACGCAACATCATGCCCTTGAAGCCGTTGGCATCGCAGAAGTAGATGGATGCTTTGGGATTGGCCTTGTAATGGGCCACACGCAGGGAGAACGTGTTGGTCGTGAAATAGAACGTCTTGATGCCCTCACGCACACGAGGCGACAGCATGGCCTTGGTGCAAGGGAAGCCCTCCTCATCTACCGACGAGATAAAGGTAACGGGCAATGTGTCGGCCATCTTGGCAATCAATTCTTTAACGCCCATCAGGGCGGGATTTTCGGGGACAGCCTCATTGATGGTCATCTCCTTGCGCCAACGTCTCAGGTGGGGGAAGTACATTTTCATTTGTCCGATATATTCCTCCCTGGAGAGGGGTTGCGGCAGGCCCTTGTTGACCTCGTCGACAAACTGGGCACAATGTTCAATCATCTCGTCCATCGTGCAGTCCTGCACGAACTTGCCGTCCTTGTAGCAATATATGCAATAATCCTCATTCTTACTGCCGTCGGCATTGGTGCCGAGCAGCTCCGCGGTGAGCGGCATTCCGCAGCTCTGACAAAATTTCTGTTCCATTGTTTCTAAATTATATTATTCTACCGACAAAGTTATAATGATTTATCGTTCATGTCAATTCATTCACTCTAAAAAAGCCGTCAAGGATGACGATGCGGCGGGAATTCCTTGACCGAGTTATAGGCAACCACCTTGCCGTCGTTGTCAAAGGTGACGACAAACAGCATCTCCTCGGCATCAATCACCTCACCGACTACCTTGCGGTAGCCCCACTGCTCTCCTGTCTCGTCGGCATTCTTGAACAAGGGTTTTCCCAACAAGTGCCGGATGTCACTTTTGTTCATGCCCATCTCCACTTTGTTGATTTTGGTTGTATCGCGCGTGGCGATACAACTGTCTAAGCCCAGGTTTATCACGAGAACAAGCATCACCGCGATAACTATCTCTTTCATTTTCATAATCGTCTGATTAATTTTAATAATGTTTCGTTACATTCTCGCCTTCTGCTTCTCGCCGGCGCCGGTGCCACGATACTTGCTGCGCGCGCTGTTGAACTTCCAGGTGAGGTACAGGGCGAAGGTGCGGCGGGCGGGGTTGGCAGTTGTCAACTCGCGCGGGCCATAGATGGTTGCCTCGGTCTTGTTGGAGTTAAACAGATCGTGACACCGTAGGTCAACGGTGAGTGATCCCAGGTGCCGCATGTCGATGTCACGCTGCACGCCAATTCCCGAATAGAACCTGCTGCGGCTCACCCTGAAGTTGTTGTAGTCACCCTTCGACACCCACTGAACCACCACGTTAAAACGCCAGTTATGGGGCAGCTCGATGTCGTTGTCCCACGAGAACTGGAACAATGGGTGATTGAGGGTAATGACACTGCCATCGGCACGGGGTGCCTTGTAATTCTGGAATACCGTGAAGATGCTCCATGTGGGATGCCAGCACCCGATAACGGGGCGCAGCGAGGGGATGATGCTCAGCTGGTTATAATCCTCGGCACTGTTAATGGGGCGCACGAGACTGATGAGCGGGTCTTCACTGCCGGGGAAGGGCTCAGTGGACATCGTCTCAGAGTCCTTGATGCGGGCATAGTTCAACGTCAGGTTCATCCACTGGTAAGCAGCATTAAAGACCAAGCTGTGCGTATAGGTAGGCTTCAGGTATGGGTTACCGCTCTGATAAGTATAACGGTTGATATAGATGGTCGAACTCGTCAGGTTGCTGTAGGTGGGACGCTGGATGTCACGGCGGTATGACAGCGACAGCTGCACCTTGCCCACAGGAGCCGAGATGACTGCTGTGAGAAACCAGTCGCCATAGTCGCGGCACACCTCATCCTCACGCTCATCGAAGTTGTAGTAGTCATTCTTCAGATGCTCGTAGCGCAGGCCCACCTGGGCGAATACCAGGCCGAAGCGGCGGCCAAACTCCACAAAGGCTGCCGTTGACGACTCGTTGATCTCGGTATCGGTGGCCTTGACGGGAACACTTGCCGTTGCCGAGAACGAGTAGGCATCGGTGCGGTGGTTGTAGGAGTATTCACCGCCCGCCGACAGGTTGCCCTGCCAAACGGGGTAACTCAGGATGAGCTTCGAGGCCCAGAAGTTGTTGCGGCTGCTGGTGTTGCTCTCGATGCTGCGGCTGACGGTGACACCGTCCAGAACGGTTACCTCACTGGTGCTACCTGGGGTCTCGGTACGGTCAAAGAGGCCGTCCACGTTCAGGTCGATGCCCAGTGAGCCCGCCTTGCCGTTATAATAGGCGTTGAAAATGTGTTTCCTGAAACGGTCTTGCTGCTGGACATCGCTCTCGGAGTGTTCAGTAAATTCACCGTTCTGATAGCAGTCGGTGATGAACCGGTCACGGAAGTCAGCGCCGGGGTGGCGGTCATACTTGTAAAAAGCGCCCATGCTGTGGTTGTCGTTAAACATATAGTTAATCTGCAGTTGGGGCGACAAGCCCTTCCAGATGTTCCTGCCCTCCTGCTTGAGAATACTCTCCACGTGGTCAGGACCCACATAGTAGAACATGTGGTTTTCCTGCAGCATCTTGGCGTGTCCGTAGCGGCCTGCCCAGAACGAGGCGGTGATATCCAGTCCGCCCGCGCGGTAGTTCACATCCAGGTTGTTGGTAATCGTGTGGCCAAACTGGTACAGGGCCATCACGTTATCCTGGAAGCTGAAGCCGTCGCCCTGCGCCTTCTTGAGCGTGATGCGCACGACGGCCTTGGTCGATGCGGCATACCTTGCGCCCGGATTCTGGATGACATCGATGTGCTGGATCTGGTCACTGCGCAGGCGGGACAACTCGCTCATGTCCTGCACCTTGCGACCGTTGATATAGACCTCGGCATCGCCACGTCCCAGCACCTTCACGGCGCCATCCCGTTCAGCCTCCAGCGACGGCACCCGCGCCAGTGCGTCGGCAACCGTGCCGGCCTTCTCCAGGATGGTACCCTCGACAGTCGTGCGCATGGCCTCACCCTTGACACGCGTCTTGGGCAACTGGCTCTTGACGACCACCTCGCCCAGCATCATCGTGGCCTCGTTCATCTTGACAATCAACCCGTCAACGGGACTGAGGTATTGGGTCTCATAGCCGATGCTTGACACCCTCAACAAGCCGCCACTGTTGAGGGTCGGGATATTGAAGTGCCCCTGGTCGTCGGTCATCGCCCCCTGCACAAACGCCGAGTCGGGCAGCGAGAGCAGCACCACGTTGACATAGGGCATCGGCTCTCCTTTCTCGTCGAGCACCGTACCGGTCACATCTGGCGCGCCAGCAACGGCTGTCACGGCCATCAATCCTGCAGCAATCAGGGCTGCTAATCTAAAATACTTATTGCACATGATATAATACTTTATTTTTATGATTGTTATTTAAGTTTCACAAGATAATGCACTCATTCTCTAACACTCACGCCTCCCAGAATGTTGCTGGCCACGATATGCAGGCATGGTGCGCCAGCAATGGAACGCCCGGCCGTCTCGTTACCCACACCGCCAATGAAGCTGTGACTCTTCACCACCACATTGACATGGGCGGGGACTAACAGCTCGACTCCGCCTAGGAAAGTGTGGACATCCATCTCCTCGTCCTCGGTGATGACGGCTTCACGCAGGTCCAGGCGCAGCCCGCCGCAGAAGGCGTCAAGCCTCGCTCCATGGAACACCTCGCCCTGATAGCGGTAGGCATCAGCACCAAAGCGCACGGCACAACTGATGCGCTTGCCGTCCTCTCCCTGGGGTACTGGTCGCTGCAGCCACTGAGACTGATTCTTACTAAAACTGTATATAACGAGTTCAGCCCCTATGTACAGCAGGAGAACAGGGCCAAAATACTCTGTCCAGGAGTGCTCCCAGTTCAACTGGATGATGCCCCACATGTCCAGCAGCCTCAACAAGGCAGCCACGATAAAAATGATTCCGACAATTGTTCTGCGTCTCATAATTGCATTGTTTGAAAACAGTCATTAGTTAATTGAATTCGTAAAAAATTGAAAGCGGATGCCAGTTAGCTAAATTCGCGTAATTCGTAGTTGAATATCAACCAGGCCAACGCCTAAACTTTATTGCTTATAGCACCGCAAAGTTCCAGCCAAACAGCCATTTCCACAAGTTTCTGGGATATTCTGCATGGTATTGTGACGAATGACACAGCTTTGAGGGATAAAATGCATGATTGTGACGAATGGACTTGCCGATTAATCACTTTTGCGTTAACTTTGCAGACCCTATGAGTGAAGGACAAAAAGACACAATCAAGACCCGCGCCATCAGCATAGCTTTCATTGTGCTGGCGCTGGCGGTTTTCAAGCCCTTTGGACTAGAAGCTTGGCAATGGATGGGCTTGGCCCACCTGTTGGCGATATTCGTGTTGGGTATTGTGAGCTGTTTGTTCACCGAGGGCATCTTGAAGTATGTCATCCGTAAGCCCAGGTCACTTGATCGCGGTGTCGATTACATCATCAAGCGCAACCTGTGGTTCCAACTCATCAACACGCCGCTTGTCTCGCTGCTGATATGCCTATACCGCCACCTAGTGATGAGTGACTTGGTGCCCGGCAACGTGCTGTCGTGGAGCAACTATTTTGAGACTCTGCTCATTATCGCTTTTGGCTCTTTCGCCATCGGCCTTTACTGGCGATTCAAGTTCCGCAGCCGCTATCTGGCTGCCGAGTTGGAAGAGACACGACTCCTCAACGACCACCTCAAGCGCTTGCAGGAAGAAAACCGGCAGCAGGCCCAAGCCGCTATGTCCAGCAATCCCATCTCAACAGATCATGCTACTGATGGCACAGCCTCCCAAGCGCCCGCGACGTTCACCCTGACTGGAACCACTAGCGAAACCGTCACACTGCAGATTTCCCACCTATTATACATCGAGGCGGTTGGTAACTATGTGAAAGTTTACCGGTTAAAAGACGGACTGGTGCATACCGACATGCTTCGCGCCACATCCAAGCAGATCGAACAAGAATTGAAGGGCTACAAGACCGTGGTGCGTTGCCACCGCGCTTTCCTGGTAAACATCATTCAAGTGGAGCAGATCATCAGCCGCTCAGGCACCATGCAGCTGCTCATCAAGCACTGCAACGACAGCCTGCCCGTCTCACGCAGCAACATGACCCAAGTCAAGACTGCCATCAACGGCCTGTAAACACAAACGCCGCAACTAAAAAAAAGGCCACGGGGCCATCCTTGATGACACCGCGGCTATGATGTGATAATACCAGAAAACAAAAATCACATGGTGATCAGGTCATTCTTGATCGACGGCTCGATTTCCTGGCTCAGCTTCCGCCACTCCTTGGAGTTGATGTAGTCCATGATGATGTGGGCATGCTTGATGTTGTGCATGTCACTGCCCAG
>CAMJXD010000083.1 GCA_946409635.1 uncultured Prevotellaceae bacterium
CAGGTACATGTTGCCGTTGGAGTCGATGGCATCGTTGCCGGTAGCCACGGCATAGATGTAACCGCCCTTGAGGTACATGTGCGATGAGCTGTTCAATGCGTCGTCATAGGTCGTTGCCTCGATGTAGCCTCCGTTGATGGTCATGACTTGCTTGGTCTCGATACCCTCGCTGCCTTCACCACCCGTGGCACTCACCTTGATGTTACCGTCGTTCATGGTGAAGTTGCCCTCGCAACGGATGCCCTTTGCCGAACAGGTGCCTTCACTATCGGTATCACCGCCAGGACCCCAAGGTCCCCAGCCGCCGCCACTACTACTGCTGCCGCTGTACCTTGCGCCAGTTGTGGTCGCTGTGATGTTGCCGCCGTTGATGACAATGTTACCATCCACGTTGATGCCCTTGCCGCCGGCTCCCGTGGCTGTAAGGTTAAGGGTGCCGCCGTCGATGGTGAGGTTGCCGTCAACCTTAATGCCAGCGCATGCGCTGGCCTCGTTGTTGACGGTCTCGCCGCCGCCGCTCACGGTGCCCGTGATGGTGCCACCGGTGATGTGCAGGTTACCGCTTGGCTTGATGGCCTTGCTGGCAGTGCCGTTAATGGTGAAGTTGATGGTACCGCCGGTGATGTCCATATTGCCGTCACTCTTGATACCGTGGTCATAGGTGTTGAGCGTCAGCGTGCCGTCGCTGATGAGGACGGTGCCCTCGCTGTGGATGCCCTCGGCCTCGTCCTGGCTCGTCGTGCACTTGAAGTTGGCACCGTTCAGGATGAAGGCATAGTCGGCCTTGGCGCACTTGACGTTGGTGGTGTCGGTCGTGCCATAGGCCCAAGGCTGGCCCGAGCAGGTGATATCGATGCTGCCCAGTGTGGCGGTCATCGTGCTGTCGCACTTCATGCCGCGCGCTCCGTTGCCCGTCATGGTAATGTTGACGATGGCTTCGGCGCCGTTGATGGTGAGGTTGCGGTCGCTGCTGATGCCGATGGGCTCCTTGATCTTGCTCTCGCTGCTGTCCCACGAGGCAACGCCCGAGTGCTTCAGCGTCAGGGTGCCACCCTCGATGTCCACGTTGCCCTCGGCCTTGATACACTTGGTCGAAGCGGCGCTGGCGTTGATGGTCAGCGTGCCGCCCTTGATGAGGACATGGCCGTCGAGTGTGCCGTCGGTGACGTCCTCGGCATCTACCTGGATACCGTCGTCACCACAGGACTGGATGTTGACAGTGCCGCCGTTCATCTGGAAGTACTGGGTGACGTTGATGGCGTCGGCCACGGCGCTGGCGATAGTGATGTTGCCGACGGTCTTCTTGACCTCCATATACTCGTTGCAGGCCAGGGCGTGCTTCTTGTTGCCCGTGATGGTGAGTGAGCCACCCTTGCTGAACTCGGCATGTCCCTTGACGAGGAAGGCAGCCTTCTTGGTGTTGATGGCGCCGTCGGCCAGGGAGTTGACAGTGCCGTCAACGAGCTGCACGGCGATGCGCTTGCTGTTCTGGATGTTGATGGCTGCGCTGTCGGGGTTGGTGAGGTTGACACCGTTGAGCGCGAGCGTCATCTTGTACTTGCCCGCATGGTAGAAGCAGCCGCTGGAGCTGGTTCCCTGCAGGGTGTAGGTGTACTCGGTGGCCACAGCGTCGTCCTGCATGACGGCGACGCGCGCACCGTTGACCTGGGCGGTGATGTGACCAGCGATGTTACCGGCGACATAGACGTCGGCCACGGTGCCCGCATACTTGACCAGGACATTGTCGTCGGCAAACGTCTCGTTGGCAACAGTCACGCTGTCCACATCGGCAAGGGTGAAGCCCTTCTCGAGCACGGTGAGCAGGCTAGCCGAGCTGTAGGGCATGGTGCCTACCGACTGGGTGTTGTAGGCCCAATGCACATGGCCGGTGTGTACCCACATCGTCTGCTGTGCGTAGACCAGAACTCCCGTCATGGCAATCAATGTTGCTAATAGGAATCGTTTTTTCATAAATGTTAAGCTTAAAAAGTTGTGTTTTGATGAGATTAAAACATGATTAATTGTCGCAAAACTATTAAACATTATGATAAAACGCAAGTTAGGCATTTGTGTTTTCAACAAACGCCGCAAATTTTTCGGTGAATCGAAACAAAATTGTAATTCTACAGGCTGTCGAGACGGGTGATGGTGCGCAGGACCGATAGGGCGGAGCTCACGCTGGTGATATTGGCGATGACGATGCTGCGCCGGCCATTCTTCTGGTTGAGTGAGCATCGCTTGGGGTTCTGCTGCACATAGTTGAGCAGTCGTCCGAAGGCCGGCGACTGGTAGTAGGCCACATTCTCGTCACCCACAAGGAAGAGGTGCATGCGCGTCTGCCGGATGACCAGTTTCTCGATGCCCAGGCGACGGGCCGTGCGCCTGAGGGGCACGATGCGAATGAGCTCTGATGCCATTTCAGGGATCTTGCCGAAGCGGTCGACCATCCGCTCCTCAAAGGCCTCGACCTGGTCATCGGTCTCCATGTTGTCGAGTTCGCGATAGAGGGTGATGCGCTCGTTTTCCTGCGGCACATAGCTGGCGGGGAACATGAGTTCGAGGTCGGTGTCCACGACGCAGTCGGTGACAAAGTCGGTGGCACCATCCTGGTCGTCGTCGCTGCCGGGGGCCGATGGCAGCGTGTCGGCAAACTCCTCGGTGCGCAATTCGGTGACGGCCTCCTTGAGCACACGCTGGTAGGTCTCGTAGCCCAGGTCGGCGATGAAACCGCTCTGTTCGGCTCCCAGCAGGTTGCCGGCTCCCCGGATGTCGAGGTCCTGCATGGCGATCTGTATGCCCGAGCCCAGGTCGCTGAAGCTCTCGATGGCCTGCAGGCGCCTGCGGGCATCGGTGGCCAGCGGCTTGCCCGGCGGCACGAGCAGGTAGCAGAAGGCCTTGCGGCTGCTGCGCCCCACGCGTCCGCGCAGCTGGTGCAGGTCGCTCAGGCCGTAACGGTCGGCATTGTTGATGATGATGGTGTTGACGTTGGGCATGTCGATGCCGTTCTCGATGATGGTGGTGGAGAGCAGCACGTCGTAGTCGTGGTTGCCAAAGTCGATGATGATCTGCTCGAGGCGTTCGGGCGGCATCTGTCCGTGTCCCACGGCGACGCGGGCGTCGGGCACGACGCGGTGTATCATGTTCTCGAGCTGCTCGAGCTGCTCGATGCGGTGGTTGACAAAGAATACCTGTCCATTGCGGGAGAGCTCAAAGTTGATGGCCTCGGCGACAATGTCGTCGTTGAGCGTGCCCACGGTGGTGAGGATAGGGTAGCGGTTGGCCGGCGGGGTGGTCAATGTGCTCAGGTCGCGCGCGCCCATGAGCGAGAACTGCAGCGTGCGCGGGATGGGCGTTGCGCTCATGGTGAGCGTGTCCACGTTGAGCTTGAGCTGCTTGAGCTTGTCCTTGACGGCGACGCCGAACTTCTGCTCCTCGTCGACCACCAGCAGTCCCAGGTCGTGGAACTGCACCGTCTTGCCGATGAGCTTGTGCGTGCCGATGAGGATGTCGATCTTGCCCTCCTTGAGGTCGGCCAGCAACTGCTTCACCTCCTTGGGCTTGCGGGCGCGGCTGAGGTAGTCGACGCGCACAGGGAAGTCCTTGAGTCGCTCGCTGAAGGTGCGCCAGTGCTGGAAGGCCAGCACCGTTGTGGGGACGAGCACGGCGGTCTGCTTGCCGTCGGTGGCCGCCTTGAAGGCAGCGCGGATGGCGATCTCGGTCTTGCCGAAGCCCACGTCGCCGCAGATGAGGCGGTCCATGGGCTTGTTGCTCTCCATGTCGGCCTTGACGGCCTGGGTGGCGGTGAGCTGGTCGGGGGTGTCCTCGTAGATGAAGGACGCCTCGAGCTCCTGCTGCAGGTAGCCGTCGGGCGTGTAGGCAAAGCCCTGCTGCTCGCGGCGGGCGGCATAGAGGCGAATGAGTTCGCGGGCGATGTCCTTGAGTCGGCTCTTGGTGCGCGACTTGATTTTGGCCCAAGCGTTGCTGCCGAGCCGGTTGAGCCGTGGAGCCTCACCCTCCTTGCTGCGGTACTTGGAGAGCTTGTGCAGCGAGTGGATGGAGACGTAAGCTTCGTCACCGTTGAGATAGGTGAGCTTGATCATCTCCTGAGGCGTGCCGTTCATCGACGTGCGAATGAGGCCGCCGAACTTGCCGACGCCCAGGTCCTCGTGGACGATGTAGTCGCCCTTCTCGATCTGCTGGAGCTCCTTGAGCGAGAGGGCCAGCTTGCCTGAGCGCGCGCGGTCGCTCTTGAGGCTATACTTGTGGAATCGGTCAAAGATCTGGTGGTCGGTGAAGACACAGAGCTTGATGTCGTCGTCGACAAAGCCCTCGTGAAGCGTCTGCAGCACGGGCTCAAAAGAGATGTGGTCGCCGCGGTCGTCAAAGATGTTGCGTAGGCGCTCGATCTGCTTGGCGCTGTCGCTGAGGATGACGAGGCGGTATCCCCGTGCCAGGAAATCGGTGAACGACTGGCCGATGAGGTCAAAGTTCTTGTGATAGATACCCTGTGGCTTGCAATGCAGTGTCATGCGCTTGGTGCCCTTGTCGGGTGTGGCCTCGCCGTTGGAGAAGCCGATGCGCCTGAGCTGGGCGAGGCGCTTGAGGAAGGCGTCGGCATCGACGACCTTGCGTGTGGCCTGAGTGTCGCCCTCGTCGGCGATGATGGCGCTGGCCGACATGCCCTCGTGGGCTATCTCGCGGATGCGCATGGCCAGCCACTGCTCGCTGCGGCACAGCACCACGGTGTCGTCGCCGACATAGTCGAGCAGCGACACGTTGCCGTTGTCACTGGAGCCGGTGGAGTCGTTGTTGAGGATGCTCACCTGGTCGAGACGCTCCTCGCTGAGCTGCGTCTCGACGTTGAAGGTGCGAATCGAGTCGATGTCGTCGCCCCAGAAGTCGATGCGGTAGGGCAGCTCGTTGCTGTAAGAGAACACGTCGAGGATGGAGCCTCGCACGCTGTACTGGCCAGGCTCGTAGACATAGTCGGTGGCTACAAATCCCAGTTCGCGCAGTCGCGCAGCGGTCTCGGCCAGGTCGGCGGTGCCGCCAGCCTTGAGCTGGACGGTGCTGGCCTCGACCTCCTCGCGGCGCCGCACACGCTCGGCCAGAGCTTCGGGGTAGGTCACCACCCAGTGCACGCCAGGGTCATCATACCAGCGGTTGAGGACCTCGGTGCGCAATATCTCGTTGGGCGCATCGACCTGGCCATACTTGATGTCGCGCTTGTAGCCCGATGGAAAAATCAGTACCTGCTTGTCGCCCACTAGCTGGCACAGGTCGTTGTACATGTAGCCCGCCTCGTCCAGGTCGTTGACCACGACCAGGTAAGGGCAGCCGCGCTCGGGCAACCGGGCCAGCAGCATGGCCGCGCTGGAGCCAGCCAGGCCGTCGATAACCGCATGACCATTGCCGGCCAGCAGCTTTTTTATTGCTGTCGAGCGAGCCTTGCCGAAGAATAAATCACAGAGTTGCTTGATTTCCATGTCCCGATACTGAACAGATGGCGGCGGGGTTATTATTATTTCTTTTTCTTCTTGGCGGCTTTGGCCTTGTTGGCGGGCTTGGACTTGATGTTGAGCAG
>CAMJXD010000084.1 GCA_946409635.1 uncultured Prevotellaceae bacterium
CCCCCTAGTTGAGAGAGGAGACGTCAGCAATGACCTCCCCTCTCATTTTTTTTGTTGTATTTCTCCGTCACTGTGGCATTTTTTTGTAATTTAGCAATCTGGACCAAAGCAAGGATAATTAGATAAGTAACAAGCAATTGGATATGAGAGCTTTAGGATTAGTCGTGATATTGTTGTCGTTAGCGTTTTCATCATCACTGTCGGCCGCCGAAGTCGCCGTCTGTTCACCTGACGGGAATATAACGGTTTACTTCGATGTCAAGGATGGCGGTGTGCCTGTCTATCGTGTGACCTACGGCGACCGCCTCGTCATCAGGGAGAGCCGCCTGGGACTTGAGCTGGCAAGCGCCAAGGGCAACGGCCAGTTCAACAACTTCGATAACAAAGAGGCTGTCAACGAGAATTCTCTCTGTGACGGCTTCACGATGCTCACTGCACGGCGTTCGTCATTCGACGAGACTTGGCAGCCTGTCTGGGGCGAGGAAAGCTCCATCCGCAATCACTATAGTGAGATGGCTGTGACCCTGCGACAGGAAGACCTCAAGCGCCATATCCTTGTGCGCTTCAGGGTCTATGACGATGGCGTGGGCTTCCGGTATGAATTCCCGCAGCAGCCAAATCTGACCTATTTTGTCATCAAGGAGGAACACACTCAGTTTGCCATGCCAGGCGACTTGACGGCCTGGTGGATCGCCGGTGACTACGACACTCAGGAGTATGAGTACACGCGTTCGCGCTTGAGCGAGATCAGGAGCCTGTTCAGCAGCAAGATCACGCCTAACGCATCGCAGACGCAGTTCAGCCACACGGGCGTCCAGACGGCTTTGCAACTCAAGACCGATGATGGCTTGTACATCAACCTGCACGAGGCCGCTCTGGTCGATTACCCGTGCATGCACCTCAATCTGGACGACAAGAACATGGTGTTTGAGTCTTGGCTCACGCCCGATGCCCAGGGCAACAAGGGCTACATGCAGACGCCCTGCCACACGCCCTGGCGCACCATCATGATTGTCGATGATGCCCGCAAGGTGCTGGCCTCGCGGCTCATCCTCAACCTGAATGAGCCCTGCAAGATCGACGATACATCCTGGATCAAGCCTGTGAAGTATATGGGTGTCTGGTGGGAACTCATCACTGGCAAGAATACATGGAACTATACCGACCAGCTGCCATCGGTCAAGCTAGGCGAGACCGACTACAGCAAGCTGCAGCCCAATGGCCGTCATGGTGCCAGCAACGAGAACGTGAAGCGCTACATCGACTTTGCCTCGGCCAACGGCTTCGACCAGTTGCTCATCGAGGGATGGAACGAAGGCTGGGAAGACTGGTTCGGCAACAGCAAGGACTACGTGTTTGACTTCGTTACGCCTTATCCCGACTTCGATATCGCCGGGCTCAACGACTATGCCCACGGCAAGGGTATGCGCTTGATGATGCACCACGAGACGTCGTCCAGCGTGCGCAACTATGAGCGCCACCTGGAGGCTGCCTATCAGCTCATGGACAAGTATGGCTACAACGCTGTCAAGACGGGCTACGTTGGCAACATCATCCCACGTGGTGAGCATCACTATGGCCAGTGGATGGTCAATCACTATCAGTATTGCGTTGAGCAAGCTGCCAAGCATCACATCATGGTCAATGCTCACGAGGCGGTGCGTCCCACGGGCCTGTGCCGCACCTGGCCCAACCTGATTGGCAACGAGAGTGCCCTGGGCACCGAGTACCAGGCCTTTGCAGGCACGCAACCTGGTCACACGGCTATCCTGCCGTTTACACGCCTGCAGGGCGGCCCCATGGACTACACGCCGGGCATCTTTGAGATGGATCTGGCCAAGTTCTCTCCCGAGAAGTCAACCCACGTGCTCTCTACCATCTGTGGCCAGCTGGCACTCTATGTGACACTCTATAGCCCCTTGCAGATGGCTGCCGACCTGCCTGAAAACTACGCCCGCTTCATGGACGCCTTCCAGTTCATCAAGGACGTGCCAGTCGACTGGCAACGTTCGGTCTATCTCGAGGCTGAACCCATGGAATATGTAACAATCGCCCGCAAGGGCAAGAACAGCGACGCGTGGTATGTCGGTAGTGTGACGGGCATGCAGCCTCACGATAGCGCCATCAAACTGGACTTCCTGGACAATGACCGCGCGTATGAGGCAACCATCTATGCCGACGCCAAGGACGCCAATTACAAGTCCAATCCTCAGGCCTATGTCATCACCAAGAAGAAAGTGACAAGCAAGACAACCTTGAAATTGCATAGTGCGCCTGGCGGAGGCTTTGCCATCTCCATCAAACCGCTGTAACAGGAGTATATGCAAAAAAAAGAATGGGCAAGCAGCCCGAAGGCATACTTACCCAAATCCTCTCTCCACTGCGGTGCGTACGTGACTCGAACACGCGACCCCCTGCGTGACAGGCAGGTATTCTAACCAACTGAACTAACGCACCAACATGTGAGTGCCAAGGAGCATTTCTTTTCCAAAGCGACTGCAAAGGTACGACGACTTTTTGAATTGACAAAATATTTTGACGAAATTTTTTCAATAAAATATCACACCATCTGGTAATTATCTGAACTGTAGTGGAATAAGTTCTGCGAAATCAGACCGTCAGATGATGTGATATTGAAAAATGAAACAGGTGTCTTATAGTCGTTCCTTCTCGCTGCTGCCGGCACCGGTGCCCTTGTACTTGCTCTGGGCGGCGTTGAACTTGTAGCGCACGGTGACTTCCACCTCGCGGACATCGCGGCGCTGGGTCTGACACATAGTGCGCAAACCGTAGCGCAGTTTGTAGTGTTCCTGTGAGTTGAGCAGGTTGTGACCTGTCACCTTGATAGACAGGCGGTCGTTCAAGAAGGTCTTGGTCGCACCGATATCAAGCAGATAGAGTGGCTCGGAGATTGTTACATTTTCCATGTCGCCACGGCTGGTGAAATTGAAGTTGACATTGGCGGTCAAGGTGGGCAGGATTTGGAAGTTGTTGCTGAATTGTGCAATCCAGGCGGGATTCTTGGGTGAGATGAAACCCACTGGCGATGGTATCTTGATCCATTCCTTGATGACGCCCAGTGTCAATGACGGCTGATAGAGTCCGAAACGGGGCGAGAGGGTGAGCATCACGCGCATGGCATCCTTGTGGTCCACATTCTCGTTGCTCATCAGGGTGGTGGCCTCACTGCCAGGTACCTCATGAGCCACATTGACAATCACATGGCGGTCGTGCTTGTAGCTCAACATCAGGTTCACCCACTTGTACATCGCCATGAGCGACACCTCGTTATTAATGGTGGGCTTGAGCAGCGGATTACCGCTGTCCCACGTGAAACGGTTGGCATAGGTGACACTGCCACGCAGTTGCCAGTAGCCTGGACGCTTGATCTTCATCGCATAGTTGAGCATCAGTTGCACATTGCCCGCACGTGCCATCAGACCCAAACTAGGGAAGAAGTGGTGGTAATTGCGGCTCTGCTCGGCCATGCACACGCCCTGGCTGTAGTAATCGGTGTTGACGTTCTCGTTGCGCAGGCCCACCTTCAACTGGCCGAATGGCAGCGGGTGGCCGTACTCGGCAAAGAGGATGTAGTTGTTCTCGCGCTGCTCGGTAAATGACGTGGGCACGACCTGCTCGGGATTGATGTAGTCGTCGTTGCGGCGCGTGTGGTCATACTCACTACCCACCTGCAGGTTGCCACCCCACAGGGACCACGACAGGATGAGTTTGGCTGCCCACAACTGGTTGCGCACGATGCTGGTGCTGGTCACCGTGCGACTCTCCCACTCCTGGCTCACCTCGTCGTTGAACTGACTCTTGCGCTCTTTATGGAAGACGTAATCGGTATTGAAGTCAATCGCGGTCCTGCCAACCTTACCATTGTAGTAGGCATTGAGGGTATGGGGCATATTGAACTTGCTGGACATGTGAATACCATTTTCCAAATGGTCATAGAAGTTTCCGTTAGCCATCACGTCGGCGGTGAAGGTGCCTCGTGCGCGGTTCAGGAAAAAAGCCTTGGTGTCATAGCGGAAGCCCATCGAGTGGTTGTCATTGAAGATATAGTTCATGCCCGCCGAGGTATAAATCGAGTTGCTGTGGGTTTTGATGTCTGAGTGCTCAATCATGCGCCATGTGGTGTCGGCCTGCACGTCAAACACGAAATCGTCATTCTCGATGTACTTGTCATCGTTATACCACACGCTGCCGAACACGTCCAACCCCTTGTGGCGGTAGTTCCAGTTGAGGCCTAATGCCAGGTCGGGGCACTCGCCCACGTAGTAACTGGCCTGGGTGTTGAAACTGAAGCCCTCGCCCTGGGGCCGTTTGGTCTTGATGAGGATGACCGACTCGACCGTCGCGTCGTACTTCGCACCGGGGCTGGTAATCAGTTCCACGCTCTGGATGTCCTCACTGCTGATCTGGTCCAGCTCGGTCTGGTTTTGGAGTTTGCGGCCGTTGATGTAGATGAGCGGCGTGCCCTTGCCGAAGACCTCAATGCCGTCCTTCTTGCGCTGCACGCCCGGCAGGTTCTCGAGCACGGCCTTGGCGGTGCCCACCTTGCTCAACAGCGTGTTTTCGACCTCGGTCTTGAGGCCCTCGGTCGTCAGTTTGAAGGCAGGACGCTGGGCCTTGACCACGACCTCGCCCAGCATTGTGGTCTCGGGTTCTAATGTGATAGAGCCCAGATTGTGACTCGTGGCATCGAGCATGCGTGTTTTGTAGCCCAGATAGGAAATCTTTAGAATCGGTTTACTTGCATTGCCCGAGATGTTGAAAAATCCGTCATCGCCCGTCGTCGTCCCTGCTACAAAGGCGCTGTCACTACCGTTGAGCAGCACCACATTAGCAAACAGGACTGGAGCTTGCTTCTCATCAACCACACGGCCAGTAAACGTCTGGGCCATGGCCGTCATCACAGTCATCATGGCCATCATCAGTGTGAAAAAGTTGCGTTTCATTTGTCTATAGGTTTTATTTGAGTTGTCATCGTGTCGGCAGCAAAATTATCCCGCCGTTTACCCTATAGACGCACACAATAGGGTGAAAAGTTGCAACCATCCACCGTCAACCCTCCACTTTCACACTTTAGGGTGTTAAAAAAGGCACTCCATAACCCTTAGGAAATCGAGTTACGGAGCAGTAAAAAGAAACTATTATTAATAAAACATCACTATCTATAGTTGATAGACTTGGGTCATCCCGTCGGCCTCAAGTGGTGCAAAGGGTTGCGCGAGCAGAATGATGTAGAAGCGCGGTAGGGGCTGCACTGGCGGGTGCTCGGCGATGTATCGCTCAATCTTGTGGCGGGCTGCGCGCCGCAATGGCTCATCCTCACAGGGGACAAGCGCTTCCCTATCAATAAACGCAATCTGCCAGAAGGACATATACCCTAACACATATTGCTCGACCTTGTCCACGGGATTCCCCTCACGCACGAGGTCCTGCCACGTGAACGTTTCGCTCTCGCACACAGCCACGACGGCCCAGGACAAATCGATATATCTCAATTCTTGTTTCATAGTCTGTTTTTCTCTTGATTTCC
>CAMJXD010000085.1 GCA_946409635.1 uncultured Prevotellaceae bacterium
GAAAGATGTCAATAATACTCCTTAGCCGAGTACGTCGATTGTGGGATTTTTTCGCCATAAACTTGATTTTTTTAATTTTTTTTTGGTTTTTTGTTTTTAGTTATTACTTTTGCAACTGTAACCAATATGTAACAGACCTATGAAAAAAGGGATAAAGAGTTGAGATTTAAAAATCAATATTGATGTATAACCAATTATGAGTAAATGTGTTATGAGCAAGAAATTACTAACATTAATGGTCGGGCTTGCCATCTCCCTGTCGGGGAGTGTGTGGGCTCAAGAGACCTCAGAAGAGGAAGAGGTGACCTACAACCAGTATGGCGTGCAGGTCGATCGTGAGGCGCTTCATGCCGAGCAGCGCAACAACATCCTGGTACTGGAGTCCAAAAGTAAGAAGTACAAGGTGTGGTTTGATAACCGTGTGCAGGTGGATGGCGCCACCTTCTTCGGCAAGAATCACTCGGACTACAACCCCATAGGAAACGGTGTGTCGATACGTCGCGCACGCTTTGCCGTCAAGGCCCAGGTGACGCCTGACTGGTATGGCGAGATTGACATGGACATGGCCGATGGCGTGTTTGAGCTGAAGGACGCAATCATCGAGTATGACGGTCTGGAACACTTTGCCTTCAAGGCCGGTAACTTCAAGGAAGACTTCTCGATGGAGCAGACGACGACGTCGCGCTACCTGACGTTCATGGAGCGCCCGATGGTGTGCAAGGCGCTGGTACCGTCACGTCACATCGGTATCCAGGGCGAGTACCTGCTGGATCACTTCAGGGCCTCGCTGGGCATGTTCTTCCAGACGGTAGCCGGCAGTGAGGAGGTGACCAATGTCCAGGACAACAACAAGGATTTCGGGCGCAGCCAGGGTTACTCGTTTACCGGCAAGGTGGGCTACATGCCCTACAGTAAGGACCGTCACCACGGCCTGTACCTGGGTGGCAAGGGATCCTATCGCACGCCCAAGACCGACATGGCTCCTGGGGAGTTTGGCGGCGTGCGTTACAGTACGCGCAATGCCACGAGCATCAACCGCAAGAAATATCTTGACACCGACGTCATTCCCAATGTGGACCACGAGTGGCTCTACGGACTTGAGGGTGCCGGCTATTGGGGCCCCGTGCGCTTCCAGAGCGAGTGGGTGGGCAGCCATGTGTCGGCAGCCAAGGGCAGCTACAACTTTGGCGGCTGGTATGTTCATGCCGCATGGCTGCTGCTGGGCGGTCAACAGCGCTTCAACGTTGCCGAGGGCGAGTTCACGCAGCCCTCGCGCGGCCGCAAGTGGGGCGACGTCGAGTTGGCCCTGCGCTATGACTACCTGGACCTGAACAACAAGGACATCTATGGCGGGTCGGGCGAGAACATCACCGCCGGCCTGAACTTCTACCTGGGCAACGCCGTCAAGATTGTGCTCAACTACCAGTACAGCAACAATGACCGCTATGCCAACGGCAAGGGCAAGCTCTTTATCGGCCATGATGCGACCGGAGCCCCCACGACCGACTATACCAAGGCTGTGGAAGGCAAGGGCAAGGGCGGCGTGAGCTACCACATGCTGGGCCTGCGTTTTGAGATCGACTTCTAATAAGGACAACCACTTTAAAAGAACATTACGACAATGAAAAAGATACAAATAGCATTGATGCTGGTGGCCACGCTGCTGCTGGCCTCATCGTGTGTAGAGGATAAAGTGTATGAGGGTCCGTCAAAGATCGAATCGGTGACGATGTCGCCCGAGGCTCCTACCTCGTTTGACAACATCGTGGTTACAGCCACCGTCTCGGGCCTGCAAGCAGTGAAGAGCGCCACACTGAATTATACAGCCGGGGCGACCAGCGGCAGCCTGGCCATGAGTGAGGTGTCGGGTGCGGCCAATGCTTATGCCGCAACCATTCCTGCTCAGCCCGACGGCACCAAGGTAACCTATACCGTGTCTGTCGAGAACGAGGCAGGCTATATCACCGTGTCGTCCGAGAAGGAGTTCACCGTGGGCGACAAGCCGTCGGATTTCACCAAGCTGGTGCTCAATGAGCTGTATGGCGCCGCCGACAACGATGCCGACAAGTATATCGAGCTGTATAACAACGGCGACGATCCCATCAAGCTCAAGGACGTAGTCATCAAGAAGGACGAGAGCGAGGTGTGGAAGGGCCTGGCCGGTGAGGTAATCATGGGCCACAGCTACTTCACCATCGTGGGAGCCAAGGGAACAACCGAGCGCGGCATCTCGAGCGGATTCTCCAGCAAGAAGAGCGTGCTTGTTGAGCTGTATGACCCCAACAACAACCTGTTGGACAAGTTCCAGCGCGGCGAGAAGCAGGATGCCTGGGGCAACCAGTCGCTGGCCAAGGTGACGGGTTCGTGGAGCCGCTGCCCCGACGGCACTGGCAAGTTTATGATCACCGATGAACTCACGCTGGGCACCAAGAATCCCGCCACGGGCACCGAGGATCCTACTGTAGTACAATAACCCTTACTGTTTAACCATAAATCAAATCAAACCAAGAAAACGAAATGGCAAAAGAAGAATTAAAGATTGGCGAAATTTCAAAACCGCGTTTTGAGTTCCGCAGTTTCGGCCGTTGTTTCTGTGACGCAGCCAAGCGCATGGCACGACTGAGCGTTCCTGTTCCCGAGAAGGTGTGGGAGCGCCACAGCAGCGAGACGTATATCGTGAGCCGAACCAACGATGTGAACAACACCAAGATACGCAACGGCAAGATGGACATCAAGACCTATGTGCAGACCGTTGACGGCCTGGAGCAGTGGAACCCGCTGATGAAGGGAGAATTTCCCATTGCCGCCACCGTGCTGCGCGACGAGGTGTTCCCGGCATTCAAGGTCGATGGGATGCCCGAGCTGACCAAGGAGACCTACACGCTGGAGGAGTTCCTGGCCATGATTGATGCCCATCCCGACCTGCAGGCCGTGAGCGTGGAGAAGATCCGCTATGGCTACATGGTGAACGACACCATCTGTGAGACCGGTGACGTGTATATCAACGGCGCGCTGGTCAAGACCATCAACTCGGAGTCGACCGAGGTCGAGGACATCAAGAAGACGCTTGCCGACCTGGGCCTCGAGGGCGTTGAGAACATCAACTACCTGCAGGCCATCAAGCGCGTGATAGGCATGATTAACAAACCCTTAGCAAACTGAAACGGATATGGCAAAAGAGATTGAAAGAAAATTCCTGGTCAAGGGCGATTTCAAGAGCGAGGCCTTCAAGGCCACGCGCATCACGCAAGGTTACCTGAGCTCGGTACCCGAGCGCACCGTGAGAGTGCGTGTCAAGGGTGACAAGGGTTACATCACCATCAAGGGCATCGGCAATGCCAGTGGCGCGAGCCGCTATGAGTGGGAGAAGGAGATTCCCGTCGAGGACGTGAAGGAGCTGCTGCTCATCTGTGAGCCTGGCGTGATCGACAAGACGCGCTATCTGGTGAAGGCGGGCGAGTTCACGTTTGAGGTCGATGAGTTCTACGGCGACAACGAGGGACTGATTGTCGCCGAGGTGGAGCTGCCCGACGAGAACGCCGCCTTTGAGCGTCCGTCCTGGCTGGGCGAGGAAGTCACCGGTGACAGCCGCTACTACAACTCGATGTTGATGAAGCATCCCTTCAAGACCTGGAAATAGCCATCCAGGGTTATCAGTAATCGCATTATTATCAGGTGGCGCGCGAGGCCTGCACGCCGTGCGCCACCTTTTTTTCTTGAAATAACCAAAATGGATGAAGAGCGAACCGCCCCGCTGGCCTATGACCCGCTGGACATGAACAATTACCGGATCGAGAAACTGCCCAAGATGCAGAAGTCCGGTTTCGAGAAGATATTGCAGCGCATCGGAGCGCCGCTGGCTATACTGGCGTTTGTGGTCATCTACTGGCTGGTGGATATCCCGTTTATCAATCAGATTGATACCAACAGCGAGACGACCGCGCTCACCGAATCGGCCATGAAGCGTTATGACCAGCTCGAGGCTGCCCAGCTCAAGCAGCTTCAGGGTACCGACGGTCAACAGGTCAAAGCCGACGAGTTGACTGCAGGGCAGCAGGCGCAGCTCACCGAGGCTGCGCACCACCAGTTTGTGCGCATCAACTATGCGATGCTGGCCATCTTTGTTGCGGCCATTATCCTGTGGATTACCGAGGCCATCCCCAATTACCTGACGTCGCTGATCGTGATCCTGTCAATCGTGCTCACGGGCATCACTACCGACAAGACGGCCTATGCCCAGCTGGGCCATCCCGTGATGTGGCTCAACATCCTGTCGTTTATCCTGGCCAGCATGCTGGTCAAGACCCAGGTGGCCAAGCGGTTTGCCATCTGGTTTGTGCTCCGGTTTGGCAAGAACGCTAGCGGCATCATGATCAGCTTTATCGTCATCAACCTGGTGTTGTCGGCCTTCATCTCGGCCACGACAGCCAAGGCCGCCATCCTGTTGCCCATCTTCATGGTCATTGCCGCCATCTATGGTGCGACGGGGGGCGAGAACCGTAACAACTTTGGCCGCAACCTGATTCTGCAGAACCTGTTCCAGATCAACCTGGGGGCCAACGCCTTCCTGACGGGCTCGGGCGCGACGCTGCTGGCCGGTTCGATCATTGCCGGCGCGATGGGTTGGGGCGCATTCAGCTACCAGGACTGGTTCAAGGTGGCCTTCCCGATGAATGTGCTGCTGATCTTCATCGCATGGTTTGTGGGGTCGAAGATATTCTTCCCGCTCAAGAAGGAGGAGCGCGTGCCGCAGATTGCCGGCGGCATGGACCGCCTGCGCGACGAGCTCAAGAAGCTGGGCAAGATGAAGACCGAGGAGTACAAGGCTATCGCCATCTTTGTCATCGTGCTGCTGCTGTGGGCAACCGACAAGCAGCACGGCATCAACCAGACGGCCGTGGCCTTTATGGGTGCCGTGGTGGCGTTGTTGCCCGGCATAGGTATCGTCAAGTGGAACGACGTGGACATCCCCTGGCACCTGCTGCTGTTCTCGGCTGGAGCCTACACCCTGGGAGCGGGCTTGGACGCCACAGGGCTTCCCGGCACGCTTGTCGACGCGCTGTTCACGGGGCTGGGCATCACCCAGTCGACCCCGTTCTGGACCATCTACCTGATCCTGACGGCCGGCATCCTGCTGTTCTCGCTGATTTTCCAGTCCAAGACGATGCTCACGCTTATCTTCATCCCCATAGCCATCGGTGTGGCTCAGAAGAACGGTTATCCCATCATGAGCCTGGCCTTCCCGGTGGCACTGCTCGTGGGACACGTGTATGTGCTGCCGTTTAACAGCAAGCCGGCGGCCCTGCTCTACACCACCAACCAGTATAGCTGGAGCGACACGTTCAAGTTTGGTTTCACGATGATGGTCATCAGCTGGCTGATGATCATCGTGTGGGGCGAGACGGTGATGCGTTGGTTCGGTTACACGAGCGGCGTGTTTTTCTAGCCGCTCCCGGCGTGCAATAAAAAAAAGGCAGTCCTCCTGTTTTCCGCACTATCATTTTGCCAAATGAAAACGAGTCTGATATACAGTGAT
>CAMJXD010000086.1 GCA_946409635.1 uncultured Prevotellaceae bacterium
ATCTGGGCGCTGATCTGCTTCACCAGCTGCTCCACCTCGTCGTCGCTGAAGTCGATGCCGTTCTTCTTGAGCATCTCCTTGATGCGGCTACGCAGGTCCGAACCCTTCTCCGGCGCAAACAGGATAGCGGCACTTGCGCCCACCAGGGCGCCACCCAGGAAAGCATACAATAAACTTAATCCTTTCATCTTGGTAATGTCGTTTTAAATATTAATTAGTCCATCTTGTCCTTAATCTCCTCGGCAATGTCGTCAACCAGGTTGTCGAGCTTTGTACCTTTGAGCTTCACTCCTTGCTCACGCAGGGCATCGGCAATGCGCTTGCGCGTGTCATCGCCTTTCTCGGGCGCAAAAAGCAAGCCCACTGCAGCGCCGGCGATTGCTCCGCCCACGACTGCCATTACAATGTTAATCGGTCTCATATCTGATAGTAATTTAAAGAGTTAATAATGTCTTAGTTATGGTCTCAATATGCAAATTCCATGCCACCTCAAGCGCATGACAGCACATTTGAGGCTATAAAATTACTCCTTCTTTTTCATTCAGGCAAACTTTTTTCAGAAAAAAAACATTGCTACCCCGCATGAAAAACATCTCCGCAGCCCTGCCCATCAATAATCATTCATGCCAATTTCGCTAATGAGAACGTATTAAACGAGTCAATAATCAAAATTCGTGTAATTCACATTAGCCCCGCAGGGTTCGGGCCAAAAACACTTGTCTATCTCGCCAAAAAGATGTACCTTTGCGGGCTCAAAATCATCAACATGGCTACTACAGGCGACATCATCATCAAGGGTGCCCGCGTCAACAACCTCAAGAATGTTGACGTGGCAATTCCGCGCGGCAAGTTTGTCGTGATTACAGGGCTGTCGGGCAGCGGCAAGTCGTCGCTGGCCTTCGACACGCTCTATGCCGAGGGGCAGCGACGATACGTCGAGAGCCTCTCCTCCTATGCACGACAGTTCATGGGGCGGCTGAGCAAGCCCGACTGCGACTTCATTCGCGGACTGCCGCCTGCCATCGCCGTCGAGCAGCGCACCGTCACGCGCAACTCGCGCAGCACGGTGGGCACCAGCACCGAGATCTATGACTACCTGCGGCTGCTGTTTGCCCGCGTGGGCAAGACCTTCTCGCCCATATCGGGACAGCTGGTCAAGAAGCACACTTCGCGCGACGTCATCGACTGCATCAACGCCTATCCCGACGGCACGCGCCTGGCTCTGCTCACGCCCATCAACATCCCCGACGGTCGCGACCTGGCCACCCAGCTCGACATCCTGGCCAAGGGGGGCTACTCCAGGGTCATGGACCGCGAGGGCAGGTTTATCGACATCGCTCAGGTGCTTGCATCGGCAACGACAGCCAGCGCCGACGACTACCGGCTGCTCATCGACCGCATGGCCGTCACCCACAACCACGACGACGAGATGCGACTGCTCGACTCGCTCCAGACGGCCTTCTACGAGGGCAAGGACGAGTGCATCGTGGTGCTCTGGCAGCAGGACGGATCCATGGTCGAGCATCGTTTCTCCAAGCGGTTTGAGCTCGACGGGATGACCTTCGAGGAACCCAGCGACCTGATGTTCAACTTCAACAACCCGTTGGGGGCCTGCCCCACATGCGAGGGCTTCGGACAGGTCATCGGCATCGACGAGCGGCTCGTCGTGCCCGACAGGGGGCGCTCGGTCTATGACGACGCCGTGATGTGCTGGCGAGGCCAGGTCATGAGCGAGTGGAAGAAGGAGTTCATCCATGTAGCCGCGCGGCACGACTTCCCCATCCACAAGCCTTACAACGAGCTCACCCAGGAGCAGATCGACCTGCTCTGGCACGGCGAGCCGGGCGGCTCGTGGAAAGGCATCGACGGCTTCTTTGAGTGGGTCAAGAGCAAGGCCTATGCCATCCAGTTCCGCGTCCTGCAGTCGCGCTACCGCGGCAAGACGGTCTGCCCCGACTGCCACGGCACACGCCTCAAGCCCCAGGCCGGATATGTCAAGGTGGGCGGCCTCACCATCAGCCAGATGGTACACATGCCCGTCAAGGACCTCTCGGCATGGTTCAGGCAGCTCTCGCTCGACCCCACCGATGCCGCCATCGCCAAGCGCCTGCTCACCGAGATCAACAGCCGCCTCGACTATCTGTGCGAGGTCGGCGTGGAATACCTTACGCTCGACCGCCTGTCGGCCACGCTGTCTGGTGGCGAGAGCCAGCGCATCAACCTGGCCACCGCACTGGGCAGCTCGCTCGTGGGTTCGGTCTACATCCTCGACGAACCGTCCATCGGGCTGCATCCGCGCGACACCCACCGCCTGATTCACGTGCTGCGCATGTTGCAGCAGCTGGGCAACACGGTCGTGGTCGTCGAGCACGACGAGGACATCATCCACAATGCCGACTACCTCATCGACGTGGGACCCGAGGCCGGACGCAACGGCGGACACATCACCTATCAGGGACCCGTCGATCAACTCAGCGGGGCAGTCGACAGCTACACGGCCAAGTACCTCACTGGAGCCATGTCGATTCCCGTGCCCAAGATGCGGCGCAAGTGGAGCCAGTACATCGAGGTAAAAGGGGCCACCCACAACAACCTCAAGAACATAACGGTAAAATTCCCGCTCGGCGTGATGACCGTGGTCACTGGCGTGAGCGGCTCGGGCAAGTCGACGCTCGTGGGCAAGATCCTCTACCCCGCCCTGGCGCGTCACTTCGACCAGACGGCCGAGCCCCCCGGCAGCCACAGCGGCATCGGCGGCGACCTGAGTCGTCTCCAGGCCGTGGAATTCATCGACCAGGGGCCCATCGGCAAGAGCACCCGCAGCAATCCGGCCACCTATCTAAAGGCCTTTGACGAGATCCGCCAGCTCTTTGCTCAGCAGCAGCTGTCCAAGCAGATGGGTTACAACGCGGGCTTCTTCTCGTTCAACTCGCCCGGCGGGCGATGCGAGGAGTGCAAGGGCGACGGCACCATCACCATTCCCATGCAGTTCATGGCCGACATCACCCTGCCCTGCGAGGCTTGCCACGGCAAGCGCTTCAGCCGCAACGCGCTCGACGTCACCTTCCGCGACCACTCCATCAGCGACGTGCTCGACATGACGGTCAACCAGGCCATCGAGTTCTTCAGCGAGACCAGCACCTACAACGAGTACAAGATTGTGCGCCGCCTCAAGCCGCTGCAAGACGTGGGACTGGGATACATCAAGCTGGGACAGTCATCGTCAACCCTGTCGGGTGGTGAGAACCAGCGCGTCAAGCTCGCCTACTACCTGAGTGGCGAGCGACAGGGCAACACGCTCTTCATCTTCGACGAGCCCACCACCGGACTGCACTTCCACGACATCAACACGTTGATGCGCTCGTTCGACCAGCTCATCGGCAACGGACACACCGTCGTCATCATCGAGCACAACCTCGACGTCATCAAGTGTGCCGACCACATCATCGACCTCGGCCCCGAGGGTGGCGAGAAGGGCGGCAACATCGTCGTCGAGGGCACACCCGAACAGGTCGCCCGGTGCAACGAGAGCTACACGGGCCGCTTCCTCGCCGAGAAACTGTCCCAACACTAGGTCGCTAAGTTTTTAAGTCTATGAACAACCCGTCACAAGAATCATTGAGGGAAATCAGGAAGGAGTTCTTTGCCTTCCGCAACGGTATCGTGGCCGACAAGCTGCGCAAGGCTGGCGACCCGCACAACATCATCATGGGGTGCCTGCTGGTCGACATCCAGGCTATCGCCCAGCGCCAGCGACAGGCCATCAACGACGACCAGGCTCTTGCCGCTCTGGCTCAGCAATTGTGGAACGACACCGGCTCCCGCGAGTGCCGCCTGGCCGCACCCATGCTCTTCCCCGCCCAGCTCATGACGCTCCGCGAGGCAGTCAATTGGTGTGAATCGGTCGAGACAATCGAGGTCGCCGACAACCTGTGCCACAAGCTGTTGCGCCACCTGCCCGAGGCCGATGTCCTCTTCCGCCAGCTTATCGCCTTCGACCGCCCACTCGTGAAGTACACCGGCTACCGCCTGATGCTCAACCTGATCATGCTGGGCAAGCTGCAGCCCTCCGAGCAACTCCACATCATCGTCAACAACGAGGCTGAGCGAGCCAAGGGCCCACTCACTTCACTGCTCAACGACATTCTGGAAGAATTCGACTAATCTTCGTCCCACATCAGGTCTCGCATCACGCTGTCGCTCAGCATGATGCCTTCCCGCGTGAGCACATAGCGTCCATCATCGGTCATGCGCAGGTTTCCCGCTTCGATGTGGCGCTGTGCCGCACGCTCCAGGTGGCGCCATGCCGCGTCGCCAAATTCCGCACGCACCCCCTCGGCATCCACGCCACGAGCCGTCCTCAGCCCCAGCATCACGCGCTCGTCATAGCGCTCCCGGCGCGACAGCATCTCCACTTCACAAGCCTTCTTGCCGGCCGTTATCCTGCCGATGTACTCGCGCAGGTCACTTGGGTTGTAACTCCTCACGCTGCCGTCATAGCTATGGGCGGCCGCTCCCAGGCCCAGATAAGGCGTGTCGTTCCAGTACGATGAGTTGTGGCGGGAATGATAACCGGATAAGGCAAAGTTAGAGATCTCGTAGTGCTCATAGCCAGCAGCTTGCAGTCTGTCAACAAGGATGCGGTACATCTCCAGGCACTCCTCTTCGGGCACCTCGGTGACCTCGCCGCGCTCGCGCTGTTGCCACAGCCGCGTGCCCTCCTCATAGGTCAGCCCGTAGGCCGAGATGTGCTGCGGTGCCAAAGCCACAGCCCGCTTCACCGAGTCGGTCCACGACGCTGGCGACTGTCCCGGCAGGCCATAGATGAGATCAATGCTGATGTTGTTGATGCCGCCCGAGCGCAGGTTCGCAACCGCCTCCACCGCCTGCTGGGCAGTATGACGGCGCCCTACAAGACGCAAAATGTGATCTTCAAATGTCTGCACGCCCATGCTCACGCGGTTCACGCCCATTGCCGCCACCGCCTGGCACCACCCGAGCGACACATCGTCCGGGTTAGCCTCGACCGTAAACTCCTCTACTCCACCAAGCTCCAAAGTCTCCTTCAAGCCATCAGTCAGCCGTTCCAGCAGCGGCACTGGCAGTTGTGACGGCGTGCCGCCACCCAGATAGACGGTGCGCACAGGCTCCCCACGCAGCTCGGCACGGCGCAGCCCCGCCTCGGCAATCACAGCCTCGACATAGCTACGCCCCAGCCGCCCCAGCTGCAGCGTCGAGTAGAAGTCGCAGTAGCTGCAGCGGCTGGCACAAAACGGAATGTGGACATAAACACCTGCCATAACGATGCAAAGGTACAACCTTTACACCAAACCACCAAATGGGACACGGGGACGGTTCTAGGCTGTTAAGTTAATCGCCGTTTTAGCTTCATTTTCACCCTGC
>CAMJXD010000087.1 GCA_946409635.1 uncultured Prevotellaceae bacterium
CAGCGACTTTGTGAGCGTTCGCCGCGGCGAGTTCTACGAGTTGACGCTGTTGACGCTGCTGGGCATGTTCCTGATGATCTCGGCTCGCCACTTCCTGCTGTTTGTGATTGGACTGGAGACCGCTTCGCTGCCGATTGCTGCTCTGGCCGCATTTGAGAAGCGCTACTATGAGTCGCACGAGGCCGCAGCCAAGTATATCTTTACGGCGATATTCTCGTCGGCGATATTCCTGCTGGGCATCTCGTTTGTGTACGGCATGAGTGGCACGCTGTACTTCAACGGCATCGCGTCGAAGCTCATCGGCGAGCCGTCGATGCTGCTGATTGCCGCCCTGGCATTTGTGATCGCCGGAGTGGGCTTCAAGCTGTCGCTTGTACCGTTCCACCTGTGGACTGCCGACGTCTACCAGGGCGCCCCGACAGCCGTGACAAGTTACCTGTCGGTCATCAGCAAGGGAGCCGCTGCGTTCTCGTTCCTGGTGATTCTGGTGCAGGTGTTTGGCGCCGCCTATGGTCAGGTGTGGGAGTGGATGCTCTATGCCCTGATTGTGCTGACGATCACGCTGGGTAACCTGTTTGCGATACGTCAGCGCAACCTGAAGCGCTTCTTGGCGTTCTCGTCGATTTCTCAGGCCGGTTACATCATGCTGGGCGTGATTGCCGTGAACGTGATGGGTATGTCGTCGATGATCTATTATGTGCTGGTGTACATCTTCAGCAACCTGGCCGCCTTTGGCGTGATTGCCACAATCGAGCGTCAGACGGGCAAGGTGACGATGGACGACTACAACGGCCTGTTCAAGACCAACCCGTGGCTGGCCTTCACGATGATGCTGGCGATGTTCTCGCTGGGCGGTATTCCACCGTTTGCAGGCTTCTTCAGCAAGTTCTTCATCTTTGTGGGCGCTTGCCATCAGGGCTCGGTAGCGATCTACGTGCTGGTGCTGATCGCGCTGGTCAACACCATCATCTCGCTGTACTACTACCTGCTGGTGGTAAAGGCGATGTTCCTGCGTCAGGACGATTGCGTGATTCCCACGGTCAAGAGTCACTGGACGGAGCGTGCAGGCCTGATTCTGTGTGTGCTGGGAATCATCTTCATCGGTCTGGTGAGCTGCATCTATGCGTCGATCAACGGGTCGGTGGATGCCATCAGCTCGATGTTCAGTGTTGTGCAGTGATAGGGGCCTAAAGGGCCTTATGGTCTTTAGGGTCTTTAAGGCCATTAGGGTCATAGGAATTATAAGCAACTTCTGATATCATTTAGCATAACCAAATCATTTTGGAAGATTAGTTTCATGTTACGGGAAGCCGCGTGGACATCCATGCGGCTTCCTATTTTATGGGGTTAAGACAGAGGCGTAAATTGAAGCTTAAATGGGGCTTTATGGTAAAAAATGAGGTTTTGTGTTTTTTTTTTGATGAAATGTTTTTTTTCTTAACATATTTGTTATAAATTTGTGGCACGATTTAATCCTTATTTTTGTTTAACTTTTAACAATTAAAGCTTATGAAAAAATTATCTTTATTTGTTTTGATGGTAGCGATGGCAGTTCCCGTGATGCTGGCTCAGATGACAGCCACCACGAAGGCCGATGCCATGCGCGGTAACAACCTTGACCGCAGTGTTAAGTTCTCAACCAAGGCTCTGGTTGCCCAGCCCGTGGGCACTCGAGGCCTTGCCGACCTGACGTGGGGTTTTGAGACCGATGACGACTTCGCCGGCTGGTGGACCTATGATTTAGATGCTGACGGTTATGCCTGGATGGTTGACGAGGAGGAAGGCCATAATGGTCCCACTTGCTTGACGTCGGCCAGCTACATCAGTGGCGTAGGCGCTCTGACTCCCGACAACTGGCTGGTATCACCGGTGGTACCCATGGGCGGTGTACTGAAGTTCTGGGCCAAGAACCAGTCGAGCTACTTCGCCGAGGGCTTTGAGGTGTGCATCATGCTTACCGATGCCGAGCCTGAGAGTGTAGACGGCTTCACTGCTGTGACCGAATATATTGTTCCCGGAACGAGCTGGACCGAGTACACAGTTGACCTGTCGCAGTATGCTGGCACGGGCTGCTTTGCCTTCCACCACTACGGTACCGAGGACGAGTGGGCGCTGTATATCGACGACGTGATGATCGATGCACCTGCCGCCACTCTGCCCACCGACCTGACTGCTGTTCCCGGCATCCATGATGCAGAGATCAGCTGGACCGCAGCCGAAGACAATCAGGGCTGGAACCTGCGTTACAGGCCTGTTATCTCTGGTTCGGATGATAACCTGTTGTGGGACTTTGAGCAGGATACCAACGATAACACGAACATCGACCTGACCGATGGCTGGACGAGCCTGGATGTTGATGGCGACGGCAACGGCTGGTATCACCTGTATGGTTCAAACTTCGCTAACCACAGTGGCAATGGTCACGTGACGTCGGCCAGCTACATGGGTGCCGCTCTGACTCCCGACAACTGGCTGGTATCGCCCGCCGTTAAGCTTGACGGCACGCTGTCGTTCTGGGCTTGTGGACAGGATCCCAGCTATGCTGACGAGGTATTTGGCGTATATGCATCGACCGACATGAGCAACTGGGAGCCCCTGGCTGAGAACCTCATGGCTACTGGCGTGATGACCGAGTACACGTTTGACTTGTCGCAATTTGAGGGTGCTGAGGGCTATGTAGCCATCCGCCACTACAACTGCACAGACATGTTCCGCCTGAACGTCGATGACATTGCCATCACCTATACTGCTCCTGCCGAGTGGATCGTAGTAGAGGGTGTTACTAACCCCTACACCATTGAGGGCCTGGATGCCGAGACCGAGTATGAGGTACAGGTACAGGCTGTTGGCGAGAATGGCCGCGTGACCGCATGGACCGAGTCCTGCCTGTTCACCACTCTGCCCGAGGGCGTACAGCCCGGTGGCAAGTGCGCTAAGCCCGAGGGCAGCTTTGCCAACGGCGTGGACTTCCACGGTGTGCTGGTAACGCTGGTCAACAACGAGACCGCCGAGGGCACCGAGCTGCACTACAACGTGACGCTGAACGGTGAGATGATCATCGAGGATGCCATCTATGATGACGCATTTGCTCTGACTCAGGACGGTGACTACTACATCGACTTCTGGGCAACCGCTCCCGGTATGGAGGACAGCTCACACGGCGGCCTGCTGTTCACTATCGACCAGTTCACTGGCCTGAGTGAGGTAGCCGAGGGCAAGGCTGTAGCAGGCGTACGCTACTACAACGTAGCCGGCCAGGAGATGGCACAGCCTAGCGGCCTGACGATCATGGTAACCACCTACAGCGATGGCAGCACCGTAGCCACCAAGGTGGTAAAGTAAAGCATTGAAAAGCTTGTTTTAACTTAAAAAGAGGCGCGGGTGACCGCGCCTCTTTTTTATCTGCCCTGCCGGGATGTGATTAAACTAGGAATTACGCAAATTGAGCTAATGGGCATCCGCGCTAACTGTTCAGCGAAAATACCTCGCAGGGTTTCACGCTAAGCCGCTAAGTCGCTAAGATGTTGATTTTTAGGCTTATCCATATTTTGCCTTAACGGCTGCCATAATCGATTATGAATATATTGAAACCTTAAAATAAGAGGTGTCTATTCCTTATAGCTTTGATAATTAAGACCTTAGCGGCTTAGTGGCGTGAGGTTTTGTGTCGTGCCAATTCGAATGGTTACCATCCGCGCTCAGAATGATTACGAATTAAACTGATTGCGAATTCAATGGGCCAACTGCTTTTTTATTGCTTTTTTGTAGAATTGTTGTTTGTTTTGGTAGTTTTTTAATGATTTGTTTTTTTTATTCGGATTTTTGTTGTAAATTTGTGCTTTGATGTAAGTAACCAATTTTAGTTTAACTTTTAATTTTTCAAGCCTATGAAGACAAAATTATTTCTTTTAGGACTTGTTGCCGCATTGAGTTTCACTACAGTGCAGGCACAGAAAACCTATGTGACAGACGCTTTCAAGACGTCGAAGAATGTTGTAGTTGAGAAGAAACAGGCCTTGCAGGCAAACCTGACCAGGTCGGTTCAGCTGAATTCGGTGCTGCGTGCCGAAGTTCCCGATGGCATGGCGATGGTAACGCTCACTGTGGGCGACGTGTGGGGTGATGGCTCTGGCTACCAGATGCTGCTTGATGCCGACGCAACCGCCTATGGCGCCATTTTCCAAGAAACTGGTCCTCTGACTACCGGCGGCGACGTTAGTGATGCTATCTATGCCGAGTTTGAGTACAAGATTCCCGAGAATGCTGATGGCGCACTGGCCACCTCCAACATTGTGATGAACAACAGCATCTCGATCTTGATTCCCGCCGGAACGTATGACTACTGCATCACCAACCCCACCCCTGGCGACAAGATGTGGATTGCCTCGGACAATGGTAATGTGGGCGGCCGTGCCGACGACTTCGTGTTCCAGGCAGGTCTGAACTACATGTTCTCCGTAGCCATGGATGACCAGAATTACAATGATGCCGTGACGCTGACCATTCCCGTTGAGGGCCAGGCACTGACTACTCCTGAGTCGCTTACGGCTGTTCCCACCGCCACTACCGCTGCTGTGGAATGGGTGGACAACGATGACATGGGCTGGACCCTGCGTTATCGTCCCTATGTTGATCCCGCTACCGTCAGCCCGTTGTGGGATCTCCCCTATCCCGGCTATGAAGAGCAGCTTAATGGCTTCTATATCTATGATGTTGATGGTGACGGTCACAACTGGGGTCTCGCCTTCTCTGATGATAGTCAGACCGACCTTTGCTTCTATTCGGCAAGCTATGAGAACTACGAATCCCTCACCCCTGACAACTGGCTGATTACTCCGGCGGTTGGCCTGGGCGGCACGCTGAAGTTCAAGTCCTGGAACCATTCGAGCACCTTTGCTGACATGATGGAGGTGTATGTATGCACAAATCCCGACTGGGAATCGCTTGACGAGTTTGAGCTGTTGATGGACAACATCATGCCCGGAACCACGCCTGAGGAGTATGAGATCGACCTGTCGCAGTTTGAGGGCATGGGTGTTATTGCCTTCCGTCACTGCAACAGCGAAGACATGTGGACCATCTACGTGGATGACATCAATGTAATCGTTCCTGGTGCTCAGGAGCTTGCCGAGTGGGTAGTTGTTGATGGCCTTGATGCCACCAACTACACCATCGAAGGTCTGACTCCCGAGACCGAGTATGAGGTACAGGTACAGGCTACGGGTGTGAACGGTACTTCGGCATGGACCGAGTCTTGCCTGTTCACCACTCTGCCCGAGGGCGTACAGCCCGGTGGCAAGTGCGCTAAGC
>CAMJXD010000088.1 GCA_946409635.1 uncultured Prevotellaceae bacterium
GGCCGGGCTTGTCCTGTGCACTGGCAAACAGGCCAAATGCAACAGCTGCGAGTGTGAATAAAACTTTCTTCATAATGAAATAAATTTAAAGTTAATAAAAAAATAAATTAAGTTATCTCATTGTTCATTATGTGCATAATCGGTAAAAATTCATTTTCTATTCATCAAGAGAGTTCCGGTTAACTTTGCTTGCTTGTTGATATTTTCTCAACGATTTCAACTTGTTAATACATTAAATCTACCTGAATGGGGGTGACGGACTTCATCACTTGTCATTCTTGCCCAGCCATGCTGCCATGCGGCAACTATCCCACCCGGGCCATGGGCCCTGGCAAAACTGGCGTGGAAAGAACTAAATAACTCATAGTCACTCATTTAATGAACAACAAGTTGTAATATCGTCATATAGTTATGTGCAAAGATAGTTTTTTTTTGCTAGTCCAACAACGGATAGCAGTAAAAAAACATTTAAAATTTGTTAAATCCGAGTCCGTCAGGAAGCACCACCGCCTAGAAGACCATGGTGACCAGGACGTAGAGCCAGTGGGCGACCACGGCGGCAAACAGGCCGCCGATGGTGTGCGAGACGATGGCGCGCGAGGTGAGCTCGCGGTAGTGCATCGAGTCGAGCATGGCGGTGTGGGTGCTCAGGAATCCGCTCCAGCACATGCCGATGGCGGTGAACACGGCGATGGCGTTGCCGTCGGCCCATCCCTCCTGGATGAACTTGGGCACCAGGCCCAGGGCCGCTCCCACGGCGCCCAGCGCGGTGATGGGGAAGCCGATGAGGTGGGGGTCCTTGAAGCCGAAGAGCACCTCAAAGACGATGCTGATCTTGTCGCCGAGCCACGGCAGCACGCCCACGCCCTCATAGGCGGCTCCGGTGTAGGTGCCGTCGGGGCTGGCCGAGAAGGTGAGAATCATCACCAGCGAGGAGATGATGATCACGCCGGGGATGATGGCCAGACCCACGTCGACGCCGGTGCGGCCGCCGTCGAGCAGCGAGTTGAGGATGCGCAGGAAGAGCGACTTGTACTCCTCGTGCTCGACCTTGAGGTCGTCGTCGGTGAGCTCACAGGCGGGCTCGTCGGCATACTCGGGGTGGGTCTTCTTGACAAAGTACTGCATCAGGCGGGTGGAGACCATGCAGCCGAACACGGCACCCACGAGGCCCACGAGGGGCTCCTTGAAGTAGCCGTAACCCATCATGAAGATGATGACGATCAGGCCCATGCCGAAGGCTGTGCCAAAGTTGGTCAACGAGATGTACTGGTATTTCTTGAAGTGGGAGGCGAAGCGCTTGTCCTGTGACAGGGTGATGATGGCGGGGTTGTCGCTCAGGAAGGTGAGCACGGCACCCAGCGAGGCCATGCCGGGCAGGTTGAACAGCGGCTTCATCAGGGGCCGCAGGGCCTTCTCGAGCAGGTCGACGACGCCAAACTCGACGAACAGCCGCCCGATGGCGCCGGTGATGACACAGACGGCCATCAGGAAAAAGCAGGTGTTGAGCAAGAGGTCGTGGGCGGTGTGCATGACGGTGTTGAGCATGTTGGCAGCGCCCATCTTGACGGCGAGGCCGCCAAAGAGCAGGACGACGATAGACAGGCAGGTGACTCCGCTGAGCTTGTGGCGGGCACGCTTGAGCGAGCGGAAGTATCGCTTGGTGAGCGACATGTGCAGTCGACGCATTTTCATTGTATCGGTCTTTAAATAGTTAATGGTGTATGACAAGTGAATGAAACAGGGGACAAAGGTAGAGAAAAATATCGAGCGAGGCCTACTGATATCGCCAAAATGTGCCGCTGCCAGGGCAGGCACGGGCGGTGCCCGAGAGTAGCGACATGTGCTGAAAATCGTAAAAAAAACTGACGTTGTGTCGTAATTTCAACCTTAAAACCGTCATTATTCTTTAAAAAGGCGTATTTTTGCAAAAAAGTTTACATTAACAACCAATTTTCAAAAGCACAAAATGAGAAAGACTTTACTATTCCTGGCAGTGCTCATGACCCTGGTGTATTGCCCGGCAGTGCATGCGGCCGTAGACCCCTATGAAGTGATGGCCGTCACTCCGGCCGAGGGCACCGTGACAAGCCTGCAACACTTTACCATCACCTTCGGCGGCCTGCCCGTGACGGTGACCCAGGGCGCCATCCCCACCCTGCAGAAGGGCGGCGGTGCCACGCTCGAGGGCCACATGAGCCTGGATGCCGACGGCAAGACGCTGTACATCGACTTTGACCAGAACTGCACGGCCGGCGGCGACTATTACCTGAACATTCCCGAGAATGCGCTCACGGTGAACGGCCAGCGGCTGCTGCCGCTGACGCTGCGTTTCAACATCGCCATCGATGCCGACTCGTTCCATAGCCAAATCACCGTCGACCCGGCCGAGGGCACGGTCGAGCGGCTACAGAATTTCACCATCTCGTTCCCGAAATACATCGGCGGCATTGGCTACAACGGCCGTGCCACGCTCCGCCACGAGCCTAGCGGCAGGACCTATCAGGCCGTACTGAACGCCGCAAGCTACAACGTGATGGCCTACTTCCCCGACGAGGTGACCAAGCCGGGCGACTACACGCTCACGATTCCGGCGGGAGCGGTCGAGTTCTACACGGTAGACTTCGACGTGCAGGAGCTCACGTTCCACTACACCATCGAGGGCGAGGTGGAGCTGTTCTATGACCTGATCACCATCAATCCGGCCGAGGGCACCGTGAGCAGCCTGGAGCAGTTCACCATCAGCCTGCCCGAGACCGTCGACGCCATCGCCGCCGGCAGCCAGGCCATGCTGACCAATGCCACGAGCGGCGCCACCTACCCTGCCGCCATGACGGCAGCGGGCCACGACGTGACCGTAGACCTGGGCCAGGAGATTACAACGCCGGGTGAGTACACGCTCACCATCCCCGAGGCCTCGCTCATTGTCAACGCCCTGGGCGAGGACGTGGCCGAGCTGAACTTCCACTACACCATCAAGAGCCCCGACACGACAGCCTACACCATCAACCCGCCCGAGGGCGAAGTGTACATGCTGCAGAACTTCACCATCGACTATGGCACGACAGTGGCCGTCGACGAGAATGCGCGGCCCATCCTGGTCAACGACGAGACGGGCGAGGCCTATGATTGCCACCTAATCGAGATCGGGGGCAACGCATTTGTCTACAAGGAGTATCCGCTGAGCGTCGTGGGCAGCTACACGCTGCACGTGCCCGCTGCCTGCATCGAGCTGCTGGAAAACGGCACCGTCAATCCGCAGATGGCCTTCCACTACACCATCGTGGAGAAGGACATCTACATCCCGCCCGTGATCGAGGACCAGCCCGAGGGCGAGCTGCGCCTGTACCAGCGCACGGGCGTCGTGATCAGGGAAGTGGAGAAGGAAGTCGTGGGCGAGAACGAGTGGCCCTACGAGATCACGACCGAGGCCCAGGACGGGTCGATGAGCGTCGTGTTTGGCACCGACGGCAAGGTGTACATCCAGCGTCCCGTGTCGTGGTCGTACTATAACGGCTGGGTCGA
This sequence comes from uncultured Prevotellaceae bacterium, assembly GCA_946409635.1. Taxonomy (GTDB): domain Bacteria; phylum Bacteroidota; class Bacteroidia; order Bacteroidales; family Muribaculaceae; genus Sodaliphilus. Next base: position 3,526 of record CAMJXD010000088.1, read on the forward strand.
GGGCACCCTGAGTGCCGACGGCAAGACCATCACCGTGCCCATGGGACAGTATATCGCCTATGCCAAGTCGCTGGAGATGGCCGTCCAGGTCGCCATGTTCACCTATGACGAGGAGCGCAACTCCTACTTCTACAACCCCGCCATCGAGCAGGTGACCTACACCATCAACGCCGACGGCACCATCACCCTGAACGGCACCGACGAGCTGAACATCCTAGGAACGATGAACAGGGCCTTCGGTCAGCAGTTCCAGTACCTGGACTACGAGTGGCTGCAGGCCGGCGACTGCTCGTCGGTCTACATTCCCATCGAGGAGATGCCGCTCACGCCGCCCCAGGGGATGGCCACCGAGAGCTACTACCTGACCACGGCCATCAACGACGGCATCGAGTGGGAGCCCTATGAGGCCACAGTGGCCGTGGGCTTTGACGGCGAGGACATGTGGCTGCAGGGCATCAGCAAGTATCTGCCCAGCGCCTGGATCAAGGGCCACGTCGAGGGCAACACGGTGACCTTTGCCAACACGCAGCTGCTGGGAGCCTACGAGGTGCTGCTCTACTTCAAGGCCGCCGACTACAATCCCGTGAACGGCAACACGACCCAGAAGGACATGGTGCTCAACATCGACGGCGACGGCACGAAGTTCTACACCTATGACTACGCGTTCATCACCACCGACAAGGACAACCTGTCCTATATCAACTACTACCAGGGACTGACGCTGTCCAAGCAGCGCGACGCCGTGGTAGAAGCGCCCCAGGGCCTGAAGACCTACCAGTATAAGGTCAGCTACAAGACCCTGGATGAGTATGGCAGCCTCGTCTCGCGCCAGGACACCATCGCTGTGGGCTTCAGCGGCAATCAGGTCTACATCGGCGGCCTGTGGGAGTTCATGCCCGGAGCTTGGGTAACGGGACGGCTCGACGACGGCCAGCTGGTGCTCGACCTGCCGCAGTACATGGGCGACTATGACCAGGAGAATGAGCTCACCTACCCCATCTACCTGAACGCCTTCGACCAGTCGACCGGCAGGCTCAACCGCCAGCTCTCGCTGACCTACGACCCGGCGACCCACTCGTTCCAGAACCAGTCGTCGGCATTTGGCTTCGGCATCAACAAGACGGGTTACCTCAACGTCAAGGACTACTATGGGGCCGTCATCGAGCCCCTGCAGGACTTCCTCGCCGGTGACGTCAACGGCGACGGCTCGATCACCATCACCGACGTGGTCCTGCTCAACAACTACATCCTCACCGGCCAGACCATGGGCATCAACCTGGCAGCCGCCGACGTTGACCGCAACGGCCAGTGCAACATCAGCGACACCGTCCAGCTCATCAACTTCCTGTTGAACAACTGACACGCCAGCCCGAGGGGGGAACTACATAATAATCGACGCGGGGCAGCAAGATGGTTGCTGCCCCGCGTCGATTAGCATATCTGAGCGCAGTCGGTCAGAAGGGACGGCGTCCGCCAGGACCGCCACCGGGAGGGCCCCAGCGGCCGGGACCGCGGAATTCATTGTTGCGGTCCTTGGGCTGTTCACCCTTCTTGAAGGTGTTGAAGCGGTAGGTGAACGTGAGCATGCCGTAGCGGCCCAGCGAGTTGTAGATGGCATCCTCGATGTAGTTGGCCGTGACGTTGCGGAAGATGTTCTTGCGCTGACCCAGGATGTCGTAGACCGAGATGGTCACGGCGGCCTGCTTGTCGCGCAGGAACTGATAGGC
>CAMJXD010000089.1 GCA_946409635.1 uncultured Prevotellaceae bacterium
TATTGGCTCACCGATGACCTCGGTGGGCTTTTTCATGCTCCAAACAGTGTCTTTTCCTGACTTCGTTAATCTCAGCACTTCACGTCGAGACCGACACCAACATTTCGAGGGCGCAGTGCAGTCCATGATGGTCTGGCGGTATCTACACTCGTAGAGAACCAAACCATCATGGATTTTTTATGTACAAACTGACTGACTATCTCTACAACGGGCTGTTGTATCTCAACAATATGTCCCGACCACGGCACAAGCGGTTGAGCCAACTGATGCTCTATGCCACCACAGCCTGCCAATCACATTGCAAGCACTGCAACATCTGGCAAAAAAAGCACGAGCACCTGTCTCTTGACGACATCAAGCGAGTCATGCACAGCCGTTGCATCACGAGCAAGACGACCATCGGGCTCGAAGGAGGCGAATTCATCCTGCATCCACAGGCCGACGAAATCATGGCGTGGTTCCACCGCCATCACCCCAACTACACCCTGCTCACCAACGGTCTGGCACCGCAACGCATCATTCAGGCCGTGAGGCGTTACCGTCCTCGCCACCTGTATGTCTCACTGGATGGCGACAAGGAGACCTACCAGAGAATGCGGGGGTGTGACGGATATGGCAGAGTGATTGAGGTTGTAGAAGCATTGAGAGGCGAGGTGGCGCTGTCACTCATGTTCTGCCTGTCGCCGTGGAACTCGTTCAAGGACATGGAGCACGTCATCAATGTTGCCTTGCATTACGGCATTGACGTGCGCATCGGCATCTATGGCACGATGGCATTCTTTGATACCACGAGCGACCTGCTCACGATGAGCGACTACACGGGCCAAATACCGAACAACATTCACAAAACACAAGAAAACTTTGATTTTGTCGCCCTCTATGACCAGTGGAGGCATGGGAATCTAAAACTGCGTTGCAAGAGCATCATGAGCAGCCTGGTCATCCACAGCAACGGGGACGTGCCGTTGTGCCAGAATCTTGATGTCAAGTTGGGCAACATCCATGAGCAGCCACTGGATGATATTTTCAATGGCTCGCTGGCTTGTGAGACTCAATGTCGGTATTCCAGGCAGTGCAACGACTGTTGGATCAACTTCCACCGCAAGTATGACATCATCCTCATGCGCAATTTCGAGCGCTTGTTGCCCAAACGGGTCATTGAGCGGTTCTATGGACCGTATCAATGGACAAATGACCCAATCATCACTTATCATAAACTCCTGCAATCATGATACAACAACTCATCAACCGCTACAAGCGGATGCGCACCCAGCGCTACCTCAACGAGACCTACCGTTGCCAGTACGCCTTCGTCGGCATGGGCCAGCACAGCCTAACCAACCTCTACCCCGTGCTTCACTACCTGCAAGTGCCGCTGAAATACATCTGTGTGACCAGTGAACACAAGGCAAGGCTCATCGAGCGTAAATTCCAGGGTATAATAGCAACGACCCGCCTTGATGATATCCTCAATGACGAAAGCGTGAAAGGTGTACTTGTCGCTGCAGCGCCAAACGCCCATTTCTCCATTGCTTCGCAAGTCTTACAAAGTGGCAAGTCGCTATTTATCGAGAAGCCGCCTTGCCAATCGGTCGCCCAACTCATGGAACTCATCGCCATGCAACAATCCTCCGGCTCACGGGTGGCTATGGTGGGGTTGCAACAGCGTTATGCGCCAGCCGTCCAGATACTTAATAAGCGACTAAAGGGCGAGCGGCACCTGCTTAACTACGACCTGCATTACCTCACGGGCGCTTATCCCGAGGGTGATGCTCTACACGACCTGTACATCCACCCGCTGGACTTGGCGACATGGCTGTTCGGCAAGGCCGAGGTCGTCTCCTATCTTGAGATTGATGAGCGCTCCTATATCCTGATGCTACGCCATCAGCACATTGTCGGCACCATTGAATTGTCCACCTGCCACTCGTGGCAAGACGCGCAGCAATCACTCACAGTCCACACCCACTCGGGCACTTACCGTCTGAATCAATGCCAGGAGTTGATTTTTGTTCCCAAACAACCCGTTATCGCAGGCATTCCTATGGAAAAAATTCGTCCCAGCCATCAATCGGTCGAGTACCTGTATCGTCACGATGGTTTCTCCCCCGTCCTTGCGGGCAACGCCATTTACACAGGGGGCTTTTTCCAAGAGATCACCACATTTGTCAACGCCATCGAAGGAAAACAGGCGAACATCCTGACCGATCTCCAATCCATCGAGCCAACCCTACAATTGATAGAATGGGTAAAATAGGGACGGTTCTTTTGATGTAATTATTTAGTGAGGTGATGGGTGCAAGGATGGTGCATCATTGGGACGGGTCTTGTTGATGGCTTCGCTTCGCTTTGGCAATCAAAAGAACACGTCCCAACTGATAGCACCCGTGCTTTTAAGAAAGTCCTATCAGATTGAATCGTGGACTTATCGGCAATTTGGGTAAAAGAAACCGCTATTATGATAGGTGGCGAATGGGGTTTTGTTCGTTACTTTGCACAACGAAATCAATGATTATCAATAAAACGTCAAGATGGAAACAAGACCTTACATTATCTGCCACATGATGGCATCGCTCGACGGCAGGATTGACTGCGACATGACGGAGCAAATCGACGACACCAACCACTACTACGAGGCACTTGACCAGTTGGAGTGCCTCTCGGTCATGGAGGGCAAAATCACGCTGGTCAAGCACTCGGCCCTGCCAGGCTTCTTCCAGGGAACCCAGCCCCACAACGATGCTGGACGGCAGGTCTATAAGGCTGTCGAGGCCCAGGGCTATGCCATCGGTGTGGATACCAACGGCACCCTGCTGTGGGGCGACGACACGACCGAGCACTTCGGCAAGCCTTTGCTGATGATCCTCTCGGAAAAAGCCAGCGAGGAATACCTTGCCTACTTGAAAGACAAGCAGATATCCTATCTCACAATAGGGCAAGAGAGTATCGACTTAAAGGCGGCAATGGCGGTGCTGCGCCGTGACTTCGGCATTGAGCGGCTGGCAGTGGTCGGAGGCGGACACATCAACGGCTCGATGCTTGACCTGGGGCTGATTGACGAGGTGAGCATGATGTACGGCTACGGCATCGACGGTCGTGAGGGCATGGCAGCCGCCTTTGACGGCAGGCCCATGAGCCGCGGCCCCGTGCGCCTGACCTTCAAGTCGGTCACCGAGCAGGACGGCATCGTGTGGATGCGCTACCTGGTAGGCCGCCCATAACAATGGTACTATAGTGCGTTAACCTCCATCAACAAAACTTATTTAGTATTAAAAATCACCGACAGGGCGGCTTGATGTGCTTGCCCTGTCGGTTTGTTATGTTACATTTGTGGCATCTTATTAACCAAAACGAACTGAATAAAATGAAAAAAGCAACTACAATTCTGCTGACTCTACTTGCCGCAGTCTTGACTTTTACCGCCATGGCCCAGGAGGATGGAAGCGCCATTCAAGCCAAGGTAATAATCAATGGTTATTTCTTCACCGAGACTCCAGAGGTCACCGATTGCGGCAGTCCGTCAATCATCAGGGTCGATGATGGGCACAAGAATCGCATGATTGCCTATATCTACCCCAGCGAATTACCAGAATCCGTCACCAGTCAAGCCATACCTGTCGAAAAGGTGTTTCACGGTCAGGCATTCCTCGACAAGTATAACCAGGCGCGGGAAATGATACAGGTGACCAGCCAGTCGAGTGATTTGGCAAAGCCTGTCGTTGGAGAACCGTTCCCCGCCTTCAGCGAGAAGGACGTTGACGGCAAGATGTGGACCAACGAGGACGTTAAGGGCAAGGTGTGGGTGCTGAACATGTGGTATCAGGGCTGCGGCCCCTGCCGCAAGGAGATGCCCGAACTCTCGACCTGGCGTGAACAATTCCCCGATGTGATGTTCTTCTCAGCCACTTACCACGATGAGGCACTAACCCGCAAGATTACCGACCAGCACCACTTCACTTGGACCCACCTCATCGAGGCCCGTGACATGATGTCATGGATACAAGGGCAAGGATTCCCGTTGACTATCGTGGTTGACAAGCAGGGCATCGTCCGCCACCTGGTTCACGGCACTAACAGCGAGAAGCGGGCTGCCATCCTCGACTGCATCCGCCAGCTCGATCAATAACGCAACTGCCCGCTGGCCCCACCATCACACTCATGGGCTATGAATTGAGCCGATAATGGGCGAAAGCCAGTGATTTTTACCCCACTTTCGCCCATTATCGAGCTCTTGTAGACATGTGTCTTCAGGTTTTTTTATTGACAATTGGATGCTATGTCGCGAAAAAGTTGTAAATTAGCGGTGAAATTGAATTTGCTTTGAAGAGAATTCTATTAACTACTTAATAACTAACAATTTAACCATTATTTTTTACAATGCAAGTAAAAGATTTGAATCCTAAGGCAGTGTGGTCCATCTTTGATGAGATCACCAAGGTGCCCCGCCCCAGTGGCAACGAGGAAGGCAAGTTAGACAAGATCCGCGCATGGCTCGTGGAATTTGCCAAGAAGCACAATCTGGAGTACAAGATTGATAAGACCGGCAACGTGGCCATCTTTAGGCCCGCCGCCCCTGGCTATGAGAACTGCAAGGGCATCGTGCTGCAAGGTCACATGGATATGGTAGCCGAGAAAGGTCCCGGCTCGACCCACAACTTCGACACCGACCCCATCGAAACCATCATCGACGGCGAATGGGTACGCGCCAACAACACCACCCTGGGTGCCGACGACGGTATGGGCCTGGCCATCGCTCTGGCCGCCCTTATCGAGCCGACGCTGCAGTGCGGTCCCCTGGAGGCCCTTGCCACCGTTGACGAGGAGACCGGCCTGACCGGTGCCAGCAACATCGAGGCCGACATGCTCGTGGGTGACTACCTGCTCAACCTCGACGAGGAGGAAGACGGCGTGATCACTATGGGATGCGCCGGTGGTCTGGTGAGCATCTTCAAGTTCAACTACAAGCCCGAAGCCGCTC
>CAMJXD010000090.1 GCA_946409635.1 uncultured Prevotellaceae bacterium
GGAACTGCGCAATACCCTGACGGAACTGCGCAATGCCTTGACGGAACTGCGCAATGCCTTGACGGAACTGTGCAATACCTTGACGGAACTGCGCAATGCCTTGACGATGAGGGGGGCGGTGGATATTGCCAGGGTGACGCGCGCGGAGCGGGGACGGTGCCGTTTTTAGAGGCTGGTTACTTCTCGTGGAGCCATAGGGAGTCGACCTTGCGGCGGATGGCCTGGACGTTGCCAGCCGTGATGGCTCCCATGATGATGAATCCCACAAGGATGGCGACCCACACGGGTGAAGTGTTGACGCCGAAGGCGCGAATCATGTCGATGTAGGCCAGACGGCCGATGAGCATGAGCACAATGGCGAGGACGAGCACGGCGGCATTGAGCGCCACAACGAGCATGATGTAGTGCTTAGAGACTTGAGCCGGTGAGTAGCCGAGCAAGAGCAGGTCCTGAATCTTCTGGGTGTTCTTCTGCAGCAGGAGGTAGATACTGAGCATGAGTACAAAGAACGACAACAGGCTGATGATGATGCCGACCATGATGACAATGCCGCTGATGACGGTGAGGAAATAGTTGGCCTTGCTGGAAGACATCTTGTCGCCGGCCACCTCGTAGTGGTGGTCCTGCATGTACTGCTCGATCTTGACATCGCCTGGACTGTTGACCTCGACGATGAGCCGTTGAGGCTGCTGCTTGTCGCCCGTGCCGAATCGGTCGTTGGCCCACTGCATGAATTCCTGTGGGACGATAACGGTGTTGAGCCGGTTAGAGAAACCGACGATGCGTCCCGGGATGTCGACCCTGAGCCCATTGCCGCTGAGTGTAAATTCCAGCGGAATCATCTCGGCTTGTCCCTCGCTGATGCGAGGCATGCCCTGAGTAGCCGCGAAGCCGAAGTTGTAGAGCGAGAGATAGTCCCTGGAGATGATGACGGGCACCACGGGCTTGGCCTGCGAGAATCCCCACTGTCCCGGGTCGATGTCGATGAACTCGTCGGGTATCGACTCAAAGAAGAACTGGCTGTGCATGGCGTGCCCGCTGCCCACGCCGAGGCGGGCATCGACGGCAAAGTCGCTGTTGATGAAGCGTCCCACCTGGCGGCACCAGGGCTGGCTCTCGATGTTGCTGATGTCACCGTCGGAGAACTCGCCGGTGTCGCCCATCATCGCCCCGGCTCCGGTGACGGTGCGGGTGATGATGAGGTAATCCTTGCGGATAAAGCTCTCCTGGTCGTCGAAGACGGGGCGCACGTCGCGGTAGAACTGCACGGCTAGCAGCACGATTGTGAGTCCGATGAGGTTGGCGATGGCAAAGCCGATGAGTTGTCCCTTGCTGATGTGCTGCCGGAGCAGTTTCCAGATGATGCTGTTCATTGGTTTCAGTTTTCAGTTTTCAGAGGTTGAAGGTTTTATCTACTTCCATCTTCAAGTGGTTGCCAACCGATGTGGCGATGATGCCGGCGCCCTGTCGAGTGGCCTCGCCCTCGATGATGGCGGCGACGGTGCGGTTGTTGTCCTGGTCGAGGTGGCTGACCGGCTCGTCGAGGATGATGAAGTCACAGGGCTGGCAGAGCGTACGGATGATGGCCACACGCTGCTGCTGGCCGATGGACAGCTTGCTGGCGAGGCTGTCCATCTTGTCGCCGATGCCCAGCGCCTGGAACAGGTCGACGATTTCCTGCTGGCTCTTGAAACCCGTGAGACGGTTCTTGAGCTGGACATTCTCAAAGGCCGAGAGCTGGCCGAAGAGCCTCATGTCCTGAGGCAGATAGGCAATGTGCCGCTGGCGGATTTCGCACCACTGAGCGATGGACAGCGCGCGGATGTCGCTGCCGTCGAAAAGTATGTCACCAGAGTAGTCCTGACGGTATCCGTAGATGTAGCTGCACATGGATGACTTGCCGGTGCCGCTCTCGGCGCAGATCAAGTAGCGCTTGCCACGGTCGAAGGTGATGTTTCGCAGCCAGACGTCGCTGTGGATGCCATCGTGCCCGGCGAAGACCCGAGGCAGTGTATTGTTGAGTGAAATCGTTTCCATTGTTGTCCAGGTTGATGTCATTTAAAGTGGGGTAGAGAGAAGAGGACGAAGTACCCGTTATCGTTCTGCCCAGCCTGCAAAATTACTGTATTCCTGCCAAAAGATGGGCTTCGATGAGTAAAAAATCACATTTATTCCCTATCATAATGTGCCTCAAATGCCATGGGAGGTTGGCAAAATGCTGTTATTGGCAAGAAACAAGGTAAGTTGTGTTGAAAAAATGTGAAAAGTTTGTTTTTTTTGCTATAAATCATGTACCTTTGTGCGCCATTAGCATCAAACAGAGCTATTTCATGTTTTTAAATTATATTTTTCACTATATTTTTTGATTCTAAGGTATGAAGAAAATTTTCTTACTGATGACTGCTGTCATAGCAGCCATGTCGTTGTCGGCTGCGCCTGTAGATCAGTCCGCAGCTATGCAGAAGGCTCAGGATTATCTCCGGAATAATCCTCATGCCGGAAACCTGATGGCGCCTGTTTCGGTACGGCCCATCCTAGTAAAAACCGAAATCGGCGACACCAAGCTGAATCAGCCGGTTTATTACATCTATAACACGACTACCACCTTCCTGGTAATTTCAGGTGACGACCGTGCGCTGGATGTCCTGATGGTGGGAGACCAGCCCCTGGACATCAACAACATGCCCGACGGCCTGCAGTTTCTGCTCGACTGCTATAAAGAGCAGATAGAATACCTGCAGAAGAATCCTAACCTGGTGGTTGAGAAGCGCGAGGCGAACATGTCGCTCAGGGCGACGACCTATGGCCCGCTGCTGCAGTCGACATGGGACCAGAGTGCCCCCTACAACAATCAGTGCAAGTTTACCTACAACAACCGCACCTACAACTGTGCAACCGGTTGTCCTGCAACGTCGGCAGCGATGGTGATGCACTACTGGAAGTACCCCGAGGGTGTTCCTGCTATGGCATCCTATACTGGCTACTTGGATATCAATACCGACCTCTATTCCGATGAGACTAATTATGTGTCCTTCACCTATCCTTCATTGCCCGCCACGACATTTGACTGGGCGAACATGAAGAACAGCTATAGTGGCTATAGTGGCTACACCACTACCCAGGGCAATGCCGTAGCCACGCTGATGCGTTACATCGGTCAGGCCGAACACATGGAGTATGGCTTTAAGGCCAGCGGTATCAGTACAGCCAATGCCGGTATCATCGCCACGATGTTCAAGAACTGGGGCTATAAATCAAGCGCCAAATTGGTGTACAAGACGTCGTACAGCAATAACAACTGGATCAATCTGATCAAGAACGAGATGGCCGCATCGCGCCCTGTTGTCTATCTGGGAGTTGACAGCCAGTATGGCGGCCATGCCTTCAACGTCGACGGTTATCGCGACAGTGACGGCCTGTTCCACGTGAACTTCGGTTGGAGCGGAAGCGGCAACAACTGGTTTGCGATGAATGCGTTTACCGACCCTGACGGTGCCACCTTCAACTTGAGCCAGATGGCCGTTATCGGCATCGAGGCCCCCAACGGCATGGTTCAGGTCCCCGAACTGAGCGTGTCGCCGACGTCGTTGACCTTTACCGGCGACCATCACAAGACTTATACCCAGACCTTTACCGTGACGGGTAGCAACCTGAAATCGGACGTAAGACTCAGCGTGTCGTCGACGAGCGGTTACTATAGCGTATCGCCCACGACGATTCCGGCTGCAGAGGCAGCCGCCGGCGCAACCGTTACCGTTACCTACAGCCCCGAGGCAGCAGGCACAACGACGGGAACCGTGACCGTCGAGACCGATGGTGCCGAGAGCCAGACCGTTTCGCTCAAGGGAACGGCGGCCGCAACTCCCCTGATTACCGTAGATCCCGAGTCGATGAGTTTCACCAGCACCGTGGGCACTCCCGTGAGCCAGACGTTCTACCTGAAGGGTTATAGCCTTAACCGCATGGTGACCATGACGGTGACCGGCCCCTTCACCCTGAGCCAGAATCAGGCCCTGACCAGCGCCGCCAATGCCGGCCTGAACATTACCGTTACCTACAAGCCCACTACCATGGGCACCCAGACCGGAAGCATTACCGTTTCGAGTTCGGGCGCCGAGACTGTGACGATACCCTTGACGGGCACTGCCACGGTAACCACGTATACTCCGGTGATGCTTCCTGCCGCCGAGCAGTACATCAACTTGACCACGTTCCGCGCCGAGTGGACCGATGAGACCGCCCAGGATGCCGTGAGCAGCTACACGCTGAATGTGACTCCCAAGGCAGGCGGAGCAGGCCGCACGATCACTGATATCACTGACAAGTTCTGCGCCGTCGAGAATCTGACTGCTGCAGGCACGTTCCTGTATAAGGTCAAGGCCATCTATATCGATGGCACCGAGAGCGCATGGAGCAACACCCAGGAGGTGACACTGTTTGAGCAGGGTCATGGCTATGTTAAGGGTGATGTGAACCACGACAACGCGTTTAACGTGAGCGATGTCGTTGCTCTCATCACGGCCGTGTCGTTGAATAGCAGTGACGTGTGCCAGATATGTGCCGACTATAATGAGGACGGCGAAGTCAACGTGAGCGATATCATCGCGATGATCAGCGCCATCCAGGGCGGCAACTGATTTGCTCAAAAACAAGGAAAACGTCTAGGCTGATAGCTTAGTCGTGAACAATAAGGTTGCGGGACAACTCCTGAAGAAGGGGTGTCCCGCAACCGCTATTATTTGGGAATGATATAGCCGATTGCCAGGCTATTATAAACTACGAATTACGCGAATTAAACAAATGGGGCATCCGCTGTCAATTAATGCGAATTGACTGAACTACGAATTACGCGAATTAAACAAATGGGGCATCCGCTGTCAATTAATGCGAATTGACTGAACTACGAATTACGCGAATTAAACAAATGGGGCATCCGCTGTCAATTAATGCGAA
>CAMJXD010000091.1 GCA_946409635.1 uncultured Prevotellaceae bacterium
CCTGTGACTCGCCGGCAAAGGCTTCCATCAGGTTCTTCTCGGTCTTGGTTCCTTTTAATTCCTTCATTGTGATAGTGTTAGTTTAGTTATTAATTGATGATAGATTATTGTGCTACAAAATTAGCAACAAAAACACAAACCCCAAAATCCCCACCCCATTTTTATTGAAAACCGCCTTTATCCCACACCACCACATTCTCATTTAGAGGCTGTGTCATAATTCAAGCCTGCATGATTGTCCGTGCTGCGCACGGAGAAATTTAACAAAATTATAAATAAAATTAAAATAAAAATTGATTTTGTTTAATTTTTATACAAAATTTTGTTTAATTTTTCGGCCGTTAGGCCGATTAAAAGCCAGCAACTGAATTATGACACATCCTCTCATCTAGAGCACACATGTTCAGCAACTTATCCCATCTGAATAGGAAAAATCATCCTCTCTGGTAATCATCAGGGAGGATGAGTGAGTGTTATTATGGTTTAGAAATCGTAGCGCACGCCCAGCGACAGAGTCAACGTCTTTTTGGTCCATGATTCTACCAGGAAGGGATATTGCGTCCTGAACAGGTAAGAGAAATGGTGGCCTGGCTCGACTGCTATCTCTCCCATCCAGCCGAAATTGAATTCAGCCGTTGCCCGGCGTTGAGGCGGTGTTTCCTTGCTGATGCCGTCCTGAGCTGTTTGCCTGATCGAAAAAGCCTTTAGCGCATAAGGCCCTGTCGAGATCTTCAGCCCCACGTTTTTCTCAAGGTTAAAACGGAAACCAGCCAGCACGGGCACGTTTACCGTCCACATGTCCAGCCACTGAGCATTTCGTTTAAAGGGTGAGTCTTTAGGCCACGACAGCCTGGCGCCGTTGTTGATATAGGCCAGCTCGACCTGCGGCATGAGGCTCCAGTGCTGGTTGAAGTTAATCTCATAGCCAGTTCCGACAAAGCCGCCCCAGCCCCAACCGTAGGTCTTATCCAGGTTAAACAATGGTGTCTCACAGTAGTGTGACACATTACCGCCCGCCTGCACCATGAAACGGTTCTGTGCAGTTATCTGCAAAGTAGTAACCAGCATTAAGATAGTTGCATAAATAAATAATTTGTTCATCGTGTTATCATTTTAAGTTTATAATCTATAATCATTAAGTCATCGACTAAAGAACCAAGAACTAAGGACTAAGAACCTATTTCAGTCTCCAGCCGAAGCTCACATAGGGGTAGAACCACTCGCGTTGTAAACAATACTTATCGCCGAAGTTGATGGACGGAGTCACACCCACGCGCAACTGGAACCCACGCTTGGTCTGCAAGCGGTAGCCCACATTGCCAAACATGAAGTAGCCGAACGTGCGGCGTCTGTAATAGATATCATAACTACCATAGTCGTTACTGTACCCATAAGGGCTGTAAATACCCTTGGCATACAGTTTTTCCCAGTAGAAACCCAGACTCGCGCCGAATCCCAATTCCAGCTTATGACGCCCCTTCCCAAGCAGGTAATTGATTTCCAGGGGAGCGGCAACGCCATGAATGTTATAGGTGCAGGAACCGACCAGAAAGGAACTCCGCTCGCTATAACCGTAACCCACACCCACGCGGAAGCCCCAACCATGATCGCCACTGAGGCGGCGGTCGTAGTTGACACCAACCGTGTTGTGGGCACCAAACAGCTCCAGCGACAGGCTCTGGTCGGGCGAGCCCTGCGTTACCTCGGTTTGTGGCGCATCCTGCGCATTGATCGAGAATGTCGCCAGCAGCAATGCCAATGCAGCAATCCATTTCATTTTCATCATGTGAGTGCTCATTTGTAGTTTAATGGTGATGATTCTCATTTTGGCCTTTCCACCACAGCGATAGCCGTGATGCCCAAAGCTCCCAGATTCGTTTTCTCAGAATAATTTTGTCCATAGTGACCCACGCTATAGGGCAGTTTAATATCGGGCAGCCTGATGGCGTGCAGATTCTTGTAGACACATGAGATGGAGCCAGTGCTATGACTGACAAGGATATAGGTGTCAACGCCATAAGACGTCAGACCTTTGGCCTCAAAGCCCTGCAGGTCATCGCTCAAGACGGTTTCGATGCCGTCAATCAACACGGCGGGCAGCCCATAAATACGTCCCTCACCCTGAGCCGTGGTTTTCTGTCCTAGAATGAAGGCATGGCCGTTGACGATGCGCGATGCCGTGGGCTGGAAATGCTGGGGGCACTCATAGTTGACGTCTTTCCACCAGTACATGTTTTTCCTGGTTTCGAAATCCTCATAGGTGATCAGCCAGTAGCCTGCATAGAAGTCTATGCCGTACACCCAATTGAAGCCGTGATCCAACTCACTAAGCGGACAGTCTGCTCCATTTATCGAGATACCAGCAGTTGCACCATGTATCGCCATGGTAATTGAGCCATCATGCACCATGAATGTATTATACAGCCTGTCTTTATTCACTTCAAACAGTGGCTGGCAATACCACGACCCCTTATCTTGCTGAGATTCCCAGCCCTTGCATGCCCATACCGAGCCTTTGTCGTCCTCCTGGACAAGATAGAAGACTCCATGCTCCACAGCAAAGCACCATATCTTACCGTCTGAGGCATAGATCTTCTCACCGTTTTTCACCACGCGATAGGTACCCTCAGCACGGGTAATGAGTGCATACCAGTCACTGCCCTCGGCAACCAGCGATTGAATGCTTTCGCCCTTATCACACGTGTAGATCGTGTTGCCCTGCAGGTCGTAGATGCTTGCGGGGACACCCGTCAATTCTCTCACGGCCATATAGAGGGACGCCCCACCAGCTGGTCCGGGGCTTGGTTCATCGCCCTTGGTGCAGGATATGAGTGCCAGCATGGCAATAGCAAATAGCAATAATGACTTCTTCATGTTTTTCTTGTTTTTATTTGTTCGTTGTGATTTAGTTCTCTTGTGTTCGTTGCAGGGTGGCGTCGTTGCCGCTGTGCTTCTTGAACGGGTTGCTGATGGTGTTGAACGTCCAGCGTGCCATCAGCGAGATGCCACGGGTGTCGTTGTTGTTGTGCGACTCGTGATACACGTTCATGTAGCGCGTTTTGCTCCAGGGTGCCATGCTGCGGTGGAAGATGTCGTTGGCAGTCAACCCCAACAGCAATCGCCCCTTGCACAGCGTGGTCATGGCGCTCAAGTTCACGCCCATGATGGAGCCATTGCGCGAGAAGCCTGCCGACCACGGGCTGCTATAGAGCACGTTGCACCCCAGCATATACCGCTTGGCCACCGTGAACTGGGCATTAACCGACAGCGTGGTAAACGGCTCATTCTCGGTTCTCTTACTATCCAGATAGGGATAGGTGATGTGGGGCAGCATTGTGCTCGACTGCAGGTTCAGATTGAGCCACGGGTTGATATAGTTGTAGCCCACATTGAGCGACCAGGCATGGGAGTGCTTGATGTTGATGGGATACTCACGGATAACACCCGACGACATGTACTCGACGATGCGCTGGATGGCATTGTCCATCACGCTGTAGGCCATGGTAGCGGTAAATCCCTTGAAGTTAGCATTCAAGGCCCATCGGTCGGTCACCGACGGCTGCAACAGCGGGTTACCTGTCGACTCTTCATAGGAGTTGATGTAGTAGGACGTCGGGCGCAGCTCGCTGTAGGTGGGGCGGCGCAGGGTACGGCGGTAATACAGCATGAAATCCACATCGGGCCGCATCTTGAAACGGACGCTTGCACTGGGCAGCACATTGTGATAAGTTCTGGCGATCCTATCATAGTCGCTGGTCGTCATGGTGTGGTCATACTCGTAGCGCAATCCCGCATTGACTCTCCACTTGCCCCAAGTCTTGCTCAACGAGTAATAGACTCCCAGCCAGTCATTATCACGCTTGCTGTTCTGGGTCACTTGATTTCTCAAGACAATTCCCGTGCTGCCCGTGTAACCCCATTCAGCACCCGCCTTGTTGTCCCACTCCCGCGAGATGAAATTGTAACGAGCGGTAGCCGTCACGATGTCATAGTCATTGGAATTCACAATCGAGTAGAACTTGAGAATCGTATTATCGTCGGTAAGGTGACTCTCCTTTGTTGAGATGTATTCATTGATGCTCTGCACGTCTTGATGCAGGGATGAGGCATAGTCGGCAATCAGCAGCAGTTGGGAATTTCTGCTGGGTTGCCACTGGTAGCTGGCCGACAGACTGTGGCGGGTGATCTGATTGCTCATGCGAGGTATAGAACGCAGCACCTGGTCAGCATTCTGAATGGAGAACTGGTCAATATCGGCATGATAGGAATGGCCACTGTACTGTCCACCGATGACGCTCGTCGGCGAGAGTGCATAATTCAGTCCGGCAAAGACCTTGAAGTCGCTACCGCCACTCGTGTAGGCCGTTGAATCGATTTTCTCATAGGTCCATTGGCCATGATCGTCTGCGACTTGAGTCAAGCCATCGGAATAGGCACAGGTGTTCAGCCTGCCGTAGCTGAGTGACGCATTGCCCGACCACTTGCCATGCTTGCCATCGAGTGTGAAGGTAGTGATGTTCGAGGCTCGGCGCTTGATGTCCAGCACATTCATCAGGCTGGCTCCCAGGTTGTCCTTGTAGGGGGTGTGGGTAAACATCTTGATGACCGCCACGACATCCGAGGCATATTGCGCATCGGGCTCACGGATGATTTCTACACGCTTGATATTCTGGGAGATAATGGACTTCAGTTGCGCATTGTCGGTAACCTTGCGGTTGTCGATATAGATTTCGGTCTTGCCATCACGCCCGATGAGCGTGACGTCCTCGTTCATATTGACGGCAACTCCGGGTGTCCACCGCAGCATGTCGAGCGCAGTACCGGCATTGCCCATGATGGTGCCGCCCAGGTTGCGCAGGGTGTAATTGGCACCGT
>CAMJXD010000092.1 GCA_946409635.1 uncultured Prevotellaceae bacterium
ATTTTAACAGTTTGGGACTGTTAAAAAATGTAATAATGTGATGATATGGGGAAAAAAGGCCATTTTTTGTGACTTTTTGTCCAGTGTTTCGAGGCGTGGTAGTAATTTTGTAGACCCAAAATCTCCACGCTAGGTTTGTATTTACAATTATTATTAATGTGATAGCAATGAAAAGAATTACGACATTAGTGCTCTCTCTCACGGCAGTCGGTCTGTCGGCTATGGCCGGAGGCCTGCTGCATAACACCAATCAACACATCGCCTTCATGCGCATGATGGCCCGTGGTGCCAGCCACGAGATTGACGCCGTCTATACCAACCCCGCCGGCCTGGCCTTTATGGATCACGACGGCTGGACCCTGTCGCTCAATATCCAGAGCGCTACACAGCAGCGTGACGCGTTGACCACGTTTGCCCTCTTCCCCGAGGCCGACCACACTCGCCTGTACAAGGGCAAGGCGTCGGCTCCGGTAATCCCGTCGCTCTATGGTGCCTATAAGAAGAACCGCTGGACATTCTCGGGCTTCTTTGGCTTCACCGGTGGTGGCGGCAAGTGTAACTTTGACGGCGGCCTGCCTGTGTTTGACGCCAGCATCATGGCCGGCATCTATGCCCAGACGGCCGGTCTTAAGAAGACCTTGGCCGATAATCCCATGACGGCTCCCATCCTGGCCGACCCCCGTGTAGCGGGCCTGCTGCCGCTGACGGCCGACAAGTATGACATCAACTCGGCCATGAAGGGCCGCCAGTATATCTACGGCCTGCAGCTGGGTGCCACCTACAAGGTGCTGGACTGGCTGAGCGTGTATGCCGGTGGACGCATGAACTACTTTGACGGCAACTACAGCGGTTTCGTCAAGGTGATGCCCAAGCCCGAGATGGCCACTACCGTGCAGCAGATAGCTCTCTCTTATCCTGCCCTGGCTCCCACCCTGAGCGGACTGGTAAATGCCAATGGCGAGATGGCCAACATCGACCTGGACTGCTCGCAGGCCGGTTGGGGCTTGACACCCATCATCGGCGTGGACCTGGTGTGGAAGGGCTTCACGCTGGCTGCCAAGTATGAGTTCAAGACCAACCTGAGCATCGAGAACAACACCAAGACTGCCATAGCCGAGCCTGCCGCATTTGAGGCCGCCCTGAATGACTACAAGCACGGCGTGAACACGCCCAGCGACCTGCCCGCAGTGTTCTATGCTGCCCTGGGCTATGAGTTTATCCCCAAGAAGCTGCGCGCCACCGTCGAGTACCACTACTATGACGACAAGCATGCCGAGATGGCCCACGACAAGCAGAAGCACCTGCGCCACGGCACCCACGAGGTGCTCGCCGGTGTGGAGTGGGACATCAACAAGATGTTCACCGTGAGCGCTGGTGCCCAGAACACCGACTACGGTCTGAGTGATGCCTACCAGACCCACACCTCGTTCTCCTGCGACAGCTACTCGATCGGCTTTGGCGGTGCCGTCAACCTGAGCGAGAAGGTGAAGCTCAACGTGGGCTACTTCTGGACCACCTACAAGGACTATGACCGCAGCGAGACCGACTACTTCGGCACCACGCTGCCCGGCAAGGATACCTACAGCCGCACCAACAAGGTGTTTGGTGCCGGCATCGACTTCAAGTTCTAAGCGATATAAAAATCTATATCCTATGGCAAGCCGCCGCCCGACATGCTGTTTGTCGGGACGGCGGCTGTGTTTTCAAGCACCCAATGGGGTGCTAGTCGGTGAAGGTGAGGGTGACGCCCTCGGGGGTGACGTTGAGCGTCGCGTCGCAGCCCTCGATGATGGGGTAGTTCCAGTCCTCGTCGTGGCTGGCGGGGAAATCGTAGCACACGGGGATGTTGTACTGGTTGAGCGTCTCGCTCAGCATCTCGTACATGTCGGCATAGCCGTCCTTGGGCTCATACTCGGTGAACCGGCCCACGATGATGCCCTTGACGTGGCCGAGCACGCCCTTGAGCCGCAGCGCCTGCAGCATGCTGTTGACGCGCGGCATGCTCTCGCTCACGTCCTCAAAGAAGAGGATGATGTTCTTGCCGCGGATGTTGCCACGGTCCAAGAAGTCCCAGTCGCGGCTGCCGCCGATGTTGGTAAACACGGCCATGTTGCCGCCGAGGACGATGCCGCTGGCCGTGCCCGTCTTGTTGAGCGGGTGGGCGGGGACGGTGTAGCTGGGCAGCTTGCCCATGAGCACGTCGCGCAGCATCAGGTTGATGCTGTCATTGGCCCCGCGTGAGCCCAGGGCTCCGCCCATGTTGGCGTGCAGGCTCATCACGCCGCTGCACACCATGGCGCTGTGCAGTGCCGTGATGTCGCTGTAGCCCACTATCCACTTGGGATTGTGGCCGAAGTCCTCATGAGTCAGCGGGTCGAGCAGCATGGCCGAACCATAGCCGCCGCGGGTACACACGATAGCCTTGATGTCGGGGTCGTCGAGCGCCCAGCGCAGGTCGGCGCACCGCTCGTCGATGGTGCCGGCATAGGTGTGGTAACGCGCCAGTGCATGCTGGCCGATGACGGGTTCAAACCCCCATGCGCGCAACGTGGCCGCCGCCTTCTCGGGGTTGCTGTCGCCAGGCGTGCTGGCAGGCGAGATAATAGCGACCTTGTCGCCGGCCTTGAGGGCTGGTGGCATGACAATGGACTTGGCCAGTTGCTGGCCATGGAGTCCACGTGGAGCCTTGCCCTGAGCGATGGCAGTCATCGCCAGGCACAGGCATAACGAAGTCAAAATCAGGATTTTTTTCATCATTCAAACATGTGGAAGAAGTAGTAGCAAGCGATCCAGTCCACGCGCACGCCGCGGGCAAAGCCGATGGTCTGCTTGTGGGCATCGGTGACCTTGCCGTCGTTGATGCTGATGTAGCCCAGCACGTTGCTCTCGCCGTCACGCACGGTGCCGTCGGTGCTGATGTAGCCGATGCGCGAGCCTGCCGTGTCATAGATCTCCAGCTGCTTGATGTTGCCCACGGCCTTGCCCGTGTTGTTGCGCACAGTGCCGTCGGCGTCAAACGATCCGATCGAGTGCATCGTGGCGTCCCTGACGACGCCGTTGCCGTTGATGCGGCCGATGCTGTTAAAGTCGGCGTCGCGCAGCACCTGTGCGCTGGCGCCCGTTGCCATCATGCCGGCCAGGGCCAGCAAGGCAACCGTGATGTATAGTCTGATGTGTTTCATTGTCGTCTGAGTTTTAAAAAAATAACATTGTATGTTGTCCTTTAGACTGCTAACAAGCCACAAAGTTAAAAACAATTTCCCTAAAACCCAAATTTTGATGTCCGGTGGGCTAGGGCAACAGCACCAATTGTTGTTGTGGAGCACCCGAAGGGTGGCCTTTGAGTAACCCGGGGTGATGCAAACCGCTGAGCAGTAGCGAAGTGGTTTGAACCACCCCGGGGATAGACCGAGCCGATCCATGTCGCTGGAGGCGACCCCATTTCATCTCCTGGCTCGTGGGGTCGCCTCCAGCGACGGCTTATGCCTTACCATCACCGCCAGTGAATCAGACTCCCTCGCTCACGCTCGGCAGCCTGATTTACTGGCGGTTACTCAGAGTGCCGCCCGCCAGGCGTCAAATACTCATGTTGACAGCTAATGAGTAAATGTTAATATTGGTGCGGTTGCCTTGCCCGGTGGGCTTAGTGAGGAGCTCAGTGGATGTGGCTGAAATGAAAAAATGAAGTCTGAATTAAAATATTTTTGAATAATATTGGGATTTATTAGGATTTGTTAGTAATTTTGTGCCATCGGTAGCAAAACCCAATAAATTGCATAATAATCACTCATTTGTTTAACTTTTAGCGTTGTGCCCGACACGTATTTTTTAGGGCAGAGGATTTATGGAAGATAAAGCTAATATTGCACTGGCTATCGTTTCGTTTTTGATCCCGATTGTTGGTCTGATCCTGTATTTTGTGAAAAAGAAAGAGGCTCCCAATGCTGCACAGACTTATCTGTATTGCTGCATCGCCGGCTTTGTGCTGGGTCTGATTCTGAATTTTGCAATGTTATGATTTGACCTGTCGTTGAACGCATGAAGATTGCGCCTTGGCTCCTGTGGGCCAGGGCGTGATTTTGTTAATAAAGGGGTGTGAGGGGTTAAATTTGGTCAATTTCGGGGGCTGTGGTAGGTCGTATTCAAAGATTATGAGTATCTTTGCCGTTTGTATGGCAATAAAATAAACGAAATAGAACCAAACTAATTGACAAGACAAGAAACGATGAAGAAGTACAAGCTCATCAACAACACGCTGGGATGGCTCATCTTTGTGATCGCAGCAGCGACCTATCTGCTGACCATTGAGCCTACTGCCAGCTTCTGGGACTGTCCGGAGTTTATCGCCCAAGGATTCAAGACCGAGATTGGTCACCCGCCCGGCAACCCGATTTTTATCCTGGCAGCTAATTTTGCCAGCAAGTTTGCCGGCGCCGACGTGATGGCCGTGGCCAAGTGTGTGAACGCGATGTCGGCCATCTTCAGTGCGCTCACGATATTGTTGCTCTTCTGGTCAATCACCCATCTGGTGAAGCGTCTCGTTGTCAAGGACGGCGAGGAGGACCAGATGACGCTGGCCCAGTACCTGGTGGTGATGGGCAGCGGCATCTGTGGTGCGCTGGCCTACACGTGGAGCGACACCTTCTGGTTCAGTGCTGTCGAGGCCGAGGTGTATGCCTTCTCGTCGTTCTGTACCGCGCTGGTGTTCTGGCTCATCCTCAAGTGGGAGAACCGTGCCCACCTGCCTGGCAGCGACCGCTGGATTATCCTGATAGCCTATGTGCTGGGCGTGTCGCTGGGCGTGCACCTGCTGAACCTGCTGTGCATCCC
>CAMJXD010000093.1 GCA_946409635.1 uncultured Prevotellaceae bacterium
TGCAGAGCGACTACGACTTCCTCAACACCTACATTGTCAACATCTACCCCGACACCACGTGTTGGGTCAATGACTTCGAGAACTCGTACAACGAGCCCTACGTGCGCATGTATTTTGCCAACGGCAACTACAACAACCACCCCGTTGTGGGCGTGAGCTGGGAGCAGGCCAATGCCTTCTGCCACTGGCGCACCGAGTTCCTCAAGAAGTCGCTCGGCAACCAGGGCATCTATGTAGAGCCCTTCCGCCTGCCCACCGAGGCCGAGTGGGAGTTTGCTGCTCGTGCCGGACAGAACAAGAACAAGTATCCCTGGGAGGGTGACCTGCCGCTCACCGTCGACGAGGGCTGCTTCTATGCCAACTTCAAGCCCGACGAGGGTAACTATGTCAAGGACGGCTACATCATCTCGGCGCCGGTCGGTACCTATGAGCCCAACGACTACGGCCTCTACGACATGGCGGGTAACGTGAGCGAGTGGACCTCCACGGCCTACACCGAGAGCATCGACCGCATGACCGACGACATCAACCCCGAGTACCGCTACTATGTGGCTCAGGAAGACCCCTACAAGATGTCTCGCAAGATCGTGCGTGGCGGCTCATGGAAGGATGTGGTGCACAACATCCGCGCCGACCTGCGCATGTGGGAATACCAGAACGAGCAGAGGAGCTACATCGGATTCCGCTGCGTCCGCTCCAAGGTGGGCATCGTCAAGGGCAAGCGCAAGAACTGCTGCAAGGACTAATCCTTTACATTATTATATATAGTAGCATAGATTTAAACAACCATCACACTCATCTTTTATAGTTCAAGCAACTATGGGTAAAATCAAGAGATATAAAAAGAAAGCCGGCCGATTCCTCAAGAGCGACAGTGGCCAGCGCTTTTTCAACTTCGCCTACAGTATCGGTGCCGCTATCGTCATCTTGGGTGCTTTGTTCAAGATCCTGCACATGCCACTGGGCAATCTGCTGCTCAGCGTCGGCATGGGTACCGAGGTGCTCATGTTTGTGCTCACCGCATTTGACCGCCCCGAGAAGGAGTACCACTGGGAAGAAGTCTTCCCCGTATTGGCTAGCCAGAATCCCGACGACCGTCCCGACTTCAACACCGGCGGCGGAATCTTCATTGGCGGAGCCGGCGGCAATGCCGGGGGTGGCTACGATGGCGAGGTAAACGTGAGCGTCGCCGAGGCCAAGGGGGCCGTAGGACTCCCGCAGGGTGTGAACCTGAGCGAGGAGGATACCTTGTCGCTCAGCGAGAGCATTGCCAAGATGGCAGCCGCCAGTGACCAGCTCTCGCGCATGGCCGAACTCACCGACGCCACCCAGCAGTACCTGAGCCAGATGGCCGGCATCAGCGAGCAGATGCAGAAGCTTCAGGAAACCACCACCGCCCTGAACGAGGTGAGCCAGACCCTTCTGGGCAGCTACCGCGCTATCACCGACAACAGCCAGAATATCACCGAGAGTTCTACGGGCTACGTTGACCAGATGCAGGCCCTCAACCAGAACATCAGTGGCTTGAATACCATCTACGAGATACAGCTCAAGAGCATCTCATCACAGCTCGACAACATCGACCGCGTGAACCGTGGCCTCAAGGACATCCGCGACATGTACGAGAAGAGCGCGGCCGAGAGTGCACACTACTGCGACGAGACCGAGAAGATGGCTCGCTACATGAAGCAGCTCAACAGCGTCTATGAGAAGATGATCAAGGCCATGACCGTCAACATGTACAGGCCCATGCCTGGCATGCCCGGCATCGACCCCGAGGGTAACGACCAGGACGCATGATCGCTGCGCCCGTGTGGATCTGTATTTATTGACTCAATCCTATTCCTAACCGATAGAGAGAAACTTTCTTTAGATGGCAACCTCAAAAAATAAGAGCGTCAACCGCATGTCGCCGCGTGAGAAGATGATCAACCTCATGTACATCGTCTTGACGGCCATGCTTGCACTGAATGTCTCCAGCGACGTGCTCAACGGATTCAGCCAGGTGCAGGACGGTTTGACTCGATCCAATCGAACCATCACCGCTCGCAACCAGTCACTCTATGCCGAGCTCCAGGCCTTCAACGAGAAGAACCCCGAGAAGGGCAAGGTCTGGCTCGACAAGGCGACCCAGGTGGTGGGACAGACCGACAACCTATATAACTATATCGACTCGCTCAAGTTGCAGATCGTGCGCTTTGCCGACGGTGAGGACGCCGACGTGAACAACATACGCAACCGCGACAACCTCGATGCCGCCAGCGTTGTCATGCTTTCGGCCCAGGGTGGCAAGGGCAAGGCCCTCAGGACGCGCATCGACCAGTACCGGCAGTTCGTCACTTCTTTCCTCGAGGACCCCGAGAAGCGCAAGAACCTGGAGACGGCGCTCTCGACCACGCCTCCCAAGGTCACCGGCGTCTCCATGGACCAGAAGAAGTCTTGGGAAGAGACCCTGTTCGACAACATGCCTTGCATTGCCGCCGTGACGCTGCTCTCCAAATTGCAGAACGACGTCCGCTATGCCGAGGGCGAGGTCCTGAACCAGATGATTACCAACATTGACCTCGGCGACCTGCGTGTCAACCTGGTGAATGCCTTTGTCGTGCCCAATTCGCGCATCGTCATGCGTGGCACCAAGTATAGCGCCCAGATTGTCCTCGCGGCAATCGACACCACACAGCGCCCCATCGTCTATGTCAACGGTCACCAGCTGTCCAACAACAACGGCCTCTACGAGGTGGGCACCGGCAAGGCCGGCAAGTATGACTACTCGGGCTGGATCGAGGTGCTCGGCCGTGACGGAACGGTTACCAGGCGTGAATTCAAGGAGAGCTACACCGTTATCGATCCTCTGGCAACCATCAGTGCCACGATGATGAACGTCCTCTATGCCGGTATCAACAACCCCATCAGCATTGCTGTGCCTGGTGTGCCGCAGGGTAGCATCAGCGCCACGATGACCAATGGCTCGCTCACCAAGAGCGGCGACGGATGGGTCGCTCATCCCACCAAGGTCGGCGCCGAGTGCGTCATCACCGTTACCGCCGAGATGGACGGGCAACGCACCAACGTGGGCAGCACCACCTTCAGGGTGCGCAAGCTGCCTGACCCCACGCCCTTCATCACCTACAGGGACGCCAACGGACAGCCCAATCGCTTCAAGGGTGGCAAGTTCTCCAAGGCTCTGCTCATGGCAGCGCCGGGACTCGACGCCGCCATCGACGATGACATGTTGAACATCGACTACAAGGTCGTCTCCTTCGAGACCGTCTTTGTTGACGCCATGGGTAACGGTATCCCCGAGGTCTCCAACGGGTCGCAGTTCTCCGAGCGCCAGAAGAACCGCATGCGCGGCTTGCAGCGCGGCAAGTTCTTCATGATACGCAACGTCAAGGCCACCGGACCCGATGGCATCACCCGCACCATCGCATCGATGGACGTGACCGTCAACTAAACAAAACTATCGTGATTAAACTTCAACTGATTAATAGAATATGAAAACGCTTAGATTGATCACCGCCTTGTTGCTCGTGGGACTAGCACTGGGAGTTAACGCCCAGGTCACTCGACGCTCGGCCGACGATGCCCGCAAGAAGGACAAGAAAGAGGCTGGCGTGGCCATCACCGACCGCCAGCAGGCGTTCTACGAGGTCAAGGAACCTCATGACGCCGACTTGCAGTGGATGAAGGTCATCTATCGCTCTATAGACCTCACCAAGGGCAAGAACGCTGCACTCTATTACCCCGAGATACCTAACGAGGATGGAGCCAACCTCTACTTTATCATCATGCGACTGCTGGCCAAGAACCAGCTCTCGGTCTATGAGTACCTGCCCGACGGACGTGAGATGTTCACCGATCAGTATAAGGTCAAGGTAGGCGAGCTCTTTGACCGCTTCGGCATCTACTACACCGAGGCCAAGGGCAGCACCGAGAAGAACCCGCTCTACGAGTTTGAGGACGCCGACATCCGCGGCAACGAGGTGCTCTGCTACTACATCATCGAGAAGTGGGAATTCGACACCCGCAGCAATCAGATGCGGCCCCGTGTCGAGGCTCTGTGCCCCGTGCTCATGCAGGTCGATGACTTCACCGGCGAGTCGATGGGCTATCCCATGTTCTGGGTCAAGCTCAACGACATCCGCCCCTACATGGCACAGCAATATGTCTTCACCGACGATGACAACAACCTGGCCCGATACAGCATCGACGACTTCTTCAAGCTGAACATGTACTCTGGCGAGATCATCAAGACCAAGAACCTGCGCAACAAGCCGCTCAAGGAACTCTTCCCCGATACCGCAGCCTACAAGCATGCACAAGACAGCATCGAGCGCCGACTGCGCAGCTTCAACAAGGACCTGTGGGTGCCGCCGCTCGAGGAACTCCAGGCTCGTGCCGAGGCCGAAGAGAAAGCCCGTGCCGAGGCCGAGGCTAAACTCGAGGAAAGCGAGGAAGGCGCCGAGCATGTCGACGGCGACGACGCTCAGCCCGCCGAGGAGAAGACCACGACCCGCACCACCAAGCGCGGCAGCAAGTCCAAGTCCTCCAAGTCCAGCTCCAGCAAGGCCAAGGAGAAGAAATCCAAGATCAAGGAGCGCAAGCCCAAGTCAAGCACTCAGACAGTCAACACTGGCATCAGGTCGGTTCGCAACCGCAAGAGATAAGCCACACGTCATCATCAACCGATGGCAAGTCGCGCAGGTCACCATGGCCTGCGCGACTTGCCTATCACACCGCCTCTATCGGCAGACCCTCTACAGACACACCTAGATTCCAAACCGAAGTGCAAAACTTTGTAGAGGAAAACAGGCGCAGATGA
>CAMJXD010000094.1 GCA_946409635.1 uncultured Prevotellaceae bacterium
TCCTGCAGGACGGCCAAATCCCACACGACATTGCCCTAATGGGCTCTTACTTTGGTAATAATCGGCGCGCAAAGGTACTGCTTTTCATTTTCCCGGCCAAAACTTTTCCTCCTTTTCGCCCGAAAAGACCCTCAAAAATGTTTCAGATTCAATATATTTAATAAAGATTAACATTTTGCTGTCGCTTTTGGGGCCTGGCCTTGAGCAAATAAAGGCACAATCTAGGGCATGAACACGGCTCGAACCGGGAGTCCACTCCAGCGGTACGAGTTTGTGCAATGCGCCGAGGAGGAGGATGAGTAGAAGAACAGGACGAAAGCACTGTTTGGATAGTCGGTGTAGCATGTCCGTGACCAATAGTAAGCACTATCGAACAAGCTATCAGGGTCTATGTCAAATAATGTATGAGTAAAGGGCAAGAATATGGAGTTGCCATTGGGACCAGTGACCCGATGGCCTGCCACCCCGTTGAGCGTATCTGGGGTCCAGGTGCAGCTCTCGAGGAGCTCTTTCTGCTGCTCCATGGAGGGCATGCGCCAGTTGGGGCCCCAGTTGACGTGGGCTGCATCGTCCTCGGGATCCAACTCTGTCTTGTTGTCAACCCCGGTGCTGTATTTTGTCATATTATACTCGCCGTTGCACCACTTGTAGGTGCTCCAGTGGTAATAGTCCTTGGTGCGGGTTTCTCCCCAGGCGAAGTAGTCGCCGCTCTCCTCGGGGCTGTTGGCTCCGATGTTGCGCGTGGCCCACAGCGTGCCGCTGGGAAGTCCCAGGTCCACGTACTCTTGGACAGGAGGAGTCGGCGGGGTGGGTGTAGTACCGCCCAGAATGATGTCGATGATGGTGTTGATATCGGCCACTGTCACCTCGCCATCGTCGTTGGCGTCGGCGCGTCCCTCATAGGGGTCGGCTGTTGTCTGGATGGCGTTGATCACACAATTCACGTCGGCGATGTTAATCTCACCGTCAGCATTGACGTCACCGGGCTGTATTACAATCTTGCCGGTGAGATAGCCCGGGTCGTCCTGACCGCCGTCGATGCGTGCCCAGGCGGCATCCACGTGGCTCTCGTCGAAGGGCGTGCCCATGCCGCCGACAAGGCGGATGCAGCCCCGGAACATGTCGCTGGACTCAATCACGGCATCGGTGTGCCAGCCCAGGCCGGCATCGATGGATTGCAGGTGAGAGCAGCCGTCGAACATGGCTTGCATGTTCCTCACATTACTGGTGTTGAAGCGGCTCAGATCCAGTGTCGCCAGCGACTCGCAGCCCTGAAACATGTATTCCATTTCTATCACGCTGGAAGTGTTGAAGCCGCTCAAATCCAGGGCCGCCAGCGATTGGCATCCCGAGAACATCCAACCCATGTATTTCACATTCCTGGTATCAAAGGCGCCCAGGCCGAGCGTTGCCAGCGACTGGCATCCCGTGAACATGCCTGCCACGTCGGTCACCCTGGCGGTGCTGAAGGCGCTCAGGTCAAGCGTTGTCAACGACTTGCAGCCGGCAAACATGCGCGCCATGCTGGTCACTGCCGCGGTGTTGAATCCAGCCAGATCCAGTGCCGTCAACGAATCACACCCGTCAAACATGGCCCACATGCTTGTCACGTTCTCGGTATTGAAGGCGCTCAGGTCAAGCGCTGTCAACGACTGGCAGCCAGTGAACATCCTTCTCATGTCGGTCACAAGGCTTGTGTTAAGGTAGGAGATGCCTGTAACGGAATCGAGTTTGCTCATCCCGTTGAACCAATTGCGTGTGGAAACGGGTCGCGCGTCTACAAAAGTGGAGTCAAACTGCACCCAGGTGATGCTCTGGACTGCAGCTGCCCAGCCAGGATTGGGCTCAGCCTTGTTCAGCACATAGGCAGTGCCGGGGCGGGAACTGAGCTCGGCGTCGTAGTAGAACGTGAGCGTCTGCTCATCGGTTGATAGCACCGCATAGGCAACACTGGGAGCAGGGCCGCCCTTGATAGAGAAGTAACCCGGACCCACTGGGCCCTCATCGATGTGGGCGCGTGCGGCATCCACCTGCCTCTCGTCGTAGGTCGTGCCCTGGCCGCCGACGAGGTGGGCACAACCCGAGAACATCTCGCTGGATTGGGTCACCGAGTCGGTCGACCAGCCGTCGCCGGCATAGATTGTCTCAAGCTGGCTGCAACCCATGAACATATAGGGCATGAACAACACATTCTCGGTGTTAAAACTGCTCAGGTCCAGTGCTGTCAACGACTGGCAGTCCCTGAACATGCTGGTCATATTGTACACGTTTGAGGTATTCAGGCTGCTCAAGTCAATGGACTTTAATGATGTGCAGCCATAGAACATGCCATTCATGCTTGTCACATTCTCGGTGTTAAAACTGCTCAGGTCCAGGGCTGTCAACGATTTACAATCGCCGAACATGTTGTTCATGATTGTCACATTCTCGGTGTTGAGGCCGTTCAGGTTCAGCGACGTCAACGATGAGCACCCGTAGAACATCTCGCCCATGTCGTTCACGGCCGCGGTGTTGAAGCTGCTCAAGTCAAGGCTCGTCAACGATGAGCAACGCTTGAACATGCCTTCCATGTCGGTCACGGCCACGGTGTTGAAGCTGCTCAAGTCAAGGCTCGTCAACGATGAGCAACCCCTGAACATGTATTTCATGTTGATCACATTCTCGGTGTTGATGCCATCCAACTTCACTGAGGCCAAAGACCTACAGTAATCAAACATATGATCCATTTCTGTCACCTTTGAGGTATTGAAGCCACTCAGGTCCACCGACGTCAAGGATTGACAGCCATAGAACATGGCATTCATGCTTGTCACATTCCCGGTGTTAAAACTGCTCAGGTCTATGGACTTCAACGATTGACAACCAATGAACATGCCTACCATCTTCGTTACATTCCCAGTGTTAAAACTGCTCAGGTCCAGGGAATCCAATGAGTGGCAATTATCGAACAGAAAAACCATGTTTGTGACGTTGGCCGTATTCAGGCCGTCAAGGTTCAGGGTCGTCAAGGCCGTGCATTTGCCGAACATCTGTTCCATGTTCTCTAGCTTTGAGGTGTTGATGCCGCTCAGGTTCAAGGATTTCAACGATGAGCAGCCATAGAACATCTGTTCCATGGTCGTCACATTAGGCGTGTTGAGCCCGCTCAGGTCCAGGGTGGTCAACGATGAGCAGCCATAGAACATCTGTTCCATGGTCGTCACATTAGATGTGTTGAGCCCGCTCAGGTCCAGGGTGGTCAACGATGAGCAGCCAAAGAACATCTGTTCCATGGTCGTCACCTCGCTGGTGTTCAGATACTGGATGTCGGTAATGGAGGTAAGCCTATTCATATTCGCAAACCAGCCGTAAGTGGATGTGGGCCGAGCCGCGGCAAACGAGGGGTCAAACACCAAATGGTTCACGATAAGCCCGACTCTGTCTTTTACCCAATAGGGAACAGTGTCGCCTGTATTCAACGGGTAACAATAGCCGGGGCGGGAACTGCGCAGGTCGTCATAATAGAACGTCAGCGTCGAGTCCTGCTGGATGAAGTTGGCATAGGCTTCCTGGGCCATGGCGCCGACCGAACTCATCAGGCACGCCATCAGGGCAATCGCCTTTATAATAACAAGAGGTTTTTTCATATCATGAGCGTATTATGATGTCTAGTGCTATTCAATCACCTTGCAAAGGTAATGATTTTTCTTTACTCATCACCCATTATTATGCTATTGTTAGCGAGACGGCTAGCTATTGCTGCCGGATGGTGACGGTAGCACCTGCCGCCTCGATTCTGGCCTTGTGGTCCATGGTGCCGAAGTAGCGCAGGGCAAGGGCGGAGTTGAAGCGCAGCCAGTTCAGGCTCTTCGAGCGCAGCCGCCCGAAGTTCTGGCGGTAGCACTGTTCGCAGTGCCTGCCGTAGCGGCCCATCTGGGTGAAGTTTATCTTTCCTGGTATGACCATGTATAAAAGTAGTACCTCGATGATGACTGACTCAAAACTTTTGCTTAACTTTGACGCGCAATCCTGCAAGGCCTCCTTGCAGATGCCCGTATATTGGTCGAGTGCTTCTGAAATATATCTCATATCTTAGCAGTGTTTGGCGACCACTAAGTTGCTGAATATTAGACACTTGACAAGATTTTATTAGTTATACGTTGTTAAAATAACTCATTGATTTTCAAATATTTAAATTAATTATTAACTAAGTATTGTAATCAAATCCCGCAGGAGAAAGTAGAGCATAGCAAGGATTGACAAGGTTTCTCCCCTTTACCGGGGCAATGCCCCGGCCCACCGGACATGCTGGGCGCGGGGTGCCTTGCGGGACACGCCGCGGTGGCGTCTAGGGGACCAGGGCTCTGCCTTTTGTGTGATGATTTCTTGACGCTGATGCGGGCGTCAATAACAGAAAAATGGAGGTGCTTGGCACCTCCATTTCACTTTGTCGGTAAGTCCTTATCGGCGTCTATTGCCTCCACGACTACCATTATTTCCCGAGTTGCTGTTATTGCTTTGTCCTTGATTCGCTTCTTGTCCATAGCCCGATTGATTGTTGGTGGATGGCCGGGTAACCGTGTTGCTGGAGTTCGGACGACGAACGGTATTATAATTTTGGTTGTTACCGTTATTACTGTTCGATTGATTGTTGGTAGATGGCCGGGTAACCGTGTTGCTGGAGTTCGGACGACGAGCGGTATTATAATTTTGGTTGTTACCGTTATCACTGTTCGATTGATTGGTGGTGGATGGCCGGGTAACCGTGTTGCTGGAGCTCGGACGA
>CAMJXD010000095.1 GCA_946409635.1 uncultured Prevotellaceae bacterium
TCGAGAAGAAGGACAAGCACACCACCAAGCCCATGGCAGGTCATTTCAAGAAGGCTGGAGTGAAACCGCAAAGATTCTTGGCCGAGTTCAAAGGATTTAATGGAGAGCACAAGGCAGGTGACGAGTTCACCGTAGAGATGCTCAATGATGTTGAATTTGTTGATGTGATCGGCACAACTAAGGGTAAAGGCTTCCAGGGCGTGGTTAAGCGTCACGGCTTCGGAGGTGTCGGTCAGACCACTCATGGTCAGGACGACCGTCAGCGCGCTCCCGGTTCGATCGGTGCCTGCTCCTATCCCGCCAAGGTTTTCAAGGGCATGCGCATGGCCGGCCAGATGGGCAACAAGCGCTGCACCGCTCAAAACCTGCAAGTGATTAAAGTATTGCCCGAGAACAATCTTCTCATGGTAAAAGGCTCAGTACCGGGCAGCAAAGGTTCAATCGTAATTATTGAAATGTAATAATGGAACTCGCAGTATATAACATCAAGGGTGAGGACACCGGTCGCAAGGTGACCCTTAACGACGAGATTTTCGCCATCGCCGAGCCTAACGAGCATGCCGTCTATCTCGATGTTAAGCAATTCCTGGCCAACAAGCGTCAGGGAACCCACAAGGCTAAAGAGAGAAGTGAAATTGCTGGCTCGACCAAGAAGCTCGGTCGTCAGAAAGGTGGCGGCGGTGCCCGTCACGGCGACATCAAGTCTCCGTTGTTCCATGGTGGTGGCCGCGTCTTCGGACCCCGTCCCCGCAACTACGGCTTCAAGCTCAACAAGAAGGTGAAAGCCCTCGCTCGTCGCTCGGCGCTCACCTACAAGGCTCAGAACAACCAGATCATGGTCATCGAGGACATCAAGTTTGACGCCCCCAAGACCAAGGAATTCGTCAACATTACCCGCAACCTCAAGCTCGAGGGACAGAAGCTGCTGCTCGTCCTGGCCGGACAAGAGCGCAACCTCTACCTGTCACTGCGCAACGTGCCCACGGCCAACGTGGTAACCGCCAGCGACATCAACACCTACCGCGTGCTTGACAACCGCATGATTCTCGTTACCGAGAGCTCGGTGGATGCACTCAACAACTTAAAGTAAGGAGGACAGACAATGGATAACATTCAGATCATTCCCGTTGTGACCGAGAAGGCCAACGCCATCACCGAGAAGGGTAACCGCTACACGTTCAAGGTATCCCCCGATGCCAACAAGTACCAGATCAAGGACGCCATCGAGAAGCTCTATGACGTCAAGGTGGTAGGCATCAGCACCATCAACTACGGTGGCAAGAACAAGCAGCGTTACACCAAGAGCGGCATCATCAAGGGCAAGACCGTCGCCTTCAAGAAGGCCATCGTCACCATTGCCGAAGGACAAACGATTGATTTCTATAGTAATTTGTAATATAAAATGGCAGTAAGAAAATTGAAGCCCACAACACCGGGGCAAAGACACAAGATTATTGGTGTATTTGACGACATTACAAAGCGTACACCAGAGAAGTCTCTTACGGTCGGTAAGCGCTCCACCGGCGGTCGCAACAACGAGGGTCACCTCACCGCCCGCTATCGTGGAGGCGGTCACAGGCGCAAACTCCGCCTGATCGACTTCAAGAGGAACAAAGACGGTGTGCCGGCAGTAGTGAAAGCCATCGAGTACGATCCCAACCGTTCGGCTCGCATTGCTCTGCTCTACTACGCAGACGGCTACAAAGCTTACATCATTGCCCCCAACGGACTTGAGGTGGGTGCAACGATCGAGAGCGGTGAGAACGTGGCCCCCGAAGTGGGAAACGCGCTTCCACTGAGCAAGATTCCTGTTGGTACTTTAATTCACAACATCGAGTTGCGTCCCGGCCAGGGTGCCGCTATGGCACGTGCAGCCGGCACCTTCGCCCAGCTTACCAGCCGCGAGGGTAGCTACGCAATCATCAAATTACCTTCCGGCGAGACCCGCAAGGTGCTCGCTGCCTGCAAGGCCACCGTCGGTGTGGTAGGTAACAGTGACCACGCCCTCGAGCAGTCAGGTAAGGCTGGACGCTCACGCTGGCTCGGACGTCGTCCCCACAACCGTGGCGTCGTCATGAACCCCGTCGATCACCCCATGGGTGGTGGTGAGGGCCGCCAGAGTGGTGGACATCCCCGCAACCGCAACGGCCTCTACGCTAAGGGCTTGAAGACCCGTGCTCCCAAGAAGCAGTCTTCGAAGTACATCATTGAAAGAAGAAAGAAGTAATTTGATTAAATTCGATTAATTATGAGTCGTTCATTAAAAAAAGGCCCTTACATCAGCGTGAAACTGGAGAAGAAGGTTGACGCCATGAACGAGAGTGGCAAGAAGAGTGTGATCAAGACCTGGTCGCGCGCATCGATGATCGCTCCCGAATTCGTGGGACACACCTTCGCCGTTCACAATGGCAACAAGTTTATTCCCGTCTATGTTACCGAGAACATGGTAGGTCACAAGCTCGGCGAGTTCGCCCCCACACGCACCTTCCGTGGTCACAGCGGCAACAACAAGAAATAATGGGCCCGGGATTATTTAACGTTTTCTAGAACAAAAAAGAATTAAATACAATGGGTAAAAGAAAAAGAGAATCAGCTAACTTGAAGAAGGAAGCTCGCCGCAACGAGTCCTTCGCAAAGTTGCGCAACATTCCCAGCTCGCCTCGCAAGATGCGCCTCGTCGCCGACATGGTGCGCGGTGTCGAAGTCTTCAAGGCACTTGGTCTCCTGCACTTCTCCAACAAGCAGGCTGCCACCGACGTCGAGAAGCTTCTCAAGTCGGCCATCAGCAACTGGGAACAAAAGAATGGCAAGAAGGCCGAGAGCGGCGAGCTCTACATCAAGACCATCATGGTCGATGCCGCTCCGATGCTCAAGCGCCTCCGTCCGGCTCCCCAGGGCCGCGGCTACCGCATCCGCAAACGTTCTAACCACGTGACCATCTACGTGGACACTATTAACAAAGAAAAAGACGCATAAAACGACATGGGACAGAAAGTAAATCCAATCAGTAATCGTTTGGGCATCATCCGCGGTTGGGACTCCAACTGGTTCGGTGGCCGCAAATATGGAGATACACTGCTCGAGGACGACAAGATCCGCAAGTATCTCAACGAGCGTCTTGCCAAGGCTAGTGTAGCACGCATCATCATCGAGCGCACGCTCAAGCTTGTCACCATCACCATCTGCACCGCTCGCCCCGGTATGATCATCGGTAAGCAGGGTGCCGACGTTGAGGCCCTCAAGCAGGAATTGATGAAACTCACCAACAAGGACGTTCAAATCAACATCCACGAGGTTAAGCGCCCCGAACTCGACGCACAGCTCGTTGCAGCCAACGTCGCTCACCAGATCGAGGGCAAGATTGCCTATCGTCGTGCCGTCAAGATGGCCATCGCCAGCACCATGAGAATGGGTGCCGAGGGCATCAAGATCCAGGTCAAGGGTCGCCTTAACGGTGCCGAGATGCGCCGCAGTGAGATGTTCAAGGAAGGCCGCACTCCGCTGCACACCCTCCGTGCCGACATCGACTACGCTCTCGTGCCCGCTCACACCAAGGTCGGCGTCATCGGCGTCAAGGTGTGGATCTGCCGCGGTGAAGTCTACGGCAAGAAGGACCTCGCTCCCAACTTTGCCAACAATGCAGGCGAGCGTCGCGGTGGCGGCAATCGCGGTGGAGAACGCGGCGAGCGTCGTGGTTTCCGCGGTGGCAAGAGAAACAACAATCGTTAAACCCAGTCACAACCAGTAACTTGAAGTGTGACTATAAAAAACGAAATTTAAAATGTTACAACCTAAGAGATTAAGATACCGCCGTCCTAGCGATGGGCATCCTCGCCAGTACAGCAAGCGCGGTAACCAGCTCGCCTTTGGTTCCTTCGGAATCAAGACCCTCGAGAGCAAGTGGATCACCGCTCGCCAGATCGAGGCTGCACGTGTCGCCGTGACACGTTACATGCAGCGCCAGGGACAAATCTGGCTCCGCATTTTCCCCGACAAGCCCTACACGCGCAAGCCTGCCGATGTCCGCATGGGTAAAGGTAAGGGTGATGTGGCCGGTTACGTCGCTCCCGTTCACCCCGGTCGCATCCTCATCGAGGTCGACGGCGTGAGCTTCGATATCGCCAAGGAAGCCCTGCGCCTCGCTGCTCAGAAGCTCCCCGTGGCTACTAAGTTTGTCGTTCGTCGCGACTATGATCCCACTCAACTCGTTTAATACTTTGACCGCATTATGAAAAAGGAAAATATCAAGGAACTGACCGATAAGGAATTGCAGGACCGCCTCGACCAGGTACAGAAGGACTACGTCCAGGAGAAGATCCAGCACACCATTTCCCCGCTCGATAATCCGGCCAAGATCACCCTCGACCGCAAGTTGATCGCAAGAATCAAGACCGAGATCCGTGAACGCGAGCTCAAGAACAACAAATAATCCCGATACTACTACACGACAATGGAAGAAAAACGTAATTTAAGGAAAGAAAGGATTGGGGTTGTTTCCAGCAACAAGGGTGACAAGACCATCACTGTGACCATCAAGT
>CAMJXD010000096.1 GCA_946409635.1 uncultured Prevotellaceae bacterium
CCTTGTCACCAGGGAGGATCTTGATGTAGTGCATCCTCATCTTGCCGCTGATGTGGGCGGTAATCTGGTGGCCGTTCTCGAGTTCTACCCGGAACATGGCGTTGGATAATGCCTCGACGATGGTACCGTCTAATTCGATTGCTGTCTGTTTAGCCATATAGAAATGTAGGGTTGTTGATTGGGTTGAATATCTTTAAAAAAGTGTTGAATGATGTAGTATCACACGTTGTGTCACCACCACTTGAGCCCTTCATCAGATGAACCGGTCACCCAGTACCTCCTTGATGGGATCAAAGGACGACAGGATGTCGGGCTTGCCATGGTGAATGGCGATGGAGTGCTCAAAGTGCGCACTGGGCTTGCGGTCACGGGTACGGGTTGTCCATCCGTCGCGCTCGGTGACGATGTTCTTGCTACCCATGTTGATCATGGGCTCAATAGCGATTGTCATGCCGTTGCGGATGAGCGGACCTGTACCCCGCCTGCCATAATTGGGCACCTCGGGATCCTCGTGGAGCTTACGTCCCACACCGTGGCCTACCATCTCACGCACAACGCTGTAGTTGCGATGCTCGCAATACTGCTGGATGGCGTGGCCGATGTCACCGATGCGGTTGCCGGGCACTGCGTGCTCGATGCCCACATAGAGTGCCTCCTTGGTGGTGCGCAGGAGCTGCAGGGTCTCGGGGGCGACGTCGCCCACACAGAAGGTGTAGGTGCTGTCGCCGTTGAACCCCTCGGGGGTGACGGCACCGCAGTCACAGGACACGATGTCGCCATCCTCGAGCACGTAGTTCGACGGGATGCCGTGCACTACAACCTCGTTGACCGAGGTGCAGAGCGTGGCCGGAAAGCCGTACAGTCCCTTGAAACCGGGGGTACAGCCCTGGGAGCGGATATACTCTTCAGCGATTTGGTCAAGCTTGCGCGTGGTGACACCGGGGGCGACCCACTTGGCCACTTCGGCCAGTGTGCCGGCTACCACGAGGTTGGCCTTGCGCAGGAGCTCGATTTCTTCGTCTGTCTTGAGATATATCATAGTGTAATCAGAATCGTTTTTTTAAAGATAGTCTTGAACGCTTATCAACGGTTGCGGCCCTTGAGCTTGCCAGACTTCATCAGTCCATCATAGTGGTGCATCATCAGGTGGGTCTCGATCTGCTGGAGGGTGTCAAGCACGACACCGACGATGATGAGCAGCGATGTACCACCAAAGAACTGGGCAAACTGCTGGTTGACGCCGAACAGACGGGCAAATGCCGGCAGGATGGCGACGATACCCAGGAAGATTGAACCAGGCAGAGTGATGCGCGACATGATGGAGTCAAGGTACTCGGCGGTCTTCTTTCCGGGCTTGATACCGGGGATGAAGCCGCTGTTCTTCTTCATCTCTTCGGCCATCTGGGTGGGACGCACCGTGATGGCAGTGTAGAAGTAGGTGAAGGCGACGATCATCAGGAAGTAGACCACGTTGTACCAGAAGCTGTTCATGTCACCAAAGTTGCGTGAAATCCAACCACCGATGCCGTTGGCATCCTGATGTGCACCATAACCGGCAAGGGTGATGGGGATGAACATCAGAGCCTGGGCAAAGATGATGGGCATCACGTTAGCGGCATTGACCTTGAGGGGGATGTACTGGCGAGCGCCACCGTACTGCTTGTTGCCCACGATGCGCTTGGCATACTGCACGGGCACCTTGCGGGTACCCTGGGTGAGCATGACAGCACCAGCGGTAACGGCAAACAGAATAACGATCTCGACCAGGAACATCACGAGACCACCCTGGGCTGCGCCCAGACGGCTAGTAAACTCTTGAAAGATGGCACCAGGGAAACGGGCGAGGATACCTACCAGAATGATGATGGAGATACCGTTGCCGATACCCTTGTCGGTGATCTTCTCACCGAGCCACATAATCAACATCGCACCAGCGGTGAGGACGATGGACAGATAGATGACCATAGGCAAGGACATTTGAGCTTGTCCACCGGCTGCGTTGACCTGGAACTGGAGGTTCCACAAGTAGGCGGGAGCCTGGAACAGGAGGATGAACACAGTCAGGTAACGGGTGTACTGGTTGAGCTTCATGCGACCACTCTCGCCCTCGCGCTGCATCTTCTGGAAGCTAGGCACTACCATACCCATCAATTGGATAACGATAGAGGCGGTGATGTAGGGCATGATACCCAATGCGAAGATCGAGGCCTGGCCGAACGCACC
This sequence comes from uncultured Prevotellaceae bacterium, assembly GCA_946409635.1. GTDB lineage: Bacteria > Bacteroidota > Bacteroidia > Bacteroidales > Muribaculaceae > Sodaliphilus. The sequence continues at coordinate 2,224 of CAMJXD010000096.1, forward strand.
ACCCGAGAACATGTCGAGCAGCTGCATCAGACCGCTGTTAGTAAAGTTGCGCATTGCTTCCAGGTCGCTGGGGTTGATTCCCGGCAGGACCACATGACATCCAAAGCGATAGATCACAATGAACAGGAATGTGGTGATGAGGCGCTTGCGCAGGTCCTCAATCTTCCAGATGTTTTTTAATGTTTCAATGAGTTTCATCGTCGGGTTAGAGTTTTACGATTGAGCCACCGGCAGCGGTGATGATTTCTTCGGCCTTCTTGGAGAAAGCGTGGGCTTCAACCTCGATCTTGTGGTTGAGCTGTCCCTGGCCCAAAATTTTAACAAGTTGGTTTTTACGCACCATACCAGCCTGGATCAGGTTGGCAACGGTGATTTTTTCGAGACTATTCTGCTCGGCGAGTGCATCAAGCACAGCAACGTTGATGGCCTTGTACTCCACGCGGTTGATGTTCTTGAAGCCACCCTTGGGCACACGGCGCTGGAGGGGCATCTGGCCGCCTTCGAAGCCGACCTTCTGCTTGTAACCAGAGCGCGACTTTGCACCCTTGTGACCACGAGTAGACGTACCGCCCTTGCCGGAACCGGGTCCGCGGCCGATGCGACTTTTCTTCTTATTTGAACCTACAGCAGGTTTTAAATCATGTAATTCCATAATGTTGTTTGGTGTTGTTTTAATCTATTAAGAATTAATCAACATTGGTGACTTCCACCAGATGACGAACTGCGTTGACCATACCCATGACCTGAGGGGTTGCCTCGAGGGTGACGGTGTGGTTGAGTTTCTTGAGGCCGAGGGCGTCGAGGGTCCTCTTTTGGCGAGCCGGACGATTGATGCGGCTTTTTACTTGTTTAATCTGAATCTTAGCCATAAGTGTAGTAAACAAATTTATTAACCGTTAAACACCTTGTCGACAGTGATGCCACGATAGTGGGCTACTGTAGCCGGGCTGCGCATCTCGCCCAGAGCCTTGAGAGTGGCCTTGACGAGGTTGTGGGGGTTGCTCGAGCCTTTGGACTTGCAGATGACGTCGGTAACGCCGACGGTCTCAAACACGGCACGCATAGCACCACCAGCCTTAACACCGGTACCGGCGCTGGCGGGCTTCATGATGATGCGGCTGCCACCAAACTTGGCGACTACCTCGTGGGGAATGGTGCCCTTGTGGACGGGGACCTTGATGAGGTTCTTCTTGGCAACCTCGGTACCCTTCGAGATAGCGGTGGTGACTTCGTTGGCCTTACCAAGGCCGTAACCGATGATACCGTTGCCGTCGCCAACAACGACGATGGCAGCGAAGGTGAACGTGCGACCACCCTTGGTAACCTTGGTGGTGCGGTTGATGGCGACCAGACGCTCCTTGAGTTCAGCGTCGGCGGCGATCTTTACTCGATTATTTTTATTCAGCATGATGTTGTTTCTTTAGAATTTAAGACCGCCTTTGCGTGCGCCGTCGGCCAACGATTTAACTCTACCATGGAACAGGAAGCCATTGCGGTCAAACACGACAGTGCTGATACCGGCCTCGATGGCCTTCTTGGCAACGGCCTCGCCGACCTTAGCGGCGATCTCGCTCTTGGTGCCCTCGGTGATGCCCTTGGACGAAGCGGAGCACAACGTGTTGCCGGCAACGTCGTCGATTACCTGGGCGTAGATTTGCTTATTGCTGCGGAAGACACACAGCCTGGGGCGCTCGGGGGTGCCAGAGATGCGACCGCGGATGCGCGCCTTGATCTTGTTTCTTCTATCAGATTTGGATATCATAGTGTTTCCTTTCTTCTTAATTATTTGGCAGCTGCCGTTTTACCAGACTTGCGGCGAATAACCTCGCCAACGAACTTGACACCTTTACCCTTGTAAGGCTCGGGCTTGCGGAACGAGCGGATCTTGGCACAGATCTGGCCCAAGAGCTGCTTGTCGCATGACTCGAGAGTGATGAGCGGGTTCTTGTTACGCTCTGACTTGGCCTCGACCTTGACCTCGGGCGGCATCTTCAGGTAGATGGCATGTGAGTAACCCAGGGCCAGCTCCAGGACTTGTCCGTTGCTGGTTGCGCGGTAACCCACACCGACGATCTCGAGTTCCTTCTTGAAACCCTGGCTCACGCCGACCACCATGTTGTTGATCAGAGCGCGGTAGAGTCCGTGCTGAGCACGCGACTCACGCTCGTCGTTGGGACGGCTGACCTTGATCTCGTTGTTGTCGACCTCGACCGTGATGTTGGGGTTGAGGGTCTGCTTGAGCTCGCCCTTGGGACCCTTGACGG
>CAMJXD010000097.1 GCA_946409635.1 uncultured Prevotellaceae bacterium
ATATCAACAACCGCCGACTGATTCCGCTGGGCGGCAACTGGGCCTTCAGCGAGAACAACTTGAACTACCGTGGACGTGAGTTTGATGCTGCCGTGCGCCATCACAAGGAGATGAACTACAACATGATACGCAACTGGGTGGGCATGACAGGCGACAAGGAGTTCTACGAGGCTTGCGACCGCTATGGCATCATGGTGTGGCAGGACTTTTGGCTGGCCAACCCAGCCGACGGCCCCGACCCCGATGATGAAACCATGTTTATGGACAATGCCCGTGACCTGGTGCTGAAGATACGCAATCACCCGTGCATCGGCATCTATTGTGGTCGCAACGAGGGGTATCCCCCCAAAACGCTTGACGATGGACTACGCAACACAGTGGCCACGCTGCATCCGGGGCTGGACTATATCTCCAGTTCGGCCGACGATGGCGTGAGCGGCCATGGCCCCTACTGGGCCATCAGTGCCAAGGAGTATTTCGAGAAACAGACGGGTAAACTGCACACCGAGCGCGGTATGCCCAACGTGATGACCATCGAGGGGCTGAGCCGCACGCTCAATGCCGAACACTTGTGGCCGCAGAACCTGTATTGGGGACGGCATGACTACACGATGGAGGGCGCCCAGCGCGGCGCCACGTTCAACAAGATGATTGCCGACAACTTCGGCGAACCGACATCGGCAAGGGAATTCTGCGAGTGGGCACAGTGGATCAACTACGAGGGCTACCGGGCCATGTACGAGAGCGGCAGCAGCGACCGCATGGGACTGCTCATCTGGATGAGCCACCCCTGCTGGCCCTCGATGGTGTGGCAGACCTACGACTACTACCTGGAGCCCACAGCGGCCTACTATGGTGTGAAACATGCTTGCGAGCCGCTGCACGTGCAGTGGAACCCCGTGAGCAACCATGTGGAAATCGTCAATCGCTCGGCAGGGCATCAGCAAGGCTCTGTCAAGGCCAGCATCATCGACCTGAACGGCAAGACGTTGTGGGAACAAGTGCAAGGCTACGTCATCGACGAGGACATGACACTCGACATGATGCAGGTGGAAGTACACAACGACATCGCTGGTGCCTATTTCCTTCGCCTGACCTTGACCGATGACAAGGGCCACGTGCGCTCAGTGAATGATTATGTGAACACCACCATCGAGAACGACCGCACGTCGCTTCATGACATGCGGCGTGCCCAAGTGAGCGCTACTGTCGATGGCAAGAGTATCACATTATCAAATAATGGTAACTCGCCTGCCGTGATGATCAGACTCAACCTCAAGGGCGATGACGGCGAGCAGATCCTGCCCGTCATCTATAGTGACAATTACTTCCACTTGATGCCAGGCGAAGCCCGCACCATCGACATCGAGTGGAAAACCGAGGATGCCCGTGGAACTCGTCCCATCGTGGAAATCACTGGTACCAATGTAACTAAAACCACTTTGCAATTATAATGAAACGACCGTTAACCCTGATAACAATGGCTCTCATAGCAATCAGCATGGTTGCAAAGAGCCCATATCCTTATCAAAACGCGTCACTGCCGATTGTTCAGCGTGTCGAAGATTTACTGTCACGCATGACTGTTGAGGAAAAGGTGGGACAACTCGTGTGCCTCATGGGATGGGATTCCTATCAAATCAATGGCAAAAAGATAACCACGAGCGAGAAATTCCGTCATGAGATTGATAGTCTGCACGTGGGAATGTACTGGGCGGTGTTCCGTGCCGACCCATGGACACAAAAAACGATTGCTAACGGCTTGAATCCGGAACTCGCCCCACTAGCCGCAAATGCGATGCAACGATACGTTATCGAGCATACACGGTTGGGCATCCCCCTCTTTCTGGCCGAGGAAGCGCCGCACGGGCACATGGCGATTGGATCGACGGTCTTCCCGACAGGGCTCGGCATGGCAGCGACCTGGGACCCCGACTTGATGCAGCGGGTGGGTCAAGTGATCGGCAAGGAAATCAGGCTGCAAGGCGGCCACATCAGCTATGGTCCAGTACTGGATCTGGCACGTGAGCCTAGATGGTCACGCGTCGAGGAAACAATGGGCGAAGACCCGTACCTGAGCGGCGTGATGGGCACTGCAATGGTTCAGGGACTGGGTGGTGGAGACTTGAGTCTGCCACACTCGACCATTGCCACATTGAAACATTTTATCGCCTATGGCACTACCGAGGGCGGACAAAACGGAGCCCGCAGCATCGTCGGGCCCAGGGAGTTGAAGCAAGTGTTCCTGCCACCGTTCAAACAGGCCATCGATGCTGGAGCATTGTCGGTAATGACGTCCTACAATTCACTGGATGGGGTGCCCTGTACCTCCAACCGTCAATTACTTACCGACGTGCTACGCGACGAGTGGCGTTTTGACCGTGGAATTGTTGTGAGTGACCTCTTCAGCATCGACGGCCTCAAGGGGACACACCACACGGCCACCTCCTCACAGGATGCAGCCATCAAGGCCCTATGGGCTGGTGTAGATGTTGACCTGGGAGGAAACTGTTATGCCCGTCTTGTCGATGCCGTGAAAAGAGGCAAAGTGGACGGAAAATCTCTTGACCAGGCAGTGAAACGGGTGTTAAGGCTAAAGTTTGAAATGGGGTTGTTTGAGCACCCCTATATGGATAGCAAGACGGCACTAAAAGAGGTAAATAATGACGACGCCATTGCTATAGCCCGCCAAGTGGCACGACAATCCATCACGCTGCTCAAGAACGACGGCACGCTGCCCTTGAGCAAGGATAAGAAAGTGGCGGTCATTGGGCCCAATGCTGACAACGTCTATAACATGCTGGGCGACTATACCGCACCGCAGCCCGATGGTAAGGTCATCACCGCCTATCAAGGCATCAGAGCGATGCTGGGAGATACCCGTTGCACCTATGTCAAGGGGTGCGCCATTCGCGACACGATAGACTGTGATATACCAGCGGCAGTCGAGGCGGCCAACAAAGCCGATGTGGTCATCGCCGTGGTGGGCGGATCCTCGGCGAGGGATTTCAAGACTTCATACGAGGACACAGGCGCTGCCAGTGCCGAGCAACAAACCGTCAGCGACATGGAGTGCGGCGAGGGCTTCGACCGCGCCACGCTCGACCTGCTGGGCCGTCAGATGGAGTTGCTCGAAGCATTGAAGAAAACCGGTAAGCCTCTAGTCGTTGTCTATATCGAGGGGCGGCCACTCAACAAGAACTGGGCCGCCGACAATGCCAATGCCCTTCTCACGGCCTACTACCCTGGCGAGCAAGGCGGCAACGCCATCGCCGAGGTCTTGTTTGGCGACTATAACCCTGCCGGGCGATTACCCGTGAGCGTACCTCGTCATGTGGGACAACTGCCCGTCTATTACAACAAACCCGCACCAGCAGCCCATGACTATGTGGAAATGTCAGCCCAGCCACTCTACCCCTTCGGTTACGGCTTGAGTTACACCACGTTTGAGTACAGCGATCCAAGGCAAGACTCCACTTGCTTCTCATTTAAGGTCACCAATGTTGGGACAATGGCAGGTGATGAAGTGGTACAGCTGTATGTCAAGAACTTTGGAGGATCGGTCGTGCAACCCGACCTGCAATTGAAAGCCTTCAAGCGCATTACCCTCCAACCAGGGGAGACCCGCAAGGTAACATTCCGGCGCAATGAGATTGACCACGCCATAGTCAATGACAAGATGCAGTGGGCCATCGCGGGGCGCACCGATTATTACATTGGTTCATCGAGCCAGGATATACGTTTCAAGTTTCTGACAGAATATTAGAAAGGCGCAATTCTGGCGAAATATCATTTCAATTTACTATTATCAAGAGCGCCGTGACGTTGATGTCGCGGCGCTCTAGTATCAAATAGAATAATGTGTCAAACTCAGACTACTGGAATCATTCAGCGTCGTCGAGAAGGATGTGCATCACCTCGATGGCACTCTTCATGACGTTGGTGCCGGGGCCGAAGATGGCGGCTACGCCTGCCTTGTAGAGGAAGTCGTAGTCCTGCATGGGGATCACGCCGCCAGCGGTGACGATGATGTCCTCACGGCCGAGCTTCTTGAGCTCCTCGATAACGGCGGGCACGAGGGTCTTGTGACCAGCGGCGAGCGACGATACGCCCAGCACGTTGACGTCGTTCTCGACGGCCTCGCGGGCGCTCTCCTCGGGAGTCTGGAACAAGGGACCCATATCCACGTCAAAGCCACAGTCGGCATAGCCGGTGGCAACGACCTTGGCGCCACGGTCGTGACCGTCCTGACCCATCTTGGCAATCATGATGCGGGGCTGGCGGCCTTCCTTCTTGGCAAAGAGGGCGGTCAAGCGACGAGCCTCCTCCAGGTCGGGATCGTTTTTGGTTTCTG
>CAMJXD010000098.1 GCA_946409635.1 uncultured Prevotellaceae bacterium
TTCCAGTGATAGGCCTTGATGCCGAAGTGGTTGTTGGCCTCCTTGGCCATGCGGCTGCGCCCGGCATAGCTCTCCAGCAGACCCTGGGCCAGCGTGATGCTCGCCGGAACGCCATACTCGTGCTCATATTGCAGCGCTACGGGCTTGTAACGCTCGATATAGTCCAAATAATCCTGCCTCCTGCTTTGGGCATTGGCCAAAATGCCGAAAAACAACCCAAAAATCAAGCAAAAAACCGATATTCGCTTGTTTTTCGGGAAAAAATCTATAATTTTGCGTTCTAAGTTAAAACTCATAATCTTTTTATGGACGAAAAGAAAATCACCACAAAGGTAAGGGTTTATTCTTATAATGAACTCAATCAGGAGCAAAAAAAATTGGTCGACCTCGCTCGAGAGGCCACGGCCAACTCCTATTCACCCTATAGCAAATTCAAGGTCGGAGCCGCGCTGCAGCTCGACAACGGAGAGGTCTTTATCGGTGCTAATCAGGAGAATGCGGCCTTCGCTGGCATCTGCGGCGAGCGCTCTGCACTCTATGCCGCTGGGGCCAAGTATCCTGGCGTACCCGTCAAGGCGGTAGCCATCACTTCATTCACCCGCGGCGAGTTTGTCGAGGAGCCCACAGCTCCCTGCGGCGTCTGCCGCCAGGCTTTCCTCGAGTTTGAGAAAAATGGCCACCCCATCGAGTTGATCCTCGCTGGTAAGGAGAAAATCTATATCATCGACAGCTTCAAGGACACGATGCCTCTCTCCTTCACCGAGTTCTAGCCTTTTACGCTCAACCCGTTGACAATATCAAGTTCTGCCCTTGGCAGCGCATCGCCATGCGTTGTCAAGGGTTGTTGCTCTAGTACCCCCCCCGCGGTCTCCAAGCCGCTAAAAATTACCTCCATAAAACCAATTACTAAAAACTTTTCTGTACCTTTGCAGGTCGTAAATGAAAAAACGTAATCATCCTTAGAATAATGAAAAGTAACTTAGACAAGAAATTGGTCGGATCGCTGTCGCTCGCCGACGTGCTCCACTTCCTGATCGCGGTAGTCCTGTTTGCCGTCATCTCATGGATTTATTTCTCTCCCAATGTACTCGAAGGCGACGTCTTGCAGCAGCACGACGTCATGCAGGGTGCTGCCAACGGCCAGGAGGTCACCGCCTATGAGCAGCAGACAGGCGAGAAATCATGGTGGACCGATGCCCTCTTTGGCGGTATGCCCACCTTCCAGATCGCACCTTCCTACCAGGGCACCACGTGGCTCAACCCGGCATCGGCGCTCTATCGCCTCGGCTTCCCCACGCCCGTGAGCTGGGTCTTCATCCTCATGCTGGGCTTCTTCCTGCTCATGCTGGCTTTCAAGGTCAAGTGGTATTATGCCGTGCTCGGCGCCATCGGATATGCCTTCTCGAGTTACTTCTTCATCCTCATGGGTGCCGGACACATCTGGAAGCTCATGGTTCTGGCCTACATCCCGCCCACGCTGGCCGGTATCGTCTGGTGTTACCGGGGCAAGTACCTGGGGGGTATGGCTGTCGCCGCCTTCTTTGCCGCGTTGCAGCTGGCTAGCAACCATGTCCAGATGACCTATTACTCGTTGTTCATCATCGTGGCGCTCGTCATCGCCTTCCTGGTCAAGGCAATCTTCGACAAGCAACTCAAGCGATGGCTCATTGCCACTGGCGTCCTGGTGATCGCCGCTGCCCTGGCGCTGCTGGCCAACTCGCCCAACCTCTTCATGACTTACAAGTACACCCAGGAGACCATGCGTGGCGGCCACAGCGAACTCACTGCCAAGGGCGAGGACGCCGCTTCGGCCCAGCCTACCAAGGGTGGCCTCGACAAGGACTACATCACCCAGTGGAGCTACGGCAAGGCCGAGACCTTCACCCTCCTCATCCCCAACTGCAAGGGTGGTGCAACCATCAAGCCCGAGCACGGCGACAACCGCATGCTCTCGCTCAGCGATACGCCCGCGGCCCAGAAGTTGGCCAACGACGGCGAAATCAGCCAGCAGGATTTCCAGATCCTCAGCCAGTTCCCGCAATACTTCGGCGACCAGCCCATGACCAACGGGCCTGTCTACGTCGGTGCGCTCATCTTCGCCTTGTTCATCCTGGGATGCATCATCGTCAAGGGCCCCGAGAAGTGGGCGCTGCTTGCCGTCACCATCATCAGCATCCTGCTCTCGTGGGGACACAACTTCATGGGCCTCACCGATTTCATGATCGACCACTTCCCCATGTACAACAAGTTCCGCACCGTCTCGTCGATTCTCGTTATCGCCGAGATTGCCATGCCCATCCTGGCAGTGCTCGGCCTGCGCGAGCTCTTCAAGGAACCCGGCGGTTGGCGCAAACACATGGTAGCCATCATCGTGTCGTTCGGCAGTGCGGCCCTCATCTGCCTGCTGGCAGCCCTGGTTCCGGGCATCTTCGGCTACTTCTCCGATCAGGAGTATGAGCAGCTTGTGGTTTCGGGGCAGATTCAGCAGCTGCCGTCGCTCGAGACTGCCATCGCTGCCGTGCGTGGCTCGATGGTCAGCGCCGACGCTTGGCGCAGTCTGGCCGTCATCGCCCTGGGATTCTGCGTGATTTTCCTTTACCTCAAGGGACGGCTCAACGAGATGGCTGCTACACTCATCATCGCTGGCATCGTGCTGGTCGACATGTACACCATCAACAAGCGCTACATCGATTCCGACACCTTCACCTCGCGCTACGAGCTCCCCGAGCAGTCGTTCAAGATGCGCCCCGTCGATGCTCAGATTCTTCAGGACAAGGACATCAACTACCGTGTCATGGACCTGCAGCACTTTGGCGAGGCCATGCCCAGCTATTTCCACAAGACCGTCGGCGGGTACCATGCTGCCAAGCTCACCCGATACAACGACCTGATCAACAACCAGATCGCCAACAACAATATGGCGGTCCTCAACATGCTCAACGCGCGCTACTTCATCATGGATGACCAGACCGCCCAGCGCAACCCCGATGCCCTGGGCAACGCCTGGTTTGTCGACTCGCTCACCTATGTCAACAACGCCGACCAGGAGATGGCCTTCCTTGACAACTTCAATCCTGCCGTCAGCGCCGTGGCCGACGCTCAGTTCAAGTCGCAGCTCGGCGATGCCAAGCCTGTTCAGCCTGGCGACACCATCTATGAGACGAGCTATGCGCCCAACCACCTCACCTACAAGAGCCACAGTGCAGCTGGTGGCCTGGCTGTCTTCAGCGAGATCTACTTCCCCTGGGGATGGAAAGTCACGGTCGACGGCAAGCCTGTCGAGATGGGACGTGTCAACTATGTCCTGCGTGCTCTGCAACTGCCTGCCGGCGACCACGAGATCGACTTCAGGTTCGACCCCGACGAGGTCGACAAGACCCAGTCCTGGGCTTCGGTGGCCGTCATCGCCATCTACCTGCTGGTACTGCTCGCCATCAACTATGTTATCTTCGGCGACAAGTTCCGCAAGCGGCATGACGACATGCCTGCACCAGGCAGCAACTGATAACTCTTTTCCCCGTTTCTGTTGAACGCCTGGAAACGATATCTCACAGCCTGGAGCCGTCACCACCGCAGTGGCGGCTTCGGCATTCATTCTCCCTTTGCCTATCGGTTTGTCCGCGAGGTATGGCGACAGCGGCTGCCCTATTATGCCTACGGCGGCATCGCTCAGCTCATCCACACCGTCAGCCAGGCCACCACGCGCCGTCAGCGCCGCGACTTGGACCTCATCGGTGAACCTGAGGCCAGGCTCTTGTTCAGGGTGACCAATTTCTTCAACCCGTCCCGCATCTTGCAGCTGGGAGCGGCAACCGGCGTCGAGAGTGTCGCCATGCTAGCTGTCAACAGCCACAGCCGTCTCTTTCTATACGAATCTCAGTTGGAGCACAAGCCCCTTGCCGTCAGGGTTCTGCAATCCCAACTCGATAGGGTAGAGTGCTATGACGACGTCAGGGTGGCCACCGATGACTACCTGGCCCCAGATGGCCAGAACTTGTTGGCACTCATCAATGCCCCGGTCGACGTCGGCGTCCTTTATCGCCTGCTCGATGCCCACTGCGTCGTCGTGATGCGCAATCTGCTCCGTGACAGCGCCATGAGGGCTCTCTTCGATGCCGGCTGTGACTACATGCCCATGGGACAGACCTTCACCAACGACAAGATCGCCCTCTTCCTGCCCAACCCTAAACTGCAACGCGAGAATTTCCTCCTCTGGCTCAACTGATTGAATAAGGCTCTTGTTTTCCGCAATGAGACACCCTGAAATCCATCGGAGAGCAAAGGGTATG
>CAMJXD010000099.1 GCA_946409635.1 uncultured Prevotellaceae bacterium
TCATCTGCGCCTGTTTTCCTCTACAAAGTTTTGCACTTCGGTTTGGAATCTAGGCATGCGTTGTCGACTTGTCACACCGAGCGGCTATTATCTGACAGATAACCTCACAAACACCGGATAGTGATCCGATGGCTGGCGGCGCACATAGCGGCTAAAATCGATTTCCTGTGGGGCATCATGGCCTTTTAGGGTTGCTGCCGACCCTTCATCGGGCGTCCAGTAACTGTTGGTGAGAATGCCGTAGGAATCAACCCTGATTGACGGCGACACCATCACGTGGTCGATGCGGCTTTCAGTATACAGGTCGGTGTCAAACGAGTTGAATGTCCCGTTCTCGGCAAAGCGTTGGCGGGCGACTTGATAGGAGTCAACAAGCATTCCCGAGCCAGTAAACAGACCATAGATTTCATCGTTCTGGTCCACATTGAAGTCTCCTGTGACGATGACGGGTAAGTTGCCGGCAATTTCTCTAATTTTCTTCAAGATGAGCTTGGCCGATTCACGCCGTGCGGTCACTCCCACATGATCCATGTGCAGGTTGAAGAAATAGAAGGCTTCGTCGTCGGTAGCAGTCTGTCCAGTAAATTTGCCCCAAGTGCAGATGCGGATGCACGCTGCATCCCACCCCAGGGCGGGGCGGTCGGGCGACTGGTTGAGCCAGAAGTCGCCATGATCAAGCAAGCGCACCTGATCAGTCTTATAGAGTATGGCCGCATACTCACCGCCCGTCTTGCCGTCATCTCGCCCTACCCCGATGTACTCATACCCATCGAGCTCAGATTGCAGGTCCTGCAATTGAACAAGCAGCGCTTCTTGGACTCCCAGGACAACCGGAGCCATAAAATTCACCTGATCGGCAATGACCTGGCAACGCTTGCTCCACACGTTACCTCGCGTGCTGTCGCCGTCATTTTTGTAACGGATGTTGTAAGTCCCCACCAGCATTTGTGCCGACAAGCAGCTCCATGCGGTTAATGCCAATATGACAGATAGATATACTCGCTTCATCATAACAATTTATTTTTATTATGGGACAAATGTAGTAAAAATCACTCACCGACTTGCTATAATGTGACAAAAAAACATTATCTTTGCACTTAAACTGACATATTACAATCACAATGCTGGAGAATATCTACAACGACCTCGTCAGTCCCGACGTGAATATGACCGGGGCTGTCGCCCGACTGCTGCTGAGCATGCTGCTGGGTGCCATTATCGGTATCGAGCGGCGGCGCAAGGGACAGATAGCCGGATTGCGCACTTTTGCGCTCATCTCGATGGGCGCCACGCTGGTGATGCTCATTTCAATCTATATCCCGCAAGTCTATCTGGGACTTAAAAACGGTGATCCGGGGCGCATCGCTGCGCAGGTTGTCAGCGGTGTCGGTTTTCTGGGCGCCGGTGCCATCATTCAGATGAAAGGCTCAGTGCGTGGGCTTACCACGGCGGCGGGCATATGGATGGCCGCCTGTATCGGTCTGGCAGTGGGTGCCGGCATGTACCTGATAAGCATCGTTGCCACAGCCCTCATTATCTTCATCCTGGTCAACATCGAGCGGCTGGAGCAGCGCTACAACTTCTTGTGGGAGTCCAAGATTATCAGGGTCAAGATGCACGGCATCATCAGCGACATCCAGCCCCTGCGCGACGTCATCACGAGCAACGATGTTCACATCAGCGACGAGTTCATGAAGTTTGACTACGAGGACGGTTTTACTATCGTCAATTTTCTCGTCAGGAGCACAAGCAGCGTCAATGTGCCTGCCTTGTTTGACAAGATCAAGCAGCAGGGCGATCCCATTTCCATCACGATCACCAACGAGATGAACATGTAGCCGTAGCATCCCCTAACGCACGCCCACTGGCATTCTTGTCTATGCTGACACTCCATCTTCATCCTATTAACACACTCACCACTCATTCTACGATAGTTCACAATGGAATCCATTGATATCAATAGCCTCATCAGTGACCTGGCACTCATCCTGGTGCTCGGCGCTGTTGCTACCGTTATTTTCAAGATGTTGAAGCAGCCTGTAGTGCTGGGCTACATTGTGGCCGGATTCTTGGCCAGTCCACATTTCGCATTGCTGCCATCGGTGGCTGTCGAAGCCAATATCGAGTTCTGGGCTCAGATTGGCATCATTGTGCTGCTGTTCTCGCTGGGACTGGAATTCAGTTTCAAGAAATTGATTGACGTGGGTGGCTCGGCCATCATCACGGCTCTCATCATTGTCTTGGGAATGATGAGCCTGGGCTTCATTGTAGGCAAGTTCTTGGGCTTTGGACTGGTCAACAGCATCTTCCTGGGCGGCATGATTTCCATGTCATCGACCACCATTATCATCAAGGCCCTCAGCGACTTGAACATGCGCCAGCGTCGCTTCGTCCCCATGACGTTCGCTGTTCTCATTGTCGAGGATCTCTTTGCCGTTGTCATGATGGTGATATTGTCTTCCATTGCTTTGAACAACAGTGTCAAGGGTCATGAGATGATAGGCAGCATCCTCAAGCTGTCGTTCTTCCTCATCATGTGGTTCACGGTTGGCATTTTCGTTATCCCCACGCTGTTCAAGCGTTTCAAGCGCTATATCAGCAATGAGCAGATGCTCATCATCTCCATGGGACTATGCTTTGCCATGGTGCTCTTCTCGGTCAAGTCAGGCTTCTCGGCCGCTCTCGGAGCATTTGTCATGGGTTCAATTCTTGCTGGCACGGTTGAAGCCGAGCGCATTGAGCGACTCATTTCTCCCGTCAAGGATCTGTTTGGTGCCGTTTTCTTCATCTCGGTGGGCATGATGGTCAATCCGGCCGTAATGACCAGCCACTGGAGCGTTATCGCCTTGCTCGCCGTCGTCGTCATTGTGGGCATGATTGTGTTCGGCACGTTTGGCATGATTGCCACGGGACAGCCGCTCAAGCTAGCCATGGAAGCCGGTTTTTCTCTCACCCAGATAGGTGAGTTCTCTTTCATCATTGCCACGCTCGGAACAGGACTTGGCGTCCTTGACAAGAGCATCTATCCCATCATTGTTGCCGTGTCGGTCATCACTACGTTTACCACGCCGTTTTTCATCAAGCAGGCTATCCCTTGCTACAACATGCTGGTAAAGGTTTTACCCAAGACGTGGACAAGGCTACTCAACGGGTATAGCCAGACTGTGACCGAAAGTGAGACCAGCGAGACCATCAAGCTGTGGAAATCGATGATCACTCGTTATGTCACCCGGGTGGTGGTTTACTCTGTCGTCATCACGACGCTCATTATCCTGTGCCGCACCTATTTGATGCCCCTGCTGCTCAACTGGCTGGACGGTGGGTCACTGGGACGCATCACATGCGCCCTGGTGTCGCTGGTCATTATCATGCCGTTTATCGCTGCCATCATCATGCCGTCGGTCAAGCGCTCTGAACTTGACATGCTATCCCAAAGCAAGAGTTTGGCGTCCGATGTCCCCATCGTCATCATGACCATCTTTAGCATCGTCCTGTCGATAGGCTTTATTGCATTTATCCTCCAGGGTGTCTACACAAGTGCCGTAGCCGTTATTGCAGCGATTGTGATGGTCATTATCGGACTCTTTGTCATCAAGAAGCTGCCTGGGCCGCTGCGATACCGCATGAATCAAATCGAGAAGCAGTTCATCAGCAACATCAACGAGCGCGAGAACCGTCGCACCGGCCACGACAACAATCTGGTCAGCAATCTTCACCTGGCCTACATGACCGTGGGGCATGACTGTCCATTTATTGGCGACAGGCTGCGCAATCTGGACCTCCGTTCGCGCTACGGTGTCAACCTGGTCAATATCGAGCGAGCTGGGCGCCTCTTCAAAGTGCCCTCGGGCGAGATGCGTATCTTCCCGGGAGATATCCTTGGCGTCATCGGCACCGAGGACCAGATCCAGCGCATGTTACCGCTCGTCGAGGCGCAGCTCAGCCTTGCCGAGACTGCCGATCATGACGAGAAATTCATTCATTTTGCCATCTCTCAGCAATCGCCCATCATCGGCCAGCGTCTCGAGAATGCCCGCCTGCGTGAAGACTACGGCGCTCTGCTCGTCGCCGTGCAACGCGGTGAGAACGAGTACATCTCCCCCACTCCCGACCTCATCTTCAATGCCGATGACATCTTGTGGATAGTGGGCTCGCCCAAGCGTCTTGCGCCACTCAAGGGTCTTCAAGACACCAGGCGTCCCGCCGAGGATTGATTTCCACACCCTTAATCGAGTAGGTCGGGAAACGAAAGTTTTCTGACCTACTTTCGTTTCCTTTC
>CAMJXD010000100.1 GCA_946409635.1 uncultured Prevotellaceae bacterium
ATCAGAAACTCGCTCGTCAGTATCACACTGGCGTCCTCACCGGCAAGGGCATGACTTGGGGTGGTTCTATCCTCCGTCCCGAGGCTACCGGTTTTGGTGCTCTGTACTTCACCCAGCACGTGCTCCACACCGCTGGCAAGGACATCAAGGGCAAGAAGATTGCTCTCTCGGGCTTCGGTAACGTAGCTTGGGGTGCTGCCACCAAGGCTGTTGAGCTCGGCGCTAAGGTCGTTGCCATCTCTGGCCCCGACGGCGTGTGCGAGATTCCCAATGGTATCACCAAGGAGATGATCGACTATATGCTCGACATGCGCGCTTCTAACCGCAACAAGGTTGAGGACATGGCAACCAAGTTCCCCGAGCTGGCCAAGTTCACCGCTGGCAAGAAGGCTTGGAGCATTCCTTGCGACATCGCACTTCCCTGCGCATTCCAGAATGAGCTCAGCGAGGACGATGCTAAGGAGCTTAAGGCCAACGGCTGCTGGTGCTGCTGCGAGGTTTCGAACATGGGCTGCCAGCCTGGTGCTATCCACTTCTTCCAGAAGAACGGTGTTCTCTTTGCCCCCGGTAAGGCTGTCAACGCTGGTGGCGTAGCTACCTCTGGTCTCGAGATGACCCAGAACGCTGCTCACCTCAGCTGGTCAGCTAAGGAAGTTGACGAGAAGCTCCACTGGATCATGGAGAACATCCACGAGCAGTGCGTGAAGTTCGGTACTCAGGCCGACGGCACCATCGACTACGTGAAGGGCGCTAACATCGCTGGCTTCATGAAGGTCGCTCAGGCAATGCTCGAGCAGGGTGTCATCTAATCCCCGCCGGATTGCTTAACTAACCATTTTACCAACACTATAAGGCAGGATGCTCATTGCGGCACCCTGCCTTATTCGATCTATCGGCGCGTCTGCCGCCATAGACGGGTCCGACTTGGGACCACGCCATGAGCACCACTCATTCTCGGAGTTTTTCCCCAATTAAAATAAATTACCACTTTTCACGCACCGGAATATGAAACTTTGATTATCTTTGCAAATTGGAATAACTTTTTTATTTATGAACGAAAACGAGAAACTGATTCAATCTATCATCGAAGCAATTCAGGAAAAGAAAGGACGAGACATCGTCCATGTCGATTTGAGCGGTATCGAGACCGCCGCAGCCCAGGGATTTGTCATCGCCACCGGCAACACACCCATGCAGGTGACTGCCGTCGCCGACAGCGTCCGCGAGTACGTCGAGAAGAATGCCGGTGTCAGGCCATTCAATTACGACGGCTACCAGAACGCCCAGTGGGTCATCATCGATTACGGCAACATCTTTGTCCACATCTTTGTGCCCGAGTTCCGCGAGCGCTACAACCTTGAGCAGCTCTGGGCCGATGCACACATCAATTCCATTCCCAATCTTGATTAAAGTTTTATCAATAAGATAATGGCAGACAACAACAACCAGCGCAAGGGACCCAAGTTCAACATCTTCTGGATGTATGGACTCGTGATGGTCTTTCTCCTCATGATGCTCTGGATGAACCAGGACGGCGGATCGGCTCAGGAGATCAGCTGGACCCAGTTCGAGAAAATCGTCAGCAAGGGTGGGGTAGAGGCTATCACCGTCTACACCAACAAGGACTATATCGAGGCTGAGCTCAACGATTCGGCGGCCAGGGATCTCAAGGATCTGGTCAAGCCTGCAGACCAGCCCATGTTCGGCCAGCAGCCCACGACCAACCGGGTGACCGTGCAGATTTCCAGCCCTGACAAGTTCTCGGACAACGTCGACCGCTGGAAAAGCGACGGCCTCTTCAAGGGCGAAGTCAAGTACGAGAAGGCTAACGACTACTCGATGATCCTCATCTACTTCGGACCCGTCCTGCTGTTTATCGCGCTCTACTGGTTCCTGATGCGTCGCATGGGAGGCGGCGGAGCGGGAGGCGGCATCTTCAACGTCGGGAAGTCCAAGGCTCGTCTCTTTGACAAGGATAACGCTAACAAGGTCACCTTTAAGGACGTCGCCGGGCTCGCCGAGGCCAAAGTCGAGATAGCTGAGATTGTCGACTTCCTCAAGAACCCCAAGCACTACACCCAGCTCGGCGGCAAGATTCCCAAGGGCGCTCTGCTCGTTGGCCCCCCGGGAACCGGCAAGACGCTCCTGGCCAAGGCCGTCGCCGGCGAGGCCGATGTGCCCTTCTTCTCCATGTCGGGTTCCGACTTTGTCGAGATGTTTGTCGGCGTCGGCGCGTCGCGCGTGCGTGACCTTTTCAGGCAGGCCAAGGAGAAGGCTCCCTGCATCGTGTTTATCGACGAGATCGACGCCGTGGGCCGTGCGCGTGGCTCTAAAGCCAGCATGAGCTCCAACGACGAGCGCGAGAGCACACTCAACCAGCTCCTGACTGAGATGGACGGTTTCGGCAGCAACAGCGGCGTGATCATTCTTGCCGCTACCAACCGGGCCGACATCCTTGACAAAGCCCTGCTGCGTGCAGGACGCTTTGACAGGCAGATCTACGTCGAACTGCCCGAGCTCAGCGACCGCAAAGAAATCTTCCAGGTCCACCTGCGAGACGTCAAGACCGACGGATCGGTCGACCTTGACCTGCTCTCGAGGCAGACGCCTGGATTCTCGGGTGCCGACATCGCCAACGTCTGCAACGAGGCCGCACTCATCGCTGCGCGACACAAGAAACAGGCCGTACAGCGGCAGGACTTCATGGACGCTATCGACCGCATCGTCGGCGGACTGGAAAAGCGCTCCAAGGTCATCACCGACGAGGAGCGCCGTTCAATCGCCGTTCACGAGGCCGGACACGCCACCGTCAGCTGGCACCTGCGCTACGGAGACCCCCTGATCAAGGTCACCATCGTGCCCCGTGGTAAGGCCCTGGGCGCAGCATGGTACCTGCCCGAGGAACGACAGATCGAACCCAAGCAGGCCCTGCTCGACAAGATCTGCTCCCTCATGGCAGGACGCGTGGCCGAGGATATGTTCCTGGGCATCATCGACACTGGCGCCCTGAATGACCTCGAGCGGGCCACCAAGATAGCCTACGCCATGGTCACCTATTACGGCATGAGCGGCAAGATGCCCAACATCTCATACTACGACACCTCGGGCGAAGCCTACGGCTTCACTAAACCCTATAGCGAAGACCGGGCCCGCACGATCGACGATGAGGTGCAGGCCATCATCGACGAGCAGTACGAGCGGGCACGTGAGATTCTCTCCCGTTACCAGCAAGGCCACCATGAGCTCGCCGACCTGCTGCAGAAGCGCGAGGTCATCTACACCGAGGACGCCGAGCGCATCTTCGGGCCCCGCCAGTGGCAGTCTCGCACCGAGGCCATCCTCAAGGAAGAGGATGCTCCCGTTGCAACAGACGACGATTCCTCGTCAACCGCCGTGCCGGCCGACGACGACAGCACCACGACTACGCCCCCACCGTTTGACCACAACAACGACAACCAGTAATAGACTTACCTATGGCAGCTATAGAATTCAACGAGACCCAGAAGGCCGCTATCGTCAGCCTGCTCATCGAGATGATCAATGCCGACGGCAACGTGGACCCCAAGGAGTGTGACGTCTTTAACACCATCTGCGTCGAGCAGAGCATCGGTGAAGACGCCTATAGCATAGGCCGCAACCTCGACAGTGTCGTGGCCATCGACATCATGAAGAGGATGAGCGACTACCAGAAGATAGCAACCGCTCAGCTCCTCATCCGTGCCATTGATGCCGACGCCGTCGACGATGACAACGAGATTAAGCTCTTCAACCTCATCTGTCACGCTACTGGCGTCGACATTCTCATCAACGCCAAGGACGTCGACAATCAGGCATAACATTATAATATATATAATACAGGCGCCCGTTTGTCCACATCCTCCTTTCAGGAGCACCCAAGAAGCCTCTGCTGGTATCACATCGTTAGATAAAAAATCGAGCAGCCCATCGTGAAAGCGCGGTGGGCTGCTCTGCTCATGATTCGATTCCCGATTTTGGGGCAAAATGATGAAAAATGCCATGAAATCTGGTAGTGCTATTCATTTTTTAAAGAAAAATTTCATTTTTATAATCACTTAATAAATAAGGTATTAGATAGGTTATTAACAGCCTTTTTGGCAAATTGTTAATAACTATGGGTGAAAAAAGTTGCTGAAAAATTTGGTCAGTATCAAAAATGGCTATAATTTTGCACCGCTTTTCGCCTCAA
>CAMJXD010000101.1 GCA_946409635.1 uncultured Prevotellaceae bacterium
CATAGGTGGCCTCGTCAAGACCCTGCTTGCCGCGGGTGCCCTGGATGATCTTGTAGCCCTTGAGTGAGCGCACCATCTGCTCGGCCTCTTGCTGTGAGAGCGGTGCCAGGCCGAACTGCACGTCCTTGAGCACCTCGACAAAGATGCCGCCCAGGCCGCACAGCACGTTGTGGCCGAAGGTCTTCTCATACTTGGCGCCGATAAAGAGCTCGGTGCCGCTGATCATCTTCTGGATCATCACGGCGGTGGCGTCAGGAATTTGCATCATGCGGTCGAACTCGGCCTCCAACTGGGCATCGTCCTTGACGTTGAGCGTCACGCCGCCCACGTCGCTCTTGTGCACGGGGCCAACGACCTTGACAACGATGGGGTAGCCCATCTCGCGGGCAGCGGCGACGAGCTCGTCACGGTTGCTGGACACCTTCTCAGGCACGACGGGGATAGCGGCTGCCTGCAGCAGGGCACGCACCTGGTCGGGAGCGATGTAGCCGTCCTGCTTGATGTCGTCGATAATGGCACGCACGGCCCCAGCGTCGACCTCGGGGCACAGGCTGTCGGCGGGAGCGGGCTTGGGCGTGTCATGCACGCGCACGAGTGCCTCGGCCAGTGCTACCTCGTCGGCAAAGTTCACATGGCCCTTGTCGATGAACTCCTTCACCTCGCGGCCGGCGATGTTGAGGCACGGCAGCACGGGGAAGATGGGCTTCTTGCAGGTGAGCATCTTCTCGTGCAGCACGGCGTAGGCGTCGTCACAGGGCACCAGACCCGGCGTGCCGAAGATCACCACGATGGCGTCGACGTTGTCGTAGCGCTTCTCGCAGAAGTCGATGCAGATGCCCAGGTGTTCGGGAGTACCCGTGGCCAGGAAGTCAATGGGGTTGGCTACCGACGAGCCGGGGTAGAGCTGCTCCTTCAATTCTTCACCGATCGTCTTGTCGAGCATGGGCACGTTCATGCCGCCCTTGCTCAGGGCGTCGGTCAGCATCACGCCAGGGCCGCCGGCATGGGTGACGATGGCGACATTCTTGCCGGTCATCTCGGGCAGGGTGAGCACGCAGCCGATGGTCGTCAGCTGGTCGCGTGAGTAGCAGCGCACGATGCCGGCTTTGCGGAACAGGGCATCGACTGCGGTGTCGCTCGATGCGATGGCACCGGTGTGGGATGATGCGGCACGGCTACCGCTCTCGCTCGAACCCGACTTGACGGCGGCGATGCGGCAACCCTTGTTGATGAGCGAGCGGGCATGCTTGAGCAGGCGCTCGGGGTGAGAGATGTTCTCGATATAGAGCAGTTTGACCTTGGAGTCACGCTCGGGGTCAAAGTGCTCGTCCATGTATTCCAGCACGTCCTCGATACCGATCTGCTTACCGTTGCCGATCGACCACACCGAGTTGAACTGCAGGCCCTTGCTCACGCCCGAGTCGATGATAAACACGGCCGTGGCTCCCGAACCGCTGATAAAGTCGGCTCCCTTGGGGCTCAAGGCGGGGATGGGCAGCGTGAACACGCTGTGGTGGTTGGTGGTCAACAGGCCGATGCAGTTGGGGCCGATGAGCGCGGCACCGTACTTCTCGCAGGTGTCCAGAATGTGCTGCTCGAGCAGGGCACCCTCGTGGGTCTCCTCGCCGAAGCCGGCGCTGATGATAATGAACGCGCGCACGCCCTTGTGCTCGGTCAGGTAGTCCACATAGTCGGGGCAGTACTTGGCAGCCACGACCAGGATGGCCAGGTCACAGTTGGGCAGGTCCTTCATGTCATGATGGGCCTGGATGCCTTGCACCACGTCCTCCTTGGGGTTGAGGACATAAAGGTCGCCCTTGAAACCGCCCTGCTTGAGGTTGCGCACGATGGCGCCGCCGGGCTTGCTCTCGTTGTTGCTGCCGCCGATGACGACAATACTCTTGGGATTCAGTAATTGCTGGTTAATCATTGTTATTATAGTAGTTTTAAGTTTTAAGTTTCAAGAAGATAGGTTTATGGTTTCTCAATACGCCCGCAAAGGTACAAAAAAACCGATACATTCACAAAAAAAGAAAAGCAACTGACTGTTCAGTCACTTTTCCTTGTTACTGTCGTCGGTCTGCTGTGGCAGGGCCGACCGGCGATGGGGGTCAGTTGCCCAGCAACTTGTTGATGGTGATGGTCACGTCGCTGATGTTGAACACGCCGTCACTGTTGATGTCGCTCAGGTCGTGCATCGGCTCGCCTAGTTGCAGCAGGCCAATCATGCTGACCACGTCGGTGATGTCCAGCAGGCCGTCGCCGCTCAGGTCGCCAAGCACCGATTGGGCCTCGCCATGCAGCTTGATGGTCACAGTGGGCACACCGGCATTCTTGCAGTAGACTGTGAGCGTGGCGTCGTGGGACCCTATCGCCCGGGGGGCGTAGTTGATGGCCACCGTGCAGATGTTGGTGATGGCGCTCGACTTCGCGATCCTGGCCGTGAAGTGGTTGCTGTCGGCACCGTCGATCACGAGCGAGTAGACATCGCCTGCATTCGGGCCGATGGCGTCGAGGGTCGGGCCGCCGTGATTCCTGACCACGGGCTGGTTAGGGTCGGTGGGAATCTCGGCATCGGCAAAGCGGATGGTGCCCCAGTGGCCGACAATCTGGCCGACGCTGGCCGTGAACTCCAGCCTCTGGTTGTTGATCAGTAACTCGGCCGGGTAGAACGGATTGGCCGTCAGGCCGACCGTGACATCCTGGGCGCCAGGACTCGATAAGACCAAGTCCACGGGCCAGATGTAGGCCGAGACGGGAAGGCATTTCACCGTGACGGTGGCTCCCGTAGCTGCTGCTTCGGGGGTGATGACGGCGGGTGTCACCTGGTAGAAATAGGTGTGCCTGCCATCGAGCGTCAAGTCGATGTCGCCGGTAAGGTCCGAGCCGGTGACCGTGAACTGCATCGACACGGGATAACCGATCTCGACAGGGCCGAAATCCACTTGCTCAACACTGGCGGTAATGACCGCTGCCTGGGCTTGCAATGCTGCAATAATCAAGGCAATAAATAATAATACTCGGTTTCTCATCTTGTTTTAAATTTAAATAATTAAGTTGAAAAATAATAACCTTATTACATCCAATAATGGTAATGCAAATTACGGCATTTTTTCTGACATGGACAAGTGTTTGACTTGATAATTGCTTGATGAAGGGCCGATAGTCGGAAAAAAGTGCTATATTTGCGCAATGATTAGCATGAATCGATAACGATATGGAAGAAAACAGACCTAAGGACGTTAACCTACCTGAAACCGAGACCGGACCTGCCGTGCCGAAGAAAAAACCGCTGCGCTGGCTCTACTGGCTCGTGGCCGTCGTGGCTCTGGCCGTGATTGCCCTGTGGGGCATCAAGCCGGCCTACCTCAATTACAAGTCGGGACAGCTCGTCTCCCAGAACTATGCGCCATGGGAGATGGATGACGACGAGGGCAGCGGGATGAGCGGCAGCGAGACCATGATCAGTGAGCTGACGGAACTGTTTGCCAATGTGGGCAGCGGCAAGGACATCAAGATGACCATCTACCGGCTGGAAAAGGCGCTCAACATGGCCGACTATGACATGGAGTATTACCTGTATGCCGACGACATCGAGTGGTATCTCGCGCTGGCCTATATCCAGAACAACCAGTTCGGCAGCGCCCGCGTGGTGCTCAGCAGCATCATGCAGGACCCCGACTCGGATTACGCCGACCAGGCCGAGGCCCTGTACCGCCAGATCGAGAACATGTACTTCATGTGACCCCACTGGCCTAGTCCCCCCTGCACGCACCTCTCGCGCAGGGGCAAATTGGTCAAAAATGCTTAATGGGACACGGGTGGGACACGGGGACGGTTCTTTTGTCCCATTTTTGGGCCCAAAATGGGACAAAAGAACCGTCCCCGTGTCCCAAAAGTACCGCCCCTGCGTTCTAAACAGGTCAAAAATGCTTAAAAATTTTGTGGGGTGCAGATTAATGTGTAACTTTGTGAGTTGAAATAGACTTCTAATACACTTGTAGAGACAGATCATACTAGTTAAACCTTATAATAATGAGAAAGTTACTCTTAGGTGATGAGGCTATCGCCCAGGGCGCGCTTGACGCGGGTCTGAGTGGCGTGTATGCCTATCCGGGTACTCCCTCGACCGAGATCACGGAGTACATTCAGAATTC
>CAMJXD010000102.1 GCA_946409635.1 uncultured Prevotellaceae bacterium
GTCGCTGTTGGTGCCGTGGCCCAGGATGCCGCCGATGTGCGTGCCGCCGCTGACGCTGGCCGTAGCCACGCAGTCCCGGATGCTGTTGCCCGTGCCTCTCGCAATACCCACGATGGCAGCGGCGTGTATGCCGCCGGTAATGGCGCCCGCCACCTTCAGGTTCTGGATGGTGGCGCCTTTGATGTGGCGGAACAGGGCGGTGCCATCGTTGCTGGTGTCGGAAATGTTGGCGGTGATGGTGTGGCCGTTGCCGAAGAATGTACCGCTGAAGGGGTTACTCTCACTGGTGCCCACCATCGTCGATACGCTGATGTCATCGGTCAGCTTCACGTACTGGCCGCTGTAGGTGTTGGTGCCTTCGTTGACGTAATGGGCAAAGGAGTTCCACTCGTAGGTACTACGGATGAGGTATGGAATCGAGAGCGTGCCGTCACCCTCGAGGGTGGTGGGAGCCATGTAGTACGTGCCGTCGCAGAGGATGCCGTTCGTATATGCTTTCACCATGCCGTAGTCCTGCTTGAGCGTGCCTAGGCTGCTCGGGGTATCGTTGGTGCAGACGCACTGCGTGCCATAGGTTCCGACGCTGGTGGTCTTGTAGCAGTTAGTCACGCTGACGGAGCCATCCCACTGCCGCACGAGGTCCAGACCACCAGTGTCCTGGCCATTGGCCATCACGTAGAGGCAGTCGGTGACGCTCTTCGTGCCGCCGTTGTCGCCCCATCCGACGATGGCTCCCTTGGCCTCAGCGCCGCCGGTCATCGTGCCGCTGAAGACGCAGCCGCTGATGGCGATGTCGCTGGTGGTGCCGTGGCCCAGGATGCCGCCGATGTGCGTGCCGCCGCTGACGTTGGCCGTAGCCACGCAGTTCTCAATCACGTTCTTTGACGAGCCAAGCGTCTCCTCCGTCGCCGAGCGGCCCGTGCCCTTCGCAATACCCACGATGGCTGCCGCGTGCATGCCGCCGGTGATGGTGCCTGCCACCTTCAGGTTCTTGATGGTGGCGCCGTTGATGTGGCGGAACAGGGCGGTGCCATCGTTGCCGGTGTCGGTAATGGTGGCGGTGATGGTGTGTCCGTTGCCGAAGAATGAACCGCTGAAGGGGTTACTCTCACTGGTGCCCACCATCGTCGATACGCTGATGTCCTTGAGAAGCTGCACGTACTTGTCTCTGTAGGTGTTGCCTTCGTTGACGTTGTTGGCGAACGTGTTCCACTCGTACTCGTTGCTGATGAGGTAAGGACTGTTCTCTTCGCCCGAGCCCTCAGTTGGCCATAATGTCAGGCTGGCAGCGCCTGCGGCACCGCCACTGCCGCCGGGAAGCATCTTGTTACTTTCATACCATCCGTCGTCCCTATCAGTGGCGTATACATCATACTTAACCTCAGCATTATATGGATGTGTCAGTTCACTGGTCGTACCGTCGGAAGCCGAAGTCGCCCCATCACCATTACGACCGCCAGAGCCGCCGCCTGCTCCTACCCTGTAGAAACCTTTATTCATATAGCCATTGTGCCAATTGCCATTACCAGCGGCACCACCGCCACCGCCGCCACCACCGGGGCCACCCGTGCCGATGCCAGCGGCTGAGCCGCCGAAGCCGCCGCCGCCGCCACCGCCGCCGCCGGACGCAGAAATATTGTAAGCACCAACATGTTCAGCAGCATTCTTGCCACGGTTACCACCGCCACCACTGGTGCCGACGTTGCCGCCCTTGACATTCAGCGTGATGTCGCTGGCTGCATGAAGCGTGCCCATGAGGCCTGCGGAACTACCGTCACTGCCGGCATTACCAGCCACGCCAAGGTTTTCACCATTAGCTGTGTCACGTTTTGCAGTTCCACCAGTTCCACCGCTGCCGCCAGTGCCGCCACGTGTGCCGATGCCTGCCCCGGCACCGCCGCCGCCGTCGCCGCCGTTGCCGCCGGAACCGGGCTGACAAAACTGATCGTGGATTAAAAAGGCATCGTCACCGTTCGAGCCGTTGACCCCACCCGCAGCATTGCCGCCCGTGGCGTTCACTGTGCCGCTGCCGAGGAGGTGGAGCGTGTTGCCATCCGCCAGTTCAATGCCTGCACCGGCACCCGTGGCGCCGCTGCCATGGCCTCCCTTGCAGGTGAGGGTCATACCCTCGGGCACATAGATATACACCGTGCCCGAGATGGTCAGACCGCTACCGCCAGCGTTGCTGTTGGTGAACGTGCGGTCGCCCGTGGCGAAATAATACGTCGTAGTGCCTCCCGCGCCAAGCGTGACCCCTGTGAGGCCTCCGGGAATCAGCGGGCTCCATTGGCTCTGGTTGGTCTGCGTCTGCTGGCAGAGCATGTCCCATTCGCTCTGCGTAGGACGTTTTATATTTGTATCAATGGTGATGGCCGATTCGCTGGTGCTGGCATTGCCGCTTGCGCCGCCACTGCCGCCATTGGTGGTCGTGGTTACATCACCGCCTGTTCTTTCACTGGCTGTTTTAACCCAATCAGCATCATTGGTAGAACAAAGGCCATTTTCAACATTGGCTTTAGTCACCCCTGCGGTACCACCGTCGGCAGCAAAGGAGCCGTCAGCATTTTGACCGCCGCCACCTCCGTTTGCGAAGATTTGGAAGAATCCATACGCTGCCCAGGTACGGGCGCCTTTGGCACCGCCGCCACCGCCGCCGCCACCGGGGCCGCCGCTACCGATTTTGCTTGCTGCTCCGCCGCCGCCACCGGCACCGCCGCCGCCACCGCCGGGAAAACTGTAAACACCTAAACTTTCAACATACAAATAACTCGTGCCGGGAGTACCGGCAGTACCGGCGCCGCCTCGGCTGCCGCCCGTAACATTCACCGTGAAGCCATTGGATACATACAGGTTGCCCATGGCACCAGCTGTTAGGCCAGCACCACCGGCACCGCCTGCCACGCCATTTTCAACCCATGTCAGGTAATTAATTTCGCCTTCAGGGGCACTGCCGCCGGCACCGCCAGTGCCGCCACGTGTGCCGATGCCCGCACCGGCACCGCCGCCACCGTTGCCGCCGTGACCATTGCCACCGACCGAGCCGTACTTTGCGTTTTCGCCGTTCGCGCCATTGCTGCCACCCGCAGCATTGCCGCCCTTGGCATTCACCGTGCCGCTGCCGATGAGTAAGAGGGCGTTGCCCGCTGCCAGTTCGATGCCCGCGCCGGCACCCGTCCGTCCGTCGGCATGGGCTCCCATACAGGTGACGGTCAGGCCCTGGGGCACGCAGAAGTACACCGTGCCCAGGATGGTCAGACCGCTGCCGCCAGCTGTGTTGTTGATGAAACACAGATTGTTTGCAGCGTAATAGTACGTCGTGGTACCTGGCGTACCAAGCGTCTTTCCCGTAGTGGAACTTTCAATATCAATAAGTTGAATCCAGTTTTGAGATGTCGTCTCTGTCATGGCATAGACCTCATCCCAACCGTTTTGTGCCCACGACGTCTGCACGAGCGTCACCGTCAGGTCGAGGCCAGCGTAGTTTTTGTCGGGGCTCGAAAGGAAGTAGATCGTCATGTTCTGGCCGCTGCTGGTGACGGTTTCGATGGCGGTCTCGGTGCCGTCGCTGGTGCTGCTTACTGAGCTGAGGAGCATCGTGCCTCTGGTGCTCGTGTCGGTGCCGTCATAGACGAACAGCTTGTCCCAGCGTTTCTCCGTCGTGATGCTGCCCGAGAGCTGGAGCACGTAGCCCTTGGGGGCGATCAGGACGAGGTAGCCGTGGCAGTTGCGGCTGTTGTCGCCGTTCTTGCCGCCGTCGTCATACACCTTGAAGACGCCTTTGCCGTCGGTGATGTCCTGATCGGTAAGCGTTAGCGTGTTCTTGCCCTCCCAGGGCATGTTCACGTACCAGTGTCCCGCCGTGCCCTCGGGGATGTCGTTGTCCACCGAGAGGGTCACGGCTGTCTGTGCCCCCGCCGTGGTGGCTGTGAGCAGGATGATTGCGATGGCTGCTGTGGCCCTGCGTGCGGCTTGGGCGAGCGCCGTGGCTGCCCGCGCCGGAGTGAGTCGGTTGTGTCTCATGCTCTTGTTGTTGTTTAAGAGATACATATTGTTTGTTGTTTATATTACCTTATTATTTTTTTTATTCAAGTTTCGCAAGTTAAAAATTAGTTGAGATAAGGTCGCAAAAAAGAGCACA
>CAMJXD010000103.1 GCA_946409635.1 uncultured Prevotellaceae bacterium
ACGGCACCCCCACCTTTTATACACTCAAGCACCCCGCAACCCCCACTCAGCCAGCACAACCCGCCACCCCGTTAACAATCCATTAACACTTCCGCCCCTCCCGTTGAGGTATTGCGAGCCTCCGGCTCGTAAAAAAGGAAGAAACCCTTGTCCTTCTTGTCTTTCTTGTCTTCCCTCCCGTTGTAGTAGTGCAAGCAGCAGTGTTGAAGTATTGCGAGCCTCCGGCTCGCAAAAAAGGAAGAGCCCTTGTCCTTCTTGTCCCCCTTGTCTTCCCCCCGTCGAGGTATTGCGAGCCTTCGGCTCGCAAAAAAAAGTTGTCGTCCCCCGCTGTCTGAAACAATCCGCGCCCCTTCATCTTCGTTAATTATTGCAAAATAATTACCTTTGGTGAGGTTTTTGCACATTATTATTGTAATTTTGGAGTTATAAATACAAACCAACAAGCATAGCGACTATGAAACAAAAAATTTATCATATCCTGTTCTTATCATTATTCTTGACCATGGCATTCCCATTCCATTCTTCAGGAAATAACCGCGAGATTGACTTCAATTTTCCGCAAGACGTCAGCAAGGAAGCATTGACCGACCTCGACAAGGCCCTCAAGGCGGGCAACGGCGAGCAGACCGTCGACGCCCTCGTGCGCTACAGCATCGCCCAGAGCAGCATCTCGCAGGACAACATGCCCGACATCATCAACCGTATCGACAACGTCATCAAGAAAGAGAAAAGGCCGGCCTACAAGGCGCTGCTCTACCATCTGGAGGCCATCATCTACCAGGGCTACCGCGACCGCTATGCTGCCTGGGGCAACCGCAAGAACCCCGATGGCAAGGTGCCCGACGACGTGAGCGAGTGGGATCGCCGGCAGTTTGACCTCAAGATCATTGAACTGGTGGACAAGTCCCTGGCCGAACCACCGGCACTTCAGCAGGTACCCGTGACTGCGTTGCCCGATATCATCAAGTGCAACCAGCTGGGTGCTACCTATGTCCCCACCCTGTTTGCATTCCTGTCGATGAAGGGCCTGGAACTGCTCGACGATATCGACGACACCACTGACCAGCAGCAGCGCATCCGTTACGACTGGATCGCCCTCAACCAGGGCAATGTGCCGGCCTGCATCTACGCCATCAGCACGAATCGCATCGCGGTACGTCAAGAGCAGTATGAGCAATACCAGGACAACGAGCACTGCGCCCTGCTGCTCGACCACATGACCTGGAAGAGCGAGAAGGAAAAGCACCAGGCACTCAAGGACTATGTGGCACGCTTCCCCAACTCGATCTACACGCCCGGCGTGAAGAATACTATTCTCGAGATCGAGCACAAATCGGTGCAGCTCAGTTATCCCAACCTGCGCTCATCAAGCGACAGCATCACTGTCGAGGCCGATGTACAGAATGTCAACTCGTTCACCATCAACGTCTATCGGGTGCCCGACAACCTCTTGACCGGCTACCGCATCAATCGTTCACAACTCCATCTCGTGTCCTCACATCCCGTTAAGGTGCAAGGCAACATCCCCTTCAAGGTGAACGACATCAAGACGGTGTTGCCGCCGTTGCCCTATGGCGTGTATATCATCTGCCCCGACGGTGACAACCTGGGGCAGCAGATCAGTGAGCGCGACCTGTACACCCACGACATGATGCGCGTCACCGACATCGCCATCATTGTCATCTCCCGCGACGACCACAAGGACCGCATCGCCGCTGTCGACATCAACACGGGCAAGCCGCTTCCCGGTGTCACCATCAAGACCGTGAATGACGCCATCACCGTGGGCACCACAGGGACCGACGGCACCCTGGCCATCAACAGCCGCACCGATGCCAAGGGCGCAGTACTCAACTTTGACCGCATGCAGTTGACTGCCGTCAAGGGCAATGACCGCTATGGCCTTCCGACCCATTACTCGGCCATCGACAACCGAGACATAACGCACAACACAGCCCAGGTTTATACCGATTTGGGCGTTTACCGTCCCGGTGAGACCATCCAGTGGGGCGCTATCGTCTACAGTCAGGACACCAAGGCACGCAAGGCGCTGGCGGGCAAGACGGTGGACGTTGTCTTCATGGACAGCAACAACGAGCCCACCGACACGCTGACGATGACCACCGACGGCTATGGACGCATCGAGGGATCCTTTGCCATCCCCAAGGACCGCATGAACGGCCAGTTCGCTATTGTCGTGGTCGAGAATCGCACCAGCGGGCACAACCGCTATTATGATTTGCTGGCCCGCAAGTCGGTGAGCGTGAGCGAGTACAAGACGCCGACGTTTGAGGTCACCTTCCCCGACTCACGCCACAACTATGTCGCCGGGCAACCCGTCAAGGTCACCGGCAAGGCGATGACCTACAGCGGCATGCCGGTGCAGGACACCGAGGTGCGCCTCTCACTCATCCAGAACGAGTGGTCCTGGTGGTGGTGGCGCATGCACGACAATAATGGCACCCACCTGCAGGACACCACGGTCATGACCGATGAGCAGGGCAACTTCTCCATCGAGTTTGATGCCGACCTGTTTGACGAGAACGAGGATTACACTCCCGGCAAGCGCTGCTGGGCACAATACAACTACTGCGTCGTGGCCACCGTCACCACCGATGCCGGCGAGACCCATGAGCAGAGCACGTCCTTCATCGTGGGCATGCGGCGAGGCATCGAGTTAGGCAGTGAGAACAACGACATCTACTTGAACGACAAACCCGTCAAGCTGCCGCTCAAGTACAACACCACCGACGAGGAGCATCCCGATGCCATCTGCACCTGGGAGGTCATCCCCATCGATGCCAAGGTGCCCGTGCTGACCGGTAACCTGAATACCGCCGACCCGACCATCGACCTGACCACCCTGCCCTCCGGGCAATATACCATTAAGGTCAAGATCCTCGACGCCGAGGTCGATGAGGACGACGCCCAGGTCGAGAGCACCATCACCATCTACCGCAAGACCGACAAGCAGGCTCCCGTCAAGGACTGCCCGCTGTGGCTCACTCCGCACGAGCAGACCGTGGACAGCAGGAACATGGGCCATGTCACTGTGGGTGTATCGACACCGCGCGCCTACATCTATTATGTGGCCAGCACCATCGACGAGGTGCTGGCGCAGGGCTGGCTCACCTATGACAAGGGCATGCACGATTTCACAGTCCTGCTGCCCAAGGTGGCCGGCAAGGACGTGACCGTGAGGTTCGTCTCATTCTACAGCACCAAGCAGTGGAGCGAGCACGTGAACTTGACCAACCCCTACAAGGCCGAGGCATTGAAGATTACCGCCACCGCCTTCCGCGACAA
Organism: uncultured Prevotellaceae bacterium; assembly: GCA_946409635.1. Taxonomy (GTDB): domain Bacteria; phylum Bacteroidota; class Bacteroidia; order Bacteroidales; family Muribaculaceae; genus Sodaliphilus. Next base: position 3,307 of record CAMJXD010000103.1, read on the forward strand.
GCTGGTACCAGGCAGCAAGGAGCACTGGACCTTCAGCCTCACCGACCAGAACGGCAAGCCCGCATGCGGCGCGATGATGCTCGACATGTTTGACAAGGCCATCGCCAGCATCCAGAGCAACAACTGGCAGTACCCCTGGTGGGTACCTAGCGGTTACCCCGTCTACATCTCGACCGGTTTCGCTGACTACTGGCGAAGCACCAGAGCCGACTGGATGGCACAGAGGTACAATATCCCCGACGAAGCCATCGCGCGGTTGCCGATGCTCAACACCTACGAGCAGCCGATATTTGGCGACAGATACTCATACGCCTTCGGCAACAGGCGGATGATGAAGGGTGCCCGAACTGACGTGATGCTCGAGAGCGCCCAGGTCAAGCGAGAAGATGAAATCAATGTAAACCTTGACGAGGTGAAGCCTGTGGCCTACGGGACAGCCGACGAGACCAGCTACACTGGCAGTGCGGACAAGAGGCTTTTCACAGGCGTTACCAGAGACCTCGAGGGCCGAGTTGCCGGGGTTCAGGTACAGACCGTCAACGAGACGAACCTCAATAATGTGACCCTGCGCGAGAGCGACGTGAAGAATGCCCTGTGGATGCCCTTGCTCACCAGCGATGACAAGGGCAATGTGCAGGTGGAGTTTGAAGCCCCCAACTTCAACACCACCTGGATCACCCAAGCCGTGGCTTGGAATGAAAAGATGACCGGCAGCACCTGGCTGGCCGAGGTTTTGACCCAGAAGCCGCTGATGGTGCGCAGCAACATGCCGCGCTTCCTGCGCCAGG
>CAMJXD010000104.1 GCA_946409635.1 uncultured Prevotellaceae bacterium
ATACCATGTCACCGGGGTTGTAGTTGAACTCAACATCGGGAGCGATGGTGAAGGGCACGATACCCCAGTTGATGCAGTTGCTGCGATAGCGCTTGGTAGCGTACTCGTAGCAGATGTTGGCGTCGCCGCCGAGCACCTTCTGGCACGATGCAGCCTGCTCGCGGGCAGAGCCGTCACCGGGCTTGTGGGCAAATACGCAAGAGCCGAACGAGGTGTTCTCGGCCTTGGCACCAACCTTGGCCAGAGCGTCGAGCACGTGCTGCGGGCACTTGCCGTCGCGGCGCTCGTGATCCTGCTCCTGGATGCGCTTGCTCAGGCCTACGTACTCGGGCACGCGGCGTGACAGGGCAAACTCAGAGAGCTTCAGGGGGTTGGAGCGGTAGCTCGAGGTCTCACCGCTGGGGATCAACTCGTCGGTGGTGGTCACGCTGTCGTGGATAACGGCTGCGAGCTCGAGCAGCATGTTGTCCTCCATAGCGTACATCTTGGGCCAGTCCTTGATGTTGGGACCATAGCGCAGCTCGACGTCGGGCTCGGCCTTGCCGTAGCCGTAATAAACGCGGCGCTCATAGATCTTGGCGTCGTACTCGTAGGGCTTGTGGTCGTCGGTGTAGTCAACGTCGGTGGCAGCGGTGATGACGCCTCCGTTAGCTGCGGTGGCAGCGATCGAGCGGGCATCCATCAGGGCAACCAGCGAGATCTGACCCTGGCCGGGCTTGGAACCCTCGCGGTTGGGGAAGTTGCGGGTGGTGTGACGGATTGACAGACCATTGTTGCTGGGAACGTCGCCGGCACCGAAGCAAGGACCGCAGAAGGCGGGCTTGATGATCGTACCAGTCTCGAGCAGCTCCTCAACGATGCGCTGACGAACGGCTGCCATGTAAACGGGAACCGACTGGGGATAAGCGCTCATGGTGAAGTAGTCGTTACCGATGCTCTTGCCGCGCATGATGCTGGCAGCAGCGCTCAGGTTGTCATAGGTACCGCCCGAGCAACCGGCGATGATACCCTGGTCGGCCTGAACCTTGCCGTCCTTCATCACCTTGTCAACGAGGTCGCACTGTACCTTGTCGCCAAAGCGCTTCTTGGTGTCCTCCTCGACCTTGCGCAGGATCTCGACGGGATTGGCCTGCAGCTCGTGGATGGTGAAAGCGTTGCTGGGGTGGTAGGGCAGGGCGATCATACACTCCTGAGTGCTCAGGTCGATCTTGATCATGCTGTCATAGTAAGCCACCTCACCGGGCTCAAGAACCTTGAAGTCCTCGGGGCGCTTGTGAATCTCGTAGTGGTGCTTCACCTCGTCGTCGGTTACCCAGATCGAGCTCAAGCAGGTGGTCTCGGTGGTCATGATGTCGATACCGTTACGGAAGTCGATGGGCAGGTTCTTCACGCCAGGGCCGGCAAACTCGAGGACCTTGTTCTTTACAAAGCCGCTCTCGAAGGTGGCCTTAACGAGCGAGATAGCTACATCGTGGGGACCTACACCCTTGCGGGGAGCGCCCTCGAGCCAAACGAGGACAACCTCGGGAGCGTTGATGTCCCAAGTGTTGCGCAGGAGCTGCTTAACGAGCTCACCGCCGCCCTCGCCGACGCCCATGTTACCGAGCGAACCGTAGCGGGTGTGGCTGTCGCTACCCAGAATCATGTTACCGCACTTCACCATGGCCTCGCGGGCAAACTGGTGGATAACGGCCTGGTTGGCGGGTACGTAGATGCCGCCGTACTTCTTGGCAGCCGAGAGACCGAACACGTGGTCATCCTCGTTGATGGTGCCGCCGACAGCGCACAGCGAGTTGTGGCAGTTGGTCATTGCGTAGGGCAGGGGGAACTTCTCGAGACCACTGGCGCGGGCGGTTTGGATAATGCCCACGTAGGTGATGTCGTGCGACATCATCGCGTCGAAGCGGATGCGCATCTTCTTGCCCTTGCTGCCGTCCACGTCATGTGAGCGCAGGATGCCGTAGGTGATGGTGTTCTCACGAGCCTCGTCAGGCGTGGGAAGACCAGTGGCATCAGTGCGAATTTCGTTACCGTTGATTAAGTAAACTCCTTGATTGATTAATTCTACCATGATAAAATTTTAATGTTAATAGATATAGGGTTGTTAATTCAATATTGCGTGAATAAATACGGTGAGTGCAACCATGTCGGCACTGCCGCCCGGTGAAATGTTGCGGGCGATGAAGTCGCGGTTCATGGCCTCCATGCCAGCCGTGCTGTAATCGTCGAGCAGTGCCCGAGCCTCGCTCTTGACCTGCTGGGCCTGGTCAAAGCCCACGCGGTGGATGACGTTGGTGTCATCGAGCTGGCTCATGATGAGCAGCAGCAGGCGGTGGCGTGCTGTCGAGGCGTCGTCGGCGAGCAGGGCGCGATAGGCGGGCAGCCAGGTGGAGAACAACTGCTCATAGCCCCCCTTGGCCAGGTCGAGGGCTCCTGTCACGCGATGGGCATTCACGGCCTCGTTGCCATGGGTGCCCGCCGTGGGAGCGAATTGTCCCGCAACCTGTATGATGAGTTCCCGCAGCTGCTTGCTGCCCACGACCGTGTCGCGAACCGTGCACCATGCTGCGGCCAGTGTGGTCAGGCCCATGGCAAACAGGGCGCCGCGGTGGGTGTTCACACCGCCGGTGGCCTTGAGCATGGCCTGCTCGGCCTCAAGGCCGATGTGCCGCACCCGCTGGGCATCAGGCACCTCAAAAATCTCACCGCAGGAGTAGCCGTACAGAGCCAGCTGCACAAAATACGGGTGCAGGGCCTGGATGCTACGGCTCATCAGCCCAAGGTCCATGTCGCGGTGGGCGCCGTTGTCGTGGCGGTCCACCAGTCCGGGCTTGGGTGTGGTGTTGAGTTCGGCGCGCAGGGCGTCGCTTGCCAGGTGGGCGATGAGATAGGGGACGGTAGTCTGGGGCACCAGTGCGTCGGCTTGGATGAAGGAACCGCCCTCGAGTGCCTGCCTCATGCGTGAGGCGCTGACGGGCTGTCCGTCGAGCACCAGCCGCTCGACAGTGTTGACCTGGATGCCGTGCTGGGGCAACTGCTGTTGCATGAGCTCATTGTAGCGTGCCGTGAGCTGGTCGGTGGGTTCGCTGCCCACGTAGCGCGTGGTCACGCCCAGCGCCGGAGCGATGTGGCGGGCAAACAGGTCGAGGTCGAGGGTGATGTGGGTGTCGGTGGCGTCGGTCACCTGCTTGAGGAAGTAGGTGGGGAAGGTGAGCTCGCTGATGGCATAGTCGCTGCCCTCGATGACGACCACGTTGTCAAAGTCCTCGCAGCCGGCCTGAATCATGGCCAGTCGCTCGGCATAGGAGAAGATGGAGCGGTCCTCGCGCACGACGATGACATAGAGCGTCGATGCCTGCTGTGCGGCTTGTGCCACGAGGTAGCGATGTCCCAGGGTGAACGGGTTGGCGTTCATGACGATGGCGGCAGCGCCGTCGGGGCGGTCGCCACGAGAGTGGAGCAGGTAGTCGGTGTAAGCTCCGATGCCCTTCACACCGTTTTCCATGAGGATGGCCTTGGGTGCTGCGGCGATGACTTTGAACCCCATACTCTCGAACACATTGCGGTTGTCGGGCTTGGTATAGACCTTGATGGTGTGGTGGCCATGCTGGGTGGCCATGCCTATGAGATGGCTGATGAGTTTGTTGCTCAGTCCGGTCTCGCGTGCGGCCTCGCCCACGGCTATGCACTTGATGACGTTGCCCTGCAACCCGCCGCCAGCGATGATGTTGCCGTCGTCGTCGGTGACGGCGGCATAGTAGTCCACGTCCTCAAGACGCAGTCCACTGTCGGCAAGGAAGCGCTCGACCCGAGTCCTGTTGGACTTGAGCGAGAGGGGCATGTCACAGATTTCAAAGTTGTTATCGTACATAGTCGTCGACCATCTTGATGATGTGTGCCATCAACTCCTGTTGGGTGTGGCTGTGGTTGCGCATGCACCAGCGTGACTCGTGTTCACACAGCAGGCATCGGCGAGGCTCACCGCCTACCGCCATGCGGCTGATGGGAGCACCGTCGGCACCCATGACATCAATGTCGAACAGCCGCCCTAACGGGTGGCTGTCTTC
>CAMJXD010000105.1 GCA_946409635.1 uncultured Prevotellaceae bacterium
CCCTGGTTTCCGCCGTGAGAGGGCGGCGTCCTAGACCACTAGACGATATCTCCGTTCAAAAGCGTTGCAAAATTACTGCCAATTTTTGAACTGACAAAATTTTTCGGCACTTTTTTCAGCTTATTCTCAAAAAAAACTGTTTTCTGACATTTTTCGGCATTTTTACCGCACGTCTGCACGCCGATTTGAGATAAAATGAGTAATTTAGCGCATCATTACTTTTTATCATTACGTTTAATACATTATTTTCTATTATGGCTAGCAAACGACAGATCAAGAAAGCAATCCAGAATGCCTGTGGCGACATCGCGGGCGAGTGCATCTTTGCAGAATCAGCATTCGGCGAGGACAAGCGTGAGCAGTGGGACAGCATCATCATCGACACTGCCCTGCTCCAGCAGGAGGCCATCAACCGTGTCAGCAACAAGTTTGGCAAGAAAGTCAAGGACTTCGCCAACCGCAAGGAGTACAACAAGGCCAAGCGTGCTTTCTTCAAGCAGTGCGAGAAGGAACTCAGCGACTATTTCCGTGCCGAGGTCGAGAACATCGCCAAGCGCATGAACGAGCTTATGCCCTCTAACAAGTAATAACCAGATTCCTGACAACCCAAGTCCCGGCCACGTCATGTCGTCACCGGGACTTGGATACTTAAGCTACCCTGCATGAACATCGCTGGTTGGATATTGAAAAAATTCGGATGGTCCTTCAAGGTCAACCTCTCATTGCCCGACAAGTGCATTATCGTCATCGCGCCACACACCAGCAACTGGGATTTCATCCTTGGCGAACTGGCAATACACTCGGTCGGCATGAAGGCTGGCTTTCTCATGAAGGACACCTGGTTCTTCTTCCCGTTGGGATACCTGCTCAAGGGACTGGGTGGAATCCCTGTCAACCGTCGCCAGCACGGCAACCTCACGCAATCGATTGTCGAGGCCTACAATACCGCGGGCAAACTGGCCATCGGTGTCACGCCCGAGGGAACGCGCAGCCCTAACCCCAACTGGCACAAGGGGGCCATATTCATGGCACGCGAGGCCGGCGTTCCTATGGTGCTGGCCTACTTTGACTACAAGAGCCGCCTCGTGTGCATCGACCGTGAGATACCCCTCACCGACGACGCCGATGCCGACCTCATCAGCATCAAGCAATACTACATGCAGCATGGCCACGGCAAGTATCCCGACAAGTTCATCACCGGACTGGAATAAACTGAGTTGGCATTGCTGGAGTATTCACACAATGCCAACTATTATCTATTAACTGTTAACTGTTAACTAAAAAATGATTTCACGCAACCTGCGCGTCACGCTCATCGAGGACGACATCGTCTGGGGAGACCGTGAGGCCAACATCAAGCAACTGCAGCGCCACATGCGCAACATGCCCGATGACACCGACCTGGTCATCCTGCCAGAGCTGTTCACCACCGGTTTCATCACGGGCGACCGTGACCAGGCAGCAGCCGTTGCCGAGTGGAACAGCGGCGACACGCTCCACACCCTGCGACAGCTGGCCGCCCAGTACCACGTGGGCATCATCGGCAGCTTTTTGGCCAACACTGCGGCCCAGCTCTACAACCGCGCCTTCTTTATCGAGCCTAACGGCGACGAGACCTATTACGACAAGCGCCACCTGTTCTCCTTTGGCGGCGAGGACAAGGTGTTCAATCAGGGATTGACCCAGGCCCCCATCGTTCGATTCCGCGGTTTCAACATCAAGCTCGTGGTGTGCTACGACCTGCGGTTCCCGGTTTTCTGCCGTAATGTGAACAACAACTACGACCTGCTCGTCGTCATCGCCAACTGGCCCAAGTCGCGTGAGACGGTTTGGCGCACGCTGCTGGCAGCCCGTGCCATGGAAAACGAGTGCTACGTGTGCGGCGTGAACCGCTGCGGCACCGATCCTGCCGGGGTAGAGTATCCCGAGGGCTCATCTCTGGTCATTGACTTCAAGGGCAAGATCATCGCCCAGCGCATGACCAGCCCCCTCATCACAGCCGACCTCTCCCCTGCCCTGCTCGCTCAATTCCGTGAGAAGTTCCCCGCCTGGCGTGACGCCGACAGCTTCACTTTAAACATTTGAGCCGGCTGAGTTTCCCGACACCTCATAATCAACCTGACCACAATGACACGCCCCACCGCCATCGAACTGCTCGCCCCCGCTCGTGATGCCGACATTGCCATCGCCGCCATCGACCATGGCGCCGATGCGGTCTACATGGGCGCATCTCATCACGGTGCCCGAGCCGACGCGGCCAACTCGCTCGACGACGTCCGCCGCGCCTGCGACTACGCCCACCAGTTCGGAGCACGCATCTATGCCACCGTCAACACCCTCATCTACGACGACGAGCTCAACCAGGTTGAGCATCTTGTCCATGACCTGTACCGAGCCGGAGTCGACGCGCTCATCGTCCAGGACCTCGGGCTGCTTCGGCTCGACCTGCCACCCATTGCCCTGCATGCCAGCACACAGTGCGACTTGCGCACGCCCGACAAAGCACGTTTCCTTGAAGCCCTTGGCTTCTCTCAGCTGGTCATGGCTCGCGAACTCACCCTAGACGAGATTGCAGCCATTCGACGGGTCACCTCTGTTCCGCTCGAGGCATTTGTCCACGGCGCCCTCTGCGTGAGCTACAGCGGACGTTGTGCCATCAGCCAGGTGCTCAAGGGACGCAGCGCCAACCGCGGCGAGTGTGCCCAGCTGTGCCGACTCCCCTACGACCTCGTCGACGGCAAGGGCCGCACCATCTTACAGGGCAAGCACCTGCTCTCCCTTCGCGACTTGGCACAGCACGACCGCCTCGAGCAGATGATGAAAGCTGGCGTCTCGTCGTTCAAGATCGAGGGGAGACTCAAGGACGTCGGCTACGTCAAGAACGTGGTAGCCTACTACCGCCGCGCCATCGACCAGGTCATCGCGCGCCAGCCCGACCGCTACCGGCGATCATCTTTCGGCAGCGCCGAGCTGACGTTTGACCCTGTTTTGGACAAGAGCTTCAACCGCGGCTTTACCCACTACTTTCTCGACGAGCGCCGCCCCCATGACGGCACAGCCATGGCGTCCATCGACACGCCCAAGTCTCAAGGCGAACACCTGGGCCGCGTGCTGCGATGCAACGGCAACTCGCTCACCATCGACACACGCGCCACACTGGCCAACGGCGACGGCCTCAGTTACTTCGACACACAGGGCACTTTCACCGGCGCTCGCGTCAATCGCGCCCTCGGCAACGGTTCAGTACTCTTACGTGAACGCGCCGCAATCCCACGTGGCAAGGCCATCTATCGCACCAGCGATAAAGCGTTCAACGACTTGATAGCCAAACAGTCTGCCCGCCGAACGATCGCTATTGATGCCCTGTTGAGATATACTCACGGACAACTCTCGCTCACCCTCATCGACGAGCGCGGCAACCGTGCGACCCACGCTCTGCCTTGTGATCTCCAGCCTGCCGCCAAACCTCAAGCCGAGCGACAGCAAGCCGAACTCGCCAAGTTGGGCAGCACCATCTATCGCCTGCGTCAAGCACAAGTGCCCGGTGACATCTTCATTCCCGCCTCGCTATTGTCCCAACTGCGTCGCGAGGCCATCGACATGCTCGATCGCGTCCACCGCATCACCCGCCACGTGGACAAGCGCCGCCCCGAAGACAACTCCTTCCCCTGCCCCATCACTACACTGGAGCCCGCCGACAACGTCTCCAACCGGCTTGCCGAACAACTCTACCGCGACCACGGCGTCACCAGCATCGTCCGCGCCCTCGAAGCCAGCACACCGCCCACATCATCCACACCACTCATGCACACCCGCTACTGCATCCGTCGCCAGCTCGGCGCCTGCCTCATGGGCCCTAATGCGGCACACCTCCCCTGCGACCTTTACCTCAAGACCGGCGCCACCCTCCTCAAGGTCAACTGTCACTGCGATTGCTGCGAGATGACCCTCAC
>CAMJXD010000106.1 GCA_946409635.1 uncultured Prevotellaceae bacterium
TTTAGGGCTAACGCACAAACGGGAGAACCTTTCGCACTTCTTATTTGAACTTCCACAGCGCGAATTCATTAAAAAAAATCCGAAAATCGTTGAATATTAGCGGGAAATGTTATACCTTTGTGGCGCTTTAACGAAAAAATCAGGAGATGGTAGATGCTTTGAAATTGAAAATCAAGACGTTACCATTTGGCACTCACACGGTTGAATGTCATGTGGATGAATCTTTTTTCAACATTGACGAGCAAGGAGAGGTGAGACGCGCGAGCATTGACGTGACCCTGCAGGTGACGCGCAAGAGCGAGAACACCTACCGCCTGGAGATTGACTGCATCGGCACGCTGACCACGTCGTGTGACCGTTGCCTGGACGATCTGGATTTGCCGGTGGACGTGACCTACTGCCTGAACGTGGAGCAAATGGGCACCGAGCTTGACGACAGCAACGACGAGCTCCTGATTGTGCCGGCCGACTGGCGAGAACTGGATGCCGCACCACTGGTTCGCGACACCGTCTTGCTTGCGCTGCCCATGACGCACAGTCACGAGAACGAGGAGGACTGCAACCCCGCCATGCTCGACGCCCTCGACAGCCATCGCGCCGAGGCCGTCCCCGACGATGATGACGACAACGCGAGTGAAACAACCGGCACCGACCCACGATGGGAGGCGCTCAGGAGACTTAAAGAACAACAATAACTTTTAAATAACAACAAGAAAATGGCACATCCTAAAAGAAGACAGTCTAAGACTCGTACCGCTAAGCGCCGCACCCACGACGTGGCTGTGGCTCCGACCATCGCTCAGTGCTCCAACTGTGGTGCATGGCACGTTTATCACACCGTATGCCCCGAGTGCGGTTACTACCGTGGCAAGAACGTGATGAACAAGGAGGAAGCCTAAATCGCCCTGCTGTTCCTCAGCGCCCCATGCGGTGCCGAGAGCTGCTGCGATTGAAGCAACACATGATATCCTGAATGGGCTGTTCACACTCATTTAGGATATTGAATTTAAAAACAACAGACAATACCATATCTATTGTAACGCTTTCAAGCTTATGCTGAACGCAAAGATTACTGGCATCGCGTCATTCCTGCCCGACGACGTGTTGGATAACGAGATGCTCTCACAGATGGTGGATACCAACGACGAGTGGATCACCACCCGCGTTGGCGTCAAGGAACGCCGCATCCTCAAGAAGAACGTAGGCTCGTCCTACATGGGAATTCAAGCCGTCAACAAGCTGCTCGAGGAAACCGGCACCAGCCGTGACGAGATAGACCTGCTCATCTGCCCGACTTCTAACCCCGATTATCGATTCCCGTCGACGGCATCGATCATTGCTCACGGCGTGGGCATCGAGAAGAAGTGCTATGCCTATGACATCCAGGCTGCCTGTGCCGGATTTCTGGTGGGGCTCTATGAGGCCACTGCCTATATCCGTGCCGGCATTTACAAGAAGGTCATCGTCGTGTCGGCCGAGAAGATGTCGAGCATGGTCGACTATGAGGACCGTGCTACATGCCCCCTGTTTGGTGACGCTGCAGCATGCATGCTGCTCGAGCCCACTGAGGAGCCCGTCGGCGTCATGGACGGCATCTTCCACGTGGACGGTTCTGGACTGGAGCATCTGGTCTACAAGGCCGGCGGCTCGGCCCAGCCCACCAGCCACGAGACTGTCGACGCCAGGTACCACTATGTGTATCAGGAGGGCCGTGCCGTCTACCGCCACGCCGTCATCGACATGCTCACTTCCAGCCAGGACCTGATGAAACGCAACGGACTGACCAACGACAACATCCAGTGGTTTGTCCCCCATCAGGCCAACCTGCGCATCATCGAGGCCGTGGGAGCGCGCCTGGGTATCGCCGACGAGAAGGTGATGGTCAACATCCAGCACCGTGGCAACACCAGTGCCGCCAGCATCCCCCTGTGCCTTGACGAGAACAAGAGCCGCCTGCACAAGGGCGACAAGATTGTTCTCACCGCCTTCGGTGCAGGTTTCACCTGGGGTGCACTCTACCTCATCTGGTCGCTGTAACAGCGAGCAGACACACCACCTGAAGCATCACTACTCCCCGTTGCAAGCCGAGTAGCGATGCTTCTTGAATAACCCGACACAAGAACAACACATTAACAGGATAACAACCATGCATCGAGCAGGATTTGTCAACATCGTGGGCAACCCCAACGTGGGAAAATCGACCCTCAGCAACAAGCTGGTGGGAGAGCGCCTGTCTATCATTACCAGCAAGGCACAGACCACTCGCCACCGCATCATGGGCATCGTCAACGGCGACGATTACCAGATTGTGTTCAGCGACACGCCCGGCGTGCTCAAGCCCAAGTTCAGGCTGCAGCAGAGCATGCTCGAGTACTCCCAGGAAGCGCTCGTCGATGCCGACGTGCTGCTCTATGTCACCGACGTGGTCGAGAGTCCCACCAAGAACCAAGACTTTCTGGACCGCGTCGCACGCGAGAACATCCCGATACTGCTGGTCATCAACAAGATCGACCTGCTCAAGGGCAACGATGACCTGATACGCATCATCGACCAGTGGAAGCAGCTCCTGCCCCAGGCCGAGGTCTTCCCCACCAGCGCGCTCGAGAACTTCAACGTCGACAACATCATGGCACGCATCATCGAGCTGCTGCCCGAGAGCCCGCCCTACTTCGGCAAGGATGCCTTGACCGACCGCAGCAGCCGCTTCTTTGTCACCGAGATCGTGCGTGAGAAGATCCTGTTGACCTACGACAAGGAAGTCCCCTATGCCACCCAGGTCATCGTCGAGAAATTTGACGAGAGCGACAAGGCCATCCACATCATGGCGGTCATCTATGTCGAGCGCGACAGCCAGAAGGGCATCATCATCGGCCACCAGGGCAAGATGCTCAAGCGCGTGGGCACACTAGCGCGCAAGGACATCGAGACCTTCTTTGACAAGAAAGTCTTCCTCGAGCTGTATGTCAAGGTCGAGAAGGACTGGCGCAACCAGGAGAACAAGCTGCGCGCATTTGGATATATTGACTAAAACATAACTAAAAATAAGGACTAAAAACACTGAATAATAACATGGGACGACTAGTAGCAATCGTGGGAAGGCCCAACGTGGGCAAGTCAACGCTGTTCAACAGGCTCACCCAGACCCGTGCAGCCATTGTCAACGACACCAGCGGCACCACACGCGACCGCCAGTATGGCAAGATGGAGTGGAACGGCATGGAGATGTCGGTGGTCGACACCGGCGGCTGGGTGGTCAACAGCGAGGACATCTTTGAGGAAGAAATCAACAAGCAAGTGCATCTGGCCATCGAGGAGGCCGACGTCATCCTGTTTGTCGTGGACATCAAGAACGGCATCACCGACCTTGATGACCACGTTGCCGACATCTTGCGACGCACATCCAAGCCCGTCATCGTCGTGGCCAACAAGGACGACAACAACCTGAGCATGTATGCCGAGGCCGAGTTCTACGCCCTGGGCCTGGGTCAGCCCTTCTCGATCTCGGCAGCCAACGGCAACGGCACGGGCGACCTGCTCGACGAGGTCGTGAAGCGCATGCCCGAGAAAGCCGAGGAGAAGCTGGAGCAAGAGCTGCCCCGTTTTGCCATCGTGGGACGCCCCAATGCCGGCAAGTCATCGCTGGTCAACTCGCTCATGGACGAGCAGCGCAACATCGTCACCGACATCGCCGGCACCACGCGCGACAGCATCTACTCGCGCTACAACAAGTTTGGCTTCGACTTCTACCTGGTCGACACCGCCGGCATCCGCAAGAAGAACAAGGTCAACGAGGACATCGAGTACTACTCGGTGCTGCGCTCTATCCGCGCCATCGAGAACAGCGACGTGTGCATCCTGCTCATCGACGCCACACGCGGCATCGAGGCGCAGGACGTGAACATCTTCTCCATCATCCAGAAGAACCGCAAGGGACTCGTCGTGCTCGTCAACA
>CAMJXD010000107.1 GCA_946409635.1 uncultured Prevotellaceae bacterium
TCGGCTTTGAACTTGGCGTGCATCGAGCCGGCCCTGGGCATGTCGCGGTACTGAATGTTCTCGGGCTTGTTGTTGGCCAGAGCGGCATCCACGCGGTTCACCCAGTCTTCGGCCAAGAACGGGAGGAAGCCATGAGCCTCGGGCTTATCACCAACTTCTTTAGCAAAACTGCCGATGCCTTGACTGAGCAAAATGATTTTGCGCACGCGGTCAATCTGGGCTTTTACCTCTGCTGCTTCATTAGCCTTCAAGAAGACCCTGGTGCCGCCAAGCACACTCATGAAATAGACATCGCCTTTAACCGTTTTGAAGGCCGAATAGGTCGATATGCCGGCAACAACATGATATCGTGGTCTCTCATATTTCATTGTAGCAGACTCGCCATCGAGTTTCTCGCCTTTCACGCCAAGGAGTAAGGAGGGCACAATAGACCACTCTAACTGATTATAGAAGTCGTTGAAGCGTTGTTGCTCGTTCTCGAGGGACTCATTGAGGCGGTAGTTGTCGATTTGGCCCTCTTTCATCGCTGCCTGCAACAACTTGTTGCTCTTGTAGCGCGCAAACAATGAATCCCTGAGGGCGATCACCTTGTCATCTGGCAGTTTGCCAAGGCCGTTACGTGCAAAATCTTTTATCGTGTCTTCGCTAAACTTCGACAATCCCATGACCCAGGGCAGGGGTGGACGCTGTGTCTCGAGGGCCTTCATTTTGGCATCATTTTTCGCATTTTTGACCTCTTCCTTGCCTTTTTCCTGGACTTCGGTCTTCTTCTTGTCAACAACTTGCTCGACTTTTTCCTTGGCTTTCTGCTTGGCCTTGTTGATGAGTCCGCCCAACTGGGCGTTGGCCGTTGCAGGTGCGCACACTGCTGCCATCGTAACGGCAGCCAGCGCTAGGGTTTTGAATGTTTTAGTGTTCATAATTGCATTGTTATTAGTTTTAAGAGAGTAAGCGGAGTGTCATCATCACTGTGCAAAATCGATGAGTTGACACACCTGTAAAAGAGGTTACCAGGAGCCCGACAGCACGTAGTTGATCAGGACGGTCACGTCGCTGATGTTCACGCTGCCGTCCTGGTTGCAGTCGGCACCGGGTGCGCTGACTGAGCCGCTGACCGTCAGCATGTTGATCAGGGCGGTCACGTCGCTGATGTTCACGCTGCCGTCGCCGTTCACGTCGCCACGCACCGAGGCCGTCATCTCTACCCAAGTGCTGCCGTTGAACTGCTTGGGCAGCCAGTACTTGTTGCGGGCAGTCGTGATCTGGGCGGCTGTCATCGAGTTGCCCTCGTTGTTATTGGTGATGGCATACAAATTACCCTTGCTGCCTGACGAGCGGGTGGGCAGGCTGTTCACCAGCGTGGTCATGCCAGAACCGCTGATCCGGTTCCTATAAATCCCGAGTGTAGCAAGTGAAGTGCAACCGTTTACCGAAAGTGAAGTCAAATTATTGCCGTCACAATCGAGATAGGTCATAGCCGAACAGTTTGCCACTTCGAGCGATGTCAGTCCATTATTGTAACAATAAAGTTCTGTAAGCAATGTGTTGCCGTTGACCCTCAGGTTTGCCAAATTACTCTTGCCAGTAACGGTGAGCTTGGTCAACTTGTTGTTGCGGGCAAAGATACTCTGGATATTGTTCATTGATTGGACGGCGCTCAGGTCGGAGATCTGGCAGTCCTCGCAGTCCAGATAGGTGATGGCTTTGCAGTCGGCCAGGCCTGTGATGGTTGCCAGGTTGGAATTCTCGTAGCAACGCAGGTCCTTCAAGGCTGAGCAGGCCGTCACATTGAGGGTGGTCAAGGCATTTCGATAGCACTTGAGTGTGGTCAGCGCCGTGCAGTTGCGGATATCAAGGCTTGACAGCGCGCTATTATTATAGATGTCGGCAGTAGTCATCTGCGGGTTGTTCTGAAGACTCACCTGTATCAGACTGGCCTTGTTGGTGAGGGTTATCGAAGTCAGCTTGTTGTTACTTGCATTTAGTCTCTGGATCTGGGTCATATTATTCAAACCAGGCAGGTCGGTGATTTTGCAGTCTTCGCAGTGCAGATAGGTGATGGCCTTGCAGTCGGCCAGGCCGGTGATGCTGGCCAGGTTAGCATTACTATAGCAATTGAGAGTACTCAATGCTGTGCAACCTGTCACGTTAAGCGTGGTCAAGTCATTATTAAAACAATGAAGGGCGGTCAGTGTCGTATTACCATTGACCCTCAAGTTTGTCAGTTTGCTCTTGTAGGTTACTTCGAGCGAAGTCAACTTGTTGTTGCGGGCCAGCAGTGTAGCGATGTTGGTCATCGAGTTGATCCCAGGCAGGCTAGTAATCTGGCAGTCCTCGCAGTCCAGATAGGTGATGGCTTTGCAGTCGGCCAGGCCTGTGATGGCCGTCAGGTTGGCGTTCTGGTAGCACTTGAGCGTGTTCAACGCCGTACAGCCCGTCACATTGAGCGTCGTCAAGGCATTATTGCAACAGGTGAGTGAAGTTAAGGCTGTGCAATTCGAGCAGTTGAGCGTGTTAAGGCTCGACTTGTTGATTACTGTTAGGCTCGTCAGTCTGGTGCAGTTGTGGCAGTCGAGCTTCTTGAGATTGGTGCAGTTGCTCACGCTGAGTGAGGAGATGTTGGTGTTATAACACAGGAGCGTCTCGAGGTGAGTGCGGTTAAGCCCGACACATCGAGCGATGTCATCGGGTTGTTGTAGCAGCGCAGTTCCTTCAGGGCGGTAAAGTACTTGATGCCCTGGAGATTGGAAATGCTCTTGCCGCTAACGTCCATCGTTGTGCGGTTGTTTACATCAGTCTGGGTGATGTAGCCCTTGGGATAGAGGCCGAGCAAATAATTGCGGAAGTTGGCGTTGGGGAAGTTGGTCGAGTTGATGATGGCCACATAGTCGTCGCTGACATAGACATCTTTATTATAGACTCTATTGCCGTTGGAATCAACGACGCTGCTATTATTAGAGTCATAATAGGCTCCGTAGGGCTCCAAGACGGCCTCATTCCCATAGACTTGCCAGGCACAAAAATTAATAACCGGATAACTGGAATTATTAGTGGCCTTGAATCTCACGCTGCTGCCTGCTTTAAATCGGAGAGAAACACGCTTGGCGACACTGTTTCCTCCAGAAGACAATACTGCATTCACATTGTCAAAATACACCTGGTGCCATGTATCAAGTTGGATGCCCGAACCATCGTCCTCATCCTCGAGAGCCGTTTTCGTGTCAGACGAGATATTGAAGGTGCCAGGACCTTGAATATAGAGTTCGAAATTATTGGATGTTGCCATCCAGATGCCCTCAGCGTTGACACTGTGGATGTTAACGACATCGGTTGCTTCCGGAGCCCAAAGCGTTGTGCTTTTCCTAATGCGGACACCGGCGCCATCATACCCCGTCAGGTTACATGTGCCACGAAACATGACAATCAGGTCACTGCATTCATTATTTTGAATAGCGCGCCTGGCGTCGCCCGAGGCGCCCTGGGTGTTGATGGTAACATCGTGCATGAACAGGGTGTTGGTACCAGGATCGTAAGACACCCTTCCACTCTTGATGTAGTTGTTCACGATGTTGTTACAGTTGTCACTGGTGACCATGGTGCCAGCCACATAGAAGCCATAGTTGGTGGCTGCTTGTGCCACTGCGGAGAACAGTAGCAACGATAGGAGCGTAAAGAAAATTTTTTTCATAGTTCATCCATTTTAGGTGCCTCTTGTGTCCCCCGAATTCGGCATAACATACAATAGGGTAAACAGAAAGCGCAGGGACTTCGTCTGCCTGTTCACCTTTACTGAGGCATCGCCAAACGCCCTTGCACTGCGAACAGTCATCCCCCCCC
>CAMJXD010000108.1 GCA_946409635.1 uncultured Prevotellaceae bacterium
TCGAGGCGGCCATGCCGGTGCAGATGGTCGACACGTCGCTCTGGATGTACTGCATTGTGTCATAGATGCCCAGGCCGGCATACACCGAACCGCCGGGCGAGTTGATGTACAGCGAGATGTCCTTGCCGGGATCCGAGCTGTCGAGATACAGCAGCTGGGCCTGGATCACATTGGCGGTATAGTCATCGACCTGAGTCCCCAGGAAGATGATGCGATCCATCATCAGGCGTGAGAACACGTCGAGTTGAGTCACGTTGAGCTTGCGCTCTTCCATAATGGTCGGGGAAATGTAGTTGTTCGACACACCGGCGGCAAACTGGTCAAGGGCCAGCCCGTTCATGCCCAGGTGATGCACTGCAAATTTTCTGAAATCGTTTTCCATAAATCTAAAATTTGGTTCTATAAAATTTTTTGTTCAAAGATAATATTTTTTTCTCAATCCCGCCCACTGTTGAGCGACTTTTTTTTATTGACATGAGAATAATTCATGCCACCCTACCCAGCAAAAACTGCGCCAACTGACAAAATAACATGTGGGACAAGGTAGATTGTGCCTACCCTGCCCCACATTATACATTGTAGCCTATCGGCTGAGGTTTACTTCTTCTCCTCCTGCTCGTAGAGCTTGCGGAAGTCCTCCACGCTCACGGTCTTCTCGTTGACCTTGACAGCCTCCTTGACAGCGGCATAGAACTTGTTGTCGATGGCATGCTCTTGGATGGCCTCACGGGCACGCTCATCCTGCATGAAGCGATCGGCCTGCTGGCGGATCAGGTCCTCAGGCGCATTGTAGATGCCATACTGCGACAACTGCTGCTGAGCAAAGATGAAGGCGGCATTGTCGATGTCTTCCTTCTCCACCTGGATGCCCAGCTCCTGGGCAATGTGGTCCTTGACCAGCTGCCAGCGCAGCTGCTTGAACATGTTCTGGGCCTCCTCGTCGGTCACCTCGCCGTTGTTCTTCTCGTCCTGCTCGCGGCGCAGCTTCAGGAAGCGCTTCAGGAACTCCTCGGGCAAGGGCAGCTCGCCGGCCTTGTCGGTGAGGATGCGCTGTGCGTCAATGGTAAAGCGGTAGTTGCTCTCGGGGACGTTGGCACGCTCAATCAGCTCGCGGACGGCCTGGCGGAAGGCAGCCTCGTCCTTGACCTCGGTCTCGGTGCCAAGCACGCCCTTGAAGAACTCCTCGTTCATCTCGGCCTCCTGGTTCACCTTGATCTCCTCGATGGTGACGCGGAAGTCGCTCTTCACGTCGGCATCCTTGCGGTCAACGTTGAGCATGGCAGCCAGCTCGGCAATGTTGCCGCCATTGGCCTTGTGGGGGTTGAACACAAAGGTGTCACCCACCTTCACGCCGACAAACTTGGCAGCCTCGTCATCGTCGGTCATGTAGCGCGGCGAGATCACCGTGCGCTCCACCTTGATGCCGTCCTGCTTGTCGTTGCCCTGCTCGTCGAGCTCGATCATCGAGCCGCGCAGCATCGACTCCTTGTCGCTCACCTCGCCGTCGACCAGGGTACCCAGGCGCTTGCGGTCATGAGCAATAGCGTCGTCAACCATCTGGTCGGTCACCTCGATGGTATAATAGGGCACGTTGATGCGCTTGTTGAGCTTCAGCTCTACGGCGGGTGCCATGCCCAGGTCATACTTGAAGGTCATCTCCTCGTCCTTCATGATGTCGACCTTCGTGTCCTCGTTGGGAAGGGGCTCGCCCAGCACCTGGAGCTTGTTATCACGGATGTAGTCATACACCGCGCGGCCAACCATGCGGTCAATCACGTCGGCAGTCACGCTGGCACCGTAGAATTTCATCAACAGGCTCTTGGGAGCCTTTCCGGGGCGGAAACCCTTGATCGGATGGCGAACACCCATCTGGGCCACGCCCTTATTCACGTCGCTGGCAAAATCTTCTCGCTTGAGCTCAACGGTGAGCAGTCCGTTCACCGCATCAATCTGTTCAAAACTTACGTTCATCTTTTGTTTTCTATTGTATCTTAAATGGTTAAATTCTCAAAAAGCGGCGGCAAAGGTACTACTTTTCACACGATACACCAAATTTCACCACCTTTTTTTATCAAAACAGACTATCGCTCACTCGACACTCACTCTAGACACCATGAAAGGACAGCACCCGCAATGAGTGCCGTCCTTTCACATAATAGTTGTAATTCCGTGCAATATTTCTCGGCTACAGCGTGAGCACGATGTTGTGCTCCTCGGCCATGCGGCGCATGTTCAGGATCGCATAGCGCATGCGGCCCAGCGCTGTGTTGATGCTCACACCCGTGGTGTCGGCAATCTCCTTGAAGCTCATGTTCTTGTAGTAACGCATCTCGAGCACCTCGCGCTGGTTATCGGGCAACGACTTCACCAGACGCCTCACGTCGGCATGAATCTGGCTCGTGACCAGATTGTCCTCGACAGTGCTGTCCGAGAGTTCCTTGCGGTTCAGGATATTGACATCGGTGTCATCGGTCGACTGCAGGTTCTCGGCCTTGATCTGCCGGTAGTAGTCGATAATCAGGTTGTGGGCAATGCGTGTGATCCAAGCGGGGAAATGGCCGTTTTCCACATATCGGCCCTGCTTGATGGTCATGATGGCCTTGACAAAGGTGTCCTGGAAGATGTCGTCGGCCAGTTCATCATTCTTCACCGCGTGGTATATATATAAGTAAACCCGGTCCTTGTGGCGCTCCAGGAGCTCATCAAAGGCCTCGTTCTTGCCATCGACATACAGCGAAATGAGTTGCTCATCGCTCTTGTCATTATAACTTTTCATTACTTATCTTACTTTTGGTCAATAAAGAGTAATGTTTTGTCGATAGGCAATCAGGTTTTAATGTTCAATATTTATTGTTGTTAATATACTCACGATAGTGCGAAATCATTGATTTCGGGCTGCAAATATAGATAAATTCAACAAATCACAAGCGTTTTTTCAAGAAAAAAGTGATTTTTTGATGGTTTTTATCGTCATTTTCGGCGGGTACTGGATGAGTTGAGCGCGACCTCAGCGACGGCGACGGCGGCCTCGCAGCTCCATGAGCCACCGAGTGATCCTGAAGCCCATCACCACATAGTCCACCACCTTCAGGCTCGACACCGTGCCGGGCTTGAACAGCAGGGCTCTAACGCCATTGTTGGCCACATTGGTACGCACGCCTGCGATGTCATACTGCATCGCCGTGCGACCCACCTCACGGCGCACGAGGGCACGTGCGCGCGCACGCCTCAGCTCGTCCATCGTCATCCCGTTCCAGCTGCCCGGCGCATCGGGCAGCGGTATCGTCACCTGCTGGGGCGTCTCGTTGACGTTGACACTATTGATGTTGGTGTTGTCGCTACTCATTGTCTTCAGGTTTAAGGAAGAGTTTGCTCACAAAGCGGGTGATCGGGTCAACGATGAGCTGCTTCTTGAAGGCAAACACCAGCAGCATCAGCACCAGCAGGATGGCCACCGCAATCAGGTGGGCACCCCACACCGACCCCAGCGCCGTGGCCAGCACGGTCACCAGCGCGGTGAACAGGTGGTACAGCACAAACAAGCCGATGACAAACACCACCGCAACAAACGCCACCGCCGACAGCAGCACGGCCAGTTTCTCTACCGCCGTGAGCTTCGTGTAGTCCCACTCCAGCGACAGATGCTTGCGCGCCTCGGCAAACAGTTTTTTATAATCTATCTCATTCATGTCATCAACAAGCATGGTCATGGCAGGCGGGGTGCCATTGTGTGTCACGCCGCCTGTCATGCTCGGGTGCTATTTTGTCAGTCCTCAATCTGGGCGCTGATCTGCTTCACCAGCTGCTCCACCTCGTCGTCGCTGAAGTCGA
>CAMJXD010000109.1 GCA_946409635.1 uncultured Prevotellaceae bacterium
ATCGCTTGCGGCAGCTGTGAGCGCAATTGCCCCAACCAGACCATCAGCATCACCAAACGCATGGTCGAACTGCCGGACGGCAAAAAGAAGCAGAAGCTCGACAAGTACGTGTATGACTTGGGAAGCTGCACCTTCTGCGGGCTGTGTGTGCAGGTGTGTCCCACCAATGCGATCCGCTTCAGCAACGACTTTGAGCAGGCCGTGTTCACACGCGAGAAGCTCGTCAAGCAGCTGAATTATCTGCCCGAGAAGGACGACGCTCCCGCTCCCGCACCCGCCGCCAAGCCTGCGTCACCCGCTGCTGGCAAGCCCGCAGCTCCTGCCGAAGGCGAGCCGAAACAAGAAACTAAAGAAAACAAGGAATAATGGAATCAGTAGGTAACATCATTTTGTATTTTATCGTCGCGATCGCCATCATCGTGTTCTCGGTGCTGACGGTTACCACGCGCAAGATTTTGCGCTCGGCGACGTATCTGCTGTTTGTGCTGTTTGCGACAGCCATCATCTACTTCCAGATGGACTATGAGTTCCTGGGAGCAGTGCAGATTGCCGTGTATGCCGGAGGTATCCTGGTGCTGTTTGTGTTTGCGATCATGCTGACTCATCGGCCCGGTCATGATGCCGAGGCGTTGACATCTCACCGACGCTGGCTGGGCCTGACGGCCGCATTGGCCGGTGTGGGCGTGTGTGGATATGCCCTGTTCAGCTATGCCGACTTTGCTGGCAAGGTCATCACGTCGGGGTCGACGTTTGACATGGTTCAGATAGGTCGCTTCTTGCTGAGCACCGACAAGTATGGCTATCTGTTGCCGTTTGAGGCCATCAGTGTGTTGTTATTGGCTTGTATCATTGGAGGTGTGGTTATCGCCCGTCGCCGCTAAAGAGAGATAGAGAAATATGGATTTGACATTATTTATGTATCTCATTCCCAGCCTGATCATGTTTGGCTGCGGAGTGTACGGCTTCATCACTCGCAAGAACATGATTGCGATCATGATATCGCTGGAGTTGATGCTCAACTCGGTTGATATCAACTTTGTGGTGTTTAACCGTTACCTGTTCCCCGGTCAGCTCGAGGGCATGTTCTTCTCGCTGTTTGCCATCGCGATAGCAGCAGCGGAGACCGCCCTGGCGATTGCGATCATCATCAACGTGTTCCGCATCGCCAAGAACGTGGACATCAAACAAATCACTAAACTGAAATTCTAACGATTATGCCACTAAGTTTAGCAATAGTAGTTGTAGCATTGCCCCTGCTGATGTTCCTGTTTCTGGGACTCGTCGGGGTGAAAATGGGAAGAAAGATTACCGGCGTGATAGGCGTTATCGCCATGCTGGTGGATACCGTACTGGCGTATGGCGTTGCGCTGACCTACTTCTTTGGCAGCGGCGAGGGCCAGATGGTGGACGGTGTCCGGCAGGCCGTGGTTGTAGCCAATCCCGCCTGGCTGTCGTTTACCGACACGCTGGTGGTGCGCATGGGAGTCCTGGTCGACCCCATCGCCGCGATGATGCTTGTGGTGATTACCACGGTGTCGTTGATGGTGCACCTGTACAGCTTGGGTTACATGAGCGACCATGACGGCAACGCCGAGAAGGGATTCCAGCGTTACTATGCCTTCCTGGCGCTGTTCACGTTCTCGATGCTGGGTCTGGTGGTTGCCACCAACATTTTCCAGATTTTCATCTTCTTTGAGATGGTGGGTCTGTCGTCCTACCTGCTCATTGGTTTCTATTACTCGACGCCAGCGGCCAACCATGCCAACAAGAAGGCCTTTATCGTGACCCGCTTGGCCGACCTGTTCTTCCTGCTGGGTATCATGATATTGAGCTATTACACCGGCACGTTCGACTTCGACAAGCTGGTGTTCGGTCCCACGATGTCGGGTAGCCTTGAGACGGCCCAGAGTGCCATCAGCACTGCCGGAGGCGCCACCTTCATGGGCTGCTCGGTGATGGCTTGGGCACTGACGTTTATCTTCATTGGCGGTGCCGGCAAGAGTGCGATGTACCCGTTGCACATCTGGCTGCCTGACGCTATGGAGGGCCCGACGCCCGTGTCGGCGTTGATCCACGCCGCGACGATGGTTGTGGCTGGTGTGTTCCTGGTTGCCAGGTTGTTCCCGCTGTATGTGCTCGTACAGGGCGCGATGAACATCATCCTGGTAGTGGGCGCGTTCACGGCCTTCTATGCCGCCGCGATTGCGTGCACCCAGAGCGACATCAAGCGTGCGCTGGCCTTCTCGACCATCTCGCAGATTGCCTTCATGATGACGTCGCTGGCCGTGTCGTCGAACAACAATGCGCTCATCGAGATTCATGAGGGTCAGGGCCTGGGTTACATGGCCTCGATGTTCCACCTGTTCACCCACGCCATGTTCAAGGCGTTGCTCTTCCTGTGCGCCGGTGCCATCATCCATGCCGTTCACAGCAATGAGAACAGCAAGATGCACGGCCTGCACAAGTTCATGCCCATCACGAGCATCTGCTTCCTGATCGGCTGCTTGGCCATCGCGGGCATTCCCCCGTTTGCCGGCTTCTGGTCGAAGGACGAGATTCTGGTGGCTGCCTACCATCGCGGCCTGGGCTGGGGCCTGTGGATGTCGATGGTGGCCTGCATGACTGCCTTCTACATGTTCAGGATCTACTACCTCATCTTCTTCTGGAAGAAACATGAGGTTCATGACGAGCATCATGCTCCCAAGGACCAGGTGTGGACGATGACGCTGCCGCTGATTATCCTGGCTGTGATCTCGTGTGTTGCCGGTTTTGTGCCCTTCCACAACATGGTGACCTGGGACGGCCATCACCTGCACACCGCCATTGACTGGACTGTTGCCGGTTCGAGCGTTGCAGTTGCCCTGGTGGGCATCGGGCTGGCCACGGTGATGTACTACAAGGAGAACCCGCTGCCCGAGCGCATGGCCAACGCGATGCGCGGCCTGTGGACAGCGAGCTACAAGCGCTTCTATATGGACGAGCTGTACCAGTTCATCACCCACAAGGTGATTTTCCAGACGCTTTGTGTTCCCATCGCATGGTTTGACCGTCACATCATCGACGGCTTCTTCAACCTGCTTGCCGACACGACCAACAGCGTATCGTATGGCATACGTCGCCTGCAGTCGGGCAGCATCCAGGCCTATGTGTTCATCTATCTGCTGGGCGCGTTGCTACTTGCCGCCATCACTGCAGTGTGTGTAATGTTGTTCTAATCAACGGTCAAACAAAATAGAAAGGATATATACAATGGAAATTTTCAATAATATACTGATTTACTTTGTGATCGTGCCTCTGTTGACGCTGGGTGGCCTGGCCGTGTGCCGCAACCAGGGCATCAAGGCCATCAGGACCGTTGCCGTAGTGGGCGCCAGCGTGCTGGTTGTGCTTGCCGCCATGCTGGTCAAGATATTCCTTGACGCCCGTGCCGGAGGCGACACCAGTGAGATGATTCTGCGCAGTGACGTGCTGTGGTATGCCCCGTTCAACGTACATCTGGCCCTGGGCGTGGATGGCGTGAGCGTGGTGATGATCTTGCTGTCGGCCTTCATCGTGTTTGCCGGCGTGTTTGCCTCGTGGAAGATGAATCCGCTGCCGCGCCAGTTCTTCATGTGGTTCTTCCTGCTGTCGACGGGCGTGTTCGGCTTCTTTATCTCGATTGACCTGTTCACGATGTTCATGTTCTATGAGGTCGCCCTGATTCCCATGTACCTCTTGATTGGCGTGTGGGGCAGCGGCAACAAGAACTACAGCGCGATGAAGCTGACGCTGA
>CAMJXD010000110.1 GCA_946409635.1 uncultured Prevotellaceae bacterium
CAACCAAATCCAATTAAGTATGAAAAAGCAAACACTTGCATTATTGCTTGTCCTTGCTATGGTCCCGGTGTCGATGATGGCACAGAGCCTGGGCAAGGTGAAGGGTCGCGTGCTCGATGAGTTCGGCGAACCATTGCTGGGTGCTGTAGTACGCGTGGCAGGTACCGACATCGTGACCACCACTGACTATGACGGCAACTACGAACTCGACGGTGTGGCCTCGGATGCCACATTGACCTGCTCCTACCTTGGCATGACGACAGAGAACGTGAAGGTCAAGGGCGGAACGATGAACATCAGCATGTCGCCCGACGTGCAGAACCTTGAGGAGACCGTGGTGATCGGTTACGGCGCCGCCAAGTCGAAGGACCTGACCGCTCCCATCGAGACGGTGAAGGCATCGGACATCGTCAGCGTGCCTACCTCTTCGCCCATGGCAGCCCTGCAGGGCAAGGTTGCCGGTGTGAACATCGTGAACAGCGGTGTGCCTGGCGGCGGACCTACGGTGACCATCCGTGGTCTGGGTTCGTTCAGCAACACCACCCCACTCTACGTGGTGGATGGAATGTTCTACGACAACATCAACTTCCTCAACAACAGCGACATCGAGGAGATGAGCATCATGAAGGATGCCAGCGCCAGCGCCATCTACGGTGTACGTGCTGCCAACGGTGTGGTAATCATCACCACAAAGAAAGGCAAGAACAACGAACGCGCCAAGGTGTCGTACGACGGCTACGTAGGCATGCAGAAGGCCACCAACGTGCTCGAGATGAGCAATTCGAGCCAGTATGCACAGATGCTGCGTGAGAGCGAGGTTGCCGATTATCTGCCAATGCTGCAGGCCAGTGTGGCCAAGTACGGCGGCAACTTCGAGCAGAATCAGTACAATTCGGATACCGACTGGTACGACGAACTGCTTCGCACAGCCGTGATCACCAACCACAGCCTGAACATCAGCGGCGGTACCGACAAGGCCAACTACGGCGTGGGCATGAGCTACCTCTATCAGAACGGTATCATGGATGCCGACAACAACTATTCGCGCCTTAACTTCCGCGGCAACCTTGAGTACAAGGCCTTCAACTGGCTCACCGTAGGCATGAACGGCGTGTTCAGTCAGAGCACCCAGGTACTGCCCAACAATGCAGCCTGGGAGCAGGCATTCAACATGCCCGGCATCTTCCCCGTGTATGACAAGACGACCGCCGACATCTACACCGACGGTTATGCCAGCCCGAACACCATCGGCGTAAGCAACAACTTCTACAACCCAGTAGCCACCGCCGAGCTGTTCGATTCGCAGAACAAGAACTACCAGGTGCTGAGCAACTTCTATGCACAGTTCAACCTCATTCCCGAGAAGTTGAACTTCCGCACCAGCTACAGCTACGACTATTCGACCACACGTGCCACGGCATTCACTCCCCAGTACTACCTGGGCACTGTGCAGCAGACTTCGACCACCAGCCTGACCAAGAGCGACAGCAACTTCAACAACTACGTATGGGACAACACGATGACCTATACCGACCAGTGGGGTGACCATCGCCTGACCGCCATGCTCGGCACCTCGCTGCGCCAGGAGCGCTACGACGGCCTTTGGGGCACCGCACAGAACGTACCCGAGGGACAGGATAGCTGGAAGTACCTCTCGCTGGGCGACAAGGAAGGCATCACCCTGGGTGACGGCGGTTTCCGCAACCGTGCCCTCTCCTACTTCGCACGTTTCAACTACAACTACGCCGACAAGTACCTGCTCATGGTAACCCTCCGCGAGGACGGCAGTTCGAAGTACAACGAGCCTTGGGGCTTCTTCCCCTCGGTAGGTGCAGCCTGGGTAATCACCAACGAGGACTTCATGAAGGACCAGGACCTCTTCCAGTACCTGAAGCTTCGTGCCAGCTGGGGCAAGCTCGGTAACGACAAGATTGCAGCCAGTGCAGGCTATGCAGCCAGCGCTACGGCACGTGCCGTGTTCGGCACCAACAACGCCCTCGACGGCTACATCAACGGTTCGACCTTCAGCTGGCTCAGCTGGGAGACCGTCAACGAGACCAACATCGGCTTGAACTTCACCACCGCCAACAACCACCTCACCGGTGACATCGACTGGTACTATCGTCTGACCAGCGACGCCGTGATCAGCCCCGCACGCCCAATGCAGAACACCACCGTGGCAGGCAACTGGGCAGAGATCCTCAACATGGGTGTGGACATGACCCTGAACTGGAACCAGCGTCTCACCAAGGACTTCAGCTACCAGATCGGCGCTAACCTCGGCTGGCTGCACAATGAGGTGAAGAGCCTGAAGGACGGTGTGAAGCAGGTGCAGACCAACGGAAAGGTCTATCAGATCGTGGGCGAGAAGATGAACAGCTACTATGGCTACAAGGTGCTGGGCGTCTATCAGAATGCCGCCGAAGTGGCAGCCGACCCCGTGGCTGTTGCCAACGGCCTCGAGCCCGGTGACTTCCGCTATGAAGACGTGAACGGCGACAAGGTGATCGACGGCAGCGACAAGCAGGCCCTGGGCAGCTACGTGCCCGACATCACCTACGGACTGAATGCAGCCGTACAGTGGCGCAACCTCGACTTTGCCATCAGCTTCTACGGCCAGGCAGGCGGTGAGCTATGGAACCGCAAGCGCGCCCTGCGCTATGCAGCCCAGAACTTCAACTTCGACCTTGCACAGTTCGAGAACCGCTGGCACGGCGAAGGAACGAGCAACACCGATCCTTCGGCCAAGGCCCTGATGAAGAGCTGGAACGTGGGTGACAGCCAGAATGCCAGCTACTTCGTAGAGAGCGCCAACTACTTCCGTCTGCAGAACGTTGCACTCGGCTATACGTTCAAGAACATCGAGATGGGCGGCTATACCCTGCCCAGCGCACGCGTCAGCCTTTCGGCCGACCGTCCATTCACCTGGTTCTCGGCCAACACCTTCTCGCCTGAGGTGAGCGATGCCGACGGTTGGGATTCGCAGGTCTATCCACTCTCCGCAACCTATACCCTGGGTGTGCAGATTAACTTCTAACCCATCACTCATTACCCATAACCCACAACCAACAAGTTATGAAAAATATGAAGACTTTACTATATGTACTCCCTGCTGCAATGCTGGCACTGACCAGCTGCACCGACTACATCGACATTGATGCGGAGAACACTATCGACGTGGATGCCATCGACTACACCGATGCGAGCACCATGCACGAGGCTGCCACGGGTGCCTATGCCACCCTGCGCACACAGGGCATCCACTGGGCCAATGCCATGATCTGGATGGGTCGTGACGACGACATGTCGTCGGGCCGTGCCGATGACCAGGGCGATGCCCTCAAGTTCGGCTATCCCGGCGGATACACCAACCCGAATGCCTTCTGGGCAGTAGGCAACATGTGGAGCACGATGTACAACATCATCATCGACTGCAACTCGAACATCGACGCGCTCGACCAGTATGCCGAGAACCTCAGCACAGGCAGCTCTGACTACCAGAACTACCTGCAGTACAAGGGCGAGGTACGCGTGGTTCGTGCCTGGGCCTATTACCAGCTCGTCACCAACTTCGGTCCCTGCGTCATCTATCGCGACAACACGCAGAACTCGTTCCGTCGCAGCACGGTGGAAAAGGTCTATGACTACATCATCACCGAGATGCAGGAGGCAGCTGCCGGCATGGAGGCCAAGCGCCCCAACCAGATGTCACGCC
>CAMJXD010000111.1 GCA_946409635.1 uncultured Prevotellaceae bacterium
GCCAAGACCTGTGGCATTGACGTGAATGTCAATTACCAGTGGCGCGAGTTTGCCTTCGGGCTGGGTTACAGCTACCTGGACACTGATGCCAACCAATATGACACCAACCACGACAAGATGCACAAAGTGACTATCGACGGCATGGCTCACCACAAGGGCAACTGGTTTGCCACCTGGGGCCACCGTTTCTCGGCCAACTATCGCTTGAGCGTGGGCATCTATGGCCGCATGTCGAGCACCCGCTATTATCAGGACGACGGCAACGGCAAGGGATACCAGACCTGGCGCCTGTCCACCACCCATGACCTGGGCCACTTCAAGGCGACCTCATGGCGCATCGAAGCCGGCGTGGACAACATCTTTGACTACTGTGACCGCACGCCTCACGGGCTGCACTTGGGCACGACCACTCCGGGGCGCACGGGCTATGTGTCGTTGACCATCGGCTTCAATCAAGGAAAAAAACTTTCTAATAAGTATAAGTCAAACTATAAACAACAAAACAATGATGAAGATTAAATCATTATTGATTGCCATGATGGCAATCTGCCTGACCGTGGGTTTCACCTCTTGCAAAGACGACAAGGACGATCCCATCGAGAACAACTACACCGTTTACCAGAAAGCCGTCAACGAGACCGTCAAGTCCCAAAAGAAGAACGACAAGGCCATTCTGCTGGTTGCCTTTGGTTCGACCTGGGAGCAGGCCTACAACGCATTTGACGCTACCGTAGCTGCCTACAAGCAGACCTACCCCAACTATGACGTGTTCCTGTCATTCTCCTCAGCCATCTGCATCAACCGTGCTGCCGCCGGTGAGAATGTTGACCCGCGCAACTTCTATGCTCCCCCCTTCTGGCTCAACGCATTTGCCCAGGAAGGCGTGAAGTATAGCGAGATCGTTGTTCAATCGCTGCAGGTAATCCCCGGTGAGGAATATACCCGCGTGATCAACTACATCAAGGACTTTGCCAACAACTCCAATGGTGACATCGACGACAACTACCTGGCTAACGTGACCCTGAAGCTGGGTGTGCCCCTGTTGCAGGATGCCGAGGCCGACGTCAACACCGTTGCCCGCGAGCTCAACAAGCTCTACAGCAAGCAGGCCAGCGAGGGAGTCGTTGCCTTTATGGGTCACGGCAACCCCGATGCCTATGACACCTACAAGGCCAACATTCGCTACACCCAGCTCGAGGAGGCCTTGCAGCAGTACAGCCAGAATTACTTTGTTGGCACCGTTGACATGATGGACAACTTCAAGACCAACGTCTATGCCCGCATGCTCGCTGCCGGTATCACCAGCGGTAAGGTTTATTGCCACCCCTTGATGTCGATCGATGGTGACCACGGCCACAACGACATGGCAGGTGACGATGATGACAACTGGGACGGCACCAAGTTCACCCCCAACGACGAGGGCGAGGTTGAGGACACCTCCTGGAAGATGTACTTCCACCACATGGGTTATGAGTGCAACAACTCGACCATGATTGAGAAGGGTCTGCTCGAGCTCCCCACCATCCGTCAAGTATGGATGAAACACACCCAGGATGCCATCAACGGTGAGCCCCTGGACTTCTATCACAGCAAGAATCCCGAGTAAATTCGACGATTAGGTCCTTAGGGTCTTTAACGTCTTTAAGAACCTAATAAAGCAGAGAATTAAGAAGTGATTAAGAGAATCATATTAACCGCAGTGGCACTCCTCACGTGGAGTGCCGCTGTTTCCCAAATCCACAAGATGGAACGCAGCGACTCGTCGATGACGAGTCGCGTTCATGCCTTAAATCCCGTGGTCGTGACCGGATCGGGCCACCACCAGCGTATGAAATCCACCGCGACACCGGTGCATGTGCTCAGTAGCCAGGAGATAAGAGAACAAGGCATCTCGACCTTTGACGGAGCCTTGACGCGCATGATGCCGCAGGTGTCGATGTCCCCCAACTCGATGGGCACCTTCCTGCGACTCAACGGACTGGGAAACAAGTATATCCTGATACTGATTAACGGTCAAAAGTTGACGGGCGACATCTCAAACAATGTCGATTTGAACCGCATCAACATGGCTCGCGTGAAGCGCATCGAGGTGCTTGACGGCGCTGCGTCGTCGCTCTACGGTTCGGATGCCATCGCCGGTGTCATCAACATCATCACCGACCAGCCCACGCGAGATTTGGTGAGTGTGACTAGCGACACGCGCGTGTCGGGCCACGGCCAGCTGACCGAGAACATCGCCCTGGACATCTACAAGAACGGCTTTGGCTCCTACACCTCGTTCTCACGTGACCGGGCCGACAGCTATCGCATCAATGATGTGGAATATGTCAAGGGCTCCGACACCGAGACCCAGCCGACCATTGCGCCGTTCTTCACAGGCTATCGTGCCAATCTCGTGGGCCAAAAGTTCACCTATGCCCCTAACGAGCACCTGGCGCTGAATGCAGGTATCGACTACTCCTACAAGATTACCGACCGTCCCGAAACCCGCAAGGACATCACGGGCGGCACCGACTATGAGATGCGCTACAAAGGCTTGCGCTGGAACGTGGGTGGCATCTACAAGTTCACGAGCCGCAACTCGCTGCAGGCCGACTTCACCGTTGATCGTTTCCGTTACGGCAAGCAATATGACGTAGCGTCCAAGACCCATGCCATCGACGATTATGTCCAGTCCAAAAAGCAACGCTCGATGGAGGGCCAGCTCAAGGCCATCCTGGGGCTGATGAACAACTCCACAACTATCTTTGGCGCTAACTGGCGCAAGGATTACCTCACCGCCACCTCAGGCAACATTGACCAGAACGTCTATACAGCAGCGGCCTTTGCCCAGCACGAGATGACCTTTTTTGACCGCCTCACTGTCACAGCGGGCTTGCGCTTGACCTACCATGAGACCTTTGATTGGCACCTCACCCCCAAGGCAACGCTGATGTATGCGCCTGGCAACTTCCGCCTGCGTGCCACCTATTCGGCAGGATTCCGTGCCCCTGGCCTTGACGAGTTGTATTACCACTACTTCTCGGTCAATCGCGGCAAGGCGCAAATCATCTTCGGCAACAAGGAACTTTCGCCCGAGAAGAGCAACTACTTCTCGGTCAACGCCGAGTACCGCACCAACCTCATCGCCGTGAGTGTGACGGGATTCATGAACCGCATCAACGACATGGTCATCAGGCAGAACATCGACGTGGACGCCACCACGCTGGCCATGCTGCAGGCCGAGTTTCCCGAGATGACAGCCGACCAGGCCCAAAAACTCGAGCGCTATTCGCTGTACAAGAACAGCGACAAGGGCGACGTGAAGGGCGTGCAGGTCAACGTCTCGGCCAACCTGTTCAGGGGCTTCAACCTGTCGGCCAACTATGTTTACACCTATGCCCGCTCGTACAGCGATGGCCAGTGGGCACCGCTGGAGCGCAGCATCCGCAATGCTGCAACCGTTGCCGCCAACTATTTCCACCGTTGGGGCAATTACGGCCTGAACGTGAACATTAACGGCCGCTTACAGTCCAAGACCTATTATCCCGACTATGAGGATGCCCCAGGCTACGGTATCTGGAACCTGAACACCAGTCACTCGATCAACGGCTTGAAGCACCTGTACCTGGAGCCGAGCATCGGCATCGACAACATCTTTGACAAGGTGGACCGCCG
>CAMJXD010000112.1 GCA_946409635.1 uncultured Prevotellaceae bacterium
ACGAGACCTACGGCCTGCCCGTCAACATCACCCGTTGCAGCAACAACTACGGCCCTTACCATTTCCCCGAGAAGTTGATTCCATTGATTATCAAGAACATCCTTGAGGGTAAGAAACTGCCCGTCTACGGCAAGGGCGAGAACGTGCGCGACTGGCTCTATGTCGAGGACCACTGCAAGGGCATCGATCTGGTGCTGCGTCAGGGCACCGTGGGCGAGGTGTACAACATCGGCGGCTTCAACGAGGAGAGCAACATCAACATCGTCAAGCAGGTCATCGCCATCATCGCCCGCATCATGCACGACGAGCCCCAGTACCAGCAGCTGCTCAAGTGCGACCTCGACGTGATCAACGACGGCCTCATCGAGTTTGTCACCGACCGTCCCGGTCACGACATGCGCTATGCCATCGACCCCAGCAAGATTGCCCGCGAACTGGGCTGGTATCCCGAGACACCCTTCACCGTGGGCATTGAGAAGACCATCCGCTGGAACCTGGACCACCAACCCTGGGTGCGCAGCGTCACCAGCGGCGACTACCAGCGCTACTACGAGGAAATGTACGGCAACCGCTAAAAAGCCGGTCGATAGTGGGACACAGGGACGGTTCTTTTGTCCCATTTTGAGCCAAAATGGGACAAAAGAACCGTCCCTGTGTCCCACTAGTCGCTGGTGATGAGTTTGTAGCCGACGCCGCGCACGTTGACGATGCGCAGCGACGGGTCGTGGGCCAGACGGTGGCGCAGCTTGGTGATGAACACGTGCAGGCTCTTGTTGTTGAAGAAACTGTCATCGCCCCACAATTCCAGCAGCAGCGACTGGGAAGTCACCACCTGGTTGGGATGCAGGCACAGGCGGTGCAGGATTTCGCTCTCGCGGTAGGAGAGTTCGGCGCGGCTGCCCGTGGGTACATGGGTTAGTCGCTGGACAACCGCATCAAACAGGTACTGTCCAATGGTGAAACGGGTGCCCTCGGCTTCAGGTTGTGGCGGCATGGCCCATGCGCGGCCCAGCAGCGCCTTGATGCGGACGATGAGTTCCTGCATTCCAAAAGGTTTTTTCAGGTAATCGTTGGCCCCCATCTCAAAACCATGCACCACATCATTGACAGCCGATCGGGCGGTGAGAAAGATGACAGGCGTCTGCTGGTCGGTCTTGCGGATGCGGCGCACGAGCTCGTAGCCGTCCAGCCGTGGCATCATCACGTCGGTCACGAGTACATCGGGCTTGCAGGCGGCATATTGCCTCAAAGCCTCTTCGCCGTCACTTGCCACGGTCACGTCAAACCCCTGGCCATCCAGGGTGTCCTTGATGATCATGGCCAGCGTGCGCTCGTCCTCGGCCAGCAATATGTGGATTGTCTCGTTCATGCCCATTGGATAGTGAATGTCGTGCCCTCGCCCTTGACGCTCGTTGCCTGTATGGTCCAGCCGTGCTTCTCGACCATCGTCTTGACGTAGAACAGCCCCAGGCCATAGCCCTTGACATCGTGCAGGTCGCCTGTGGGCACGCGGTAGAACTTGTCGTAGATGTGCGCCAGTTTGTCGGCAGCGATGCCCATGCCGTGGTCGGTAACGCTGATGGTGCTTGGCGTGGCGGTAATCTCGACAATGGCTTCACCCATCGAATACTTGATGGCATTGTCGATGAGGTTGTTCAGGATGTTGCTCAAGTGTGCCCGGTCGGCTTCTATTGTCAAGTTATCGGGCTCAATATGGGTTGTGATGGTAACAGGCTTGTCAGCCTTCACCTGTTGTTGCTCGATGACGGGTTGCAATAGTTCATTTAGGCTGATTGTCTCTATCTTGAGTTTGAATTGCCGCCGTCGCTCCATGCTCATCGACAGGATTTGTTCGACCATGCCGCTCAGCCGTTCCAGTTGTTGGCGGCACAGGGTCAGGTAGTGGCGGCGCTTCTGCTCATCGGCCTGCCCTCCGAAGTTGAGCAAGGCGTCATTGGCAGCATAGGCCACAGCGATGGGTGTTTTCAGCTCGTGGGTGATGTTGTTGGTGAAGTCGGTCTTCATCTCGTCGAGCGTACGCTGCTTGAGTATGGTCTTGATGAGATAGAAGAAGGCAACGCTTAGCAGCAGGATGATCAATCCCGAGGCGATGAGAATACCCATCATTTCCCTCAATACCAGCCCCGTTGTGGGCTCGATGGTGAGTTCGTAGCGGCCATAATTATCCCAGTTATACTCATAGTGCCGAGCGGCCTTGCTGGGAATGTATCCCGGAGTTGTGTAGCTGAAGACGGTGTCGGCCTTGATGCAGAGCAGCCGGTGATTGCCGTTCAAACCCAATTGTTGCAGTCCGGCCGTGAGCAGGGAATCATATTTCTCATACCGTGTGCCTTCAAAGCGGTCAACGCCCAGGTGCAGCCCCTGTTGGATCATCGAGGCCAGTTCGGTAACCGAAATCTGCTCCTCGAGCATCTTCATGAAGGCATTGTCATCAGCTATGCTGTCGGCCTGTGGACTTGAACGCAACACCACACCCGTTTTCTGCTCAAGCGTATGGTCGCCGACTGTGACTTGGGTTGTAGTGACCGTTTTGGCAGTGATACTACCATCCTCCTCGATGCCAGCCCTCACGTCCATCATGCCGTGTGGCCCCTTGCTCTCGATGCCCTTGAGCCGCAGGAACACCTCCTTGAGGTCGGCAACACGCATGGCTTCACGGATGTCGTTGTCCATCTGTTCGCCTATGGTGAAGTGCAGTTGCTCCAGCCAGTAGGCCTGATAGGCAGCGACACCCAGCAGCGCCACAATCACCAGCGCCCCGATGTATTTTAACCTCGTGTTCATTGCTTGCAAATGTACACATTATTCCTATACCATGGCAAACTCGTTAAGACTAAATAAGTTTTGCGTTAAGACTTTGTAAGTCACAGTCTGGCCGCGGGGTGAGGCGATAGCGATAACTTTGTGGCCAAAATGGATTAATGATAATAAAGCAATGAAACGAATGGTAAAGATTGTGATGCTGCTGGTCGCTATGATGGGATCGGCGGCCAGTGCGGTGGCCCAGGAGACGACTGGACAGGACAGTGTGGCAGTGGAGTGGGGCGACACCCTGCAACTGCAGGATGTGGAAGTGGTGACCATGCGCCAGCTGGTCAAGACGCTCGACGACCGTGTCGCCTATAACGTGCAGGCCGACCCCGAGGCTCGCACGAGCACCGTGCTCGACATGCTGCGCAAGGTGCCGCTGGTGAGTGTTGACGGCGAGGACAACGTGCGCGTCAACGGCGGCGGGAGTTTCAAGATTTACAAGAACGGGCACCCTGACCCCGCCTTGTCATCCAACCCCCGTGAGGTGCTGCGCGCCATGCCTGCCAGCATAATCAAGCGCATCGAGGTCATCACCGAGCCAGGTGCCCGCTATGACGCCGAGGGAGCGACGGCTATCCTGAACATCGTCACCGTCGAGGGCGTGCGCATCGAGGGCGTCAACGGCACCGTGTCGGCATCAATCAACACCTTCGGGTCGCCCAATGCGAGTGCCTATGTCGCAGCCAGGGCGGGCAAATTCACCCTTGGGACAACTGCATTTTACCAGAAACAGGCACATCGCCAGTTTGCCGGTGAGGACGAGACATGGACCACCTATCAAGACACGGGCACCACGATGTATAACCGCTATCGCAACAAGCA
>CAMJXD010000113.1 GCA_946409635.1 uncultured Prevotellaceae bacterium
AATGAAGCTAAAACGGCGATTAACTTAACAGCCTAGGACGGTTCTTTTGATGTAAAAAATCATCTATTCATCATCAAATCAACGACATGCGCAGTCCATTTCCACGGTCGAGTGATTCATTGATTTTGTTGTTTATAATTCTTTATCAGCCTGGAGCAAAAAAAGCGATGCCACGAGCTAAGGGTTGTCGCAAAAAGGGTAAAAATTACATCAAAAGAACCGTCCCTATTTTACCCAAAATGGATTTTGTGGGGTTTTGTGCGGGAGTTGGTCAAATTTTCACTACCTTTGCAGCCAAATTTGAGAAAGTACATTATATAAAAAATGAAAAAGTTTAACGAGTATAACGGGTTTAACCTGTCGGATATCAATAAGGAAGTCCTGGAACAGTGGGACAAGGAAGGAGTGTTTGAACGCAGCATCAAGGAGCGCGAGGGTGCTCCGGCCTATGTGTTCTATGAGGGTCCTCCCAGTGCTAACGGCATGCCGGGCATCCATCACGTGATGGCTCGTTCGATCAAGGACATCTTCTGCCGCTACAAGACGATGCAGGGCTACCAGGTGAAGCGCAAGGCCGGCTGGGACACTCACGGCCTGCCCGTGGAGCTGGGCGTGGAAAAGGCTCTGGGCATCACCAAGGAGGACATCGGCAAGAAGATCTCGGTGGATGACTACAACGCTACCTGCCGCAAGGAGGTGATGAAATATACCCGCGAATGGGAAGACTTGACCCACCGCATGGGCTACTGGGTTGACATGAACGACCCCTATATCACTTACAAGAACAGCTATATCGAGAGCCTGTGGTGGCTGCTGAAGCAGCTCTACAACAAGGGCCTGCTGTACAAGGGCTACACCATCCAGCCCTACTCGCCCGCTGCAGGCACAGGTCTGAGCTCGCACGAGCTGAACCTGCCGGGCTGCTACCGTGACGTGAAGGACCAGACGGTGACGGCCCAGTTCAGCGTGCTGAGCGGTGAGGAGCATCCCGTGATGAAGCAGATCCATGAGGCCGCCGACCAGGGCTTCAACGAGACCTATGTGCTGGCCTGGACGACCACTCCGTGGACGTTGCCCAGCAACACGGCCCTGTGTGTAGGCAACAAGATCGACTATGTGGCCGTGGAGAGTTTCAACCCCTATAACGGCAAGCCTGCCATCTACCTGCTGGCCGAGGCGCGCGTTGAGGCTTACTTCAAGGCCGACGGCAAGGACCAGCCGCTGGAGTTTACCGAGGGTGCCAAGGTCGTACCCTGGAAGGTGATCGCCCATTTCAAGGGTCAGGACCTGCTGGAGCTGCGCTATGCCCAGCTGTTCCCGTGGGTGAAGCCCGTGGACAAGGTGGACGGTAAGGTAGTGGGTAACGACAATGGTTTCCGTGTCATCCCCGGTGACTATGTGACGACCGAGGACGGTACCGGTATCGTTCACATCGCACCCACCTTTGGTGCCGACGATGCCCGCGTGGCCAAGGCCGCCGGCATCCCCGCCCTGTACATGATCAACAAGAAGCAGGAGACCCGCCCGATGGTAGACCTGACGGGCAAATACTATCTGCTGGAAGACCTGGACGAGGAGTTTGTCAAGGACTTCGTCAACGAGGACCTCTACAAGGAGTATGCCGGGCGCTGGGTGAAGAACGCCTATGACCCGCAGTACACGGTTGGCGGCAAGTATGACGAGGCAGCCGCCAGCAAGGCCGAGGACCTGAACATCTACATCTGCATCCGCATGAAGCAGGAGGGCACCGCCTTCAAGATGGAGAAGCACGTGCATAACTATCCTCACTGCTGGCGTACGGACAAGCCCGTGCTGTACTACCCGCTGGACAGCTGGTTCATTCGCGACACGGCCTGCCGCGACCGCATGATTGAGCTCAACCACACCATCAACTGGAAGCCTGAGCACACGGGAAGCGGCCGATTTGGCAAGTGGCTGGAGAATCTGAACGACTGGAACCTGAGCCGCAGCCGCTACTGGGGCACACCGCTGCCCATCTGGCGCAACGACGACGGCGAGGAGAAGTGCATCGGCAGCATCGAGGAGCTGTATAACGAGATTGAGAAGGCCGTTGCCGCCGGCGTGATGGCGAGCAACCCCTACAAGGACAAGGGCTTCGTTCCCGGTGACTACAGCGAGGAGAATTACAACAAGATTGACATCCACCGCCCCTATGTTGACGACATCATGCTGGTGAGCGAGACGGGCAAGGCGATGAAGCGCGAGCTGGACCTGATTGACGTGTGGTTTGACAGCGGCGCGATGCCCTATGCCCAGCTGCACTACCCGTTTGAGAACAAGGAGGCAGTGGACCAGAACGGCTTCTTCCCCGCCGACTTCATTGCCGAGGGCGTGGACCAGACGCGCGGCTGGTTCTTCACGCTGCATGCCATCGCCACGATGGTGTTTGACAACGTGGCCTACAAGAACGTGATCAGCAACGGTCTGGTGCTGGACAAGAACGGCAACAAGATGAGCAAGCGCCTGGGCAACGCCGTTGACCCGTTCGGTGCAATCGAGAAATATGGCAGCGACCCGCTGCGCTGGTACATGATCAGCAACTCGTCGCCGTGGGACAACCTGAAGTTTGACGAGGCTGGCGTGACCGAGGTAGCGCGCAAGTTCTTCGGTACGTTGTATAACACCTACTCGTTCTTTGCGCTGTATGCCAACGTGGACGGCTTTGATCCCGAGATGCCCCAAGTGCCCCTGGCCGAGCGTCCCGAGATTGACCGCTGGATCATCTCGTCGCTGAACACCCTGATTGCCGAGGTCCAGGCCGACCTGGAGGACTACGAGCCCACCAAGGCTGCCCGCGCAATCAGCAACTTTGTGGACAGCTACCTGAGCAACTGGTACGTCCGCCAGAACCGCAAGCGCTACTGGGGCGGCGAGATGACTCAAGACAAGCTGGCCGCTTACCAGACGCTGTACCAGTGCCTGACGACCGTAGCCCTGCTCATGGCCCCTGTAGCCCCGTTCTACAGCGACCGCCTGTACCGAGACCTGACGCACAGCGAGACATCGGTACACCTGGCCCGCTTCCCCAAGTGTGACGAGACGGCAATCGACAAGCGCCTGGAGCAGCGCATGCAGACGACCCAGGACATCACCTCGATGGTGCTGTCGCTGCGCCGCAAGCAGAACCTGAAGGTTCGCCAGCCGCTTCAAGCCATCATGGTGCCCGTGCTCGACGAGCAGCAGCGCTCCGACATCGAGTCGGTGGCCGACATCATCTGCAACGAGGTCAACGTGAAGGAGATCAAGCTGGTGGGCAATGATGCCGGCATCCTGGTCAAGCGCGTGAAGCCCGACTTCAAGAAGCTGGGCCCGAAGTACGGCAAGGTGATGAAGGCCCTGGCTGCCCGCATCGGTGCCATGGAGCAGAGCGAGATTGCCCAGCTGGAGAAGGACGGCAAGTATGCCATCGACCTTGACGGCCAGCAGGCCGTCGTGGAACTGGGCGACGTGGAAATCATCAGTGAGGACATCCCCGGCTGGCTGGTGGCCAACGAGGGCAACCTGACGGTGGCCCTGGACATCAGCGTGACCGACGAGCTGCGCCTGGAGGGCATCGCCCGCGAACTGGTGAACCGCATCCAGAACGTGCGCAAGAGCAAAGACTTTG
>CAMJXD010000114.1 GCA_946409635.1 uncultured Prevotellaceae bacterium
ACTGACAACTGAAAACTGAAATCAATGAAACGATTCATGCTTTCTACATTATTGCTTTCTCTCACCGTGGCCCTTTGGGGCTGCGGTGGGGATGGCAAGGATGAGCCACAGCCCTCCAAGGTGAACATCACCGTCTCGCAGGAGAACATCGCTGTCCCTGCCCAGGGCGGAACCTACACGGTCAACGTCACCACTACGGGCCAGGAGTGGGGTGCCTATGCCGACCAGGATTTTGTCACCATCGAGGCCAGGAACACCACTTCACAGTCGGGCTCGATCACGATCACCGTGCCCGCCAATCCCGTGACTGAAAGCCGCACGGCCACGGTCACCATCATGTCGGGATCGGCTCGCCAGGCCATCACCGTCACCCAGGAGGCTGCCTCCCAGGCGGCTTACTATGCCCCCGAGGGATACTCCCTCGTGTGGCACGACGAGTTTGACAAGGGCTCGGAACTGAATGCCGATGACTGGTACCACGAGGTGCAGGGCAGCGGATGGGTCAACCACGAGCTGCAGAACTACGTGAACCACAAGACCCCCGAGGGCAAGCTGGTCACCGAGGTCAGGAACGGCCACCTGCGCATCACGGCCCTCAAGGAGAACGGTAAGATTTACTCCGGTCGCGTCTATGCCAAGCGCTCGACGGGCTGGAAGTATGGCTACATCGAGGCCAGCATCAAGCTGCCCAAGGGCAAGGGTACATGGCCCGCCTTCTGGATGATGCCTGTCAACTTCAAGTCCTGGCCGGCCGACGGCGAAATCGACATCATGGAAGAGGTGGGCTACCACCCCGACTATGTGTCGTCGAGCCTGCATGCCAACGCACACGTGCACTCCAATGGCACCCAGGTCACCCACGAGATGTACTGCAAGGGGGCCGAGGGCGAGTTCCACACCTATGCCATCGAGTGGACGGCTCTGAACATCTCCACCTATGTCGACGGCAAACTGCAGCTGAGCTATGACAACCGTGGACTGGGACGCGACGACTGGCCCTACGACGATCCGTTCTACGTCATCCTCAACCTCGCTTGGGGCGGTGACTGGGGCGGTGCCCAGGGCGTTGACGAGAGTGTGCTTCCTGTCACCATGGAGGTAGACTACGTCCGCGTCTTCCAGAAGAAATAGGCTTTAGGAGTTAGAAGTTAGGAATTGGCTTCCGCGTTCGACTGATGACTGAAAACTGACGACTGACGACTGAAAACTAAATACTGAAAACAATGAGAAAGATTCAATTCCTTCTGTTGGCCACCGCTGTGGCCATGGCAATGACAGCCATGGCCCAGCAGCTGCCTGTCTATCTCGACGACAATGCGCCCATCGAGCAGCGTGTCGAGGACGCCTTGTCGCGCATGACGCTCGATGAGAAGATCGCCGTCATCCATGCCCAGAGCAAGTTCTCCTCGCCGGGAGTCAAGCGCCTGGGACTGCCCGACTTCTGGACCGACGACGGACCCCACGGCGTGCGCCCCGACGTCCTGTGGGACGAGTGGGAACAGGCAGGACAGACCAACGACTCCTGTGTGGCTTTTCCGGCTCTCACCTGCCTGGCTGCATCGTGGAACCCCGACCTGGCTCGCCTCTTCGGCCGCAGCCTGGGCGAGGAAGCTCGCTACCGTGGCAAGGACATGATCCTGGGCCCTGGTGTGAACATCAACCGCAATCCCTTGAACGGCCGCAACTTTGAGTACATGGGCGAGGATCCGCTGCTGGCTGCACGCATGGTAGTGCCTTACGTCCAGGGGCTCCAGTCGACGGGAACGGCGGCTTGTGTCAAGCACTTCTGCCTGAACAATGACGAGGAATACCGCCATCAGGTCAATGTCATCGTCAGCGACCGTGCCCTGCGCGAGATTTATCTGCCGGCATTCGAGGCCGCTGTCAAGGAGGGCCACACCTGGGGCATCATGGGTTCCTATAACCTCTATAAGGATCAGTACTGCTGCCAGAACCAGTACACGCTGGGACAGATTCTCAAGGGCGACTGGCAATATGACGGCGTGGTGGTCAGCGACTGGGGAGGCGCCCATGACACCGAGATGGCTGTGAAAAACGGCCTGGACATGGAGTTCGGCAGCTGGACCGACGGCCTGGCCTGGGGCGCAAGCAACGCCTATGATGCCTACTACATGGCACAGCCCTACAAGCAGCTCATCCAGGAAGGCAAACTCTCGACCCGCGAACTCGACGACAAGGTGCGTCGTGTGCTGCGCCTGTTCTTCCGCACCACCATGAGCAACAACCGCGCCCGTGGCTTCCTGTGCAGCGAAGCCCACTACGACGCGGCACTTGAGATAGCCCAGCAGGGCATCGTCCTGTTGCAGAACAAGCGGAGCATCCTGCCCATCGACGTGGACAAGGCGCGCCGCGTGCTGGTCGTCGGCGAGAATGCCATCAAGATGATGACCGTCGGCGGCGGCAGCAGCTCGCTCAAGGTCCAACACGAGATTTTGCCGCTCGACGGCATCAAGGCACGTCTGGCGGGCACGGGCATCCAGGTGGACTATGCCCGCGGCTATGTGGGCGACACCACTGGCGAGTATAATGGCGTGGTGGCCAAGCAGTCGCTGGTCGACAACCGCCCTGCTGCCTCACTCATCGCCGAGGCGGTCGACAAGGCTCGCGGGGCCGACTATGTCATCATCTTCGGTGGACTCAACAAGAGCGACTATCAGGATGCCGAGGGGCACGACCGCAGGCACATGGGCATGCCCTATGGCCAGGACGAGCTCGTCGAGGCACTGGCCCGCGTCAACAAGAATGTCGTCTTTGTCAATATCTCGGGCGATGCCGTGGCCATGCCCTGGCGCGACAAGGTCGCTGCCATCTTGCAGGGCTGGTTCGTCGGCAGTGAGGCGGGCAAGGCCTTTGCAAGCATCCTCCTCGGCGACGCTAACCCATCGGGCAAGCTCCCCTTCACCTGGCCCGTAAGCCTGGACGACCTGGGCGCTCATGCCCTGGGAACCTACCCGGGCACCTGGCGCGATGGCCACAAGATCATCGACGAGGAGTACAAGGAGGGCATCTACGTGGGCTATCGCTGGACCGACAAGCAAGGGAAGCGACCGATGTTTGCCTTCGGTCACGGACTGAGTTACACGACGTTCAAGTTGACCAACCTGCGCATCGACAAGCAGCAGGTAGCCCCCGACGGCTCCATCACGGCCACTGTCACGGTCAAGAATACGGGTAACCGCGCCGGAGCCGAGGTCGTCCAGCTCTACGTGAGCGACCTGAGCGGCAACGTCGACATGCCTGTCAAGGAATTGCGCGGCTTCAGCAAGGTCACCCTGCAACCTGGACAGAGCCAGGACGTGACCATCACCATCGGCCCTCGGGCTTTCCAGTATTGGGACGAGCAGCAGTCCCGGTGGACCACTTCCCACGGCAAGCGCACGCTGCTCGTGGGCACCGCCAGCGACAACCTTCCGCTCAAGGCTTCGTTTACCGTACTCTAAGCCTCAGGACTTAGACTGAAAAACCAGGGCAGGTAACTGACACGCACATGCGTCGGCTACCTGCCCTGGTTTTGTCATGGATGCGGCTCACCCGATAAAAGGTGGGGGCGGTGTGGTCGAAGGCCACAGCAAGGCCAG
>CAMJXD010000115.1 GCA_946409635.1 uncultured Prevotellaceae bacterium
GCTGGCCTTGCTGTGGCCTTCGACCACACCGCCCCCACCTTTTATCGGGTGAGCCTAATTCGTAGTTTAAAATCCGTCAGGCCGGTCAAAACACGAGCAGCCCCGTGATGCCGGCCAGGATGATGACCAGGATGGGGTGCACGCGCGTGAAGTACACCACGCAGAACGACGCCACGCAGATGGCTATGGTGATCATCCGCTCGCTCATCAGCTGACCGAAGTTCTCGCTGTTCATCAGCAGCAGCGCTGCCGAGGCTATCAGCCCCACTACCACAGGACGCAGGCCCATGAACGCTCCCTTGATAAAGGGGCTCTGTTTGTGGCGCTGGATGTAGTGGCTGGCAATGAGCGTGAGGATGAACGGCGGCAGCACGACGGTAAACGTAGCCACCAGCGACCCCAGCACGCTGCCCGTGAACACATATCCGATGTAGGTTGCGCTGTTGATGCCGATGGGGCCAGGTGTCATCTGCGAGATGGCCACGATGTCGGTAAACATCTGGCTCGTGATCCACCCCGAGTCTACCACCTCGCGCTGGATCAGCGACAGCATGGCATAGCCGCCCCCAAAGCCGAACAGGCCGATTTTCAGGTAGGCCCACACCAGCTTCAAGTAAGTCTCAAGCATGGCAACCCTCCTTTCCGTTCTCTCCGTTCCCTCCGTTCAGCTGGCTATGCATATAGTAGATGTATCCCCCGATGGCTCCCGCCACGATATAGATGATGGGGTTGGAAACATAGGGGAGCTTGCTGTAGATCAGCAACGCCACCCCTGCGGGGATAATGACTGTCTTCCAGTTGATGCCGGCACGCTTGGCGGTCGTCAGCACCGGTGCGATGATCAGAGCAACCACGGCGGGGCGTATCCCCTTGAAGATGCGGCTCACAACGGCATTGTTCTTGATGGTCTCCGGCGTGAGAAAGATGGCGATGCCCAGGATAATAAGAAACGATGGCAGGATGGTGCCCACGGCGGCACACACGCTCCCCTTGAGCCCCCTGAGCCGGTCGCCTATCACGACGCTGATGTTCACAGCCAGGATACCGGGCATCGACTGGGCCACGGCCAGCAGGTCGAGAAACTCGTCAAGCTCGATCCACTTGTGCTTGTCCACAATCTCGCGCTGGATGATGCTGATCATCGCCCAGCCGCCCCCAAAGGTGAAGGCGCCTATCTTGCAGAACGTCAAGAACAGTTGCAGGTACAGGTTGCGCATGTCATCAGTATTAATAATTCATCAGTATTAATAATAAGGTGGGGATTGTCTTGTCGTGATCACTTCTTGCGCTCTAGATGGCGCTGTGCGTGCACGATGCCGTAGTTGTTGCGCTTCAGGCGGGTGCGCATCAGCAGCAGACTGTCGACATAGGCGACCTGGCCACGCTTCATGTCGTAGCTCACGTAGCCATACACGCGCCTCACGCGGCGTGTGCTGTCGCTCTGGATGTCGATATACACCCAGCCGTCGCTGTTGGTACCGCGTGTGATTTGTGTCGTGCCGCCGTCGCTGTAGTCCACGCTCAGGCTCACCTTGAACTGGTTGCCGCCGCGGTACAGCTTGTAGCCCAGCTGATAGCGGTCTCCGAGCTGCTTGTTGGCGTCAGGCGCTATGTCAAAGGTGATGAACCCGCGCCCGTCGCCCTGCGAGAGCGTGTAGTACCGTCGGCCCGTCCACAGGTCCACGCTGTCCTGGCGCGTGTCGGCAGTCAGCGGCCTCAACGGCTTGTGGCGCTGACTCGCGGCTGGACTGGGGACTGGGTTGTGTGTGGGCTCGCCTGGACCGCCCATGAGGACTTCGGGAGCATCGGTGCTGCCATTCTTGTCAATCTTGTCATAGCGCTTCTTGAGAATCTCCAGCGCCTTGTCGTGGGCCTTGATGTAGTCGTCCATGTTGTGGGCATACCACACCAGCGACGAGTCGTAGTCCTCCTGCGTGATGCCGTGTTTCTTGAACACCGACTGCTTGATCACCAGTTTGCTCGAGTCGGTGCCATAGTCGCTGATGTTGTTCTCG
This sequence comes from uncultured Prevotellaceae bacterium, assembly GCA_946409635.1. Taxonomy (GTDB): domain Bacteria; phylum Bacteroidota; class Bacteroidia; order Bacteroidales; family Muribaculaceae; genus Sodaliphilus. The sequence goes on from CAMJXD010000115.1 coordinate 2,016, forward strand.
ATATAGGCTTCGGCAAGGCGCAGGTCCACAATCAGGTCGGCCATGTCGTCCATGCTCAGCACGCCGTGAGGCGTCTTGTCACACGAGAGCAGTGACAAGGCGAGCATGAGCGCTAGGGCTGACTTGATGATGACGTGGCGCATAACTAATCGGGCTATCAATCGTTGGGCATGTTCTCGTCGGCGTCGGCGGCATCGGTCAGCGGCTTGTCGCTGGTCGACGCGGCCAGATACTTGGCATAGAACAGGATGAGCACTATCACGCTCACGCTCAGTGCAGCGTCGGCGACGTTAAAGATGGGCTGGAAGAAAATGAAGTGGTGGCCTCCGATGCCGGGCATCCATTGGGGCCAGTCCCACTCACACAGCGGGAAGTAGAACATGTCCACCACGCGGCCGTTAAACAGCGTCGTGTACCCGCCGTCGGGCGGGAACAGCTGGGCCACCTGGGGTGGCATGGGACTGTTGAAGATCATGCCATAGGCCACACAGTCGATCACGTTGCCCAGTGCTCCAGCGGTAATCAGGGCGATGCAGGCGATGTAGCCCTTGGGAATGTCGTTGCGGCGATGCAGCCGCCACAGGTAATAAATCAGGCATCCCGAGGCTATCAGACGGAAAAGCGTGAGCAGCAGCTTGCTGCCCAGCTCCATGCCGAAGGCCATCCCGTTGTTCTCGATAAACAGCAGCTTGAACCATGACGTCACCTCCAGTTCCTCGCCATAGTAGAAGTGGGTCTTCACCCAGATCTTCACGGCTTGGTCGATGACGATAACCAGCGCGATAATCAGCGCTGCCAGTCGGCCATTACTTAGTTTCATGTCCTGGAATGGGTCCCTCCTGGTGACATCAATAGTTCTTCTTGTTCTTGGCCTCGATTTCTTTGCCCTCGAGCGACAGCGTCGTGTGGGGAACAGCCAGCAGCCGGCCCTTGGGAATCAGCTTGCCCGTAATGCGGCAGATGCCGTAGGTCTTGTTCTCGATGCGCACCAGCGCGGCCTGCAGCTTGCGTATGAAGTCGAGCTGGCGCTGGGCCTGCTGGCTCGAGATCTCCTTCTGCAGCGTCGAGGCGCCTTCCTCCATCATCTTGAAGGTGGGATCCGACTCGTCAACCATGATGCTCTCCTTCAGGGAGTTGTAACTCTCCTCGGCCTGCTGTATCTTTTCCAGAATGAGTTCCTTGAACTCCTGCAGCTCCTCGTCGCTGTATCTGGTCTTTTCCTGTTGATTAGCCATAACGTTGTTGAGATTAGAATTTTTTAGATATATAGGGGGGTCGGCAGGTGATGGTGTGGCCTGCCGCACCCCTTGGGTTGAATGGTTATACTTTCTTGACGATGACGGGCAGCATCCAGCCGTCCATGTCCAGCTCGACGATGTCGTCGCCCTCGACCGGGGCAATGGTCACTGCATCGGCCAGCACCTGGTGAGCGATGTAGTCGCCATAAGACTTCACGGCCTCATCAGTGCGCTCGTCGGCTGCGATGGTCACGGTGATCCTGTCGGTGATGTCAAAGTCTTTGCTCTTGCGCACGTTCTGGATGCGGTTCACCAGTTCGCGGGCGAT
>CAMJXD010000116.1 GCA_946409635.1 uncultured Prevotellaceae bacterium
AACCCCAATCGAAGGAACCGGAATCCTTTATTCTATCCATTGAACTACGGGTCCAGAAGGAGCGTTTGTTGGAAAATGCGGGTGCAAAATTACGGCTTTTTTTGTAACTTTGCAACATCGGTGAGGCAAAATAGCATTTTCGCACGGAAGCGTATGTGGCCTTGCCAATGATTGAGTAATCGAATTGAATTATGAATGTGAGGATTGAACCGTCGTGGAATCGCGTGCTGGCTGATGAGTGGGAAGCGCCCTACTTCAGGCAGCTGACTGAATTTGTTCGCCAGGAGTATGCGATGCATCAGGTTTTCCCGCCGGGGCGGCAGATATTTGCGGCGTTTGACGCGGCACCGTTTGACCTGGTGAAGGTGGTCATCTTGGGTCAGGATCCGTATCATGGTGTGGGGCAGGCCAATGGCTTGTGCTTCAGCGTAAATGCTGGTGTGCCGATGCCTCCGTCACTGATGAATATTTTCAAGGAGGTGCACGATGACGTGGGGGCTCCGATTCCGCCTGACGGCGACTTGTCGCGCTGGGCCAGGCAGGGTGTGCTGTTGCTGAATGCGACGTTGACTGTTCAGGCCCATCAGCCGTTGTCCCACCAGGGCAAGGGCTGGGAGGTGTTTACTGACCATGTTATTGCCCACTTGGCTCAGGAGCGTGAGCATGTGGTGTTCATGCTCTGGGGGGCTTACGCGAAGCGTAAGGGTGCCTATATCGACCGCGGACGGCATCTGGTACTGACGGCTGCACATCCGTCGCCGCTGTCGGCAAACAGGGGTGGATTCTTCGGGATGCATCATTTTTCGCAGGCCAACGAGTACTTGATCAGGCATGGCATGTCACCGATTGAGTGGTAATGGTAAAAAAAAATTGTGATTATTGGCTGTTATTCAAAAAAATGGTTGTATCTTTGCACCGCTTTTTGAAAACATATTAAATAATTAATTGTAATGTACTTAGATTCAGAGAAGAAGAAAGAGATCTTTGGCACTTACGGCAAAAGCAATACTGACACTGGTTCTCCCGAGGCCCAGATAGCATTATTCTCATACCGTATTGCCCACTTGACCGAGCACTTGAAGGTCAACAAGAAGGATCATACGACTCAGCGTGCACTGAAGATGTTGGTAGGTAAGCGTCGCAAATTGCTCGATTACCTGATGCGCAAGGACATCAACCGCTACCGTGAGCTCATCGCCAAGAAGGAGCTGGGTATCCGCAAGTAATCGCGACATCGTCTGTAGCACGAGAAACTATCTACAAAATGCCGCCGCGCCTGAACAGGGTTGCGACGGCGTTTTGCATTTATGCCCCTAGCCGAGGGAGTACTATGTGGTGAGATGGGCCGGGTCGCCGAAGAGTGCTACCATGTCGTCGAAGCGACGAAGGGTATCACCACCGAACTTGGCGAGTGATGTCCGTGCACGTTCGAGTGTCTTGGCAGGCTCTCCGGGGCGGCTCTTAGAGAAGAACTTATCGGCATAGCAGATGACTTTCTCCTCGAGGCTCTCAGGCAGGAGGTCGCGCGGTGGCTCTATGGGCAGGTGCTCGGCTATGATCTCGGCTGCGGTGAGTCCTGTACCGGTGTGGCGCTCGCACACCCGTGCATGGCGGAATAGCCCCATGCTGTCGAGCATCTGGCGGCCGATGATGCCGTGCAGGATGTAGGGTTCGCTGCCGTGGCAGTGGATGCCGGGTGCGTCGGTACGGCACATGCCGATGTCGTGCAGCATCGCGGCTTCCTCGACAAACTCAATGTCGACGGGTGTGCCCTGGCCGATGAGGCGCTGCGAGAGCGCTACGGCGAGTTCTGCCACCTGGCGGCTATGAATAACCAACACCCGGTAATCGTCGTTACCGGGTGTGTAGTATCGCTCGATGATTGATAAGCAATCAAGCATTGTCGCTGAATGGGATTAGTCCACCATGACCACCCAGCCGTGCTCGTCGGGATAGTCACCCATCTGGATGGCGCGCAGGCGGTTGTACAGGTCGGTCACCTTGGGACCCACGCTGCCGTCCTTCCTGATCACGTAGTGCACGTCGTTGTCCATGTCAACCACCTCGCTGATGGGAGCGGTAACGGCGGCGGTGCCGCACTCGGCAGCCTCGTCGGCCTCGGCAAGTTCCTCCAGGGGGATGGGACGGGCCTCAACCTCCATGCCCAGGTCGCGGGCAATCTGCTGCAGGCTCATGTTGGTGATCGAGGGCAGGATAGAGCCCGACTTGGGCGTGATATAGGTATTGCCCTTGATAATAAAGAAGTTGGCAGGACCGCACTCGTCGAGATACTTCTTCTCCTTGGGGTCGAGGAACAGGGCAGCGCTGTAACCGGCAGCCTTGGCGCGGGCAGTGGCACCCATGCCTGCAGCGTAGTTACCACCCACCTTCCAGCGGCCAGTGCCACAGGGAGCGGCACGGTCATACTCGCGGTAAATGGCGACCTTGGTGCAATGGAAACCCTCCTTGAAATACGGGCCCACGGGAGTAACAAAGATGATTACAGTATATTCATCGGCCGGGTTCACACCCACGCGGGGCGAGATACCGATCTCAACGGGACGCAGGTAGAGGGAGCTGCCGCTGCCATAGGGCGGGATAAAACGCTCGTTGAGCTTGACCACCTTCTTGCACATCTCCATGAAGATATCCTCGGGCAGGGGTTCCATGAGGATACCGCGCGCGCTGTTCTGCAGACGCTTGGCGTTCTCGTCGGGACGGAACAGGCGGATCTTGCCGTCACTGCCACGGAAGGCCTTCAAGCCTTCAAAGATTTCCTGTCCATAGTGCAGGCAGCTGGCTGCCATGTGCAGGTTGATTGTTTCGTCCTGGGTGACTTCGATCTCACCCCACTTGCCGTCCTTGAACGTGCAGCGCACGTTATAGTCGGTCTTCATGTACCCGAAAGGCAGATGTGCCCAATCAATGTTTTCTAAATTAGTCATACTCACTAATAATGTTGTTTAGTTAAGGTTATAAAATGGTTTTAGTAGAATCATTTATCTTAGCAGTAGTGCTTGATTGACAAGATGTGGCGCGGGGTTGTCATATAGCCACCTTCTGGGTGATGTTGCCTATCTTGACCAGATAGATTCCTCGGGATCCCAGACGCAGCTCGGAGGTTCCGGGCTGCAGCGTGGCTTGAGAAACCAGTTGCCCGAGAATGGTATAGACTCGGACACTAATGCGCTTTGGTGTGACGATGGTGATGGTACCTCGACTGCCGTATATCTCGACGCCGTCGCTCGTGCGTGGATCGTTCCATGTCTTGCCTTGCACCTCGCGGTTAGTCTCACGCCACTGCACCTCGGCCATGGCGGCTGACCCGTATCCCATGGCGAGCACAAGTGTCAATATGGCTAACAGACGCTTCATCTTTCTCAATCAATCAACAAAGTTATAACTATTTTTCGATGCCGACAAACCTTTAAAGAAATTTTTCTTTTTTCCCATAAAAAATGGTCTGGCACTAGACAAAAGGCGTGTAATGCCAATACATGGAAAAATGAGAGGGGAGGTCATTGCTGACGTCTCCTCTCTCAACTAGGGGGCGGTT
>CAMJXD010000117.1 GCA_946409635.1 uncultured Prevotellaceae bacterium
AAAGCGGTAGTTTCCCGCAAAAGCGACCGCAAAATTAGCACTATTTTTTGAATTGACAAAATTTCACACCTCGAAAAGCCTAAAAAGTTGTATTTTTTGGGCTTTCATGCCTGCTGATTGCCGAATAATGAGTAAATTAGCGCCATGTATGAGAAGTTGAAGGGCATCGTGCTCAACACCATTCGATACAGCGACAAGCACAATATCGTGCACATTTATACCGACGGTCGCGGGCTCATGTCGTTTGCCGTGCCGCTGGGCAAGACGCCCACGGCGCGCATGCGCAACGCGCTGCTCATGCCCCTGTCGCTCATCGACCTGGAAGCGTCGACACGCTCCGGACGTGAACTGGCCATCCTGCGAGAGGTGCGACGCAACTACCCGCTGGCATCCATCTACAGCGACCCCGTCAAGAATGCCATCGCCCTCTTCATCAGCGAGCTGCTGGCCCACGTCATCCAGGAGCCCGAGGGCAACCAGTACCTGTTCGACTACATCAAGCAGGCGGTACAGCTCCTTGAGCAACTGCCCCAACAGGTCGCCAACTTCCACATCTGCTTCCTCTACCATCTGGGGGCTCATCTGGGCATACAGCCCAACCTGGAGAGCTACCGCAAGGGGTACTGGTTCGACATGACTGGCGGCGTGTTTGTCCCGTCACCCGTCAGGGGGCACGCAATGCTGCAGCCCGACGAGGCCCGCGTCATCCATCTGCTCTCGCGCATGACGTTCAGCAACATGGCCGTCTTCCGCTTCAACCGCGAACAGCGCAACCGCATGCTCGACCTCATCATCGGCTACTACCGCCTGCACAATGCGGCCATCGGCACACTGCGCTCTCCCGACATACTCAAGCAACTCTTCGTGTAAAAAAAACATTAAGGACTTTAGAGACCTTAAGGTCGTTAAAGCCCTTAATGACTTGATACTTCTTGCTAGTGGGGTCACCAGCTGCCGCCGCCTCCGCCGCCGCCAAACGAGCCGCCGCCGAAGCCGCCCCAGCCGCCTCCGCCGCCGCTCCAGCCTCCGCCGCCACTCCACGACGACCCGCCTCGACCCCAGTCGTTACCGCTGGTGAAGATGATCGGGCCGCCCCAGGTGCCGGTGTCGCCGTTGTTGCGGTTGCCGCCGTTGCCTTGATTACTCTGGTGAGCCAGAAACATGAAGAGGGCAAAAATCAGGATGAACACCACCAGGGCAAGCAGCGCGCCGTCATCGTCGCCCTGCTGCACATAGTCCTTCTCGTTATACTCGCCCACGGCCAGGTCGCGCACGACCTGCACGCCGGCCCACACGCCGCCCAGGTAGTCATTATCCTTGAAGTAGGGTATCATCTCCCTGTCGACGATGTGCGAGCAGGAAACGTCGGTGATGGCGCCCTCTAGCCCAAACCCCGGGGCGATAAATGCCTCGCCCTTGCTGTCTGCGGTCTTGGGCTTGATCAGGATGACCACGCCGTTGTCCTTGTCCTTGGTGCCAACGCCCCACTTGTCGCCTATGCTGTAGGCCATCTGAACCTTGTCATAGCCGCCCAGGTCGTTCATTGTCACAACGCATATCTGGTTACTCGTCTCAACGGCGATGCGCTGCAGGGAGTCTTCCAGCCACTGGCAGTCGCCCAGGATGCCGGCCAGGTCATTGACCAGACGCGGCGGATTGGGACGCGGCGGAACCTGCGCGGTCGCCGCCGTCGCAGCGCCCAGCCACATGAGCAGCACCACGATGATAGTGCTTCGCACTGTTCTATTCCATGCTGCCATAGTCGTCATTGTGATCGTGTTCTACTGATTCATCGTCTTCGTCCAGGTCGTCAAACGACACCTCGTTGCTCAACTCGTTCTCGTCGTCGCGCTCGCCAGGAAAGTACTCTGCGAGTCGCTCACCCATGTGGGCGATTACCTCACACAGCCCGTCCACGGGGCGGCCGGCCTTCAGGTAGCGCGCCAGCACCTCGACTTCATCGTCCCAGTACCCGGCGGGCACCACTTGGTTGATGCCGGCGTCGCCCAGGATGGCCAGCTTACGGTCTTCATAGGCGATAAATATCAGCACGGCATTCCGGCGCTTGGTCGTGTACAGGTGCAGCCGGTTAAATGTCCTGGTGGCGCGTTTCATCACGTTACCGCGGCAGCGGGGCGTCACATGCACGCATATCTCGCCTGTCGTGTGGCGCTCGGCAGCGGTAATGGCATCGGCGATGCGGCGCTGACCTTCGCTTGGGATGAAATCGACCAGTGCCATCGGTTACTTGCCCTCGCTGGTACCAAAGTCTACCTTGGGGGCCTTCTCGGCACCCTCTTCGGCCTTGAAGTTGGGCTTCTCGTCAAAGTTGAACAGCCCGGCTATGATGTTGGTCGGGAAGGTGCGGCGTTTGATATTGTACTCCGTGGCAGCCTCGTTGTAGTCGGCACGGGCCTTGTTGATGCGGTTCTCGGTGCCCTCCAGCTGAGTCTGCAGGTCCTTGAAATTCTCGTTTGCCTTCAGGTCGGGATAACTCTCGCTCACGGCAATCAGACGGCTCAGTGCGCTCGACACGTCGCCCTGAGCGGCCTGATACTTCTGCAGGTCCTCAGGAGTCATGTTGGCTCCGTCGATGGTCACCTTGGTGGCGTTGGCGCGGGCCTCGATCACGCCCTCTAGCGTCTCCTGCTCGTGCTTGGCATAGCCCTTCACGGTTTCCACCAGGTTAGGAATCAGGTCAGCACGGCGCTGATAGGAACTTTCCACATTTGACCAGGCCTTGTTGACCAGCTCCTGATTTTCCACGAGTCCGTTGTAGCTCGTCTTTACCCAACCAAACAGTGCGGCTGCAATCACGCCCAGGACGATAAGTCCGATACATCCTTTTTTCATTGTCTTAAAAATTTATAAGGTGAATAATATGATTCTCAACTAAATGGCAAATTTAATAATAACCTTGCAATACACTGCAATAGTTGTGCCATTTTTTTCAACACGGCCACAAAAAAAGCGCCGGCAAAGCATTGACGCCCTGCCGACGATATCCCTTTCAACTTTGAATCAATAATTCTCGGCCTTGATCTGGAAATAGGCCTGCGGATGGTTGCACACGGGGCACATCTCGGGGGCCTTCTTGCCGATGACCACATGGCCGCAGTTTGAGCACTGCCAGATGGTGTCGCCGTCGCGCGAGAACACGATGTCCTCCTTGATGTTGTTCAGCAGCTTCAGGTAACGCTCCTCGTGCAGCTTCTCGATGGCGGCAACGCCCTCCATCTGGTCGGCGATCTCGTCAAAGCCCTCCTCGCGGGCCTCCTGAGCCATGCGCTTGTACATGTCGGTCCACTCAAAGTTCTCGCCGGCTGCAGCAGCCTCCAGGTTCTCGATGGTGCTCTTCACGGCACCGCCCTCCAGGTGCTTGAACCACAGCTTGGCGTGCTCCTTCTCCTGGTTGGCCGTCTCCTCAAAGATGGCTGCGATCTGCACATAGCCGTCCTTCTTGGCCTTGCTGGCAAAGTAGGTGTACTTGTTACGGGCCTGTGACTCGCCGGCAAAGGCTTCCATCAGGTTCTTCTCGGTCTTGGTTCCTTT
>CAMJXD010000118.1 GCA_946409635.1 uncultured Prevotellaceae bacterium
GCGACGACTTCTGGGTAGGAGGCGCCGACAACACCGACAACCAGCACTGGCACCGTCTGTTCAACTTCGAGGCCGACGGCAACAACACGCTGGCCACCCTGTGGGGCGACTTCTACAGCGGCATCAAGCGCTGCAACGACGCCATCAAGTATGCCAGCTGGGAAGGCGAAGCCAGCGAGAGTTTCCGTCGCTCGATGGAGATGCAGGCCCGCCTCTTGCGCGTGTACTATTATAATATCCTGTGGCACTACTACGGCAACGTGCCCTTCTATCTGGAGAACCTCTCGCAGCCCTACACTGCCCCGCAGATGCAGGCCGACGAGATCTACAACCAGCTCTTGCCCGAGCTCGAGGAGATCATTGCCAGCGGCGTGCTGCCCATGCGCTGGCCAACCGCCGAGAGCGGCCGCGTGAGCCAGGCGTTTGCCTACATGCTCTATGCCGAGATGGTCATGTACCAGAACGACAACTCACGTTATGCCACTGCCCTGGGCTACATGAAGGAGATTATTGCCGACTCGCATTATTCGCTCAACCCCAGCTTCAAGGACCTGTGGCAGGAGAGCGGCGAGTGGTGTGCCGAGAGCATCTTCGAGATCAACTACAACGACGACCAAGCACAGCGCGACTGGAGTACTCCCCTGGCTGCCGGTGGCACCGTATTCCCCACCCTGTGCTCACCCAACGGCTGGGGCGGCGGCGAAGGCTGGGACAGCGGCGCTGACGGCTGGGGCTTCCTGCCCATGCGTGTCGAGACCTATGACATGTACAGCGAGAACGACCTGCGCCGTGACGTTACCTGCTGGGATGTGCGTGGCTACAGTTACACCGAGCGCTACCAGGACACCCACATCTGGCACGGCAAGTATCGTCCGCAGTCAGCCAACAACCAGGACTGCCCGACCAGCAAGAACCTGAACTATAACAACAACAAGCGCATCTACCGCTATGCCGAGACCCTGCTCAACGCAGCCGAACTGCTGCTCCAGACCGGTGGCAGCGCAGCCGAGGCCGCTGGCTATGTCAACCAAGTGCGCAACCGCGCCGGCCTTGAGAGCCTGACCACTGTCACCATCGACGACATCTTCACCGAGCGTCACCTGGAATTCTGCGGCGAGGGCAAGCGCTACTTCGACCTCGTGCGTGCCGAGGGCATCGCTGGTGCCACCCAGAAGGCCTCGACCGTGCTCGTCCCCGACAAGTATGGCTACCGCACCAACTCGTGGACGCCCAGCAAGAAGCACATCCCGCTGTCACAGAGCGAGCTCGACGCTGATCCCACACTGGTACAGAACAACTATTAATAATCACTCATTTAGAGCTTAAAATATTATGATTACCAAGATCAACAAAATAAGCAGCGCCATAGCCGTGATGTTATTGGCTATCGGCTTCACCGCCTGCTCGCCCGATGAATTTGAGGGCGCTGACCCCAACGGCATCCCCACCGTCAGCGGTGTGGACTTCCAGATTTCGGTCGATCAGGAGACCAACCAGATGATTGCCAGCTACACTCCGCAGCCCGGCACCTATCCCATCTGGATCCTTGACGGAACGTCCTACTCGACCCTGCAGGAAGTGGGCTACAAGAACAGCGAGGCCGGCTCACACACCATCGAGCTGCGCCTGGGTAACCGCAACGGCATCAGCCAGACCGGTATCAAGAAGGAGTATACCTTCAACGAGTCCAAGATCGACTACACCAACGACTTCCGTCGCATCGCCGAGAAGGACTGGCGCCTCGACCACAAGGAAGTGGCCCACTTGGCTTGCGGTCCTGCCGGAGCCGATGGTACCGGATGGTGGTCGGCTCAGCCTGACGAGAAGAAGGCCTTCGGTCTGTATGACGACCGCATCTATTTCACCGCCGAGACCGCTAAGGGTGGCAAGTACATCTATAATTGCGGTGAGGATGGTCTGACCTATGTGAACAAGGGTACTACCAAGTGGGGTCCCGCGACCAATGACGACTGGGATGCCACCATCGGTGACCAGACCTCCAGCTGGAGCTTCGAGGTGTATGACTGGGAAGATGCTGACGGCAACGTGACCAAGCAGACCTATATCCAGCTTGCCCCCAATACCTTGTTCCCCTACATCAGCTCTAATGAGCAGTACGAGAACCCGCGTTTCCGCATCGAGATGCTGACTGCCAAGAAGATGGTGCTCATTTATGAGCCGAAAGACCGCGGCATCGCCTGGCGCTTCATCTTTACCAGCGATCCCGAGCAGAAGGAATTTGACGGTTTCGACCCCAACAGCGAGTTCAACATGTGGAAGGGCGTTGAGTACAACATGTTCTTCTGGTATGCGCCCGGTTGGGCACAGATTGCCGATCCTGGCTTTGAGGCCAACGGCAACGACTATACCGTTACCCTGCCCGAGGCCACTACCGAACAGTGGCAGGCTCAGATGGCCTTCAAGACCACCAACATCTCCACCTCGGCAGCCCACAACTACGACTTCTCATGTATCCTTAACAGCGACAAGGACCTGAACGGTGTAACCGTCAAGCTCGTGATGGACGGCGACGACAACGTCTTCTACTTTGCCGACCGCATCAACCTCAAGGCTGGCGAGGACTACATCTTCTGGAAGAGCGACATGCCCGGTATCGACATGGAGCGTGTCAACCTGTTCTTCGACTTCGGCGGTTGCCAGGCCGGTACCACCGTCAATATCTCTAACATCGTCCTCAAGGACCATGCCAACGACGACGGCACCGTCCTGCCCGTCACCCCCGACAAGCCCACTGTTGAATGGGTAGACGTGAACTCCCCCGACAACCTGGGCGCTGGCTTCAACACGGCAGGCACGATGACCTTCTGGTGGGCCGACGGCGGCTGGCAGCAGATCGCCGACCCGGGCTTCTCCTATGCCAACGGCGTTTATACCGTCACGGCTGATAATGCAACGGTATCAGAGTGGCAGGCCCAGTGTGCCATCACCGGTGTGCCCCTGCACATCGAGCAGGGACAGGCCTATGACGTGCGTGTCACCGTCACCACCAACATGGAGCTCGGTCGAGCTACCGTCAAGGTCAATAAGGATCCTGACGTGACCAACGACCCCAACACCCTCTGCTATAAGGGTGACTTCGTGCTCGAGGACGGCGAGAACGTGCTTCAGTTTGTCGGCGTGGTTGCCAAGAACGGCAATGAGGAAATCTCATTCGACCAGGGCAAGTTCATTCTGGACTTCGGTGGCTGCCCCGCTGGCTTTGAGGCCAAGATCAGCAACATCATCATCCAGAAGCACAAGTAAGTTTATTCAGTTGTCAGTTTTCAGTTGTCAGCAGCATCCGCATTCAACTGAAAACTGTCAACTGAAAACTGACAACTGAAGACTGAAAACTGAAGACTGACAACTGAAAACTGAAATCAATGAAACGATTCATGCTTTCTACATTATTGC
>CAMJXD010000119.1 GCA_946409635.1 uncultured Prevotellaceae bacterium
AGGGCAGGTTGCAGGGCAGGAAGGCCACGTCGATGTCCTTGATAGCGGCCATCTCAGGGATGTCCTCGGTGTCGCCGGCCAGGTAGACGCGCATGCCATTGAGGTTGAGGATGAAACCGTTGTCACGGCCCTGGGGGTGGAACTGCAGCTTGTCGGGCGAGTTGTTGTAGGCCGGCACGGCCTCCACAGTGGTGAACACCTCGTCGGGCAGCTGCAGCACGTCTCCATTGGCCATCACCTGGCCCTTGCCGCCCAGCAGGTCGTGGCAGCGGGCATTGGTGATGAGCATCGTGCCGGGCTTGCTCAACTGGTTGATAGCCACCGAGTCCAGGTGGTCAAAGTGCTCGTGGGTGACCAGGATGTAATCGGCCTTGGGTAGGGTAGAGTAGTCGGTCTCGGGCTTGACAGCCGTGGTCACAGGATCGACATAGATCCACTTGTCGCCCACCTGCATGCGCACACTGCCGTGCTTGATGCAATACATCTTCACCGTCGTTCCACTTTGGGTCTGGAACACGTCACAACCCTCATTTACACTCTCCTGGGCCGAGCATGAGCTCATGGCGCCTACAATCATCATTGCCATAACTAATCGTTTTATTTTCATTGTTCTGTCATTTGTGAAGTTTGTCTTGTCGAGCCAAAGTTAAGCATTTTGGTGCGGATTCACTGCCATCATGCTGCAAAATATGGCCAACCAGCCACTTTTGTTTACCCAAAACGACAGTTTTTCGGGATTTTTGTGTAACTTTGCCGTCTATAAACTCAAAGTTCCGGGAACTCATGAAAAAGAATGATGAGCTCAAGGTGTTCTGCAAGAATACCAATGAGTACATAGGCATTGAAGGCGGAGACACGCTGCTTGACCTCTACGAGACCATCAAGGACCGTCTCAACCTGCGGGGCGATGCCGTGTGTGTCATGGTCAACAACAAGGTCGAGGACCTGCACTATCCAGTCTATGCCCCCAAGCACATCGAGTATGTCGACATCATGCCCAACACCGGCTACCGCGTGTTCACGCGCTCGCTGTGCATGGTACTCTACAAGGCACTCAACGACCTGTATCCCGGCAAGCGGCTATGCATCCAGCACAGCATCAGCAACGGCCACTATTGCCAGATCAAGCACGAGGAGGATTTCCTCACCCCCGACATCATCTCGAGCCTGAAGCAGCGCATGAGCCAGATTATCGATGCCGACATCAAGTTTGTGCGGCGTGAGCGCCTGACCACCGAGGTCATCGAGATGTTCCGCAAGCAGGGTCTCAAGGACAAGGTGCGCCTGCTGGAGGGCGTGAACCAGCTCTACACCGTCTACTACAAGCTCGACGACATCATTGATAGCTTCTACGGGCCGCTCGTGCCCTCGACCGGCATGCTCAAGGTCTTTGACCTGGTGCCCTATGAGCGGGGGATGCTCCTGCTGGGCCCTGACCGCAAGAACATCGACCAGGTAGCCATAGGCGAGCCACAGCCCAAGCTGTTCCAAGCCTTCACCGACTATATCAACTTCAACAAGGTGATACGCCTGGGCGACGTCGGCGAGCTCAACCGCGCCATCAAGGAGGGTTACGCTTCGCTGCTGATCAACGTCGTCGAGGCCCTGCACAACAAGCACTTCATCCAGATTGCCGACGAGATCACCCGTCGCTATCACGAGGGCGGCGCCCGCGTCGTGCTCATCGCCGGGCCGTCGTCGAGCGGCAAGACCACCTCGTCCAAGCGTCTGGCCATCCAGCTCATGACCAACTATATCGTGCCCAAGGTCATCGAGCTCGACAACTACTTTGTGAACCGCGACCGCACCCCGCGTGACGAGGATGGCGACTATGACTACGAGTCGCTCTACGCCCTCGACCTCGAGCAGTTCAACAAGGACGTCACCGACCTGCTGGCCGGCAAGGAAGTGGCCATGCCCACCTACAACTTCAAGAAGGGCGAGCGCGAGTACCTGGGCAACACGCTCAAGCTCGAGCAGGGCGACATCCTGCTCATGGAGGGCATTCACGGCCTCAATCCCGAGCTCACGCGCAACATCCCCGAGCATCAGAAGTTCCGCCTGTTCGTCTCGGCCCTGACCACCCTGAGCATCGACGACCACAACTGGATAGGCACCTACGACAACCGCCTGTTGCGGCGCATCATCCGCGACCACAAGTACCGCGGCAGCAGCGCTCTGGACACCATCCGCCGCTGGCCCAGCGTGCGCCGTGGCGAGGACAAGTGGATCATGCCGTTCCACGAGAATGCCGATGCCATGTTCAACTCCTCGCTGCTGTTTGAACTGGCAGTGATGAAGAACTATGCGCTGCCCATACTGCAGCAGGTGCCCAGCAACACGCCAGAGTATGCCGAGGCCACCAGGCTCATCAAGTTCCTCAACTACTTTGAGCCCCTCGACGAGAAAGACATTCCCAGCACGAGCTTGCTGCGCGAATTCCTGGGCGGCAGCAGCTTCCACTACTAATGAATCAAGTGGGCCTTATTGTGAACGCAATGAGGCCCACAATCTTACTTAATACTTCTACTTAATACAGTCAATATCAACCCATAAAATAAATAAGGCTAATACAATGGCAGAAAGTACAGCAATCGCCCAGCAACCCCAGCAACAAAGCCATCACGACTTGTCGCTGGAGGAGTTCTGCGGCAACATCCGGCGCATGGAGTCACAGGGCCAGGACGGCATCTCGCTGTTCAACCAGGTCATCAGCCGCGGCATGGCTCCCGACCTGATTGCCCAGGACGAGGTGCAGCATAGCCGCCGCCTGGAGCGCATCACCACCGAGATCACACGGCGCTTCCGTCAGGAAGACATGCGCGTGGTGCTCGTCGCCGGACCCTCATGCTCAGGCAAAACCACAACATCACGATTCCTCAACCACATGCTGCGCGACAACGGCATCCAGCCCTGTGTCGTGTCACTTGACAACTATTTCCTCAACCTCGACCAGCGCCCTCTGGACCCTAACGGGAACATCGACTATGAGTCGTTCTACGGCCTGGACGTCAAGCAACTGGGCCGCGACGTGGCAAGCCTGCTGGCTGGGGACCAGGTGTCGATGCCCACCTATGACTACGTCAAGGGCGAACGCACTTACCGTGGCAACACGCTCAAGCTGGAGTCCAACAGCCTGCTGTTTCTGGAGGGACTGCACGCGCTCAACCCGCTGCTCATTCCCGACCTGGACGAGGAACACAAGTTCAGCCTCTTTGTCACCGCACAGGCCACCATCTATTACGGTGAGAAATCGGGCCTTGAGGAGCACGACAACCGGCTGCTGCGGCGCATCTATCGCGACTACAACAGCCGTGGCGCCAGCGCGCTGCAGACGCTCCAGTGGTGGCCCGGCGTACTGCGCGGCGAGAACCTGTGGATCCTGCCGTTTGC
>CAMJXD010000120.1 GCA_946409635.1 uncultured Prevotellaceae bacterium
GGCCTTGTGCAGGTCGACGACCTGCTTGCATACCCTTTGCTCTCCGATGGATTTCTGGGTGTCTCATTGCGGAAAACAAGAAAAAACTTAGCGACTTAGCGGCTTAGCGTGAAATCCGGCGAGGTATTTTCGCCGAATAGTCAAAATATGCCTAAAAGAAACAAAATACACTCAATATAGAATATAAACATTTCCGTAATTTATAGAAGTCCCCTTGAATATTTTCGGCAAATTATTGCTGTAATTGAAAAAATAGCAGTATCTTTGCACCGCTAAAAAGAGCTTCGGGGTGTAGCACAGTTGGTTAGCGCGCCACGTTCGGGACGTGGAGGTCGGAAGTTCGAGTCCTCTCACCCCGACTCAAGCAACACAGGAGGCTATGGCCATAGGGCTGTAGCCTTTTTATTTCTTCATTAGCTTGCAATGATGGGAAAATATTGATAACTTCGCAGTCTCAACTGACA
Organism: uncultured Prevotellaceae bacterium; assembly: GCA_946409635.1. GTDB lineage: Bacteria > Bacteroidota > Bacteroidia > Bacteroidales > Muribaculaceae > Sodaliphilus. The sequence continues at coordinate 465 of CAMJXD010000120.1, forward strand.
CTATCCTTATGAAATCGACCACAATCACCGAACTCGACTTGCACGACGTGCCCCAGATGTACCACAACCTCAGGTACAACGACGGCGAGATCTACTTTGCCGACAACATCACCTCGATACCTGGACTGATGAAGCAGTTCAAGGTCAATTTCATTGCCTATGTCATGGTCACACAGGGTCGCTTGTCGCTCGACCTGAACGGTATCAACTACCAGCTCGACACCAACAGCTCACTCTTTGTCGACCGCAAGATGGTTGTCAACAACATCAAGCACACCGAGAATTTCAACTGCATCATCTGTGCCATGAGCACCGACATCGGCTTTGCCTTCTTCAACAAGAGCCTCATACAGTCCATCATGCACATCATGGCCAACCCTGTCATCAAGATGAACCAGGACGAGGTCGACCTGATGATGAAGTACTACGAGCTGCTGGTCTTCAAGGTGACCCACCAGCAGATGAGCATCGGCAGGGAGACCGTGCGCGACATCATTCGCTGCTTTGCCTACGACCTGCTGTCCAACATCAACCGTCACCTCGACAGCGAGGGCGAGGGCGACATGCTGCGCCAGAGCGACCGCATCTACCGCCGCTTCATGCTCATGCTGGCCGAGAACAGCAACGCCAACCGCAGCGTCAAGACCTATGCCGACGAGCTGTGCGTCTCTCCCAAGTACCTGACCAGCGTGTGCCGCAAGCACAGCGACTACACGGCCGGCGAGCTCATCGCGGCGTCGGTGGTGGGCCGCATCAAGCAGCTGCTGCTTTACAGCGACCTGAGCATCAAGGAAGTGGCTGCCGAGATGGGATTCGACAACCTGTCTTTCTTCGGAAAATACGTGAGAAAACACTTGGGCCTCTCGCCCAACCATTACCGCAAGGCCAACAACTACGGCAAGTGACCGCGGCGCGCCATCACCGCTGCCCGTCGGTCGACAGCAGCCGCGACAGCATCTCGCCGGCAGTGAGGCCCGTGACGGGATGGCGCCAATCGGGAGCCAGCTGCATCATGGGACGCAGGAAGAAGTCGCGCTCGGCAAGATGAGCGTGAGGCACCTGCAACGCCGGGGTGTCGATCACCTGGTCATCCACCGCAACGATGTCGATATCCACCAGCCGGTCGATGTAGCCGCCACGGCTGTCGCGGTGCGCTCCGCTGCCCAGCCTGCGCTCTATCTCATGGATGCGCTCCAGCATCGCCTGGGGTGACAAGTCACTGTCCAGACTCACGCCCAGGTTCAGGAAGCGGTGCTCGCTCTCAAAGCCCCACGGCTCGCTCTCGACAATCGCCGACACGGCACAGCCTCCAGCACCTGCCGCCAGAGCAACGACGGCGCGATAGAGGTTATCGCGCCGGTCGCCTGTATTGCTACCTATGTTCAGGTAATATGTCATCTCAATCAAAGGGTGAGGGAGACGTTTGGTTACAGCGTCTTCTGTACCTCGATTTCCTCAAAGGCCTCGACGATGTCCATCTCCTGGAGGTCGTTGAACGACTTGATGCTGAATCCGCAGTCATAGCCGCTTGTCACCTCCTTGGCGTCATCCTTGAAGCGCTTGAGCGAGGCCAGCTCGCCGGTGTGGATCACGATGCCGTCGCGTATCACGCGCACCTTGCTGCCGCGCTTGATCTTGCCCTCGACAACCATCGCGCCGGCAATGGTGCCCACCTTGCTGATGTGGTACACCTGGCGTACCTCGGCGCTGCCGATGACTTCCTCCTTGATATCGGGCGAGAGCATGCCCTCCATAGCGCTCTTCACCTCCTCGATGGCGTCATAGATGATGGAGTAGATGCGGATGTCAACTCCCTCCTGCTCGGCGGCTCGCTTGGCCGATGCCGACGGACGCACCTGGAAGCCCACGATATAGGCATCGCTGGCTGCAGCCAGGGTCACGTCGCTCTCGGTGATAGCACCCACGGCCTTGTGGATGACGTTGACCTGCACCTCGGGCGTCGACAGCTTGATGAGCGAGTCGCTCAGGGCCTCGATAGAACCGTCCACATCACCCTTGACGATGATGTTGAGCTCGTGGAACTCACCCAGGGCACGACGACGGCCGATGTCCTCCAGGCTCACACGGTGCTGCGTGCGGCGGCTCTGCTCGCGCTGCAGCTGCTCGCGCTTGTTGGCAATCTGGCGCGCCTCCTGGTCGGTGTCCATGACGTTGAACTTGTCGCCAGCGGTGGGTGCACCGTCCAGACCCAGAATCAGGGCGGGCGTCGACGGGCCACTCTCGGTGATGCGCTGGTTGCGCTCGTTGAACATGGCCTTCACCTTGCCAAAGTGGGTTCCGGCCAGCACGATGTCGCCCACGTGGAGCGTACCGTTGTCGATGAGCACGGTGGCCACATAGCCACGGCCCTTGTCAAGCGACGACTCGATGATCGATCCCGTGGCCTTGCGGTTGGGATTGGCCTTCAGGTCGAGCATGTCGGCCTCGAGCAGCACCTTCTCCATGAGCTCCTCGACTCCGATGCCCTTCTTGGCCGAGATGTCTTGGCTCTGGTACTTGCCGCCCCAGTCCTCGACCAGGTAGTTCATGGCAGCCAGCTCTTCCTTGATCTTATCAGGATTGGCGCTGGGCTTGTCAATCTTGTTGATGGCAAAGATGATGGGAACGCCGGCAGCCGACGCGTGATTCAAGGCCTCGACCGTCTGCGGCATGACGTTGTCGTCGGCAGCGACGATGACGATGACGATATCGGTGACCTTGGCACCACGGGCACGCATGGCGGTGAACGCCTCGTGACCGGGGGTATCCAGGAAGGTGATGCGGCGGCCGTTGGCCAGCTTCACGTTATAGGCTCCGAT
>CAMJXD010000121.1 GCA_946409635.1 uncultured Prevotellaceae bacterium
TCGGCCGATTCCCACAATTCCGCTTCAAGTTTCCTGATATTTATCATCATATGTAGTTCCTTATCGTCTATTAGCTTGTGTTTTTTGTGCATTTGTCGGTTTTCATGGCAAAGATAAACATTTTGGGTGACATTTCGAATAAAGTGAAAAGTTTTTATTACCTTTGCCCATTCAGTATGAAATGAACTGTTATTATCAACCTATAAAATTAAAACCAAGAACATGGCAAAACCTTATGTAATCGGAATCGACATGGGCGGGACGAATACCGTGTTTGGTATCGTGGACGCTCGCGGCAATGTGATTGCCAGCAGCTCTATCAAGACTGCTAAGCACAGTGACTTCAATGACTACATCGACGAGTTGCACACTGAGTTGACGCGCCTGATGCAGGACAATGAGGCTGTGGGCAAGATTAACGGCATTGGCATCGGTGCTCCTAACGGCAATTATTACACCGGCCTTATCGACCAGGCTCCCAACCTGCCGTGGCCGACTCCGATTCCCCTGGCCGAGATGGTGACCCAGAAGTTTGGCATTCCGTGCCTGATCACCAATGATGCCAACGCTGCCGCTATCGGCGAGATGACCTATGGCGTGGCTCGCGGCATGAAGGATTTCATCATGATCACGCTGGGCACCGGTGTGGGCAGCGGCATCGTGGTCAACGGCCAGATGGTGTATGGTCACGACGGCTTTGCCGGTGAGCTGGGCCACGTGATCGTGAAGCGGACCAATGGCCGCGTGTGTGGCTGCGGCCGCACGGGCTGTCTGGAGGCTTACTGCTCGGCAACGGGTGTGGCACGCACGGCGCGTGAGTTCCTGGAGATTCGCGACGAGCCGTCGAAGCTGCGCGAGTATGACATCGAGTCGATCACGAGCAAGGATGTGTATGACTGCGCTATTGCAGGCGACCAGCTGGCCAAGGAGATATTCAACTACACGGGAACCATCCTGGGTGAGGCTCTGGCTGACTTCACTAACTTCTCGAGCCCCGAGGCGTTTGTGCTGTTTGGCGGCCTGACCAAGAGTGGAGACCTGATCATGAATCCGGTGAAGGAGGCATTCGATCGTAATGTGCTGGGCATCTACAAGGGCAAGGTAAAGATCCTGATCAGCGAACTCAAGGAGAGCGACGCAGCCGTACTGGGTGCCAGCGCCCTGGGCTGGGAGATCAAGGATTGATTGTGACTATTAAAAGAGTAAGAAAAGATGAGAAAACTGATTTATGGAATCTTTGCAGCCGCCCTGTGCTGCTGCGTAATCTCGTGCAACGAGAAGCCGGGCCACTATCGTTTTGTCCAGGAAAAGGCCGACGGGTCGCAGATTGAGGAGAAGATTGAGGCCCTGAATGACACCGATGCTGTAAAACAGTACCTGGAGCGCTTGACGGCGATCATCATCGAGAAGATGACTTCGGGCGCCGACTCGGTAGAGTCGGACATCAAGGGGATGTATATCATCTCGCCCAAGGGTGACACGCTGAACACCAACGATGAGCTGATGAACGCGATAGGTGAGGAAATCATGAAGTCACAGGAGGGCCCTGCTCAGACGATGAGAATACCCGTCAAGGCCCAGGCAGCTCCAGCCAGCGCCGAAGCCCAGGCCGTGCCCGTCGAAGCCAAGAAGTAGAGAGGCTCCCTCACGTGTGGGGTAAATGAGTCTTTACCTCCTGCCACAGGAAACACAACGACAAGAAACCCCGTCCACACAGCGTGCGACGGGGTTTCTTGTCGGTTATTCAGTCTCCATCTTGAGCGGCCTTATCGCGACAAGAGCGCTGAAAGATGTGTTGACATGTCATTACTCCTCGGTCTTGGGAGCCTCTTCCTGGGCGGGAGCCTCGGTAGCCTGAGCAGCGGGAGCTGCTTTCTTGCGGCTGCGGCGAGTCGTCTTCTTGACGGCGGCCTTCTCCTGGCTCTTGGCCTCAAGCATAGCCTCATTGAAGTCTACCAGCTCAATGAAGCAGGTCTTGGCGTTGTCACCCAAGCGGTTACCGAGCTTGAGGATACGGGTGTATCCACCGGGACGGTCGGCGACCTTGGCAGCAACAGTCGAGAAGAGTTCCTTGACGGCCTCCTTGTTCTGGAGGTGCTTGAACACGAGGCGACGCGAAGCGGTGGTGTCGTCCTTGGTCCTGTTGATCAGGGGCTCGGCATAGACGCGCAGGGCCTTAGCCTTGGCCAGGGTCGTGATGATGCGCTTGTGCATGATGAGCGAGATGGTCATGTTGGCCAACATGGCATCACGATGGGCGCTCTTACGGCTCAGGTGGTTGAATTTCTTATTGTGTCTCATCGTTTTTTACTCTTTTTCTAATTTGTATTTAGTGATATCCATGCCAAAGTGCAGATTGAGGTTGGCCAACAGCTCCTCGAGCTCGCTGAGCGACTTCTTACCGAAGTTGCGGAACTTGAGAAGGTCGGTCTTGTTGAAGACCACGAGCTCGCCGAGAGTCTCGACCTCAGCCGACTTGAGGCAGTTGAGTGCTCGTACTGAAAGGTCCATGTCAACAAGTTTGGTCTTGAGGAGCTGCCTCATCTTGAGTACTTCCTCGTCAAACTCCTCATTGCCGTTGCTCTCGGTGTTATCGAGCACGATTTCACGGTCGGTGAAGAGCTGGAAGTGCTGGATGAGTATTTCGGCAGCGCCCTTGAGAGCGTCCTTGGGGTGGATTGATCCATCGGTGGTGATTTCGATGATGAGCTTCTCGTAGTCGGTCTTCTGCTCGACACGGAAGTTCTCGACAGCCGTCTTGACGTTGAGAATGGGCGTGTAGATGGAGTCGATGGCAATCACGTCGATGGGGTCGTTGGCGTTGCGGTTCTCCTCGGCATTGAGGTATCCCCTGCCCTTGTTGATGGACAGTTCAATCTGGAAACCGCTAGCGGGGTCGATGTGGCAGATCTCAAGTTCGGGGTTGAGCACCTCGAATGCGCTGAGCATCTTGCCGATATCGGCGGCCTTAAAGACGCTTTGACCTGAAACCTTGACAACGGCCTTCTCGGTGTCGGTGTCCTCGACAATGCGTTTGAGACGCACCTTCTTGAGGTTCAGGATGATGTTGGTGACATCTTCCTTGACACCGGGGATGGTGGCGAACTCATGATCCACACCGTCGATGCGGATGCTGCAGATGGCGAAGCCTTCAAGTCCTGAAAGGAGGATTCGGCGCAGGGCGTTACCGATGGTGATGCCATAGCCGGGCTCCAAGGGTCGGAACTCAAATTTGCCGAACGTATTGTCGGCTTCCAACATTAAGACTTTGTCGG
>CAMJXD010000122.1 GCA_946409635.1 uncultured Prevotellaceae bacterium
CCATCAACGAGAATGCCAACATCACCGTCATCATCAGCGACAACCTCACCACCGGCATGACCGGCGGTCAGGACTCGGCCGGTACCGGCAAGTTTGAGGACATCTGCCGCGGCCTGGGTCTGCCCGACGAGCACCTGCGCGTGGTAGTTCCCCTGCCCAAGAACATGCCCGAGATTACCAAGGTCATGCGCGAGGAGATTGAGTACCGCGGCACCAGCGTGATTATCCCGCGCCGCGAGTGCATGCAAACATTACAACGTCATCTCAAACAAAAGAAAGCACAGGAGGCAAAGCAATGAAAACTGATATCATTTTGTGCGGCGTGGGTGGACAAGGTATCCTCTCCATCGCTACCGTGATTGGCGAAGCAGCCATGCACGAGAATCTTTATATCAAGCAGGCCGAGGTACACGGCATGTCGCAGCGTGGCGGTGACGTGCAGTCCAACCTGCGCATCAGCAGCAACCCCATCAACAGCGACCTGATTGCCCTCGGCTCGGCCGACGTGATCATCTCGATGGAACCGATGGAGGCCCTGCGCTATCTGCCCTTCCTGAGCAAGGAGGGCTGGATCATCACCTCGAGCAAGCCCTTTGTCAACATCCCCAACTATCCCGAGGTTGAGAAGGTGATGGCCGACCTGAACAAGGTCAAGAACGTCATCGTCCTCGACATCGAGCAGCTGGCCCAGGACAACGGCATTCCCCGCTCGGCCAACGTCATCCTGCTGGGTGCTGCCCAGAAGGCTCTGGGCATCGAGTATGACAAGCTCGAGAACGCTATTCGCCGTGTCTTTGGACGCAAGGGCGACGCCGTTGTCGATGCTAACCTCAAGGCACTTGCCATCGGAAAGGAGGCTCAGCGATGAGACCTACCCCCATTGCCCGCGAGGTCATCGACCGCGCGATTGACGAGTATGGCATCCAGGACTATGCCAACGCCACCATCCGTGAGGTGAAAGCCATCGCCGAACGCGCCGAGCGCGAGTCGGGCCAGGAGTTCATCAAGATGGAGATGGGTATCCCCGGCCTGCCCGCTGCCCAGATTGGCGTCGATGCCCAGATCAAGGCTCTGCAGAACGGTTGTGCCCGCCTCTATCCCGCCCTGCCTGGCGAGCCCATGATCAAGGAGGCCACCTCGCGCTTTATCAAGGCGTTTATCGACGTTGACGTGCCCGCCGAGTGCTGCGTGCCCACCGTCGGCTCGATGCAGGGAACCTTTGCCTCGCTGCTCACCATCACCCAGAGCAACAAGAAGAAGAACAAGGCCCTGTTTATCGACCCCGGTTTCCCCGTTCAGAAGCTCCAGCTCGAGATCCAGGACGTCCCCTACGAGACGTTTGACATCTACGAGTTCCGCGGTCCCAAGCTGCGAGCCAAGCTCGAGGAGTACATGAGCAAGGGCGACGTGTGCTGCCTGATCTACAGCAACCCCAACAACCCTGCATGGATCTGCCTGACCGAGGACGAGCTCAAGGACATCGGCGAGCTGGCCACCAAGTATGACGTGATCGTGCTTGAGGACCTGGCCTACTTTGCCATGGACTTCCGCATCGACCTGAGCAAGCCTTTCCAGCCGCCCTTCCAGCCCACCGTGGCCAAGTATACCGACAACTACATCATGCACATCAGTGGCAGCAAGGCCTTCTCCTATGCAGGCGAGCGCATTGCGATGGCCTGCATCAGCCCGGCCATCTTCAACCGCCACTATCCCGACCTGTCGGCCCGCTACGACGGACTGCCCTTCGGCAAGGTGTTCATCACACGCACCCTGTATGCCCTGTCATCGGGTACGAGCCACAGCGCCCAGTATGCCCTGGCTGCCATCATGGATGCCGCCAGCAACGGCGAGTATGACTTCCGCGACGACGTCATCGTCTACGGCGAGCGTGCCCACAAGTTGAAGGAGATCTTCACGCGTCACGGCTTCCGCATCGTCTATGGCATGGACGGCGACCAGCCCATCGCCGACGGCTTCTACTTCACCATCGGTTACGGCAACATGACCAGCGGCCAGCTGGCCCGCGAGTTGATGTACTACGGCGTGAGCGCCATCTGCCTGGCGACCACCGGCTCTTGGCAGGAGGGACTGCGCGTGTGCACCTCGTTCATCCAGGACCACCAGTACGACATCCTGGACCAGCGCATGGCCATCTTTGCCGAGAACAACCCGATCCAGTAAGTCAGAAATGTCTGACAACTGACAACTGACAACTGAAAACTGATCTGTTAAGAAACTGTATTTCCTGAGAATACACGCACAAATGATGCGGGAGAGTCAACACCCAACTGGCTTTCCCGCATGCTTTTTTTGAAAGAAAGAATTTTTTTGTATTTTTGCACCTGTAGTAACCACTAAATCTTTACAACGATGGACATTAACAGACGTGATTTCCTTCGCCGGCTGGGCATCGCCGCCGGTTCGGCTGCGGCTTTGGCGGCACTGGAGCCGTTCAACGCCTTGGCTGGAACGACCAGCAGCAGTCAACAAGCAAACACTGCGCCCGACCAGGCCGCGCGCATGACCTACCGCGTGCAGCGCGGCACGGGCGAGCAGGTGTCGCTGCTGGGCTTCGGCATGATGCGCCTGCCCCGTGACAACCAGGAGCTGGTCAACCAGCTGGTGGACTACGCCATTGCCCGCGGCGTGAACTACTTTGACACCGCCCCGATGTATGGCGGCGGCCTCAACGAGGGCATCACCGGTGCGGCCCTGAGCCGACATCCCCGCGAGAAATACTATGTGGCCACCAAGATGTCGAACTACAACGAACGCCTGTGGGCGCTCGACGAGGCCAAGAAGATGTATGAGAACTCCTTCAAGCAGCTGCGGGTAGATTACATCGACTACTATCTGCTGCACGGAGTGGGGCAGGGCGGCATGGATAACCTGAATGCCCGTTTCATCGATAATGGCCTGCTCGACTTCCTTGTGAGCGAGCGCGAGGCGGGCCGCATCCGCCACCTGGGCTTCTCCTATCATGGCGATGTAAAGGTGTTTGACTGGCTCATCGACCACAACGACAAGTACCACTGGGACTTTGTGCAGATTCAGATGAACTTCCTCGACTGGCGCCATGCCTCCCTCAACAAGGAGGGATGGAGACAGGACGCCGATGCCGAGTACTTGTATAACAAACTCGAGAAAGCAGGCATCCAGGTAGTCGTTATGGAACCCCTGCGCGGCGGTTCGCTGGCCAAGATGGCCGATGAGTATGTCGGCCAGCTGCGGGCCATGCGTCCCGACGCCTTGCCTGCCGA
>CAMJXD010000123.1 GCA_946409635.1 uncultured Prevotellaceae bacterium
GTGTCGGGGTAGATGTTGACAATGTAGGTGTTGAGGAAGTCGTAGTCGCTCTGCAAAGGCCTGGTGATGGTCTGGCGAACGATGCGCTCATCGTCGTCGATATAGGCCGTGTCCTTGCTGATGGTAGGAGCAGTGTAGTCGACCTCGTGGTCGGTGTTATAGTCACGGCGCGTGGGGTCGAAACGGTGCTTGCGCTTGGCGGCCTCAGTGAGGTTATAGACCTCGAAGCGATAGTTCATCTTGGAGGCATCGAGTTCCTTGATGCCGGTGATGGGATTGATGCGGTAGACGTAGTCGATGGCACGCTCCTCGTCCTCGCTGGGGTTCTTCCAGGGGATGGCCTTGCTCCAGTCGAGGCGGGGCACGGGCAGCGGATTACCCTCCTTGTCCTCGGTGATCTTGAACTCCTCGTTGCCGCCGTAGTTGGGGTCGTAGAGGCGCTCACGGATAATGGAGTCACGCACCCAGTAGACAAACTGCTTGTACTTGGAGTTGCTGACTTCCATCTCATCCATCCAGAATGCATCGACCGAGATGCCGTGGGCAGTTGAGTCGATTCCCCATATCGAGTCCCTCTCGCTGGGTCCCTCACGCATTGATCCCACGTCAACGAGCACCATGCCAAACGGCGTGGTCTCGTTAAACACCATAGCGCCGACGCCGGTGACTTCACCGCCGCTGTTGCCGCCCTTGCGAATCGACCCGCAGGACACAGTCGCCATGGCGACCAATAGTATCAAAACTAGTTTCTTCATATTGTTACATTAAGCGTACGCTTTTTTGCTTGTTCTTGTTTTTCTCTCGGTTGTCGAGCTTGACGTTATAGGTCACAAACACCTCATGGCTGCCGAAGGTTGACTTGCTGATGGCCGAGACCGGATAGTCGTAGGCATAGCCGATGTAGGCATCCTTGAGGTTCACGCCGATGAAGGCCGTCACCGCATCCTTCCACCGGTAACCGACACCGATGTTGAGCATGCGGTTATACCTGACGAGCGCGGCAGCCTGGGCCGTCCACATGTTGTTATAAAGCGCGAACATGCCCGAGGGCTGTATTTCAAATAACGAATTCTTAATCGGAATATTGCCACCGGCCATCAAATAATAGGAGCGATTGACCTTGAACTCGAAGATTTCCTGCGCTTCACGCGAAGCTTTCAGCTCAATGCCCGGTGCAGTGATGTGAGTGACAGCAAACCCGGCCCAGTAATGAGGAGCCGAGAAGAAGACGCCAACGTTGGCGTCGAAAGCGGTACCAGAGACGTTAGACGTGACAATTGCGGGATCGTTCTCCTGACTGTCTTGTCCTCCCGGCGTGATGGCTTCCTTGCCACGGAACGTCTGAGAGAAGACACCCGGCTGGATACCGATGCTGAGCGTCTTCCTGCCAAAGCGCTTCTTGTAGGCCAGCTGAGCACCGATGCGCGTGTTGGTGTACAGACCGATGCGCTCAAACTCGGCTTTGACACCCAGTCCCAGACGATGTCTGAGCAGTTTGAAGGGCATGTCGCCCGAGACGTAGACCGTCATGGGAGCCCTCTTGAAATCGACCCACTGCATGCGCGAGCCCACGGTGAGGTGAATGGCGTTCTCCTCGCCAGCGGCGGCAGGATTGTAATAGCTTCTTGACATCCAAGCGTGAGAGAAGGCCGCGTCAGACTGCGCCCAAGCGGCGAGAGCCACAACGACCCATAGTGTCATTGCGGCCAGCAAGCGAGATATGTCGAGAGACTTACTTGTCATTACATCTTAATTATTCAAAGAAGAAGGTCACCACCACCATATTGTTCTTGATCTTGCTCACGCTCTGGGTGAACCGCATTTCCTCGGGGTTGTCCTCAAGGTCGGGACGGTTGCGGTCCAGAATGTTATTGAGTCCGAAGCAGAACTTGATCTCGGGGCAGAGCTTGAAGAAAGGCATATAAAAGTCACATCCCATGCCCACGGTGAGCATCACATCGCTGTTCTTGAGCTTGAACTGCTCGCTACGGTCCTTGGCGAGGTCGCCCGTGTACATTGCGCCAGCTGTGAAATAGGGCCGTATGTTGTGATAACGCTTGGCACTCATCTTCAGGTCAACAGGCACGACGATGTAGGTCGACTTGACATTCTGACTCCGCTTGTAGTGTGACTGATCCGCCCACTCGGGATCACCGCGATGGTTGAGGAAGCGGACCATCTTGTTGCCGAAGTAGAGGCCCGGTGAAATCCTAAGGTTAAAGTGCTCGGCTATGCGATAGTCGGCCAGCACATTCACACTGAAGCCAGGAGAGATGGCAGGCACGTCGGCATACCATTCTTCCCCGCCGGCAGTAGCGAAGCCACCCTCGGCAACGAAGCCGTTGTTAGTGATGGCCATGTTCTGGAAATTCATACCTACAGAGAAGCCGAAGTGCACCCGTTTGGTGTCGGCATAGGGACGATTCAGAATCATGTCATTATCCTGGGCCTGCACTGTAGCGCAGGCCAGAATCAACAGCATCATCCATGCAATATGTCTCAGCTTAGTGAGGTCCATTTAACCAAATAACGCAATTATTGGCTGGATATTGCTTAAAACGGAAAAAAGTATAAATAATTGGGCCCGGTGAACAAGACATCAGGGCAGCAATAGTGTAGCATCGGGAGTTATAAGCCGAGCCAGCCGACGTCACGCCCTGAGGTGAAGCACCGAATTAATTTGGCAGTGTGTAGGGAAATGTGTACCTTTGCAGGCTGGAACAAAACAAAAAAACGAGATATAGCTTATGTCATTACAATGTGGAATCGTAGGGTTGCCCAACGTGGGCAAGTCAACCCTGTTCAACTGTCTGTCGAATGCCAAGGCGCAGTCGGCCAACTTCCCCTTCTGTACCATCGAGCCCAACGTGGGCGTGATCACGGTGCCCGATGAGCGCCTGAACGAGCTTGCCAAGCTGGTGAACCCTGCGCGCATCGTTCCGACGACGGTAGAAATCGTCGACATTGCAGGCCTGGTGAAAGGAGCAAGCCGCGGAGAGGGACTGGGCAACAAATTTCTGGGCAACATCCGCGAGACCGACGCGATCATCCACGTGCTGCGCTGCTTTGACGACGACAACGTGACTCACGTGGACGGCAGCGTGGACCCCGTGCGCGACAAGGAAGTCATCGACCTGGAGCTGCAGCTGCGCGACCTGGAGACCATCGAGAGCCGCATCAGCCGCGTGCAGAAGCAGGCCCAGAC
>CAMJXD010000124.1 GCA_946409635.1 uncultured Prevotellaceae bacterium
ACAAGATGCATGACGCCTGCGTGCGGGAGGGCCAGGAATTGACCAACGTGGCCTGTGCCCGCAAGATGATAGCTATCCACCGTGGTGACAAACAATGATGTTGGCGCAATAAACCCACGGCTATCACGTTTTTATATTGGAAAAGCAATTAACTCTAATCAGCTTCACTATGAGAACACGTTTGACTCTATGTGTCGTGGCAATCCTGTTATCCGGCATATCGATGTTCGGACAAACCGGTTTGCGTCCACGCGGTGACGTGAACTGCGACTGGGAGGTGGGCGTCTCTGATGTGAATGCGCTCATCGACTCGATTTGCAACGCAGCCAAGTATCACTCGTTCTATAGCTATGCGGCCGACATCAACGATGACAAGGAAATCAATGTAGCCGACCTGAATATGCTCATCGATGGTGTCATGGGCGACTCATTGCCACCCATGCCTTCCTGCTCGGGAACGGCGCCCGTGCTCTATATCAACACCGAAGGGCACCGCAATATCTACGGCAAGGAGAAAGAGGACTACCTCCAAGCATTCTGGTGGCTTGACAATATGGGCATTGAGCGTTTTGAGTCCATCGGATCGGCCGAGCATCCGTTGGGCATGCTCATCAAGGGGCGCGGCAACTACACCTGGTCGTTGGATAAGAAGTCATTCCGCATCAAGCTGGATGAGAAGCATCCGCTCTTGGGCATGAAGAGCAATCGGCACTTCTGCCTACTGGCCCATGCCGACGATCGCTTAGCCAAACTCAAGAACACGGTGGGCTTTGAGCTGAGCCGCCGCATAGGTCTGTCCTATACACCTGCTCAGGAGCCTGTCGAGGTGGTGCTCAACGGCCAGTACATCGGCTTGTATTTCCTCACCGAGAAGATCAGGGTGGGGAAAAATCGCGTCAATATTGAGGAGCAGCAGAGTGGCGAGACCAACCCTGACCTGATCACGGGTGGCTGGCTCATCGAACTCAACGCCTTCGACGGTCCCATGGTTTACATCCAGGAACATTACAAGGATCCATATGATTGGGATGACATGCTCTGCTTCTGTATCTCCGACCCTGACTCGCTGTCCCAGCAGCAACACGACTACATCACGCGGTTTCTCACCGATGCCAATGTCGCTATCCAGACCGATGACGTCTTGAGTACCGAGTGGGAGAAGTATATCGACCTTGACACGCTGGTGAGGTACTATATTCTGGGGGAAATCATGGATGACCTGGAGTATTTCTCGGGCAGCGTGTTCATGCACAAGCAGCGTGGCCAGGATACCAAGCTTATGTTCGGCCCGGTATGGGACTTCGGCAATTCGTTTGTAAGACCAGCTCTTTATGGCGTGGACTCGTTGTGCTACTTCTTCTATGAGCAACCCACGTTCTCCCATGCCCACTGGATTCAGGAGATGTCCAAGTTCACTCACTTTCAGTTGGAGGTCAAGAAGTGCTGGCGGGAGTTTTACGGTTCCGACTTCAATGGCATGAACCTGGACAAGTTCATCGACGATTTTGTGGAATCTATCCGTCCTGCAATAGCGGCCAATGCTCAGCGCTGGCCCGACTATGACCTTGACTGGCAGAAGCAGGAGTTCAAGCAGTATATCCACAGCAAGATTGACTGGCTCAATACCCAGTGGGGTATGCCTGTCGTGCTTGACCCCGACGGCCCTCAAGGGCTGAACCGGTGACTTTCTTGGCCGTTTTCTATTGGTCGTGATTTAGGAGTTGCTGGCGCGTGGCGGCGGCAATGGACTGCCAGTCATATTTTTCAAGGTCATAATGCACCGGGCCGCTCTCGTGAGTGTCAAGCAGGCGGCTGATACTGGCTGTGAGTGAATCAACATCGGCTACGGTGAAGTAGGCCTGTGCGGGCAGTTCAACTTGGCGAGTGCCGGGTATGTCACTGCACAGCACGGGTAGCCCGTAGGCCATGGCCTCGAGCAGCACCATCGGGAATCCCTCGTTGACCGAAGGCAGGACAAACACTCGAGCATGACTGTACAGTTGGCGCAGGTCTTCGCCGCTCGTGAATCCCGTGAAAATGACTTTCTTGTTCACGTCAAGCCTCTCAAGCTTCTCGCGGTAACTGCCGCCATGGTCACTGGCTCCGGCAATGACGACTTGACTGACGTGGGGCAGTCGGCCCGCGGCTTCCACTAGGTACTCAAGGCCTTTCTCGGGCGTGAGGCGGCCCACGGCCAGCAGATACGCTCCGGGCTCGATGCCATGTTTGTCAAGAAACGATGTCGACTGGCTGCGCGTCACTGCATCGATGCCGTTGGGGATATAGACGCTCTTGTCCAGTGCGCCGCATTTCTCCATCTGGTGGCGGTTGACAAAGATGACGCGGTTGCTGTAACGCAGCGACAATTTCTCGCACTGCCGCAGCAGCCAGCGCGCCGGGGCATTCCACTTGCTGTGCTCGTAGTTTGGGCTGTGGTAGGTCAGTACCACCGGCAGCCCCATCAGACGCACGAGTGGGGCAAACATCCCGGGACCGATGTTATGGATATGCACTACGTCAGGCCTGTGAAACAGGATGTGTATCACGCTCAGCAGTGTGTGCCACACGGCCTCAAAGCCCTTGATGCGCGTCGAGGGCAGGTCGACATATTCTATATTGGGATAGGTCTGCGAGGACTGGGCCGTCAGGTAGGCGCGACGGCGATACACTCTCACGTGCACGTCCTGCATGTGAGTATATAGATGATAGCTATGAGCCTCGACACCACCCTGGATGCCAGGGAAACCACGAGTGCCGATCACTGCTATCGTCTTCATTTCATTCTGTTTAGTGTTTCAAGAGTAGGAACGCAAGGGGGAATGATTCCTCATAACTCCATCACTCCCAGCTCAAGTCCTGCCCCTTGTGTATGCGCCACTTGTTCTTGAGCACCCACAGGATGGGAACCCAGGGACGGCGCACCATGTCGTGGCGTTCGGTCACGATAAACGTGCAGTTGCGCTTGCAGTTGCGCACCTTTTCCATCGCTTCCTTGGCCTTGTCGCTGGCCAGGATGTTCTCCAGGCTGTCTTCCTTGATGTTGC
>CAMJXD010000125.1 GCA_946409635.1 uncultured Prevotellaceae bacterium
CAGTTGCGCCACAGGTACACGAATGCGCAGATGCATATCAGCGAGTAGGCCCAGAAGGTGCCGCTGCTGCCCAGCGAGGCGTTCATCGACGGGAACGAGAACGTCAGCGTGCAGCATCCCACCCACAGGGCAAACGTGCAGACGCCCATGGCCACGCCCCTGATGCGGTTGGGGAATATCTCGGCCAGCAGCGTCCACGTCACGGGACCCAGCGTCATGGCATACACCGAGATGGCTGCCACCACCAGGGCCACCATCATCACGCCCGTCACCTGCATGTAGTAGCACGTGCCCAGCGTCAGGTATATCAGTCCCAGTCCGCCGGCACCTATCAGTATCAGCGTGCGGCGTCCCCATCGCTCAATCACATACAGGGCCACCAGCGTGAATATCACGTTGGCAATGCCCGTTATCACGATGTTGATGAACATTCCGTCCACATCGAAGCCGGCACCCGTGAATATCTCCTGCGCATAGTTGAAAATCACGTTCGTGCCGCACCATTGCTGGAACACCGCCACAATCAGTCCCAGCAGCAGCATCCGGCTGTATTTCGGCTGCAGCAGTTCCTTCAGTCCCGCCTGCTCGCTGCGTTCCTTCATCCTGTCGCTGCCCCTGGCTTTCTTCAGTTGCACGAACACCGGACTTTCCGGTATCATGAAACTCATCACCAGGAACAGCGCCGCGGGCAGCGTCTCGGCCCAGAACATCCAGCGCCAGCCCCATTCCCTGTTCCACGCCTGACTCTCGGCCACGCCCGTGTCCTTGGCCAGCAGCATGTTCACTATCTGTGCGGCCAGAATACCTATCACGATGGCCATCTGGTTCATGCTCACCATCCGTCCGCGTATCTCTTTCGGACTCACCTCCGCGATATACACCGGCGAGAGGGCACTGGCCACGCCTATGCCGATGCCGCCCACAAAGCGCGCCACGTTGAACAGCGTGAAGTCGTTGAACAGTCCCGTGGCAATGGCCGACACCGTGAACAGCACGGCGGCCACCGTCAGCAGCGGCTTGCGGCCGTACCTGTCGGCGGCGGCTCCTGCCACCATGGCACCCGCCAGACAGCCCACCAGGGCCGTCGTCATGGCCACGCCCTGCATCAGCGGCGAGTCGCCAATTCCGAAATACAGTTCATAGAAGGGTTTTGCACCGCCAATCACCACCCAGTCGTAGCCGAAGAGCAGTCCGCCCATGGCCGATACCAGGCAGATGAAATAGATGAAGCGTCGGTTGCTGTCTTGCATATCTTTTACAGGTTTTTAGTTTCTGCTGCAAATATACTACATTTTCCGATAATCCCCCCATGCTTCTCGCATCATTTTTCCTTACAGGCTCACGATTGCGCCCTTTTTTCTTGCGCGTTTCAGGAATAATGCCTATTTTTGCAGCATACTCCGCCATTGTGCATATAACCCCGCTCAACTATGAACCGTCTTTCCCGTCTGCTCCCGGCCATCGTCGCATGGCTCCTCTGCTGCCCCCTCTTCGCACAGCAGTCTGTCGACCTCTCCGGCCGCTGGGATTTCGCCATGGGCGATGCTCCCCATTATAACGACCACGTCACCCTGCCCGGCTCCATGCTCACCAACGGCAAGGGCAACCCCGTCACGGCACATACCGTGTGGACAGGCTCCACCTACGACTCCTCCTACTATTTCAATCCCTACATGGAGCAGTACCGCCGCGAGGGCAACGTCAAGTTCCCGTTCTTCCTCACGCCCGCCACCCACTATGTGGGCCATGCCTGGTATCGCCGCACCGTCCGCGTGCCCCGTTCGTGGCGGGGCCGTCGCGTGGTGCTCTTCCTCGAGCGGCCCCATATCGAGACCACCGTCTATGTCAACGGCCGCCGCGTGGGTCGCCAGCTGTCGCTCTCCACGCCCCATCAGTACGATGTCACAGACTTCATCCGCCCCGGGCGCACCGACACCATCGCCATCGATGTCTATAACGGCATCGAGAACGTCGGCGTGGGACAAGACTCCCACAGCGTCACCGACCAGACGCAGGGCAACTGGAACGGCATTGCCGGGCGCATCGAGCTCACTGTCGTCCCGCGCCCCGTCATCCGCGTCATCCCCGATATTGCCGCCCGCAAGGTCACCATCATGGTCGACGGCACCCCTCATGAGATGCTGTTGGGCGACAGCATGCGCCTCTGGAGCGAGACCGACCCCTATCTCTACACCCGCACCCTCGTCCACCGCGGCCAGCCGCTCACCGTCACCTTCGGCGTTCGCGACATCGCCGTCCGTGGCCGTCAGTTCCTGCTCAACGGTCAGCCTATATGGCTGCGCGGCACGGTCGAGAACTGCTGCTTCCCCGAGACCGGCTATCCCCCTGCCGACGAGGCCTCGTGGACGCGCATCTTCCTCAAGTGCCGTGAGTACGGGCTCAACCACGTCCGCTTCCATTCCTATTGTCCCCCTGAGGCCGCCTTCGCCGCTGCCGACCGCGTGGGCATCTACCTGCAGCCCGAGGGTCCCTCGTGGCCCAACCATGGCGTGGCCCTCCGTCGCGGTCAGGTCATCGACGAGTACCTGCTCAGTGAGTCGCGCCGCATCATCGACGCCTACGGCCACCACCCCTCATTCCTCATGATGGCTGCCGGCAACGAGCCCGCCGGCGACTGGGTCAGCTACTGCAACGACTGGGTAGCGGCCATGCGGCAGTACGACTCCACCAAGGTCTATTGCGGGGCTTCCGTGGGCGGCGGCTGGGCCTGGGACGACGGCTCCGAGTATCATGTCAAGGGCGGTGCCCGCGGACTCGACTGGAACAGCCACGCGCCCCATTCCGACGACGACTATGCCTCGCAGATCGCCTTCCCCCGCAACTACAAGGCCACCGAGCCCAACCAGTCGCCCATCATCGCCCACGAACAGGGCCAGTGGTGCGCCTTCCCCGATTTCAGCGAGATACCCCAGTACACCGG
>CAMJXD010000126.1 GCA_946409635.1 uncultured Prevotellaceae bacterium
TCTCGATCCCCAGGCCACACTGACCTTCGGCCAGTGCGCCCTGGGGTTGCCTCAAGTCAAGGCCGCTGGCCTTGGCGAGGTCTTTCGACCTCATGCTTGCCCCCGCTAATTTTCCGCTGAGCCGTGACCTCACGCCAAGCCGCTAAGACGCTAAGTTTTTGACTTCAAAAACCTTAAAACGATTCCACAGGGTCGTTGTTTACTCGATATTTCAGGCGTTCTCTAATCACAAATCACTCATCTCTAATCCTCAAGTTTAAAGTGATTTGGACACTTTAGAAACTTAAATTGAATTGATAAAAAAGAGCTTAGCGCCATAGCACGGGGTAATCTTCGGTGAAAAGGTACAATCGGGCCGATGTTAGTTAAATTATGTAAAAGCATTATGGAGTTTCATATTTATAATTTATATTTGCAACGACAAATAATCTTTATCATTAACTTATATTACTAAACAACTGAATCAATGAAAAAACCATCAGTTAAAGCCTCTAAGAAGGATCTAAGCAAGCCCAATCCCCTGGGCGCCAAAACCAAGAGTTACATTCAAATGGAAGAGCGCTATGGCGCACACAACTACCATCCCCTGCCCGTAGTCCTGAAGAAGGGTAAAGGAATCTATGTGTGGGATGTCGAGGGCAAGAAGTACTTTGACTTCCTGTCGGCCTACTCTGCCGTCAACCAGGGTCATTGCCACCCCCGCATTGTGAAGGCGCTGAAGGACCAGACCAACAAGCTGTGCCTGACGTCGCGTGCTTTCTATAACGAGGCTTTCTGTGAATATGAGAAATTCATGCACTCCTACTTCGGCTACGACAAGGTGCTGCCGATGAACACCGGTGCCGAGGGTGTGGAGACGGCTCTGAAGCTTGCCCGCCGCTGGGGTGTTGTCAAGAAAGGTATCCCCAACGACAAGGTGAAGATCATCTGCTGCGAGGGTAACTTCCATGGTCGCACCGTGACCGTGATTACCATGAGCAACGACCCGGACAGCTATGCCAACTATGGCCCGCTGACCCCTGGTTTCATCCGCATCCCCTACAACGACCCCGAGGCTTTGAAGAAGGCGCTTGAGGAGCACGGCAAGGAGGTTGCCGCCTTTATCGCCGAGCCTATCCAGGGCGAGGCAGGCGTGTTTGTCCCCGATGACGGCTACCTGAAGAAATGCTTCGACATGTGCCACGAGCACAACGTGCTCTTTATCGCCGATGAGGTTCAGACCGGTATCGCCCGCACGGGCAAGATGCTGTGCAGTGACCACGACGGCATCCGTCCCGACATCGTGATCCTGGGCAAGGCCCTGGGTGGCGGTGTGCTTCCCGTTTCGGCCTGCCTGGCTGACGACGACATCATGCTCAACGTGAAGCCCGGCGAGCACGGCTCGACCTTCGGCGGATTCCCGCTGGCAGCACGCGTGGCAGTCGAGGCCCTGAAGGTGGTCAAGGACGAGAAACTGGTCCAGAACGCCGAGAAGATGGGTAAGATCTTCCGTGAGGAAATTGAGAAGATCAACTCACCGTTTATCGTCCAGGTGCGCGGTCGCGGTCTGTTGAACGCCATCGTCACCAAGCCCGTCGAGGGCAAGACCGCTTGGGACATCTGCCTGAAGCTGCGCGACAACGGTCTGCTGGCCAAGCCCACCCACGACCACATCATCCGCTTTGCTCCTCCCTTGTGCATCACCAAGGACGAGCTCATGGAGGCCATCGCCATCATCAAGAAGACCTTTGAGCAGATGTTCGGATAATTAAAGCATTCACAGGATTGGTTGAGCACCCCGCTACCTACGGTGCCCAACCAATCTGCTATTACAACAAGCACCCTTTACCAACAATCAAAATAAATCATCAAGAAATGAATAACGCTGTTATCAATTTTCCCCTTCCCGCCAATGAGCCGGTGAAGGCCTATATGCCCGGCTCGCCCGAGCGCGTAGCCCTCGAGAAAGAACTGGAGCGCCAGAGCAATCTCGTGGTTGATATCCCCATCATCATCGGTGGCAAGGAAATCCGCACCGGCAACACCGGTCAAGTGACCTGTCCTCACGACCACAAGCACGTGCTGGCCACCTACCACAAGGTGGGCAAGGAGCACATCGAGATGGCCATTGAGGCAGCCATGAATGCCTGGAAAGAGTGGAGCCGCACCCCTTGGACAACTCGCGCCGCCATCGTGATGAAGATGGCCGAGCTGCTGGCCACCAAGTACCGTCCCATCATGAATGCCGCCACGATGCTGGGCCAGAGCAAGAACATCTACCAGGCCGAAATCGACTCGGCCTGCGAGACAATCGACTTCTTCCGCTACAATGTGCACTATGCCAGCAAGATCTACGGCATGCAGCCCAAGGATGGCGTGGGCCAGCTGAACCACACCGAGTATCGCCCGCTGGAGGGCTTTATCCTGGCAGTGACCCCGTTCAACTTCACCTCGATTGCCAGCAACCTGTGCATGACGCCCGTGCTGATGGGTAACGTGGCGCTGTGGAAGCCCTCGACCACTGCCCTGCTGAGCAACTACTACCTGATGCAGCTCTACAAGGAAGCCGGTCTGCCCGACGGCGTGATCAACTTCCTGCCCGGCAGCGGTGCCCTCATCGGCGAGGTTGCCACCCAGAGCAAGTACTTCAGCGGCATCCACTTCACTGGCAGCACGGCCACCTTCAAGTCGCTGTGGAAGCAGGCCAGCATGAATGTGGACCAGTATATCTCCTACCCCCGCCTCGTGGGCGAGACCGGCGGCAAGGACTTCATCTTTGTTCACCCCAGTGCCGACAAGAAGGCGGTTGCCACGGCAGCCTTCTGCGGCGCATTTGAGTTCCAGGGCCAGAAGTGCTCGGCCGCATCGCGCATGTACATTCCTAAGAGCATGTGGGCCGACGTCCTCGAGGACATCAAGGCCATGTGCCAGGAGGTGA
>CAMJXD010000127.1 GCA_946409635.1 uncultured Prevotellaceae bacterium
AAGAACATATATACTTGAATTTTGGTTATGAAGATGGTGTGCTTTTGTGAAAAAGCGCACTTTCGCTTTCTATACCCCACCCTCGACAAAAAACCGAGGACACCGAACCCGAAACTCAAAACATTTTACTACCTTTGCCTCTTGATAAATACAAAAACCAACAACCCAATCCATCGTTATGAAGAAAATCAGAATCATTGCCATTGCCCTCGCCATCGTCCTGGCCGCAGCAACAAGCAGCGGCGCCAAGGCTCAGGACGTGAAGCAGCTCGAGACCGAGATTGAACAGCACGAGCAGTCCATCAAGCAGACGGAGAAAGCCATTGCCAATCTCGAGGAGAAGATCGACTCATTGAAGTCACAGCTCAAGGTTCTCGAGAGTCAAAAGAAGAATCTCGAGAAGGAGATGAAAAACGAAATCAAGATACGCAAGGATAAATTCACCATGCGCGATGAGCTCGTCTACGACCAGGAAATCGTCGACGTCCTGTTTGCCCCCTATGACAAGACCGACGTCGAGGACGCTCTCCAGAGCTTTGAAGGCATGGAAACCAAAGATGTCATCAAGAAGAAAGAGCTGATTGAGAAATACGGCGAGTACACCAAGGACCTGAAGGAGTTCATGGAGAAGATGAAGAAGAAACTCACCGAGAACCACTGGAAATACGCCTCATCGACCAGCGACCTGTACAAGAAATTTGAGAAGGAACTCAAGGGCACCAAGTACTGGAAAGTCTATAACAAGAAAGAGAAGAACGACAGCATCGACTACCTGGACCGCGTCATGGACAAGATAGTCATGTTCAAGAACGACGGCCTCAAGAGCGAGCAGCAGTTCAACGAAATCCTCAACATGCTCTACGCCAACTAAAACTCCCGACTATAGCGCGGCTCAAACCTGCTTCCAACATGATGAACGGAAAAAAGATATGCAAGTCCCTGCGTGAAATCCGCTGCCGCATCGCCAGGGCCAATGACATCGACTACACGCCGGCCGTCTGCACCCATGAGGGCAACTGCTCCGGCACCTGTCCGGCTTGTGAGAGCGAACTGCGCTACATCGAGCGCCAGTTGCTCAGACGCACCGCCCAGGGCAAGAAAGTGGCACTCGCCGGGCTGGCCCTGGGGGCGGCCTCATTGATGCCGATGCATGCACAACAGGCGGTACCCAACACTCCCCAAGCCACCACCCAGCGACCCACCACCCCACGGTTGGTCGATGCCGCCCCGGGCGACACCACAGCAGTCGTGGTGCGTGGCAAAGTCATCGATATGGATGACAAGAGTGAAGCCATCGGCGCATCCGTTATCCTCAAAGGGACCAAACTCGGCACAGCGACCGACATCGACGGCAATTTCGCCATCCGCGTGCCCAAGGGCAGCCAACTCGTCATCTCCTATGTGGGATACGAGACGCAAGAATACAAGGTAAAAGCGATAACGGCCGATGAAGGTGTCGTCATCGCCCTCAAATCGAAAGGAAGTTGTACGGGTGAAGTGGTCGTCGTTGGAGGGATTCAGATTCAGAATAACATGCCCGATGTGGATGCCGACATCTACATGCCCGACCACTAAACCACACGGCTCCCGTTCAAGACAATAACAGGAGGCATGACAAATACATCCTATCGCCCCCGCAACCCAGGTCACGACTATTACGGCAGGGGCACCTATCTCATCACGCTTGTTGTGAGCGACAGGTTGCCGCTGCTTGGACGCTTGGGTGATGATGTCAGGCACCCCGAGGTCGCGCTGTCACCGCTGGGCAAAGCGGTGAAGCAGGAGTGGGAAGCCACACCCGAGAAACAGGCGGCTCATGGCAATCGCGTGGCAGTTCACGCCTGCATCTGTATGCCCGACCATTTCCATGGTGTGCTCGAAGTGCTCGAGCCCATGCCATGGAGCCTGGGCGACATCATCCAGGCCTTCAAGGCGGCATGCACCAGCCACTGGCAGCGGCAACAGGGACACGGCCACTCCATCAATCGACCGATCTCGGTCGATTGCCACAGCCCGCAAGCCCCGGCATGGCTGCGCGAGAAGGCCCGCCTCCACGACAACGAGGGCTCACTCATCCGCGCCATGTCCAAGCGGCAGCGCCAGGAGTACTACACCCTGGTAAGCCGCGAGCAGCGACCACTTTTCGATGACAATTATGACGACACGGTGTGTCTCGACGAGCGACACCGCCAGGCCATGATTGCCTATGTCCACGATAACCCGCGCCGCGCGATTTTGCGCCGCGCCTTGCCCCAGTTGATGCAGCGCAGCCTCCATGTCCAGATCGGGCAGCGCGACTATGGCATCTTCGGCAACCTGTTCCTGCTGCGGTGGCCCGGCAAGGTGCAGGTGCAATGCCACCGCCGGCATCCCGTCACCAGGGAACCCTACGAGACCACGCCCGACTTCGCCCGCCAGCATCAGCAATGGCTGGATGCCATCATGCAGGGGGCCACCGTGATAGTCACCCCCGGCATCTCACGCGGCGAACTGATGATAAAAAACGAATGCCTCAAGAACGGCTATCCCCTCATCCATATCCAGAAAGAGCCCATCTCGGCCTATTGGAAACCCGAGCGGATGCGGTTTGAGGCCTGCGCTAATGGCAGCCTGCTCATTCTCGCGCCATGGGGACTCGATGCCATGGCAGCCGTCAACGGGGTGCCTGCCGACACCGACTATAGCCGTTTCCACAACATGAACCACCTTGCCGCCGAGATCTGCGCCTTCGACGGCAACGCCTCTATCCTGAGGTAACCGCCATCAATGAGTCCCAACAAATAAGACATGTGCATCGACACTATCCATGTCATCACGCTAGAGTCGGCATAACATGCTCGCACAAATCTGTCAAGAAAAATCGAGTAGGTCGGGAAACGAAAGTTTTCTGACCTACTTTCGTTTCCTTTC
>CAMJXD010000128.1 GCA_946409635.1 uncultured Prevotellaceae bacterium
GCACTCGCTTGATGTTCTTGCCGCTGTCGCTCATGCCGCTGCGCGAGATGTTGACTAGCGGCTCACCGTAGAGGTCCGAGATGCGCACCGGAGTCTGCATCATGTTGAACTGCTCGGGAGAGATGTTGATGGGCAGTCCCAGGACAAAGAGCTTGTTGATGGCATTCATGATCTGGTGGGTGTCGTCGCGCGAGGGGACGACAATGAGTTCCCAAATGCCCTCACGGTCACACACTTCCTGAATCTGATCCAGGTCATAGCAGGGCAACGGGTTGTCCTTGACGGGATTCTCGCCGGGGATATTGATGAAGCCCTTGATCTCATAGCCCATCGATTCTCGCCGGCGGTTGAGCTTGCCCGCAAAGGCCACCGCTGCCGAGCCGCTGCCGATGATGAGCGTGGGGAACGTCCACTTGCGTGACTTGATGTCGCGTGAGGCCTTGTTGGTGATGGCTGCGCGCACCAGATAGGTGAAGCCAAACAGCATTGCCCACAAGATGAAAATCATCTTGTAGTCGTTGAATCGGACGCCGATGACGTCGTTGATGAGCGCGAGGAAGAAGATGACTAGCGTGTTGATGCCGGCGCTGGCCATTGTCGTGAGCAGCTCCTGCACTCGTGACTTGCGGCACACGTTGTTGTAATAGCCGCTGAAGGCGTAGGTCACCATCATGAGCAGCGGGAACACGAGCTGTCCCAGCAGCACCATGTCGCTCTTGAGGTAGCTCACCAGATAGGGCCAGCCGACGACGTGCCCCGTCTGGTAACGCACGATGTTGTAAGTGAACCAGGCCAGGTTAGACATGACGAAATCTCCTGCCACATACTTGATGCGCTGGAGGTGGGCCTTGTTGTTGATGTCTAGCCTGATTCTCATTATCTATATATCTCCCTTTTTGTCACCCGGTGGAATTAACGTATGATCTTGAAGGTGCCGTCGCGTCCCAGCAGAATGATGTTGGACGGGGCGCGGCTGGAGGTGTCACTGCGGCGGTAGTTGACGGCATAGTCGACGCCGTTGACGATAGCCGGATCGATGTCGGCAAAGGTCTTGGCTGTGGGCTGGCCGCTCACGTTGGCCGAGGTGGACACGATGGGCTTGCCGAATCGTTCGCACAGGCGGTGGCAGAACTCGTCGTTGGGAATGCGTATGCCCACGCTGTCCTGGTCACCGAGCACGTTGGCCGCCATGTTGTATGCCCCCTCATAGATGATGGTCAATGGCTTGACGGCCACGTCGACGAGTTCGCGTGCGATGTCGGGCACACTCACCACATAGTGGTCCAGGTGGTCGGCACTGTCGATGAGCACGATGAGTGCCTTGCTGTCGTCGCGCTGCTTGAGCCGATATACTTTTTTCACCGCTTCCTCGTTGGTCGCGTCACAGCCGATGCCCCACACGGTATCGGTAGGGTAGAGGATGAGCCCGCCATTGCTCAATGTTTTGAGGCATTGAACGATATCGGCTTCCTGCTGTGCACGGGCTTGCTGTATTTGTTCCTTGGTTGGAGTCATTTTTAATGGTTTACAATATGCAAAGATAATGCAAGTCAAGCGTAGTGCCAAGCAAAAACCGTTTTTTTTGCTTGGCACTATCTATCGTGATTATCTTTCAAGTTGATAAAGCGCTATCGCACAATTGCCGACTTGAATAAGAAGTGGTTTACTTGCCCTGCTGCTTGGCCCAGCTGTCCTTGAGGCCGATGGTGCGGTTGAAGACGAGGTGGCCTGGAGTGGAGTCCTGATCGACAGTGAAGTAGCCGATGCGCTGGAACTGGAAGGTGTCGCCCACCTGGGCGGTCTGGGCCAGGAACGGCTCGATCTTGGCATCGGTGATGACGCGCAGCGAGTCGGGGTTGAGCAGTTCGCGGAAGTCGTGCTCGGTGTCGGCGCTTGGATTCTCGACGGCGAACAGGCGGTCATAGAGACGGACCTCGGCGTCGACGCAGTGGCGTGCGCTCACCCAGTGCAGGGTGCCCTTGACCTTGCGCTGACTGCCGGCGCTGCCGCTCAGCGTGTCGGCGTCGTAGGTGCACTGGATCTCGGTGACGTTGCCGTCGGCGTCCTTGGTGCATCCGGTGCACATGATGATATAGGCGCCCTTGAGACGGACTTCCTTGCCCGGGGTGAGGCGGAAGAACTTCTTGGGCGGCTCCTCCATGAAGTCGTCACGCTCGATGTAGATCTCGCGCGAGAATGGCATCTGGTGCTTGCCGGCGTTCTCCTGCTCGGGGTTGTTGTCCATCTCCATCATCTCGACCTTGTCCTCGGGGTAGTTGGTGATAACGACCTTGACGGGGTTCAGGACGGCGCTCACGCGGCCTGCATGGTGGTTGAGCTCCTCGCGGATGTTGTGCTCCAGCAGGCCGATGTCGTTGAGGGCCTCATACTTAGTGTAGCCGATGTCCTCGATGAAGTTCTTGATGGCCTGGGGCGTGTAGCCGCGGCGGCGCAGGCCGCACAGGGTGGGCATGCGGGGATCGTCCCAGCCGGCCACGAGGCCTTCCTTGACGAGCTGCAGCAGCTTGCGCTTGCTCATCACCGTGTAGGTGAGGTTCAGGCGGTTGAACTCAATCTGTCGCGGGCAGTACTCGCTGGCGCTCTCACCGGCAAGCTCGTGGACAAAGTAGTCGTAGAGGTCGCGGTGAGGCACAAACTCGAGCGTGCATATCGAGTGGGTCACGCCCTCGAAGTAGTCACTCTGGCCGTGGGCGAAGTCATACATGGGATAGACGTTCCACTTGTTGCCCGTGC
>CAMJXD010000129.1 GCA_946409635.1 uncultured Prevotellaceae bacterium
GCGTTGAAGAACAAAGCAAAAGACAACCAAGCAGACTTAAAACTACAACTGTGTTAAAAAAATGAGAAAGGCTAAGCCAAAAAAACGGATCATCCTTCCCGATCCTAAGTTCGGTGACGTTCGTGTAACCAAGTTCGTCAACCACCTCATGTATGATGGTAAGAAGAACACGTCTTACCGTATCTTCTACAGTGCCCTGGATCTCGTGGGCAAGAAGATGGCTAGTGAAGAGAAGACCCCTCTCGAAATCTGGAAAGCCGCGTTGGAGAAGATCACCCCTCAGGTGGAGGTGAAGTCCCGTCGCGTGGGTGGTGCCACCTTCCAGGTGCCCACCGAAATCCGCCCCGACCGCAAAGAGTCGGTTTCAATGAAGAACATGATCATTTTCGCTCGCAAGCGTGGCGGCAAAACCATGGCCGACAAGCTCGCTGCCGAAATCATGGACGCCTATAACGAGCAGGGTGGCGCATTCAAGCGCAAGGAGGACATGCACCGCATGGCCGAGGCTAACCGCGCATTCGCTCACTTTAGATTCTGATTTAGCGACGACGTGAACTAGACAATGGGCACCGACGCACAACTGAAATATACTCGCAACATCGGCATCATGGCACACATCGATGCCGGCAAGACCACCACATCGGAGCGGATCTTGTACTACACGGGCCTTACCCACAAGATGGGCGAGGTTCATGACGGTACCGCCACCATGGACTGGATGGAGCAGGAGCAGGAGAGGGGCATCACCATCACCAGCGCCGCCACCACCGCGTTCTGGAACTATGACGGCAGCAAGTACAAGATCAACCTCATCGACACTCCGGGGCATGTCGACTTCACCGTGGAGGTGGAGCGCTCCCTGCGTGTGCTCGATGGCGCTATCGCGACGTTCTGCGCCGTGGGAGGCGTGGAGCCCCAGAGCGAGACCGTGTGGCGTCAGGCCGACAAGTATGAGGTGCCCCGCATCGCCTATGTGAACAAGATGGACCGTGTGGGCTGCAACTACCTGGACGTGGTGCGCCAGATCCGCGAGGTCCTCGGGGCCAATCCTTGCCCCATTCAGTTGCCTATCGGTGCTGAGGAGAACTTCAAGGGTGTCGTTGACCTGGTGACGATGAAGGCCCTCTATTGGCACGACGAGACACTCGGTGCCGAGTATGAGACCACCGACATCCCCGTCGACATGGTCGACGAGGCTGCTGAGTACCGCGACAAGATGCTTGAGTCGCTCGCCGAGTTTGACGACGAGTTCATGACCAAGTACTTTGATGACCCCGAGGCCATCACGGTCGATGAGATCAAGAGCGCACTGCGCAAGGCCACGCTCGGTCGCAACATCGTGCCCGTGCTGTGCGGCAGCTCGTTCAAGAACAAGGGCGTGCAGACGCTGCTCGACGCCGTCTGCGCCTATCTGCCCAGCCCTGCCGACGCCGGCGAGGTTCGCGGCACGGCCATCGACGACCCCGACAAGGTCATCACGCGCAAGCCCCTGTTTGAGGAGCCCCTGTGTGCACTTGTGTTCAAGATTGCTACCGACCCCTACGTCGGCCGCCTGGTCTTCTTCCGTGTGTACTCAGGACAGTTCAATGCCGGCACCCAGATCTACAACGTGCGCACCGGACACAAGGAGCGCGTCTCCCGTCTGTTCCAGATGCACAGCAACCGCCAGAACCCTATGGAGGTCATCGGTTGCGGCGACATCGGCGCCGGAGTGGGATTCAAGGACGTGCATACTGGTGACACCCTGTGCAGCAGCCAGGATACAGCCATCGCCCTCGAGGCCATGGACTTCCCCGAGCCCGTTATCGGCATCGCTGTCGAGCCCAAGACCCAGAACGACCTCGACCGCATGGCAGTGGGACTGGCAAAGCTTGCCGAGGAGGATCCCACCTTCCAGGTCGAGAGCAACGAGGAGACTGGCCAGACCATCATCCGCGGCATGGGCGAGCTCCATCTCGATATCATCCTTGACCGCCTGCGTCGTGAGTTCAAGGTCGAGTGCAACCAGGGACGGCCCCAGGTATCGTACAAGGAGGCCATCTCGCAGGCTGCAACCGTCCATGAGGTCTTCAAGAAGCAGACCGGTGGACATGGCAAGTTTGCCGACATCGAGTGCCGTGTCGAGCCCATCGACGAAGACTTCGACGGCAGCCTCCAGTTCATCAACGAGGTCAAGGGCGGCGACATCCCCAAGGAGTACATGCCCGCCATCGAGAAGGGCTTCAAGAGCGCGATGCGCAGCGGTGTCCTCGCCGGCTTCCCCGTCCAGGGACTCAAGGTGACCGTCATCGACGGCAGCTACCACGCTGTGGACAGCGACTCGCTCAGCTTTGAGCTCTGTGCCATGCAGGCCTTCCGCAGTGCCTGCCGCAAGGCACGCCCCGTGCTGCTCGAGCCCATGATGAAGCTCGAGGTAGTGACCCCCGAGGAGAACATGGGCGACGTCATCGCCGACCTCAACAAGCGTCGCGCCCAGGTCGAGGGCATGGAGAGCGCGCGCAGCGGCGCCCGCATCGTCAAGGCCAGCACCCCGCTCGCCGAGATGTTCGGTTACGTCACCGCACTGCGCAACATCACCAGTGGCCGCGCTACCAGCACGATGTCGTTCTCGCACTACGCTCCCGTAGCCACGCCCATCGCCATCAAGGTCCTCAAGGAATGCTTAGGTCACGTCGAATTATTGCAATAATACAATTTCACATTATTAAATAATATGA
>CAMJXD010000130.1 GCA_946409635.1 uncultured Prevotellaceae bacterium
ATACCCTTTGCTCTCCGATGGATTTCAGGGTGTCTCATTGCGGAAAACAAGAAAATTTAATTTTCTTTTGATTTCCCGTGCGTAGCACGGTTTGATGTAGAATCGTTTCAACGCAGGGTCAATTGCTATATCGTTATCAGCTTGCGCAACTTATGCCAACAAGAGTAGCGACGAGTGCAATTGCACGCGCCGCTACTCTTGTTGGGTCGCTGTCAAGCGTCGCTCAGGGGGTGGATTATTTCACGACCTTGGCTACGGTCTTGCTGCCGTCGGTGTAGGTGGTCAGCTGAATCGTCACGCCCTGGGGCCTGGTGATTTCCTGGCCGGCCACGTTGTAATAGCGCACGCTGGCCACTACCCTGGCTGCTGTGGCCTCGTCGATGCCGCCCTGCTTGGCGTAGAGCCATGCAATCTTGCTCTCGTTGGTCTGGCCGCTGACGGTATAATAGACCTTGATGCCGATGTTCTGGGTGAACAGAGGCTCGAAGCCCTCGCTGTTGGTGCGGTAGAAGTACACGTGGCTGGGATAGAAGTCGAAGCCCTTGTTGAAGATGCTGTAAGGAATCACATTGATGTCTTCAACCAGGTCGTAGTGGTAGTTGAGCGCGTCGAAGGTGAATACCTCGTCGCCGTTGCCGTTGTCCAGATAGATGCTGTAGCTCATGCACTCCTGGTCGATGGGGTTGCCGTCGACGTCGGTGGTGGGCAAGATAAAGTCGAATCGCGTCAATCCGCCCTCGCTGCCGCAGTCATACCAGTTCATGGCCACGGGGTCGGCGGGAACGGCTGGAACCAGCTCAAAGCTTCTCGCCTGGGTGCCAAAGTCGAGCTCTACCATGGTCATGTTGTCGGTGTTGACACACATCAGACCCTCGATCACACTGGGGGTGAGAATGTTGCCCTCGTTGTCGACGGGAATCTCGGTGGTGCAGCCAGTCAGGGTGATTGTGCCGGCCTGCTCATCGTAGGCAAACACGGCGTGAGTGACCTCGGGGTCAATCATCTCGCGGGCAAAGCCCTCCTCGTCGACCTCGATGCGGCCCCAAGCCATGATGTAGCCATACTCACCCTCGACGTTGTCGTAGATGTACTGACCCATGGGCACCGTGATGATGTTGCCGTCGACGTGGCCCTTGACCCACGTGTCGTAGGCGTTGAGGCAGAAGGGGTTCTGCATATAGCAGTCACCGTCGTCACCCCACACGACATTGACCTTGCCCTGCTGCATGTCGAAGTAGTAGGTGTCGTACCAGTTGTTCACGCCCACCAGGTACCCCGAGCGCATGAGGGTCTGGAGCCTGCCTGCGGGCTGCCCGGTGATCACGTCGTGGCCCACATACTCGGCGCGCTCGACCATCACGGTCTTCCAGTCGATGGAGCCGGCCCACTCGCCGTTATCGTTCCAGATGGCGCTCAGTCCCGTGCCCAGGAAGGCCGTCTCGCCGTCGGCATAGATGTCGCCCTGTGAGCCTTGCAGGCTGATGGTGTTGCCCTCGATGATATAGCTGGCCTGGGTGGCTTGCTCGTCGGCCTTGAAGTTGAGGACGCGTATCGGGTTGCCCTGCTGGTCAACGGTGTCGGTGAGATAGGTTGAGCCCCAGGCGAGCACGATGCTGGCCTCGTAGCTGTCGTCATAGTAAAGTTCTTGTCCCAGATTCACGGTGATGGTGTTGTCCTGGAGGGTTCCCTCGACCCATGCACCGCTGTTGATGCCTGACACGGGGTCCTTGATGTAGACGGTGTTGCCGTCAGGGGCAAACACGACAAAAGCCTTGCCGCCCTGTTCGGTGGGCAGGAAGCCATACTGGCTGTTATAGTTCACACCCTCGCCCGAGCGGTCATAGGCCTTGAGTTCGCCGTCGGGCTGCTCGTTGATGACGCTCATGAGGCGTGGCTCTTGCTTGATGAGGTCTTCCATCGCTGATCGGGTCATGATGGTGCGGTGCTTATGGGTGGAGAAGGGGCGTCCGTCAAACTGGACAGCGGCATTGGCGTTCATGGCAATGGCCAGTCCTGCCAGTAGTACTAGTGAGAGTTTAGTCATTACGTGTTGATATTTGTTTTAAAGCAATTTTTTAAAAACATGAGTTTAGTAACCAAGTCTGTTCGGCTTACGGTATACTGGAAACTCGAGTCAATGGCGGTCAATCAGTAAATGTCCCGTGTCGCCCGGGTCCAGTTGCTACCGGCCGATGCAGGCGAAACGGGAGTGCAAAAGTAGATGATTGTTTCCAATCAACCAAATCCGGCGGCATTATTTTGCTTTCCATCCATCATAATTGGGCGAATCGGGGGCTTATTGGACTGATTGGGATGCGTGGTGAGAGGTGAATGAAAAAACGGGGCGGCCTCCCACAACGGGGAAGCCGCCCTTTAAAGAATTGTCTCGTGAGCTAGCCGCGATAGAGACTCGAGGCGCTCAACGGTAGAGGCATGATTACTTCACAACCTTAACAGCGCTCTTGGTGCCGTCGGTGTAGGTGGTAACCATGATGGTCATGCCCTGGGGCTGAGCCATCTCCTGACCAGCAACGTTGAAGTAGCGAACGTTGGCAACGGTCTTGTCGGCATTGAGCTCGTCGACACCCACGTGCTTCTCATAGAGCCAAACGATGTCGGAAGCGTTCTTCACACCATTAACGGTGTAGTAA
>CAMJXD010000131.1 GCA_946409635.1 uncultured Prevotellaceae bacterium
TCGTCATAGACGGCTGTCCATCCGTAACCTTTTTTGACTTTCATAGGAATGAGTTAAATAAATGTATCAAGTTGTGGCCCCATAACGCTTTTAAGCCGTTGGAAAGCCCTGTCACCCGTGCAGTGGCTGGTGTAGAATTGTGTCTGGGGATATTTTTCTTTTAGTCTTTTCCCGAGGGCGATGAGTTCGTCGTCGGATTCCTGCCCGTCGAGCAGATGGAAGCCGCCGATGACGGTCTCCACGGGCCAAGGACAGGCAGCGAGGATGTTCTCCAGGCCACTGTGGGCACAGCCGGTGAAGAGCAGCCCGTCGGCATATAGTGCCAGTTCATGACGGAAGTCGTCGCGCAGGTATTCACCCGCAGCATTGCGGACGAAGAGCATGTCGTTCCCCTTGGGCAAAGGATGGGATTGGGGGATGCGGGCGATGATGTGAAGGCCTTCATCAATCTCGCAGGTTTGGCTGATGAGCAGCAACCGCTCTTGCGGCAAAGTGGGCCACATGGTCGTGATGCTGTGCAGAAACTTGCGCTTAGAGAAATACTCCCCCTTCAGCGCATCGGGCGAGAAGATGATGCGTGCTTTCGAGTTGATGTTCAGGAAATGACGCAAGCCCCCCGCATGATCGGCATGACCATGCGAGATGAACACATAGTCCACCTCGCTGAGGTCGATGCCCAGACGGTCGGCATTGCGGATAAAGAGGTCACTGGCTCCCGTGTCGAGCAGTACGCGATGGCGTGTGGTCTCCAACAGGATGCTCAGCCCATGTTCGGTTTCGAGACGTGGATCGCTGGCGCGATTGTCGGCCAGCACCGTCCATTTGAAGCTGTTCAAAGCAGGATGGAAAACGCTTTGGAGTTCGTGTTTTGCTTAAAGGTTGCCTACGATGGCGGCAATCTTGGCCTTTGTCTCGTCGGTCTTCTGCTCGGAGGCCATGGCGGTGACTGTGCCGGTGTCGGTAGCACCCCAGAAGCCACAGAGGTCGCGGTACTCGGCCTTTGCACTTTCATAGACGCCGGGAGAGTGGCTGGAGATGAGCAATGCCATCTTCTGCAGCTTGGCAGGTTTCATCACGCAATACATGCGGTCGATGGGAGCCTGCAACTGTGCGTTGAGTGCAAAGTAATAGATGGGAGCGGCCAGCACGAGTACTTCGGCTTCGGCCATCAGTGGATAGAGGTCCTGCATATCGTCCTTCTGGATACAAGCGCCATTTCCCTTGGTGTGGCAATATTCGCAAGCCAGACAGCCTGCTATCTTCTTGTGAGCCACATCGACGATGGTTGCCTGATGTCCGGCTGCCTCGGCAGCTTTCTTGTACTCTTCCGCCATCCATGCGGTGTTGCCATTTTTCCTTGGAGAGGCTTGTAGAATGAGAATGTTCATGATGATTGGTTTAAGAAGGTTGGTTACTTGTTTTTAATTAATTAAAAGTGCGTTACAAAGGTAAACATATTTTTGAGAAAAGGATAATATAAAATGCCAAAACTATGACAAAAGAAGCCGAGAAGCAATGTTTTGCTATCTCGGCTTTTCTAAGTTAGTTGTTCTTCTTGTAACTCTGTACCGCCCAGCAGGCCATGATGAGGCCGATGGAGAGCAGGGCGAGAATCTGATGGGCGACTGCCTGGAAGGTGCCGCCTCGGATGAAGACGGTGCGGATGGCGTCGATGAAGTAGTGCATCGGGTTGACGTAGGTGGTCAGATAGGCCCAATGCGGCATGGAGCGCGTCGGCGTGAAGAGGCCGCTGAGCAGCATGAGACAAACCACGAAGAACCACATGACAAAGACCGCCTGCTGCATGGTGTCGGAATAGTTCGAAACGATGAGGCCGAACGACGAGAAGAACAGCGCCAGCAACATAGCCAGCACATAGACGAGCCAGATGGGACCGCTGCTGGTGATGCCGTAGAGCCCCCATGCCAGCAACAGGCCGGCGGTGATGACAAAGAGGGCGATGAGCCAGTAGGGGATGAGCTTGGAAAGGATGAATGCCCACTTCGAGACCGGGGTGACGTTGATCTGCTCGATGGTGCCTGCCTCTTTCTCGCCGACGATGTTGAGCGTAGGCAGGAAGCCCGTCATCAGCATCATCACGATGGCAAAGAGTGCGGGAATCATAAAGACCTTGTAGTTCTGGTGCTTGTTGTAGAGCAGGAGCGTGGACACCTTCGACTGGATGGTGGCTGCTTCGGGCAGGGCATGGGCGGTGACGATTTGCGACAGGTAGGCCGAGCCCATCGCTCCCTTGGTGCCGTTGACGGCATTGGCGGCGATGAGGACCTGCGGCTGCAGACCCATGGTGAGGTCGCGGCTATAATCCTGTGGTATCACCAGCACCACGTCGGCCTTTCCGGTCTCGATGTCGGCAAGCGCTGCCTGATAGGTGGGTTGCTGTCCGTGGAAGATGAAGTAGTTGCTTGCCTCGATGTCGTGGACGAGCTGCTGGCTCGACATCGTGCGGTCGTTATCGACCACATCCACCACAATGTTCCGCACCTCCATACTCATCACCCAGGGCATGACACACATGATGACGATGGGGAAGAGGAAGATGAGCCGGGGCAGGAAGGTGTTGCGCCTTATCTGCAGGAACTCTTTCTGGATAAGATATTTCAGTGTCATAGCAGTCTAAATTG
>CAMJXD010000132.1 GCA_946409635.1 uncultured Prevotellaceae bacterium
AGGGCTAACGCACAAACGGGAGAACCTTTCGCACTTCTTATTTGAACTTCCACAGGCCTTTATTTACCACAATTATTTTATATTAATAGGTGAAAATGGATTAATTTTATTACCTTTGCAGCTAATTAACCCGTTATCGTTATGATGAAGGAAAACCTGATCAAGATTTATGAGCGCAGTTTCATCGACAACTGGGAACTGCCTGTACTAACCGACTACAACACCGGCGAGACGCTCACCTATGGCGACTTTTCCCGCAACATAGCCAAGCTGCACCTGCTGTTCCAGAACTGCGGCGTTAAGCAGGGCGACCGCATCGCCCTCATCGGCAAGAACATCCCCAACTGGATCACGGCCTTCATGGCCACCATCACCTATGGTGCGGTCATTGTACCCATCCTGCAGGAGTTCAATCCGGCCGATGCCCAGCACATCATCAACCACAGCGAGGCCACAATGCTCTTTGCCAGCAAGAACATCTGGGAAAACCTGGAGTTTGACAAGCTGCCCCGCGTGCGTGCCGTGTTCCAGATCGAGGACATGGGTCTGCTGGCCGAGAAAGAGGGCTCAGACGTGATTAGCAAGGCCAAACAAGGCCTGGAGGATGCCTTCAACGAGAAATACAGCCAGGGCTTCTACCGCAACGACATCCACTTTGCCGAGGTACCCAACGAAGCACTCGTCGAGATCAACTACACCTCGGGAACGACAGGATTCTCCAAGGGCGTGATGCTCACGGCCAACAATCTGGCGGGCAACGTCGTGTATGGCATCAACTCGGGTCTTCACTTCAGGGGTTCGCGCGCGCTGGCCTTCCTGCCGCTGGCACACGCCTTCGGGTGCGCATTTGACATGCTGACGCCGCTTGCCGTGGGTTCACACATTACGCTGCTGGGCCGCATCCCATCTCCCAAGATTCTCGTCAAGGCCATGGCCGAGATCAAGCCCAATCTGGTACTCACCGTGCCGCTGGTGCTTGAAAAGATCTACACCAAGATGATTGTGCCCATGATCAGCAGGGGCGCCCTGCGCTGGGCGCTGGCAGTCCCCTATCTGGACAGGCGCATCTACAGCCAGATACGCAACAAGCTAATCGAGGCCTTCGGCGGCGAGTTTGAGGAGGTCATCGTGGGCGGTGCCCCGTTCAATGCCGAGGTCGAGGATTTCCTCTACAAGATCAAGTTCCCGTTCACTGTGGGTTACGGCATGACCGAGTGCGGCCCGCTGGTGAGCCACACGCCGTGGCGTGAGTTTGTGCCCCACAGTGCTGGACGCATCCTGCCTGGCATCATGGAGTGCAAGATATTGAGTGACGACCCCGAGAACATCCCGGGCGAAATCTGCGTCAGAGGCGAGAACGTCATGCAAGGCTACTTCCACAACACCGAGGCCACCGACAAGGTGCTGCACGAGGACGGATGGCTGCACACCGGTGACATGGGCACGCTCAATGCCGACGGCACATTATTTATAAGGGGACGACTGAAGACGATGCTGCTGAGCTCGAGCGGCCAGAACATCTATCCCGAGGAGATTGAGGCCAAGCTGAACAACATGCTCTACGTGAGCGAGAGCCTGGTTGTCATGCGCGAGGGCAAACTGGTGGCCCTGGTATATCCCGACTATGACTCGATGGACCAGCTGGGCGTCACCCGCGACAAGCTACCTGCCCTGATGGAGGAGATACGCACCGAGCTCAACAAGCTGGTAGCCCCCTATGAGCGCATAGCCAAGATACAGCTGATGGCAACCGAGTTTGATAAGACTCCTAAACGCAGCATCAAGCGCTACCTGTACAGCAACTGATTCAGGGTCAAAAAAGCAGGACCCCACATAGCGCCAAGGCTGCTATTAACAAAATTTAACGGATGTCATACCCATGGCATCCGTTTTCTTATTTATCTGATTATCAGTACTTTTAAAAAAGAAAAATTGTAACCGATGAAAATTGCTTTTATAAATCTTTGAAAAATTTCTCCAAAAAAGTTTGCACGTGAGAAATTTGTTATAATTTTGCAGCGATTTTAACAACAGATAATTAATTGTTTTATTATTTAAAATTACAAAAGAAATGAAGAAGTTAGTTTTGGCTCTTGCCGTAATCGCTAGCGTTAGCATGATTTCCTGCACTGGTAACAACGCCGAGCAGGCTGAGGTAACCGAGGACACCACCGCCGCCATGACCGAGGAGGTTGCTCCCGTTGACACCACCGTTGCCGCTCCCGTTGACACCACCGTAGCTGCTACCGCTGACACCACCGTTGCCGGTGACCAGCAGTAATCAAGAGCTTTACAGACAAAAACGTTTGAAGCTGTTCCCGCCGATAGGCCCGAGCAGCTTTTTTTTATTTTACTAGATTCCAAAAATGATGAGAGCCCGGACAAGATCCAGGCCCTCGTCATTTCGATTTTATTGACTGGTGATCTCTTAAGTCTTTACAGGAAAGAATCGGGGTCAAGGTTAGCGGCCTCGATGTCCTTGAAGTAGCGGTAGGTGCTCACCTTGAGCTCGTCGACGGCCATCTCGTCGGCGATGATGACGGCATGGGGGTGCATCTGCAG
Source organism: uncultured Prevotellaceae bacterium (assembly GCA_946409635.1). Taxonomy (GTDB): domain Bacteria; phylum Bacteroidota; class Bacteroidia; order Bacteroidales; family Muribaculaceae; genus Sodaliphilus. Next base: position 2,563 of record CAMJXD010000132.1, read on the forward strand.
TGCACTCAGGGTGCACATGTGGGACACGCCGCCCTCGACGGCCTGCTGCAGGGC
>CAMJXD010000133.1 GCA_946409635.1 uncultured Prevotellaceae bacterium
ACTGCGGCCGTCCCTACGACCCGGTACACAATGGTATAGATGCCGCATCTGTAGGTGCCCGCTCTGCCACCTACCGCTACATGTTCACCATGAATGTAACAACTATTGTATGGAATAAAATATAATATGATTATTCGTAATAAAACAAACAACAATATGAGAATCAAACAACTATTTCTGACGCTCGCCCTGCTCTGCACCGTGGTGCAGGGAGCGTGGGCACAAAACTTTGACGTGTGGGACGGCGTGACGACGAAAAAGCCGTCGGGTTACTATGATTATGATTATAATGTAACAATTAACTCGGCGGCCGAACTCGCCTATGTAATGCAAAACTACAAGCCTGGTCCCACTTATGAATTTTATAATTTGCCGTGGCCTCCTTTTGTGCCTGGTTCAACAGCTAGTATGGCCAGTTGTGAGGTGAACTTCATACTGAACGCCGATGTCGATATGACAGCTGGAACGTGGATACCTCTTGGCACTAATTGGGAGGAGAAAAGGTTTTACAAGCGTTTCTACGGCAACGGCCACACCATCCGCCTCAAAATAGATGGTGCCACCGACAACTACCAGGGCTTGTTTGCTGTGGTTAATGGTTTGGTCACGAATCTTCGCGTGGACGGCAGGATCTATAGCGGCAACTCGCGCTTGGTGGGCGGCATCTGCGGCCATAACAATGGCACGATAGAAAACTGTTGGGTGAGCGCTAACGTGGAAAGTGATCACTGGAACGTTTATCACTATGCCGATTTGGGTGGTGTCTGCGGTTGGAATGATGGTACGGTCAAATACTGCTGCATGACGGGCAACGTGAAGAACACGGCAAAGAACGCCGGCGTGGGCGGAATCGTGGGTAGCAACTACGGCACCGTCCAGCACTGCACCTTCTACGGCGAAGTCTCGGTGGACTACCCCCAAAACAATAAATACGTAGGCTACCAGACAAAAACGATGGAGAATTGTTTCGATGTCTTCAATCAGGGCGAATACGATGCTGACGGAGGTAAGGGTCTTTATCGCCGTGCCATCAAATATCCTTACGCCCTCAAATTTACAAGTGCGGGCAGTTCCACCTACGTGGTCAGTGCCGGCGGGGAAGAGGGCGCTTCTGCAACACGCCCTGGTGAGACCGTCACGCTCACCAAATCCGGAACATTCGATATGGTAAGAGTAGAAATCAAGGATGCCGACGGTAACGATATTTCCACTACTGGCGACATCAACGGCACACTGACGTTCACCATGCCGAAAAGGGATGTCTATATCGCGGCTTACTCCTGGTCTGACTGGCCCACGCAGGGCACAGGCACGGCGACCGACCCCTACATCATCAGCAATGCCGAGAACTGGAACAGCTTCGCCAACAACGTCAGCCTCGGACGCGACTACAGCGGCCTGCATGTGAAGTTGACTAACGACATCAGCGTGACGCAGAAATGCGGCACCGTGTCGGGCACAACGCTGACGAATGCCTTCAGCGGCACCTTCGACGGCGACGGGCACACCATCACCGCCACCATTACCGACACCGGCAACCAGGGCACGGCGCTGTTCTGCTACATCAACGGTGCCACCATCAAGAACCTGAAGGTGGCGGGCGCCATCACCGGCGGCATGCACGCGGCAGCCATCGTGGGCACCTCGGAAGGCACGGGCAACGTGATTGAGGGCTGCGTGGCTACGGCCAACGTCAGCGGCGGCACCCACATCGGCGGCATCCTGGGCCACGGCACCACCAGCGACATCGCCATCAGCGGCTGCGTCTTCAGCGGCACGATGACCGGCGGCGCTGAGGCCAAGGGAGCCATCGTCGGATGGGGCGACAACGGCGGCACGAAGAGCGTCACCGACTGCCTCTACGTGATGGCCAATGGCCAGGACACTGGTGGTCTGGACCTCGTGCGGCAGTGGGATGGCTCCGTCAGCGTGACTAACTGCTACAAGACCACCAGCGTCGGAACCTATGGCACGCAGTGCGTCTGCACCAACGATACCCCGAGCAGCCTAGGCACGCTCAAGCAGGACTACGGCATGGTGAAAGCATATACGAACGGCATCCTCTGCGACGGCACGTACTACATGGCTCCCACCACCCTCGAGGGTGACGGCACGCTCTCGATTCCATACCTCATCCGTAGTACCTACGAGTGGAACTCCTTTGCCCATTACGTCAACGAAGGCACCAACACCTACAGCGGCCAGTACGTGAAGCTGACCGATGACATCAGCGTATCGACGATGGTGGGCACCAGTGAGAGTAACCCCTTCAGCGGTACATTCTTCGGCAACGGCCACACCATCACCGCCAACATTTCCGACACCAGCAACGATGGCACCGCCCTGTTCCGCCACATCAACGGCGCCACTATCCAGAACCTGAAGGTGGCAGGCACCATTACCGGCGGCATACACGCCGCTGCCATCGTGGGTATTGCGAAGGGCACGGGCAATGTGATTGAGGACTGCGTGGCTACGGCCAACGTCAGCGGCGGCACGCACATCGGCGGCATCCTGGGCCACGGCACCA
>CAMJXD010000134.1 GCA_946409635.1 uncultured Prevotellaceae bacterium
ACCTTTACTGAGGCATCGCCAAACGCCCTTGCACTGCGAACAGTCATCCCCCCCCTACGCTTGGCCTTATGGTCAAGCCCTCTCCCCTTGGTCAGGGGGATGAGCGAACCATGCAACCAGCGACGGAGCGTTGTAGACTACCTTTGACCTGTGCAAAAAATTTGGCGAAATTTCAGTAAAAGGTCAAAAACAAAACGCTTTCGTCTCGTTAATAGAAATGTCTTGCGCAATAATGGATACTACCCATCACTTTGCGTTGCAAATATAGTGTAAATATTTAGTATACGCAATCGTTTCAAATACTTTTTTCATTGGTGGCCGGTAAAAAAGACTGCTGTTGCTTCAACTCCTCCATATCAATCCATCAGTGTCCGGGGAAAGCTTAGTGTTGGTGTAGCATGTAGGGCCTCGCCCTACAGCATCAGCTGCTACAGGTAAGCCACTGTCAATGAACGCCCAATAAAGAATGGGCCCCGTCAGGGGGGGGGTGACAGAATGAGTATCAACGACTTACTGCCGCCCCTTGCGGGACTTTTCCCGGACAATGATTCTTTTTTGGGGTTGCTTGAAAACTATGCCCCCTGCCAGCGGCTGTGAGCCGGCAGGGGGCATGGATATGTCTTTAATATTTGGGGCTGCGTGTGTTACTTGTCGCGGCGTCCCTTCTCGAGCTGACGCTTGAGGGCGTCAACGCAGTTGTCGATAGCTTCCTCAAAGGTGTCGGCGACCTTGTTGGCGTAGAGGTCTTCGCTACGGGGCACGAAGAGCTTGACTGAAGCCTCCTTGTTCATGGCGGTCTCTGGTTTCACGACCTTGAGGATAACCTCGGCATTGGTGATTTCCTCGTTGTACTTACCCAGTTTGTCCACTTTCTTGTTGATGAAATCGGTAAGTTTCTCGGTTGCTTCGAAGTGGATGGCATTGATCTTAATTTCCATATTAACCTCCTTTTTTAATTGCCCGTGGGTGGGCCAGTTGATAATTGTGTTGAAGTTCACTGAGAGTCACATGAGTGTAGACCTGTGTAGCGGCGAGGCTCTCGTGCCCGAGCAGTTCCTTGACGCTGTTGAGCTGCGCTCCGCTGTTGAGCATGACGCTGGCAAAGGTGTGCCGCAACACGTGTGGGCTGAGCTTGCCCGTGGCCCCGGCGTTGGCCAGCGAGTCATGGACGACATGGTAGACCAGCGATGGATACAGGGGCTTGCCCTTGAGGGTGACGAGCAGATTGTCGCACTCAGGCTTGACGGCGGCACGCAGGGGACGGTATCGACCTATCCACTGAGCAAGTTCCTCGCCAAAGGGGACGATGCGGTCCTTGTCGCGCTTGCCTCGCACCTTGAGCTCGCGCTTGGTGAGGTCGACGGCGCCGTCGCGCAGCGTGATGAGCTCACTCAGGCGGATGCCTGTCTCATAGAACAGGACGATGATGAGACGGTCTCTCACCTGGTTGAAGTCACGAAGGTCGACTTCGGCTCCGATGACGTCGTCGACGGTCTTCTCGCGGACAAACTTGGGCAAGGGCCTGGGCATCTTGGCTAGCTCGACCTGGGCAGCAGGATTGGCCGTCACTTGACCGATGCGCAGCAGGTAGCGGTAAAGGGCCCGCAGAGCCTGCAGCTTGTGGCGCAGAGTGCCTGGCGAGTCGCCCTCACCGGCGCGCGTGATGAGCCACTCACGGATGTCGCTTGTCGTGACCGTCGCGAGATCAAGCTGCTGTCCACCGGCAGTCGTGTGAGCAGCCCACTGACCCAGGTCGCGACGGTATAGGTCGACGGTTCTCCAGGACAGGTTGCGCTCGAGTCGCAGGTGTTGCAGGAAGCGTTCTATGGTGGCGTTAGTGGCAGGCATACAATCATGTAACTGGCGACACAGGCCATAGTGGCCTGATGTATCGCTTTGCGCTGCTAAAATTAGCAACTAATTGTGTAAAATGCAAATTTTAGGGCAAAAAAAAGTCAGAAACGTCCTTTTTTGACGTTCCTGACCAGATATTGCGACGAAAAGGCGGTATTACTCCTCGCGGTTGCGCAGCTGCTGAACGTATTCAGCCTTCATCATCTTGCGACGGTTGGTAACCGAGGGCTTCTGGAATGCCTGACGGGTACGGAGTTCCTTGATGACACCAGTCTTTTCAGTTTTACGCTTGAATTTCTTAAGGGCGCGCTCGATGTTGTCGCCTTCCTTTACGGGAACAATAATCATAATGAGTTTGTTTTTTTGGTTTTAAATGTTTTATTTGTTTGCTAATTGTTGAATTTCTTCAAAATTGGGATGCGGCTCTATATCACATCGCACATCGCTGGCGAGCCACTAGCCAAGCGATGTCAATCAGGGCGATATGTGTTGATTATCAATTTATTACAGTAGGTTAAACAACCCCCTTTCATTTTTTAGCGCCGCAAAGTTACACATTCTTCCCGCAACTGGCAAGTTTTTTTTCATTTTTTTATTCAGGTCAACTTGTGTCTGTAGAGGGCGCAGGTTCAACTAGCAAGTGCAAAATTAGCGATATTTTTGAAGAACTCGTGTT